>NZ_JBIUBJ010000009.1:0-333733 GCF_044547985.1 Nonomuraea sp. NPDC052265
CACCCTTCGAAGTGCTCAACGAGTCCCTTTCAACCCAAACAGCCGCATAGGCTACGCCCATAAGACGGCTGTCCGGAATCTCCGTGGCCCCTCAGTGGGAACTTCATGGAGATGCGTCAGGCGGCCATGCTCCGAGGACCCCAGTCCCAGAAGGTGCAACGGCTGATCGAGATCGTCCGCGAGGCGGAGGAGAACGAGCGGCGGGTCATCGTGTTCTCGCACTTCAGGGAAGTACTCGACCTGGTTGCCCGGTCGCTGCCGGGGCCAGTGTTCGGGCCACTGACAGGGTCGGTGCCAGCGAGCCAACGTCAGCAGATGGTCGACAGGTTTTCGTCGGCCAAGCACGGCGCCGTTCTGGTTGCCCAGATCGTGGCCGGCGGCGTTGGGCTCAACATCCAGTCCGCATCCGTTGTCGTCCTCTGTGAGCCTCAGCTCAAGCCTACGACCGAGGCCCAAGCCATAGCCCGCGCGCACCGGATGGGACAGGTGCACTCGGTGCAGGTCCACCGATTGCTGTCAGAGGACAGTGTCGATCAACGGATCGTCGAGCTGCTGGCCGGAAAGAAGCGGCTGTTCAACGACTTCGCCCGGGTCAGCGACATGGCTGATTCCACTCCCGAAGCGGTGGACCTGACCGAGGCTGAACTCGTCCGGGAAGTTGTGGCCGCTGAGCGCAAACGCCTCGCCGAGACCTGACCTTCGCGCTCCGGCAGCGGCTCGCGGGTCTTCCTCGATACCATCGTTCGTTCTGGCCCTTTCGGATGGCGCGTGGGCCACAGGAACCGCGACATGCGGCCGCGTTCCTGTGGCTGAACACGGAGGTATCGGCAGCTTGTCGAAGAGGGCCGCTACCCAGGATGAAAGGGTTCACCGCGTCAGTTATATCGAGGAATGAATCGGACAAGTCATTGCAATCTTGGACTAATCACCCTGGGTGATCGTTTCTGTATATCTCTCGTGATCTGGATTGCACATCGGGAACTGGGACGTGTGCTACATCTCTCTTGAGAGTTCCAGTTAGTTGGAGGGGGAGCGGATGGCGCGGCGGGTGTCTATGACGTACGACGAGGCCGTTCGCCTCTTGGGGCGTGAGGATTCGGCACTTGTCAACGCGCTGGACCGTGCGCTAGGCCTCGGCTTGCTGGTGATCACAGGCTTCAACCCGAACAGTGCGTTGCCGTACTTCGACGCAAAGAATGAACTCATCGCAAAACTTCACCAGCTGACGCGCGAGGTGAAGGACCGCATCCAGAAGTCCAGCCGCATCGAGTACGAAAAGCTACTCACAGCAGCCCATACAGTCATCGTAATAACTGCTTTTACCGAGGAGCTATCGGAGCGCCTGCGGGCTCTGGATTCAGATGGGCAATGGTCGCGAGAGCTGCGCCAGTGGCAGCCTCAGCTTGGCGAACAGGACTTCCCGGATCGGCGCGACCGACTGGTGGAGTGGGCGAGCCAGTCCGTAATTATGCCGCCGGGTCCGACCAGGCCATTCGACGTGGTCATCGACGAGATCACGGCGGTTTACAATAGACTCGGCAATCAAGCACGACGCTACCTCAGCGGGCTCGCCCGCTGGGACAAGTTGAGTGAAACCATGCGCAGCGAGATTCGATGGGAACTGAGCTCCAATCTTACGAGGTCGGCGTTTGATCGCTATTTGGAGCATTACGTTCGGCTCGCGGCACAGGTGCCAGAATTTCTTGCCTGGACCTTGTTGAACGAGCACTCCGCCACCCGATGGACAATGCGCAGGCTCGTCCTCGGTCTCACCGCTGAGCAATCGGAGCTTCGTGCTGAGTTCCAGGCTTCGCTAAGCCGAATCGAGGCGAAGATCGATTCCGATCTCGCCGCCCTTGGGGATCTTCCCGCGCTGCTCGCAGAGATGGCCGAGCGGCGCGGTGAAGGTGCTGAGGAACTGCGGGAGCGCGTCGCCGAATGTCATAGAGTCCATCGACGGGTTCTTCAGAAACCGCTGCTCGCACCGCGCGACCTGGAATCGGTCCGATTCCCAACCAATGAGCGCGGCTACATCAACCCCAACTACAAGGTTGCCGTGACCCGGCGGAGCGACGAAGGAAGGACTCTCGCCCAGGAGGAGTGGTGGGAGAACCAACCCGTTCAGAGCGGACTGGGTGGCTTCCTGGCCGCTTTCCTGAGGACTGAGCAGGCGACTCAGGTGCCGCTTCTAGTGCTGGGAGATCCGGGTAGTGGTAAGTCCCTGCTCAGCAAAATTCTTGCCGCGCAGTTGCCGCCAGACGAGTTCGCAGTTGCTCGGGTGGAACTGCGTCACGTGCATTCTTCACATGAGGTCAGCGATCAAATCGACCTCGAACTGCAGCGGCAGACCAATAATCGTTACAAACTCGAGGATCTGACTGATCCGCATGGTCGCATTACCCGTGTGGTGATCACGGACGGTCTGGACGAACTGCTGCAACTGTCCTCTCACGAAGGGCTAGGGCGTTATCTCGAACGGCTGGCCGAGTTTCAAGAGATCGAGGCCGAACTGGGCCGTCCCGTCATCGCGATTGCCACGGCGCGCACGATTGTGATGGACCGTGTCTACATACCCGCGCACACAACGGTCGTTAAAATGGTCGGTTTTGACGAGGACCAGATCAGTTCTTGGATCGAGGCATGGAACGCCGAAAACGTTGACCATTTTGCAGAACGCCATCTGGAGCCGTTGGACCCGCAGACCATGGAGGAGTACGCCGAATTAGCCCGCCAACCGTTGCTCTTGGCCCTCCTCGCCCTCTACGACGCCGAGGAGAATGGCCTCCGCAACGCAGGTGACATGAGTCAGCCCGAACTCTACGAACGTGTCTTCCGCCGATACCTCGAACGAGAACTGGAGAAGCACGACCTCCCCGCCCGTCCTGCCGAACGCGACCAGTTAGTCGAGCAGCGCTTCCGGGAACTCTCCACGATCGCCACTGGAATGCTCAACCGTGGGCGACGGTTCATCACGCGGCAGGAGGTGGACCGCGACTTCGAGACCATCGGTGTCCGGCGGAATCCGGCATCAAGCGTGATGACACGTGCGGACGACGCGGTCGGCCAGTTCTTCTTCCTCTATCGGGCTCAGGCTCGGCACCACGAGTCCACTCTCTATGAGGGATACGAGTTTATCCATTCGACTTTCGGCGAATTCCTCTCGGCCCGTATTATCGCGCGCCAGCTTGTCCGCGCAGCCGAGATCATGCGGCTCGCCCCGGCTTGGGAAGAGGTCGAGTCGCTTCGGCATGCGAGGTCCCTGCTCATTCCCTATCTCTGCCCGCGAGCCCTTATCAGCGAGGAGCAGGTACTGCTCTTCCTGGAGGACATAGTGGGCGAACTGGTCGACGATCGTGAGGCCGCTGCCCTGGCGATCGCCTCTCACGTCCGGGCACTCATGAAGGCCGGAATGGTCGCTGCCGACGGCTTCGACCTGGCCGAACGAAGCCATCTGGAACGCCTGGCTACCCTGTCCGTCAACTTGGCTGTGATGGCTCTCCACGTGGCCGAGGCAGAGCTTCCTCTGACTGCTTTCTGTACGGACGTCCAGGATTGGCAGCGCCTGACTGCGCTATGGAAGTCGCATCTGGCTGATGACGACTGGAGCCGTGTTCTCAACTCTTTCGTGCTGGGAGGTTCCGGCTCGAGTGTCCCCACCTTGAGTCACAGAATCCATCGGATCAGAGAAACAGATCTTGGCAGCTATGTCACGATGCCTCATCTAGCACTCATGATCGAGGAGGGTCGCCTTGTAGGGGACCTCCATCTTCAGGGGGCTGCCGCAGTATGGGGTCTGCTGTGGAGCCAGCTGGGCAACGAGTCGCTCGACGCTGGAAGCGAGTGGCTGGTTGCCCAAGCGTTCTTCCGAGTCAACCCGCATACTTGGCGAGGAGGTCTCGGCCGAGCGCTCGAGGTCTTGGAAAAGGGAGATCCCGGGGACAACGACCTGCTCGATCTCATCGTGACCGGCCCGGGAGTATGGGAAGACGACATTCTGACTGGTGTGGCCGAGCATGTGGCCATGCGGTCCGAGCTCGCGTTCAAGGCGCTGCCGCTGCTCAGGCTCATCTCAGAGTTGGACAAACGAGGCTATGCCGCGCTTGCCCGCAGACTGCTCGCACGCCTGCCGATGAGTGAGTCGCTTGAGGATCTCGATCCCCCGGGGATAGCCGCTCTTGTCATCCTCAGCCGGAGGCACCAGCTACGAGGGGTATGGTCTCCGATCTTTGGGCGCCTCCTTACTGACTCCTCGGCTGCCATCGAATGGCTCGGCATCGAAGACCTCATGTGGGTTTTCCGATCCGGAGACCTGTCCGGTGCCGAGCAAACCGCGCTGGCAATGCATCTGCGCTCAGACCCACGATTGCGTCGAGCTCTGGCTGATGTGATTGAGCTAACTGAACTTTTGGACAGTGCGATCCCACCTGAGTGATGAACTCTGGCCCAGTCGCCAGGCCGATCCGATCGCCTGCTGTGAGATCTCCGAAGTAGCGCGTTGTTCTGCAGATGGTCCATCACCAACCGTCGGCGATGAGGTGCTTGGGCGGGGCCGTGATCTTGACGGGGGTTCCCCATCCTCGATAGATGATGTTCATCGTCATGGTCTCGGCCTCGCCGCCTTCCGGCCGGGTGAACTTCATGATGGCGTGGAAGCGTCTCGGCAGGTTGTCCGGGCCTGCCCAGAGTTTCCAGGTGATCTATCCGCCGAAGGACCCAGGGCCGCCGGCCTCGGTCCCGAAGGAGATCCCGGCCTGTCTTTCACCCAGGTCGAGAACCGTCACCGTGCCGCTGTGGAGGGTCGTCTTCACTCCCTCGAAGGTTCCACCGTCGGCGCTGGTGGCACCGTAAGAGGCGATCAGTTCGAGAAAGCCCGGGTTGATCGCGTTGACCAGGTCCTTGCCCCAGACGACCCCGGCGAAGTTCCGCCCGTAGGTCCATTCTCCCAGCGTCGGTGGCGACTTCCAGGTGTACTTGCCTTCGTCGGAACGCACGTAGCTCTGTGAGTAGAACTCTCGGCCTATGGTGATCTCTCGGGATCGGCCCGTCGCCGCCTTCTCGTAGGAGATCTCCGCGAGGTCGGCGGCGTACATGCCTGAAGCGTTGAAGCGGTACGCGCCGGAGATCTTGAGATCCTCCGAGGGCGGAGGGCCGCCGCGTCGCCTGACGGAGAAGCGCACGCTGCTCTTCTTCGCGAACTGCTTCTTGACCGCTGCGACGACGGAGTCGAGAGACTCCGATGCGGGAGCCGCGTGCACGGCGCCGCCGGGAATCGTCACGCTCAGCAGGCCGGCCACGACCAGCGCGACGCTCATGCGCTTCATGCGCCGATCATCGCAGAAGATGATCTACATCTCATCACGGCAAGGTGCTGGCCCGACGCCGTCATCCGGCAAGAAGCGGCGCGGGAGCACGCCGACGATGAGGGGTGGCCTGATCGAGCGTTACTCAGCAGGACGGCGTACGAGGGCCGACCTGATAGGAGCTGGCAGGGGCAAGGCGGCCAGGGCGAACATTGGCACCAGCGCCCAGTGCAGCACCTGCCGTGTTGTGGTCGAGGGAGGATGGCTTTACGCGATGTCGAACGGCTCGCCCGCTCAATCGTCCGCTTTGCCGTCCTGGCTCGTGGTCGCGCAAATGCGGAATGGGGCATCCGCGGTCGGAAAAGGCGCGCATTGCTCGTGCCAGCTTTGAACGGAGAGTGCGACGCTTCTCAAGGCAGGTCGGACAGCGGCCTGTCCATGGGGCGTCGGAGGGGCCGTTCGGGCGTGCGAGCACGCGCCGAGCACAGCGGCGCCATCTCCACCTGTGGTCTGGAGCGCGGAATCATTCTGCATAGCCGCGATTCAATGATCAATAGGGTGTCCGCCGTGCTCGGTGCGTGCTCGTACGCCCCGTCACGCGTCGTCAGGACCAGGCACTGTTTGACACGCAATATGTGCGAAGGCGGTACGGACTACCGTCAAATGACACTGCGCGACACTAAAGGATCTTGCTTCTAATCCGACGGTCGCAGGTTCGAATCCTGCAGGGCGCGCAGATCACGACCAGGGGAAACCCTCGCCTGACCTGCGCTGATGCGGCAAGGCGAGGGCATCTCGTGTCCGGCTATCTACGGCTGATACCGAGCGTTTGCGGGTGGGTCTCCCCAATGCCTCCCCACGATCACGGGTCGTGCTGGTCGTCGCTCAGCGCCTGGTCGATGCGCTGTCTCGCGACCGTGTCCTGCCCGACGACGCACTTGGCGTAGATCCTGAGGAGGACTTCCACGCTGTGACCTGCCCATTCGGCTACCTGTGTGGCCGGTACACCTGCATTGAGCCAGGTCGAGACGCAGGCGTGACGCAAGTCGTAGATCCTCTTGGCTAGCGGCGACTGTGCTTCCTGCCTGGTCAGGGCCTTCTCTCTGGCCTTGGCCCACACGCGGCGGCACGTGATGCCGGGCAGCTCGCCCCCGTGAACGCCGGTGAACAGCCGTTCTCCGGGTTTGATGCCGAACTCCGCAAGGTGGGCGCGGAGTATCCGGGTGAGTGCGGGCGGGCAGGGCACGGTTCGCGTCTCACCCTCGGCACGGTGCTTGAGGGCGCGTTCCTCGCGCAGGCTGCCGTCGTCGGTCCACTCGCGGCCGGCGAAGGGCGCTGCCCCTGCGAAGTGAAGCTCTCCCCAATCGTCGGCGGGTTCCTCCAGCTTTCCCGTTTCCGGATTTCTCACCAGGTCGGGAAGGGTGACGTTGTCTTCTGCGAGCTTGACCACTTCCTCAGGGCGTAGGCCGGCGTAGTAGATGATGGCGAAGAACGCGACCAGACGCTTTCCGCTGGGTTTCTGCGCTTCCACCTCGGCAAGAAGACGACGAGCTTGGACGTGGTTGACGACGCTGCGCTTGTCCACCTCGTAGGTGACCCTTGGCGGCTTCCACTTGAGGGCTTTGATCGGGTTGGCCTCCAGAAGTTTCAGCTCAACGGCGTAGTCGAGGGCGTTTTGAAGGATGGTCTTGTGGCGGCGGATCGTGCTCGTGGCGGCCTGCTTGCCGTTCAGACGCGAGGTAGCCGCGTTGAGCAACGCACGCACGGCGGCGGCCTCGGCGAGTGCGGAAACGGGACGAGTGTTCTTGGAAAGCCACGCCAGTACCTCGGCTGTTTCCTCGGACGCCTCGGCGCGCTGCTTGGTGTTGAATCCCCACCGACGCATGGCCGTACGCAGGTCGAGATCGGCAGGCTTGCCCTTGCTGCTCGCGAGCATGGCGGGGGTTGCTGCGGTGAGGGCGCGGGCGATGTCTTGCCGGTATTTCGCCGAGGCCTGTGCGGTGCCAAAACGCTGACACTGCTGCTGAGCTGGGCGTTTGTCGGGTGATCAGGCTGCTCTGTGGTACTCGTTGATCAGTCCTGTGACGGTTCTTCGACGCTGGATCTGGGAGGTCATGTCGATCACCTGGCCGGGGTCGTGCAAGGGCGGGCGAAGGGAGCGGCCTTGATGCGGGCGATGATGGTTGAAATGGTGTTCGTACTCGGTCAGGACGTTGCGCAGGTGCCGCTCACCATGGATGAGCAGGTGATCGAGGCACTCGCGACGTAGCGTGCCCACGAATCGTTCGGCGTACGCGTTTGCTCGTGGTGACCGGACGGGTGTCTTGATGACTCGCACGCCGGCGGCGGTGAACACCTCGTCGAACGAGCGGGAGAACTTGCTGTCACGGTCCCGGATGAAAGACCTGAAGGCGCTGGCGCGTTCACCCAGGTCCATCAGCAGGTTCCGGGCTTGCTGGGTGGTCCATGCGCCCGTGGGGTTGGAGGTGACGCCCAGCAGATGGATGCGGCGTGTCTCGATCTCCATGACGCACAGGACGTACAGGCGTTTGAGGAAGACAGTGTCGACGTGCAGGAAGTCGCAGGCCAGGATGCCGGAGGCTTGGGAGGTGAGGAACTGTCGCCAGGTCGGTGAGGTCTGGCGTGGCGCTGGGCCGAGGCCGGCCGTGGTGAGGATGCGGCGGATGGTGCCTTCCCCGATCTGATGGCCGAGGCCGAGCAGTTCGCCCTGGATCCGCCGGTGCCCCCATCGTGGGTTCTCTCTGGCCAGCCGGATGACCAGCTTACGCAGTTCATCCGGGATCGGCGGACGCCCCGTCGCGTTCGGGTAGGTCCAGCGTTGACTGACCAGCTGGCGGTGCCAGGCCAACAAGGTGCCCGGCGTCACGATCCGATGGAGGCGAAGCCGCGTGGGCAGCAGTCGCGCCAGTGCGGCCACCAGCGCTCGGTCGGCCCAGTCTGGTCGTGGGCGGGAGACCTGACGACGCAGGACGGTGACCTCATGACGTAGCACCAAGATCTCTACGTCCTTGGAGGTGTCGTCCCGTGTGAGAAGTGTCAACCAGCCGAACAACCGGACCATCAGCAGATACAGCAGGCGTAGAAACACGAGCGCCGAGGATAGAAGGCCAGGCCAGATGCAATGGATAAGTTTTGGCACCGCACAGCCTGCGCGGTTGGCCGAGGCCGGCGTGCCGCAGGGATCGGTCTTCGCGACCAAACCCGAGTTGGCCTGGAAGATGATCGAGCGGGCCGCTGACGATGTGCTGCTCAGTTTCGGCTGGGTCACCGGTGATGAGGCCTACGGCGACAACGCCGTCCTGCGCGCGCGGTGCCGTGGCCGGGGCTTGAACCAGGTGTTCGCGGTCTCCTGCGACCATCCGATCCGCGTGGCCGGCGCAGATCGAAGAACTCCGCCAGCTGGTCACACACCTCACCCTCGCCAGCGCCATTCTCACCCTAGAGCAGGGACCGGCAACAAAGCCCACCCCGCCGCCCTCTGACAACGTCGTCCCGTTCCACCCGCCCACCACCTGAGACATGGCGGGCACTAGGGTCATTGCCCCGTGGTTCTGGCGGTGACAAATGACAGCGTTTGCCGGTCTCCTGCGGCAGCGCTCGTTTCCGCTGGAAGACGATGTCGCTGAGAAGTACAGCGCTCAGGGGCTTGCGGTGAGAGCATTTATGTCCTCTGCGGGATGAGGTGGCGCTGGTGCAGCCCAAGTCCAAGGTCAAGCCGCTGCCGGCCCGAACAGGCGGTCCAGGTGGTAGTCGATGATCTTGGTGGCAGCCTCGTGGCTGCGCTGTCGGCTGAGGACACTGGAGGTCAGGCCGTTGGCGAGGGCCAGAAGGCTGGCGACTTCGGTACGCGGGTCACGATCGGGGGCGATGTCCCCGGCCTGCTGCGCGGCGGTCAATCTTGCGGTGAGGAAGTTTTCCAGTGCGTTGGGTAGGGTGAGCCCGACTGCGGCGAGCGCCGGGTCAGTGAGGGCGGTGGTGTAGTAGGCGGTCCAGGCCATAGAGTCCAGGCGGCTCTGCTCGTCGGAGGGAAGGATCACGCCGAGGACGGCGGCGAAAACGCCTCGCGGTGTCAGCTCGCCCGCGGTAGCGGCGGCCCGCTGCTTGACCCGGCGGTCCATGCGGGCGCCCAGCTCGGTGAGGCCGGACTCGAGCAGGGCCTGCTTGTTGGTGAAGTAGTACTGGACGACGCGCAGCGAGACCCCGGCCTCGGCGGCGATCTCACGCATCGATACTGCCTGTAGGCCGCGGGTGCTGGCGATGCGCAGCAGCGCCTCGGTCAACTGGCGCCGCCGCTCATCATGATCCACCTGTCGGGGCATACCCGTTTCCTACCTGTTGTTCGTGCTGTGCTTCGGCGTTGGGGCCCCGGGCCGCGCCGGGCCGGGAAAGTTGAGGATCCGCTCGGCGACCAGGTCCGGAGCTTCGACGGGCAGCGAATGTCCGGTGCCGGGCACGATCTCCACGCGCCAGGACGGCGCGATGTCGGCCAGCCGCGCGGCCAGCGCCTGCGCGTCGAGCAGCGCGCTGCGGGCGCCCAGCAGCACCTGCACGGGCACAGACACCTCGCGTATCTGCTCGTCGGTGTAGGCGGGCGGGATGGGCACACGCCGGCGGAAGGACCAGCCGGCCCGCATCAGCTCCACCAGCCCATCCTCGCGCAGCACCCCGTTGTCCACTACGCGGGCCATGCGGTGTCGCAGCGTACGAGGAAGCATGGAGGCAAGGGCCCCGGCAAGGGCCCACCGGATGAACCGCCTGGGCAACGGCGCGAAGCCGCCCGGGTCCACCAGCGTCAGCGCCGCGACCCGGCCGCCCCCGCCGAGTTGCTGTTCCACTGCGGCCCAGCCGCCGGCAGAGAAGCCCGCCACGTGTGCGCGCTCGGCTCCGACTGCGGCCAGTACGTCGGTGACCCAGCCACCGACGTCGGCACCGGTCGCGAGCGGCCGCCTCTGAACCGAGCGGCCTGGCTCGCCGAGAGGGTCGACGGCAAGGACCGGGCGCGTGCGCGCCAGCGGCTCGATGTAGCGGTACCAGGCCAACGCGTTCGCGCCGGCACCGGCCAGGAGCACCACGGGATCCCCCTCAGCGGGCCCGGCCCGGTGGATCCGCACAATGCCGGCGCGGGTCTCCACGTCGATGGCGTCCACCGGCACCGGCCACAGCTCGCCGAGCAACCGGTCATAGACGGCGTAGTACTTGTCACGGGCAGAGTCGCTGGTGAAGGCGGACGGCCGGTCAGGCATGCGCATGGTGACCTCATCTTCTGAATGGATACAGTCGTATCCTAACAACTGGTCAGCGAGGCCGCGACCGCGGTGGTTGAGTGGATGACGAACGCATACCCGATCTGCCCGTCATCGCCCGAGTGCGCCCGGCCAACACCGCCTCTCAACGGGTGGTGGGTGCGCGCTGACCTGGTACAGGCTGAACATCTCGACATCGCCGGCGAGGACGGCTTGGACTGGATCCTCGCAAAGCACCTGCTTGGCTGAGCCGCGCCGTCACGCTGTCGTGCGAGTCCGCAACAATCAGCCACTACTGACCTTGCTGCCTGGCGGCACCGTGCCGGAGGGCGAGTACCGGAGTCTCGGGGTGCTACTACTTCTCACCGGCATTGCGGACCCGAGCAACCCCCGGCTGCTGTCAAAACTGACCGGCAAACGCTGCTGCTACTCGCCAGCAAAATCAGCCCCGTCTCGTTCATCGGCGCCACCTATCGCCAAGGATGCTTCAGCTGCCGTCGAGGACGGAAACCCTTTCACGAAGAAAGCCAGATGTCCTTCACCCGGGCAGCGGCATCCTGAATAGATAGCCGTGTGGTGTCCAGTCGGACCTGGCCTGCCGTGAAATCGGCCTGCTGCTCATGCAGCACGCGGAACTCCTCCGGCGTCAGGTACACCGGTCGGGTTTCTGCTCGTCTCTCCGCTTCACCAAAGTCCGCCACGAGCTCCAGGATCAACATTGCGCCTGCCGACAATTCCATCCATGCAGTTCAAGCGGCTTGTGAGTACTCGTGGAGGACGGAGCTTGTAACCCGTTGCGTGTAAAGCTGGTCTTGACTGCTTTACCTGATGCGGCCTGGGTATACCTCGGCCAGCTCGTTGAGGGCCTCGGCCCAGCCGTAGGTTTTGGCGCCTTCGACAAGCCGGCCGGGGTAGCCGCTGCGGGCGCCTTGGCCGGCGTTGTTGGCGGCGCGTTCCCGGGCTCGCTTGTCCTCGATGTTGATGATGGCCAGCCACAGGAGCTTGACGACGGCGTCGTCGGTCGGGAAGTGCCCGCGGGCCTTGGTGACCTTGCGCAGCTGGTAGTTCAGCGACTCGATGGTGTTGGTGGTGTAGAGCAGTTTGCGGACGCAGGGACTGAAGGCCAGGAACGGGATCACCCGGTCCCAGGCGTTCTCCCAGACCGCCACCGCCTGCGGGTATCTCCTGCCCCACGAGCTGCCCGCGAGCTCGGCCAGGGCGTCGAAGGCGGCCTCGGCGTCGGCGGCGGTGTAGACCTTCCTCAGCTCGGCCGCCAGGGCGGCCCGGTCCTTGCGCGGCACCGGGCGCAGCGCGTTGCGAATCAGATGCACGATGCAGGTTTGCACGGTAGTGGCGGGAAACGCGGCGTGGATGGCGTCCTCGAATCCGCTCAGCCCGTCGCAGCAGGCGATGAGGATGTCGGCGACGCCGCGGTTGCGCAGGTCGTTGACCACGCTGCGCCAGAACCCGGCGCCCTCCCCCGACGCCAGGCCCTCAGTCGTTTTGGCGATCCAGATACCCAGGACGTGCTTGTCGCCATCGGTGTCGATGCCGACCGCGATGTAGGCAGGCTTGTTCTGCACCACATGGTTGTCGCGGACCTTGACCACCAAGGCGTCCAGGAACACCACGGCGTAGAGGGGGTGGTTTCTAACACTGGTCGCGAACTAGCTGGTAGAGCCGTTGGTTAGCAATGCTCTCATGGCTTCGGCTGGTGTTCTGTCTCCGAGGGCGAGGCGGGGGCGCTGGTTGAGTTGGGCGGCGACCGTCTGCAGGTCTTGGGCGGTATGGATCGACAGGTCGGTGTGTTTGGGGAAGTATTGGCGGATCAGTCCGTTGGTGTTCTCGTTGAGGCCCCGCTGCCACGGGGAATGCGGGTCGCAGAAATAGATGTCGAAGCCGGTCGCGGCGGCGGTCTGCTCATGCATCGACATCTCCCGGCCCTGGTCCCAGGTCAGGGTCTTGCGCCAGCTCTCGGGCAGATGCCGGGTCTGCGCGATGAGCGCATCGCGCAGTTGCGGGGCCTTGTAGCCGTCCGGGAGATGCACCAAGATCAGGAACTTGGTGACCCTCTCCACCAGGGTCCCGATGGCCGTGGCACCACCCGGCGCCCCGTACTGGCCGATGATGAGGTCGCCTTCCCAATGTCCGGGGACCTGACGTTCAGTGACTTCAGCGGGACGCTGGTCGAGGAGCTTCATGTTCTTGATCTTGTTGGGGATTGCGACGCCCCGCCGGTGCGGCTTCCTGCGGGAGCGGCCGGTGCGGAGCTTTCCGGATCTGCAGCCGAGAAGGCCGGCGTAGAGGGCCTTGTAGATGCTCTCGGCGCAGACCTGCATGGCGCTCAGATCGGGGTAGGTGCGGGTGAGGAATCGGGAGATCTGCTGCGGTGACCACTTCTCGGCGAGCTTGCCGCGCACGACCGTACGGAGCGGTTCGTGGCCCCGAATCTTCGCCTCCTTGGAACGTCCGCGGCGGAGAAGGGCCTGGTTGTGGGCCCACCAGGGTTGGTAGCGGCCGTCGGACTTGCTGTTGCGCTGGATCTCTCGGTAGACCGTCTGGAAGCTCTTGCCGATCGAGGTGGCGATCTCCTTCACCCCGGCCTTGGCGTGTATGCCGTCGGCGATGGCGATCCGGTCATTCTGGGTGAGGAAGCGGGCAGAGACGGGCGCGTCGGCGAGAACCATCCGACCAGCATCGATGAACCACAGCGACCCGCAGCTGGTCGACACACCGACCATCCGGGCCGCAGCAGCGCCCTTATGCCCCTCTCGCACCAACTCGAAGTAGCGCTTCTGAACCGACGAGGGAAGCTTGTTGTGAGCCCAACGAGGCATGCGAGGTTCTCCTTCGAGAGGGTTCGCAACCATCGATAGAACTCAAGGGGGATCCAGCGGGCGCCGCTGCCACAGCTTCACCTCCTCCATCACCTGCTCGGTGATCCGCGAGATCGTCTCGGCCGACAGCCGGGTGCCATAGATCTGCTCCAGGTGGTGGACGATGTCCCGGACGCTCATGCCGTGCGCATACAGCGAGATGACCATGTCATCCAGGCCGCCGGAGACCCGGCCCGCCCGCTTGGGCACCAGCACCGGTTCGAAACTCCCGGCCCGGTCCCGCGGAACGGCCAGCCGGACCGGCCCGACTCCGGTCTGCACCGTCTTGCCGATCTTCCCGTTACGGGCGTTCCCGGCCGCCGCCCCGGCGCCCTGCTCATGCCGGGTGTAGCCCAGATACGCGGTCAACTCGGCCTCCAAGGCCCGCTCCAACACCGCTTTGACCAGGTCACCGAGCATGCTGCCCTCGCCCGTCAGCCGCAGGCCGCCCGCCTCGTCACGGGACCGGGCCAGCAGTTCATCCAACAGCCGATCATCGATCAACTCCCGGATCGGGCGACGTTCCTGCTGCTCACCGGCCACATCCCTCACCGTAGAAAGGATCTCACCCAGCGTGTTCGGCATCTGGCCGCCGACACCCTCGACTACCGTCATGACTCTCCCCCGAAGAAGTGGGCCCCCGCCCACCGATCACTTGCTGCCCAGCAAGATCACTTCCCACACCTACAGGGATACCCCCGGAGGACGCCGCCGAGCCGGTCTCGTCGGCGGACCTTCAGGTCGATGATTCGCTCTGGGGCCGTGATCGGATCGGGGACGGTGCGCAGCGGGGCTGCTTGGTTCAGGGCTTGATGTGCTCGGTGTTGGTTGTAGAAGTGTTCGTACTCGCGTAGGGCGTGCCGCAGGTGGTGTTCGTTCCAGATCAGGCAGCGGTCGAGAAGCTCGTGGCGGCATGACTGCACCCACCGTTCCATGATTGAGTTCATTCGCGGCATCCGGATGCCGGTGAGCACCGTCTTGATGCCGGCCTCGGCGAGAATCTCGCCCATGAGGGCTGGGAACTTCTCATCCCGATCGCGGAGCAGAAGGCGCGCCCGGCAGTCCGCGTCGTGCAGATCCATCACGAGATTCCTGATCGTCTGGATGACCCAGCTGGCGCTCGGGTGTGCGGTGGTGCCGAGCACCCGGACGCGCCTGGTGGCGTGCTCGATGACGGCCAGGATGTACTGGCGCTGTCCGTTCAGGGTGATGGTCTCGATGAAATCGCAGGCCAGCAGGGCGTCGGCTTGCGAGCGCAGGAAGTCGGCCCATGTGGTGGAGGCCCGCTCGGGCGCCGGATCGAGACCTTCCTGTTTGAGGATCTCCCACACCGTGGACGGCGCGACCTTGATGCCGAGCGTGGTGAGTTCACCATGCACCCGCCGATAGCCCCAGCTCGGGTTCTCCCGAACCAGACGCAGGATGAGAACGCGGATGGAGCGGACCGTGGGCGGGCGCCCACGTCGCTTCGGCCGGCAGGTACGGGCATGACGACGTCGCATCAGATCGCGGTGCCAGCGGAGAACCGTGTCCGGACGGATGAGGAGCCGCAGTTGGCGCAGGACCTCGCGCGGTAGCGACGTCAGGAGCGCGGCAAGGAAGGCTCGGTCCTCGGGCGCGAATCTCACCCGGGTGTCGGCGCCGAGCTGGCGTTCAAGGACGGTGATCTGGTGACGCAGAGCAAGTATCTCCACGTCCTTGTCCCGATCGCCCATGGGCAGCAACCGCAGCGCGGCGAACGTGTTCGTGACGGTCAGGTAGGCCAGGCGAAGCAGCACAGCGAATCATCCTGCCGCACGCGCTTCCGTCTCCCGGGTGGCCAGAGCTCGCGAAGCCCTCGCAGGGTCATGACCTGGGTGGACGTAATTATCGGCAGGCGCACTGCTGGCACCAGGAGTCGGCGAAGCCGCCGCCGTTGCAGGGCTCGCCGGAGTTGTTGCCGAACACCGGGACGGTCAGGGCCGACTTGGTGGCGCCGCTGCCGTTCCAGCCGGGCAGGCGGTTCAGGCCGAAGAAGTACTGGGTCCCGTCGGTGGTGGTGATCCGCCAGTGCTCGCCGTTGTCGTCACCGTTGGTGGTGCCGGTCAGGTGTTCGATGCGGGTGCCGTCGTCGTCCTTGAGCTTCCAGACGTCCGAGCCGGGTGCGGTCTGGACAAGGTCGCCGCCCTTGCCGTTCCAGGTGAGGGTGGCGTTGGGGTAGGCCCAGCACAGGTCGCCGGGCTTCTCCAGGTCCGTCCCCTCGCCGTCGTCCTGGCAGGCTTTGTAGCTGCGCTCGATGAAGCCTGGTGAGAGCTGGAACCCCTCACTCACCCAGGAGGTCTGGCTGTTGGTGTTGGCGGTCTTGCCGTCCACACTGGCCGAGGAGTAGGAGACGGCCAGGTCCGGGGAAGGCCATGTACAGGCCCCGTTTGCGGGTTGAGGCGCCCATGAGGATCAGGGGGGAGGCTTGCCAGATCCGGCGCCGGCGACCAGGGCCAGATCACGGCCCCCGACGAAATCCTCCCTCGCGGCCTGCTGCTCCGCGGTCGGCTCAAGGGCCATATGCGTCCTCTCGGTAGTGCGGCGAGACTGCCGCACTACCGAGGGTGACCGCAATACTTCTTGTCTGCCAGCGGTTCGCGGTCTTGCGCAGAGATCACGGCTCCGACGACTCCTCGCGCAGGGCGTTGCGTAGATGTCCGGCCATCGTGTCGCTGACCGGGACGGTGGTGGGCAGTTGGGGCTCGTCGAAGTAACGGGCCTTGTACCGGCGCAGCAGTGACTCCCCGTGCTCGGGCCAGGAGAAGTTCTTCTTCTTGAGGAGCTTGCCGAAGACGACGCCGGCGCTGTCCGGGTCGGGCTCGGTCAGGAGCCTGATGGCGGCGGGGGAGATGTCGTCACCGCGGAGGTAGGAGGTCAGGGTCTCGCGGTAGCGGCGCCGGTTGATCAGTTTCGGGTTGGCGAAGAGCTCTTGCAGGAGGCCGAACTCGAGGTAGAAGCTGATGCCTGTTTCGGGGTCGAAGTGGATGGCCACCGTTTCGGCCTCCAGCAGGTCATCGGGAAGGGTGAAGCCGGGCAGAGGGGAGGTGTTGCCGGGCTGGGCTCGATCCATGCAGGCCCGCATGAAGGCGTCGTATCGCGGGGCCACGTCCTCTCCCCGGACGACGATGTATTCGGCGCCGTACAGGTCGATGAAGACTTCTCGCTGTTCGGTGAGCATGCGGCGTGCGGTGGCGAGCTTGTCGGGGTTGCGGAAGACCAGCTTGGGGTTGCGCAGGCCGAAGTCCGCCGCCTGGGTGAGGAGTTGGTCGCGGGCGTCGGCGGGGAGAGGCTGATGTTCGCGCTGACCAGCCAGTCCTTGCCGAGCGGCACCAGGCGGCAGATGAGGAACATGCCCTTCTTGGCCGGGCGGAAGGCGGACTTGCCCATGTTGGACCGGGCGCGGTAGGTGAGCTCGTCGATGAGGTTGAACAGGATCACGGCGTCCTGGTCTTTGCCCTGGACCTCGAAGATGCCTTCCACCACGTCCCTCCAGCAGAGGAGCATTTCCCGCTCCTGGGCGCTCAGGCGGGGGCGGGCGCGCAGGAAGCGGTCGATGACCGTGTCGCCGGAGGCGAGCCGGTGCTGCAGGACAAAGTGATCGATGATCATGCTCGCGGCTGCCTCGCTGCGGGCGAGGCCTTCGGGGTCGCTCCGCTCGAAGGCTTGGCTGAGCTCTCGGGCGAACCGGGGTGACATGGCGAAGTCGATCAGCTGTCCCTTGAGGGCCGCGGCCCGCTCTATGACGTCCATGACGGCGCCGTCTCTTCCTTGGGCCTGTTCGGTTACTGGCCCACGGACATTCGTTTGCTTCCCCGTCCGGTGGATCGGGGAACATGCGGGCCGAGCGTTGAGACTACCTCGATGATCACAAGGAAGTCCGCAACTTCAGGTCAGCCATCAGCTCAGCGAGTACGAGCTCCTCCTCGACGCGTACGCCTCGTCGCTCCATCGCCACGGACAACTCCGGATCCCAGGGGGTCGGGCGTACCTGCCCGGCCAGCGGCGCCGACGAGGGCACGGCTCGGTAGGAGGCGGCGTCGAAGCGCCGTCGCTGCCAGCCAAGACGAAGCTGGAGTATGGACGCCTCCACGCTGCTGGAGCGGCAGGTCGATGTCCTGGTCACCCGCACGCCTCTGCCGATCCCGGCCGAGGATCTGCAGGTGACGGTCCTGTACTCCGAGGCCCGGGTCCTGCTCGTGCCCGCGTCGCATCGCCTCGCGGGGAAAGACGCGGTCACGGCCGACGACATCGCCGCAGAACCACTCGTGGGCTGTACCGGGATGGGCGTCGAATGGACCACCTTCTGGCGGCTCGAACCCCGGTCGGACAGCGCACCCGCCCCGGTGGGTCCTACCTTGGCCGAGACCTACGAGGACAAACTCGAGGCCATCACCGACGGCACCGCCATCGCCGTCGTCCCGGCCGGCGACCGGCGCTACACCCTGCGCCCCGGCCTGGTCACCGTCGCGCTCGACGGGATCGAGCCTTGCCAGATCGTCGTAGCCGCACGGGCCGCGGACACGAACCCACTCGTCACGGAGTTCGTGCGATCCGCGAAAGATCTCCTGGTCGGGCCCATCACCAATGTTCCGGCCCCTCCCGTCCGCTGATGGGAGGGTTCCCGGGCGCGATGTCACGATGGGAAGGACCGCCGCGTCGGCGCCGGAGACTCCGGCGAGCAGGGTGATCGTGGAGATCAGCAGACCGGCAAGGAAGCCGCCGAACCTGGTTTCCCAGGTCATTGGCGATGGCCGTTCTCATTTCACGGCGGCCGCGCTTGTGCCCAGGTCAAACTCGTACACCACTTCCGGGACGCAACACGCCTACCGCCGAGGAGTGGCAAGCCCGCCATCGTCTTCCTGACCGCGACCGGGCGAAATCGCACCGGTACGTGCCAGGAGTACATCCCGGCTGTCCGACGCCGGCCAGCGGAGAGCGGCGAGCGTGAGGCCGGTCAGCGGCTGTAGTCCAGGAAGAGTGTGCCGTTCCTGCCCCGTTCGAGGCCGGCCAGCGTCCACGACTGGACGCCCTCACCCTCGAACACCCGCCTGCCGCGTCCGACCACCGCCGGTGCGACGACCAACCGCAGCTCGTCGACCAGCCCGGCCTGGAGCAGGGAACGGGCCAGCTCGATGCTGCCATGGATGCCGATGTCGCCCCCGGGCTCCCGCTTCATGGCGGTCACGTGGTCGTGCACGGAGGTGGTGACCAGCGTGGAGTTCGCCCATTCCAGGGCTGGCGCGCTGGAGGTGACGACGTGCTTGCGGGTGCCGTTGATGAAGTCGGCGAAGGGCTGGAAGTCCGATCGTGGCCAGTGCCCGGCCCAGTAGTCGTACGTCCCGCGCCCCAGCAGGACGTCGTCCTGGGTGGCGATGACCCGGCCGAGGTAGGCCACCAGCTGGGGGCCGTCGTCGGCGAGCCAGTCGCCGTCCTCGAAGGCGATCCCGTCGAGCGACATCAGGTGGTAGAGCACGATCTTGCGCATGTGGGTCCTCCCGGTGGCTGGCGGCGGGCCGCCGCTGCGTGCACCATGATCTGGCCGGACGGCGAACCCTTGCGATACATTCGGGCGCAGCCGAATCCAGAGGACCCCCGCGCATGCTCACGCTCACGTTCTCGGCCTACGACCTGACCTCGATCAGGTTCGCGTTCTCGCCGCTCAGAGAGGTCTCCGCCAGCATCCACGCCCTGTGCACCCCCGCCGGACGGATGCTGCACCTGCCCTGGTTCAAGCAGGTACGCCCGAAGCTCACCGCCGACCTGGCGCCCCTGCTCGACCTCATCCCCGGCGGCGCGTACATCCCGGACTTCCTGTGCCCCATCCCCACCAGCTCCACCCCGGACCTGGCCGGTGAGCTGGCCACCCTGCGCGCCCTGCCCGACGAGGTGATCCGCGGGGACCTGGACCGCATGACGAGCTGGCCCACCTGCGGCCCGCTCCAGGGCACCGCGATCGAGCTGTACGAGAACCCGGCCCCGGCTCTGGACCGGCTGGCCGACGCCATCGAGGCGTACTGGAACACGGCCATCGCGCCGCACTGGCCCCGCATGCGCAGCCTGCTCGAAGGAGACCTGCTCTACCGCGCCAGGCAGCTCGCCGAGCAGGGCCCGGCCGGGGTGTTCGCGGACATGCACCCGGCGATCCGATGGGAGGACCGCCGCCTCCGCCTCGAACAGCGCCCCGAGGAGCTGTCCCGCGCGCTGAACGGCGAGGGCCTGCTGCTGATCGCCTCCGTCTTCGTCTGGCCCAGCTTGTTCCACCGCACCGACTCTCCCGGCCAGCCGATCATCACCTATCCGGTACGCGCCATCGCCACCCTGTGGGAACGCGGCACCGCGCCCGCCCCTGACGCGCTGGCCGCCGTCATCGGCCGCTCCCGCGCGCTGCTGCTCGCCGAGCTCGACACCCCCGCCTCCACCACCGACCTGTCCCGCCGCACCGGCCTGGCCCCCGCCAGCGTCTCCGAGCAGCTCACCCTGCTGCTGTCGGCCGGCCTGGTCAGCAAGCACCGCGTCGGCCGGGCCATGCTCTACGTACGCACGCCCCGCGCCCACGCCCTGTTGGAGAGCTGATCGGCAGGGGCTGATTCGGCAGGCGCCGAATGTGTCGCTCCGCGCGCCGGCCCCCAGCACCATACGGACATGGCGCTCACGCCTCCCGCCCGAAGCGGGCGAGCAGGAGCCCCGCGACCATCCCGCCGTACGACGGCGCGGCGACACGTCACGGCAGTCGAAGGAGCACGACCATGGCCACGATCACCACTCCCAGGGCACCGGCGCGACCCCCGATCATCACCACCGCGTTCGTGATGCGCATGTTCACCGTCGTGGGCTCGTCGATCGGCTTCTTCCTGCCCTTCGCCGTCGTGCCCGAATACGTCGAGCGGTCGTCCGGCGCCGCTGCCGCCGGCGCCGCGAACGCGGCCCTGCTGGTGACCACCGTGCTGGTCGAGCTGGCCGCTCCCGCCCTGGTGGCCAGACTCGGCTACCGCTGGTCGCTGGGGCTGGGCCTGATCGTCCTCGGCGCGCCCACCCTCGCGCTGCTCGCCTTCTCCGACAGCACCGCCGTCCTCGTCGTCAGCGCGTTACGCGGGGCCGGGTTCGCGGTCACCGTCGTGGCGGGCGGGGCGCTCACCGCCGAGCTCGTCCCGGCCGAGCGGCGCGGGGAAGGGCTGGCGCTGGCCGGCCTGGTCAGCGGGGGCTGCGGGCTGCTGGCGCTGCCCGCGGGAAGCTGGCTCGCCGGGTCCGCCGGGTATGGCGCCGTCTTCGCCGCCACCGCCGTCCTGTCCGTCCTGCCCGTGCTCACCGTTCCGTTCCTGCCGGGGCGTCCGCCGGCCACGGGCCGCGCCGCCGGGGTGGTGGCGGGACTGCGCGCGCCGCACCTGATGTGGCCCGCGGTGGTGTTCGCCGCCTCGGCGGCCGGCACCGGCGTCCTGTGCACTTTCGTGCCGCTCGCCGTACGCGGTGGACCCGGCTGGGTCGCGCCCGCTGCGCTGCTCGCCCAGTCGGCCGCCGCGACGCTGGCCAAGTGGGCCGCCGGGCGCGCCGGCGACCGCCGGGGGCACGAGCGGCTGCTGCTGCCCGGGCTGGTGTTGTCCGCCGCCGGTATGGCCGTGGTTGCCGCCACGCACTGGAGCGCCTGCTTCGTCGCCGGCGCCGCCGTCTTCGGAGCGGGGTTCGGCATTCTGCAGAACGCCACCATGACCGTCATGTACGCCCGCGCCCGTCCCGCGATGTTCAGCACCGTCAGCGCCCTGTGGAACGCCGCCTACGACAGCGGCATGGCCGCCGGCGCGTTCGCGGTGGGCCTGCTGGCGCCCGTGACCGGCTACTCGTCGGCGTTGCTGGTCACCGCCGCCCTGATGGCACTGGCCTGTGTCCTGGTCCCACGCGCCCGGAAAGCCTCGTGACGTCGGTGGCGATGCCGTGAAGGGGGGTCGAATCAGGCCCAAGGCACTGACCTGCCTCTTCACGGCTGCACCCCCGTTGGCCAGCTGGCTCGCTGATACTTGTTGATCTGCCCGCCGAGGACGTGAGGGCGTTCGATCCGGCCCGTTGCAGCCGTCGTCGTGGTCTTCGGTGGCCAGTGAGAGGGCGCTGACGAGCGCGAGCCGCATGGTCGCGCTCGCCTTCGACAGGACCGCATTCTGGCCTTCCCCGACCATCACAGGGCTGAGGCGGGCGGCGTCCGCCCTGCGATCCACACCGTCTACCCGATCGGCGACGTCGCGGAGGCTGACCGGCGGCTGGAAGCCGGCGGGGGTCCGTGGGAAGCTCATCATCGACATGCGGCGCTGCGCCCCGTGCCAAGCGGCCCGAAGGCTTCGAGCTCTCCGTACGGGCGCAGGTCACGCGCTCCGAGCCTTGCCGGTGAACAGCCTGTCCAGGTGCAGATCGATCGCCGTGAGCGCGTCCCGGGGTCGGCGGTTGAGGCCGCTCCGCCTTGAAGATCCGGGCATCCTCGATGGGAGTGCTGAGATCGGGACGCGCGTGGCGGTCGAAGGTCGCGCAGCTCGTCGACGGACGTTGTCCCCATCCAACACCGGCCCGGTGGTGCGACAACCGACGACAGGGTCTCGGTGAGGAGCTCGCGTCGGCGCCGCGGCCCACGCACGCAGGTCACGCGCTACTTCTGCGTGCTCTTCTGCCTGGTTCTCGCCACCCCCAAGAGGCTTGGATCAGGGGTATCGAGCAGGTATCGGGCCTGCTCAACCAGATCAGGAGCGACCATGGCCACCATCAGGAACGTCGTGCTCGTGCACGGCGGCTTCGTGGACGGATCGGGCTGGCAGGGCGTCTACGACGAGCTGTCCGGGGATGGATTCACCGTCCGCATCGTCCAGAACCCGACGCTGTCGCTGCAGGGTGACGTCGCCGCGACCCGTCAAATACTGGACACCCTCGACGGCCCGGCCGTCCTGGTCGGCCACTCCTACGGCGGAGTCATCATCAGTGAGGCCGGCACCCACGCCAACGTCGCGGGCCTCGCCTACATCGCCGCCTTCGCCCCTGACAAGGGCGAGTCGGTCAGTACGCTCATCGCCGACCCGCCGCCCGGAGCGCCGGTGCCGCCGATCCTGCCGCCGGACGACGGCTTCCTCTTCCTCGACCGGGAGAAGTTCCACGCCTCGTTCGCGGCCGACCTGCCCGCGCCGGTGGGCGCGTTCATGGCCGACTCGCAGGTCCCGTGGGGGGTGGACGCGCTGAGCGGGGCGGTCACCGAGCCGGCTTGGCGGCAGAAGAAGAGCTGGTACCTGGTCGCCACCGAGGACCGCATGATCCCGCCGCCCGCCCAGCGGGCCATGTCCGAGCGCATCGGCGCGTCGGTGGTCGAGGTCGTCGGCAGCCACGCCGTCTACGTCTCGCAGCCGGCCGCGGTCGCCGACCTCATCCGCCACGCCGCCGCCTGACGGAAGGCGCCTCAGCCGATCTCCGGGGCGCCGGCCGGGCGCCCCCCTTCCTCCCTTGGAGTAGTGATGCTTCGTCCCGCCATGCCTCGCCGTAAGGTGATGGCCGTCGCCGTCGCTGGCGGCCTTGCCGCCGCCCTGCTGACTGTGCCGGCCGCCTCTATGGCCTCCGCCGAGAGCGGTCCCAAGCCCACGATCGTCCTGGTACACGGCGGTTTCGCCGACGCCTCCAACTGGAACGGCGTGATCCCCAAGCTGCAGGAGAAGGGCTATCCGGTGATCGCGCCGGCCAACCCGCTGCGTGGTCTTCCCACCGACGTGCCCTACATCAACAGCGTCCTGAAGTCGATAGACGGCCCGATCGTGCTGGTCGCCCACTCCTACGGCGGCGCCGTCATCACCAACGCCGCGGTCGGCGTCGACAACGTCAAGGCGCTGGTGTACATCGCCGCCATGGCGCCGGACAAGGGCGAGACTCTGGCCGAGCTGTTCGGCAAGTTCCCCGGCAGCCAGATCCCCGACTCCGTCCGCGAGGTGCCCTTCACCAACGCCGACGGCAGCACCGGCGTCGACCTCTACCTCAAGGCCGACAAGCTCCGGGCCGCCTTCGCCCACGACCTGCCCGTCTCCCAGACCCGGCTCATGGCCGCCACCCAGCGCCCGTTCGCCGCCTCCTCCTACACCGACGTGAGCACCGGCGCCGCCTGGCACACGATCCCGTCGTGGGCGCTGGTGGCCCGCCAGGACCACGCCATCCCGCCGGCCCTGGAGCGATTCTTCTACAAGCGCGCCAAGTCCAAGGTCTACGAGACCGACGCCTCGCACGTCCCGATGATCAGCCGGCCGGGCCTGGTCACCGGCATCATCCTGGACGCCGCTCATGCCGTCGACTGAGCCGGCCGGTCCCGCCGGGGTGGAGACGGTACGCGGACGCGTGCCGTACTCCGCCCTGGGGGTGACCCTGATGCACGAGCACGTCTTCGTGACCAGTCCGGAGATCCAGCTCAACTACCCGCACCTGTGGCAGGAGGACGAGCGGATCGCCGACGCGGCACGCAAGCTCACCGCGCTGAAGCAGGCAGGCGTGGACACCATCGCCGACCCGACGGTGATCGGCCTGGGCCGGGACGTCGCGCGCGTCGCGAAGGTCAACGCCCTGGTCGACATCAACATCATCGTGGCGACCGGGATCTACACCTACAGCGATGTGCCGCACTTCTTCCAGTACCACGGGCCGGGGACGTTGCTGGGGGGCGACGAGCAGATGGTCTCGATGTTCGTCCAGGACCTGACCGAGGGCATCGCGGGCACCGGCATCAAGGCCGCCTTCCTCAAGTGCGCGCTGGAGGGCGAGCTGACGCCCGGCGTCGAGCGGGTCGTCAGGGCCGTGGCCGAGACGCACAAGCGCACCGGGGCGCCGATCACCGTGCACACCAATCCGGCACTCCGCACCGGGCTGCTGGCCCAGCGGATCTTCCAGGAGGAGGGTGTCGATCTGGGCGCGGTGGTGATCGGGCACAGCGGCGACACCGCCGACCTCGACTATCTCCAGAACCTGGCCGACAACGGGTCGTATCTCGGCATGGACCGGTTCGGCCTGGACATCCTGCTTCCCGGCGACCAGCGCGTCCAGACCGTGGCCACGCTCGCCGCGAAGGGCCTGGCCGACCGGATGATGCTCTCGCACGACGCCTCCTGCCACATCGACTGGTTCCCACCCGGCGTGCGCGAGCAGGTCGCGCCGAACTGGCACCACACCCACATCCATACCGAAGTACTGCCGGCCCTGCGCCAGGCGGGGGTCACCGACCAGCAGCTCGACACGATGCTGATCGACAACCCGCGCCGCTACTTCGAGGAGCATCGGTGAGCATCCCCTCAGACCCGCTGCTGCCCGGCACCCACACCGTGAGCGTCGGCGGCGTCGACCAGCGCTACCACGTCGCAGGCGCCGGGCCGGTCTGCGTCGTCCACCCGGGCGGACCCGGGCTGGGCTGGGAGTACCTGCGCATGCCGGATCTGGAGCGGCACCTGACGCTGGTCTACCTGGAGCCGATCGGCACCGGGCGGTCCGGCCGCGTGCGGGACTACGGCCTCGGCACCTACGTTCGTTTCCTGCACGGCGTCATCGAGCAGCTGGCCGCGCCGAGCGTCTACCTGCTCGGCCACTCGCACGGCGGCTTCGTGGCCCAGCGGTACGCGCTGAGCCGCGGCGACCGCCTGGCCGGCCTGATCCTTTTCGACACCTCGCCCGTCACGGGGGAGGAGTTCTGGACGGAGGCGATGGCCAACGTCCAGCGCGCCGGATACGCCGACGCCTTCCAACGAGCTCTGGCCGCGGTCGACGACGAGGCGTTCACCGTGGCGTTGCGCGAGGTCCTGCCCGTCTACTTCGCCCACTACGACGAGGCCGCGGGCGTGCTGCCCGTGCGGGGCTGGATCGCGCCTCAGCGGGCGGGCGGACCGCCCTTCGACGTCCGGAAGAATCTGGGTGACATCGCGGCGCCGACTCTGATCATCAGCGGTGCCCACGATTTCATCTGCGGCCCTCGCTGGGGGCGCATGCTGCACGAGGGCATCCCCGGCTCCCGCTTCGTCCTCCTGGAGGAGAGCGGCCACATGGGACACCTCGAACAGCCCGCCGTCTTCACCGCCGCGATCACGGGGTTCGCCGGATGCACCTGACCCAGGCGCTGCACCGCGCCCTCCAGCAGACGCCCGACCTGCCGGCCACCGTCGACGGCGGCAGGGTCCGTACCCACCGCGAGGTCGCCGGCCGGGTCGCCCGCCTGGCCGGAGCGCTGCGCGAGGTGGGCGTGGGGGAAGGCGACCGGGTGGCCATCGCGGCGCTCAACTCCGCCCGCTACCACGAGTACCTGCTGGCCACCTGGTGGCTGGGCGCGGCGGTGACCCCGCTCAACACCCGTTGGACGCCCGCCGAGATGACCTACGCCCTGAAGGACTCGGGGGCGAAGGTCCTGCTGGTGGACGATGCCTTCCGGGAGCTGCGGGAAGGCATCGTGATCCACTGCGGCGACGATCCCGCTCCGGAGGGTGTGCTCGCCTACGAGGAGCTGGTGGCCGCCGCCTCGCCCGTGCCGGACGTACGGCGGGGCGGCCGGGCCCTTGCCGGGGTGTTCTACACCGGCGGCACCACCGGCCACCCCAAGGGCGTCATGCTCAGCCACGACAACCTGATCACTTCGGCGCTCGGCACTCTCGCCGGCAGTGCCATGGTCCGGCCCGGCGGCGTCTTCCTGCATGTGGCGCCGCTGTTCCACCTGGCCGGTCTGGCCTCCTGGGTGATGCAGAGCCTGGTCGGCGGCACCCAGGTCATGGTGCCCGCCTTCGACCCGGCGCGCGTGCTGGCCGCCGTCCAGGACTACCGTGCCACCGCGACCCTGCTGGTCCCGACGATGATCCAGTTCCTGGTCGACGACCCCCGGTTGCCGGACTACGACGTCTCCAGCCTGACCCGCATCGCCTACGGCGCCTCCCCGATCTCCGAGGCGGTCCTGGCCAGGGCAATGAAGGCCTTCCCTGGGGCCGGCTTCACGCAGGCGTACGGAATGACGGAACTGGCCCCGGTGGCGACCCTGCTCACCGCGGACGACCACGCGAAGGGCGGCCTCCCGTTGCGATCCGCCGGCCGGCCCGCGCCCCACTGCGAGATCCGTATCGTCGCCCCCGACGGCACCACCGCTCCGACCGGCACGGTCGGCGAGGTCGTGGTCCGCGGCCCCAACGTGATGCTCGGCTATTGGGGCCTGTCCGACGCCGACACTGTCCGCGAAGGCTGGATGCACACCGGCGACGCCGGCCGTCTCGACGAGCAGGGCTACCTCTACATCGTCGACCGGATCAAGGACATGATCATCACCGGTGGCGAGAACGTCTACTCCACCGAGGTCGAGAACATCATCGCCCAGCACCCCGCCGTGGCCTCCTGCGCCGTCATCGGGGTGCCGGACGACAGGTGGGGTGAGCGCGTACACGCCGTCATCGTCCTGCGCGCCGGGGCAGGCGCCACCGCCGAGGAGATCCGCGCGCACGTCAAGGACCACATCGCCGCCTACAAGGCGCCACGCTCGTGCGAGTTCGTCGCCGCGCTGCCCGTCTCCGGAGCAGGAAAGATCCTCAAGAGGGAGCTGCGCCTGCCGTACTGGGCAGGCTCCGCGCGCACCGTCGGCTGACGGCGCTCTGTCGATGCCCGCGGCGAGTGCGCGTACAGTCGACCCGTGGCTTCGATCACGGGCGGGGCACCCTCGTTAGGTGGCGGTCAGTTGTTCGGCCGGGATCGGGATCTGGCCTGCATCGGGTCCTTCATCGAGCGGGCCGCCGCCCAGGGCGGCGCGTACATCCTTTTGGGGGAGGCCGGGGTCGGCAAGTCCGCGTTGCTGGACGCGGCGGTGGAACACGCGCTCCAGATGGGCCACCAGGTGTTGCGGGCCTACGGCTCGCAGTTCGAGGCCGAGGTCAGCTACGCCGGCCTCCACCAGGTCCTCCGCCCGCTCTTCGCCGACCTGCCCGCGCTGGGCGCTGTGCACGAGCGCGCGCTGAGCGTCGCCCTGGGCCTGGGCGAGGGCGGACCGCCCGGCCGGCTTCTCGTGGCCAACGCCGCGCTGTCGCTCCTGAGCCGGGCCACCGCCGCCGGGCCGCTGCTGGTGGCCGTCGACGACATCGCGTGGCTGGACCGTGCCAGCGCGGTCGTGCTGAACTTCGTCGCACGCCGCCTCACCGGCAGCCGGACCGGACTGCTCGCCGCTTCCCGCTCGGGCGAGGAGAGCTTCTTCGACTACGGCGGACTACCCGGCCACGAGCTGCAACCGCTCGAGAAGCAGGCGGCCAAGGCCCTGCTGAAAGCACGTTTCCCGGCCCTGGCACCCAGGGCTCACCAGCGACTGCTGGCCGATGCTCAGGGCAACCCCCTGGCCTTGCTGGAGCTGCCGGTGGCGCTCGGCGACTTTCAGCGGGTCAGCGTGTTGCCCCCGGTCCTGCCGCTCGGCGGGCGCCTGCAGTCGGTGTTCGCCTCGCGGATCAAGGACCTGCCCGCCGCCACCTACGACATGCTGCTGCTCGCCGTCCTGGACGGCACCGGCGATCTGGGCGTGCTGGGGGACGTCGGCGAGCTGGCCCCCGCAGAGCGGGCGCGGCTGATCCGGATCGAACAGCGGCTGGTCTTCCGTCATCCGTTGATCGGCTCGGCGGTGGTGGAGTTGTCGACGATCGAGCAGCGCCGCCGTGCCCATCGGTTGCTCGCCGTACGGCTGGCCGACCGGCCCGAGCGGCGGGCCTGGCATCTGGCCGAGGCGGCGGAGGGCCCCGACGAGGAGGTCGCCGCGCTCCTGCAGTCCGTCGCGCACGCCAACCTGCGGCGCGGCGACAGCGTCGCCGCCATCACCCAGCTCCTGCGCGCGGCCGAGCTGAGCCCGGCGGACCTCAGCCGGGCCGACCGGCTGGGCGAGGCCGCATACCTCGGCTCGATCGTCAACGGCGACCTGCGGGACGCGCCGCCCCTGCTGGAGCGGGCCCGCCGGGCGGACATGCGGGGCGAGTCGCTGGCCACCGCAGTCGCGGGCACCTACCACCTGCTTCACGGCGACGGCGATGTGGACAGCGCGCACCGGCTGATGCTCGGCGCGGTGGAGATGCTCTCCGATCCCGGCGACGCCCACAACAAACCCCTGATCGAAGGGCTCTACACCCTGCTCATGGTCTGCTTCTTCGGCGGGCGCGCGGAGTTGTGGGAGCCGCTGCACCGGGCTCTGGCCCGGCTTCGTCCCCGGCCGCCCGAGCTGCTGGATCTGCTGAGCAGGACCTTCTCCGACCCGGCCCGGCTGGCGCCGCCGGTGCTCGACCGGCTGGACGCCGTCATCGTGGGACTCAGCCAGGAGATCATCCCGGCCCGGATCGGCCGGGTCGGGATCGCCGCCTCCTACGTCGACCGGCTCGGCGCGTGCCGCGACGGCTTGCGGCGAGTGGTCAGCCACGGCCGCGAAGGAGGAGCGGTCACCGCGGCGATCGAGGCGCTGTTCCTGCTGGCCAACAACGCCTTCCTGGTCGGCGAGTGGGCCGAGATGGAGGACGTCGTCGAAGAGGGCCTGACCTTGTGCGACAAGCACGGCTACCAGCTGCTCGCCTGGCAGGGGCACTACCTGAAGGCGATGCTGGCCGCCGCACGCGGGCAGGAGGACCTCGCCACGGACCTGGCCGCCCAGATGATCCGCTGGGCGACTCCGCGACGGGCCCGCGCGATCCAGAACTACGCCTGGCACGTCCGTACCCTGACCGCGCTGGCCCGGTCCGACTTCGAGGAGGCCTACCACCAGGCCACTGCCATCAGCCCGGCTGGCCGGCTCGCCTCACACGTCCCGCACGCGTTGTGGACCATCACGGACCTGGTCGAATCAGCCATGCGGACCGGCCGCCAGGTCGAGGCGGCCGCCCATGCCGCAGTGGTGCGGGGACTGGGCGTGATCTCGCCGCGACTGGAGATGATCACCGGCGCGGCGGCGGCCATGGCTGCTCCGGCCGAGCAGTACAGCCGCATGTGGCAGGCCGCTCTGGACACTCCCGGCGCGGAGCGCTGGCCGTTCGAGCGGGCCAGGCTGCAGCTGACCTTCGGTGAGCGCCTGCGCCGGGACAAGGTCACCACCGAGGCGCGGATCCAGCTGACCGCCGCGCTGGAGACCTTCCGCAGCCTCCACGCCGAGCCGTGGGTGACCAGAGCGGGCAACGAGCTGCGGGCGACCGGGCTGTCCGTCGGCTCGGCCAGTGCGCAGCTGACCCCGCAGCAGTGGGAGATCGCCAGGCTCGCGGCCGAGGGGCTGACCAACAAACAGATCGGCGAGCGGCTCTTCCTGTCCCCGCGCACCGTCGCGAACCACCTGTATCAGGTCTTTCCCAAGCTCGGCGTCGCCTCCAGAGCAGGGCTCCGCGATGCCCTCAACCAAGTCAAATAACTCAATCTGCTCGTACCCGGCGGTTTCATCGGCGACCCGGCTGGCGGATCGAGCCCGCCCGGCACGAGGTCGCGACCGACGACTTCACCGGCCGTACGGCGGAGCCGGCCTGGACCCGGGAAGCGTCCGGGGTCGCACTCGTCACCGGCCCGGCCGGCCGCTCCTTGGTGAGCCTCCCCGAGTCGCTGACCGTGGAGGGCCGGATCGGCGAGAGGGCGGACAGAACATCATGCCGCTACAGCCAGTGGCCTCTTGATCACATTGGGTCAAGAATTGGCGAAGGTGGAGGGCACTCTGCCACACCGAGTCCTGAAGGGACCCGACCATGCGACGCACTTCGACCGCTCCGGCCGCCCTCGCAGTTACGGTTCCGGGTGGACCGGCCTTCGCCATCGATCACGTCCAATGCGTCGGCGGCGAGAACTTCAACGGTGACCCGGTGAAGATCGAACGCTGGCACGACATCTCCTTCCCGAACCGCCCTCCGAAGGTCGTCGCCATCCAGATTCTGTGACGCGCCGACATCCAGCGGCGACGAGAACGCCGGCCCTCCGGCCTGCGGAGCGCGACCGGCCGACATCTCCCCGGCCACGTCACCCCTCGCCCCGAAAACGATCACTTGACGTCCCGGGGCAGACCCACGGCCGGTGGGGCTGGGCGCGCCGGCATCCTGATGACGGCGGGAGGGTGGGCAGCAGGCGTGGAGCACATGACGTTCCTGGTCATTGCGGTGATCATCACGGCGCTGGTCTTCGACTTCACCAACGGTTTCCATGACACGGCCTGCGCCATGGCCACCTCCATCGCGACCGGTGCGCTGCGCCCGAAGGCCGCGGTGCAGCTGCCGGCCGTGCTGAACCTGCTCGGCGCTTGCCTGTCGGTGGAGGTGGCCAGGACGATCTCGGGCGGAATCGTGGACGAGACCCTGGTGACGCCACCGATGGTGCTCGCCGGGCTGATCGGCGCGATCTTGTGGAATCTGCTCACCTGGGTGCTGAGGCTGCCGTCCAGTTCCTCGCACGCGCTGTTCGGCGGACTGATCGGCGCGGTATGGGCGGGCGCCGGAGCGCGGGGCGTGAACGTCGGCACAGTGCTGGAGAAGATTCTCATTCCGGCGGTGGCCTCGCCGCTGATCGCGGGGTTCGTCGCGATGACTGCGGCTTTCCTCGCCCATGCGGTGATCGGCAACGCCGCCGGACAGGAGTCGGTGACCAGGACGTTCCGCTTCGGGCAGATCGCCTCGGCTTCGCTGGTGGCACTGGCGCACGGCACCAACGACCGCAGAAGACCATGGGCGTGATCACCCTGACCCTGATCTCGACCGGAGCGCTGGTCGCCGGTTCCGGCCCGCCGTTGTGGGTGATCGCCGTCGCGGGGCTGGCCCTCGCGCTGGGCACCTCTATGGGGGGCTGGCGGATCATCCGTACCATGGGCAGGGGCATCACCGACATCGAGGCGCCGCAGGGCTTCGCCGCCGAGACCGGTGCGGCCACCGTCATCCTGGCCTCCTCGCAGTTGGGCTTCGCCTTGTCGACCACCCAGGTGGTCTCCGGCGCGATCCTGGGCACCGGGATGGGGCGGCCGCCGACGCACGTGCGCTGGAGCGTGGCGGGCCGGATGGCGCTGGCCTGGCTGCTCACGCTGCCCGCCGCGGCTGCGGTCGGTGCCGCGGCCTGCGTGGTGACCATCACCGGCACACATGGCGTGATCGTCGCGGCCGTGGTGGCGATCGCCTGCGCGGCCGGACTGTACGCCGCCGGCCGCCGCGCCCCCGTGCACGCCGGCAACGTCAACGAACCGCCTGCCCTACGGCAGCAGACGGGCACCTGAGCGACAAGGGGTGGGATGGACGTCAAGTGGGCCGAGCTGGGCCGGGTCTTCGCCGTCAGCCTGATCGTCGGTCTCGCGGTCGTGGGGGTCTTCTCCCTTGGCGCGGTGACGCTCTCGGATCGGCGGGACGTGCGGGGCCCTACAGTGGCGGGGGCCGTGGCCATGGCGTGTTTCGCGGTGTGCACGGCGGTGGTGGGTTACGGCCTCTACCTGATCGTGCCGCAGTTCCACTGACAGGCGTGCACGAACGCCGACCGGTGGGGAACGGCACCGATGGCCATCAGGGGGCCGATGGCGGGACGTCCCGCCATCGGCCCCCTGCTTGTGGGGCTCAATGGATCAGCGGCTGTTCGGCAGCGGTCTTGAGGTAGATGAGCCACGAGGTCAGTGAGGCATTCAGAGCCGCCCGCATGTTCTCGAGGTCGGCCAGGACCGGCTCGCCGTCCCACGATTCTTCGGTCTCCACGAGCACCACGCCGTTTCGCTCGGTGAAGGTCCACTGGTGGACACCGGTGATGCCGTGGGCGGGGCCGCCCCACAGGATGCGCTGAGGGGCCTCGACGGCGTGGACGGTGGAGGTGATGTCCAGGCCGAAGGTGCTCCAGCGGAAGACCGAGCCCGCTTCGAGCGGGCCGTCCGCGGTGGCCTCCGTGATGTCGCTCTGCCAGGAGGGCCAGGAGTTCACGTCGGTGTGGAGGTGCCACACCCGCTGGAGGGGGGCGGCGATCTCGACCTCGGCGGCGACCACTTTCACCAGGAGGAGCGCCGCGTTGCAGACCAGGAGCGCGTCGGCGGGCGTGCCGACACCGAACCCGAGCGCCACCGACAGCGCCTCCCTCAGACCGGGCGGCAGCCGCTCGATGTCCGCGTTCACCGGCAGCAGCAACTGATTGAGGCAGGAGTAGCTGATGTCCGCCTCGAACTCCGACCCGGACGCGCGCAGCACCCGCATGTCCGCCGTCACGACCAGCTCGGCCGCGGCACCCATGAGAACGGACTTGCCCACACCGGGTTCGCCCCGCATCAGTCGTGCGTCCCCATGCCGCCGCGCGCTGCCGAGAAAGCTGGACAACTGCTCGAGCTCAGCGCGACGGCCGGAAAGTTCAACGCCGGTCACGGTTACCCCACAGCGTCGGTTGGTGCCCATCCAGCCATCCTGCGTGCCGCCCGACCATCAGCCCGCCGTGAGCATGACCGTCACCTCACGGATGCCATCCAGGGTGTTTCGTCTCCGCCCGGGAAAGGCGGGTATCAGGCAGAAGACGGCGACTTTTGGGCAAGTTCTGCAAGACGTCAGCAGGCTGAGGCGATGGAGCAAGATCCATCGCCTGCGGATCCTCGGGGAATTTCCACCTCGCCGAGACTGTTCCTGCCCTCGACTGTTTAAGTTTCAATCAGTCTGGAGGAGCCCATGCCCGCCATCACCGCCGACACGCTGACGCTTCCCCGCGTCGTGACCGACCCCGCCACGACCGTCCAGCGGCCGGTCAGGTCCGTGACCACCGCGCCCAGCGACTTCGAGGGAGAGGGCTTCCCCGTACGGCGCGCGTTCGCCGGGGTGTCCTCCGCCGACCTCGACCCGTTCATCCACATGGACCAGATGGGCGAGGTCGAGTACGCGCCCGGCGAGCCCAAGGGCACGTCCTGGCACCCGCACCGCGGTTTCGAGACCGTCACCTACATCATCGACGGGATCTTCGACCACCAGGACTCCAACGGCGGCGGCGGCACGATCACCGACGGCGACACCCAGTGGATGACCGCCGGCTCCGGGCTGCTGCACATCGAGAAGCCTCCGGAGCATCTGGTCGTCTCCGGCGGGCTGTTCCACGGCATCCAGCTGTGGGTCAACCTGCCCCGCGCCCACAAGTTCCACCCGCCGCGCTACCAGGACATCCGCGGCGGCCAGGCCAGGCTGCTCGCCTCGGCCGACGGTGGCGCCCTGCTGCGGGTGATCGCCGGCGAGCTGGACGGCCACCAGGGGCCGGGTGTCACGTTCACCCCGATCACGATGGTGCACGCCACCCTGGCCCCCGGCGCGACCCTCGACCTGCCGTGGAACCCCGGCTACAACGCGCTCGCCTACGTCCTGGCCGGACAGGGCACGGCCGGCACCGGGCACGCCGCGATCCGCAAGGGACAGCTGGTCACGTTCGGGCCCGGCGGCGCGCTCACGCTCGCCGCGGCCCAGCGCCAGCCACAGGCCGAGCCGAACCTGGAGGTGCTGCTGCTCGGCGGGCAGCCGATCCGCGAGCCGGTCGTGCACTACGGCCCCTTCGTGATGAACACCCGCGCCGAGATCCTGCGGGCGATGGAGGACTACCAGGCCGGTCGCCTGGGCGTCGTCCCCTCCGCCCGGATGCCGCACACGGATGGAAAGGAGCACCTGTGAACCTGGCCGAGGAGTTCGCCCGCGGGCGCATGTACTTCGAGCTCAAGGACTACATCGGCGCCGCCCGCATCCTGGCGCCGGTGGTCGCCGCCGAGCCGGGCAACGTGGCCGCCCGGCTCCTGCTGTCCCGCGCCTACTACCACTCCGCCCAGCTGCGCGGAGCCGAGGCCGAACTGCGGGCCGTGATCGAGCAGGCTCCGACCGAGGAGTACGCGCACCTGCTGCTCGGGCGTACGCTGCAGCGGGCCAACCGGCACGCGGAGGCCGAGCCGTACCTGCGGCTGCACGCCGCGATGACCGGCTGAACGCCGGCGCCCCTGGCCACCGCAGGCGGCCAGGGGCGCGCGGCAGCACGCGGCGGTCAATCGGCCAGGGCACGGCAGCGGGCGCTCGCCCCGGCGTCGCCGACCGCCTCGTACACCTCGGCCGCGCGCGCGTAGACCTGGCGGCTCTCGGCGATCCCGTCGTCCTCGGCGAGCAGGGCCGCCAGCGTCTCCAGGGAGCCTGCTTGCAGGACGGGCATCTGCGCCTGTTCCATGAGGCCGATCGCCTCGGTGAGCTTGGCGATCGCCTCGGTCCTGTCACCGAGCAGGCCCAGGCATTCGCCGATGCGGGCGAGCGCGATCGGCCGGGTGAAGGCCACCACGCTCGGCCGGATCCCGGACCGGCCGTCCTCCAGCAGGGCCTGCAGGTCGCGGTACTGCCGCAGCGCCTCGGCGTGGCGTCCCGCGTCGCGCAAGCAGGAGCCGAGGGCGCCGAGGGCCTGGCAGTAGGAGTCGAGGTCGCCGTCGGCCTTGAACATCTCCGCGGCCAGGGTCTCCGACGCGGTGGCGTCGTCGAGCCGTCCGAGTCTGCGCAGGGCGCCTGCCGCGTGGTGGTGGGCCGAGGCGATCTGGTTGGCGGCACCGCTACGGGTGGCGAGATCGATCGCCTGGGCTGTGTGGCGCAGCGCGGTCTCCGGATCGCCTCTTTGCAGCAGGTGGACCCAGGCCAGCTGGTTCAGCTGGTTGGCCTCCCTGGCCGGATCGCTCATGGAGGCGGCGGCCTCCGCTCCGAGGGTGAAGACCTCCAGCCAGTGTGGCGCGTGCATCCACCGGTCGGAGAACCAGTCCAGGGATTCGGCGCAGTCAAGGACGGCGGAGTGCCGTCCGCTGCCGGCCGCTGTGCGCAACGCGCCCAACCAGTTGTCCGCGTTCGCGCGCAGCCAGTGGTCGGCCTCCTCCGCGCAGGACAGGCCGGGGTCGGGTTCCAGGTGGCGCTCGGCGTGTTCGAACCAGCGCCCCGCGGTGGTGGCCATCCGCAGCAGCCACGCCGTGACCGTCTCGGCGAGCGCGTCCCTGCCGGCTTCCGGTTCCTCCGCGTGCAGCCGGTCTCGGGCGAACAGCCGGACCAGGTCGTGGAAGCGGTAGCGGCCCGACGCGCCGTCCTGCAACAGCCCGAGGTCGACGAGCTCGTCGAGGGCGTCCCAGGCGTCCTCGATCGGGAGGTCGCCGACGACCGCGGCGAGCGTGGCGTCGAAGTCGTGCCCCGGTACGAGGGCGAGCCGGCGGAAGACACGCCGGGCGGTGTCCGCGAGTTGCCCATAGGACATCGCGAAGGCGTTGGCGATCTTCAGATCCCCCGCCCTCAGCTGGTCGAGCCGGCGCTCCTCACCTGACAGCCGCACGGCGAGCGTGGCGGCCGTCCATCCCGGCCTGCTGACCAGCCGGTTGCCGACGATGCGCAGCGCGAGAGGCAGCCCTCCGCACAGCCGGGCGAGCTCGGTGACCGCAGATCCGCTGTCGCAGCGCTCTCCCAGGATCCCGGTCAGCAGCAGCACCGCCTCCACCGCCGGTAAGGGACCGAGAGCGAGCCGGTGAACGCCCTCCAGCCCGGCCAGCAGGCGGCGGCTGGTGACCAGCGCCTTGCTGCCGCCGTCACCGGGGAGCAAGGGACGCACCTGCTCTTCCGATCGGGCGTTGTCGAGCACGACCAGGACACGCCGGTCACGCAGCAACGACCGGTACAGCGACGCACGCCCTGCGGTCTCCCGCGGCAGGTCCCGATCCGCGGCGCCCAGCGCGTGGAGCAACTGCGCGAGGGCGTCGTCGACGGCGAGCGGCTGGAGGGACATGCCGAACAGGTCGACGAAGAAGACGCCGTCGGGGAAGCCCGGCCGTAGATCGCGGGCGGCCCGTACGGCCAGCGTGGTCTTGCCCAGGCCCGCCGGGCCGGTGATGAGCCCCACGGCGGCCTCACCGCGCAGCAGCTCGCCGGTCCAGGCCAGCTCGGCGGCGCGGCCGGTGAAGTCGTCGACCGAGCGCGGTAGCTCGCACAGGCCGGTCGGGCGGTTCCAATGATCGCGCAGGCGGCCGTCCCGCGCCAGCTCGACGAATTCCTTGCGGGCGACCTCGTCCAGAGCCAGCGCGTCGGCCAGAGCGTTGACGGTGCGGTGCTGGGGTCCTTTACTGCGTCCCCGCTCCATGTCCGACAGGGTTCTGGCGCTGACCCCCGAGGACTCGGCGAGTTCCTCGAGGGTCAGGCGAGCGGCGTGCCGATGTCGGCGCAGCAGCTCCGCGAAGGTCACCGGTCGACGGCTTGGATGATCACGGCGGCGACCGCGGCCGGGTTGGACACGTAGACGGCGTGGCTTCCGGACGTCTCGGTCACGGTGGAGCCGGCCCGTTCGGCCATGGCGCGCTGCACGTCCGGCGGGATCATCCGGTCGTCGGTCGCCACCAGGTACCAGCTGGGCTTGATCCGCCAGGCGGGTTCGCTGACCGCTCCGCCCAGCGCGTCCACGCCCCAGGGCACCTGGGAGTCGGCCATGAAGGCGGCCTGCTCGGCGGGCAGGTCACCGGCGAACGAAGCGTGGAACTTCTCGCGGTCCAGGGCGAGGAAGCCGTTCACCGGCGGCAGGATCGGCGAGACCGGGGCGCCGGGCGGCGGGTTCGCGATCAGCGAGTTCACCGACTCGCCCTTGTCGGGCGCGAAGGCCGCGATGTAGACCAGGGCCGCCACCGCGTCGTGGGTGCCCGCCTCGGTGATGACCACCCCGCCGTAGGAGTGGCCGACCAGGACGACCGGACCGTCCCCGGCGTCGATGACCTGCCGGGTCGCCGCCACGTCACCCACCAGCGACAGGGTCGGGTTCTGCACGACGGCCACCTCGTGACCGTCCCGCTTCAGCAGGTCGTAGACGCCCTGCCAGCCGGATCCGTCCACGAACCCGCCGTGGACCAGGATGATTCTCATGACGCCCACGCTAGTTTCCCGGGTCCGGCCCCCGAATGAGTCATTTGACTTGGTTCAGCCCGTCGCGAAGCGCCGCCCGCGAGGTGCCACCGAGCGTGGGGAACACCTGGTACAGGTGACTGGCGACGGTACGCGGCGATTCGCCGATCTGCTTGCCGGTCAGCCCCGCAGCGGCCGGCATGGCGATCTCCCGCTGCTGGGAAGCGAGCAAGCACATCGCCGCGAGCTGGACTGACTGTCCCGTCGCCCGCAGCGGCGCTCGCCGTACCTGAACTGGAGGCGGGCCATTCGAACGGTCGGCGTTCCCCGGCTTGTGCGGCACTCCCGCCTCGACCAGCTCGGCTCGATCAACTACGAGAAGACGCCAGATGGCCCTCCCACCCGGGATCGGAGTGCACGCCTGTAGGGGAAGCCCCGCTCGGTGATCCCACTACCGAGATGTCCGTTCCAGGGGGATGGCATGCCCGGCTCCGATCCCTAGCCTCTCTTGAAGCCGCGGAAGACACCGCGGCCACTTGATCGAAAGGATCGAGATCGTGGCGTCCCCGGAGCATCCGAAAACCACCCTTTCGCACACCGGTTCGGCCACGGGCCGTGGCCGGTTGCGCAGGTTCCGGTTCCCCGTCCTGCTGGTCGCGTTGTTCGGTGTGATGTCGGTGACGACCGGGATCAACCAACTCGTCTCGCCCGTACCGATCGTGATCACGATTGGATGATCAGCGTGCCCAAGAGAGCCAGGGCCTCGGCGGAACGGGATCCCGGCGCGGCGGGCTGCGCGATCAGCTGTTGGCCGGGGCTGCTCACGATCGGGAAGACCTCGGTTCTCAGACGCAACTCACCGACGTCGGGCTGGAAGAAATGGCTACCGTACGGAATCGCGCCGCGCGGTACGGGTCCAGCCCACAGCCTACGGAAATCCGAACTGGCGATGGATAGCTCGCCGACCAGTTCTCGCACTCTGCGGTCGCCTGGCGCCTGATCGACCACTCGGCGCAGCTCTTGCACAGCGGCCCGCGCGGTGATGGACCAGTCGCAGAAGAACTCGGCACCCACCGGATCCAGGAAGACCATGCGCAGCAGATTGTCGCCGAAGACGAAACGGCTATGGAGAGCGGCGGCCAACGGATTACGCACGAGAACGTCTAGAGACCAGCCCAGAATGTAGGCGGGAGCCACGGTCCAGTCGTTCAGCAGGGCGAGCACGTCCACCCTCACCCGTTCAACGCGGGCCGGGCGCCGCCGCTGTGAAGTGGGACGTGCGAGGCGGTACAACATGACCACGGCATCGCCGTTCAGTTGCAGCGCACGGGTCAGACTCTCCAAGGTCTGATGGGTCGGGCGGAGCTCGCGTCCCTGCTCTAGGCGGGCATAGTAACCAAGGCTCAGTCCGGCCAGCCGGGCGACCTCATCGCGGCGCAAACCCGGGACCCGGCGTCGGCCTTCCGCGGCCAGCCCGACTTGCTCGGGCTGTAGCTGCGTGCGGCGCGCGCGCAGAAACTCCCCGAGCCGGTTGTTCCGCTCGCTGTCCATGGCTCTCAGATTAGGCGCGAATCCGCACTCTGTTCGCGGTGGAGAGTGGGTGGGTTACACCCAGGTTGGCTCGGCAACGTCTCCATAAACTGGCAATCGATCACCAGGCATCCACTGAGCCGTTCTCATCCTCTGCGGCGAGCTGCTGATCACCATCACGTCCGTCACCACCAGGGGTCCCGGATGCAGTTCTACGTGCTGCCGTCGATTTGTCGCGCTCAACCCTGCACTACGTGGGCCACGCGGTCGCCGTCGAGACCCGAAGCCGACTCCGAGCTCAGGGAAGGTCTCTCCTTTGCACAGGTAGACCAGCACGAGCAGGGCCTGCTGCCCCGGGTTGAGCAGCCGCGAGGTCGAGCCGATGACCTTGCGGTGCCGGCGGATGAGGCCGGCCGGTACGTCGAGGGGGCCGTCATGCTGCTGTCGGCGCGCTCACCCGAACTCGGACAGGCATTGAGCCGGGCGCGTAAGGCCGGGCTGCACCACCTGCTGCTGGACGGCACCCTGATCCGCGTCGACCGGATCAAGGCCAACCGGCCGTACTTCTCCGGCAAGCATCACATGCACGGCATGAACATCCAGGTCATCCCCTCACCGGACGGGACGATCCTGTGGACCTCCGGCGCGCTGCCAGGCAAGACCCATGATGTCAGCGCCGCCCGCATCTGGGGCATCGTGCGCGCCTTGGAACAGGCCGGGCTCATCACCCTGGCCGACAATGCCTACCCGGGGCCGAAGGTCGCTTCTGCTAGTTAGGATTGCTCCTCGATGAACTGCTCGCAGCTCGCCCCGATTGTGCCGATCCTGTACGGGAGGCAGGGGGAGAGCCTGTTGTTCGCCCGGCTCCTTGACCGCGCTCGCCAGGGCCACGGCGACGCACTGATCCTGCACGGCACTCCCGGGATCGGCAAGACAGCCCTTCTGGAGCACCTCCGGGCGCAGGCTACGGATTTCCGCGTTCTCCTGACGGCGGGTGCCGAGTTCGAGATGAGTTTGGCGTTCGCGGCGGCACATCAGATGTTCGTGTCGCTGTTGGATGAGCTCGATCGGATCTCGTCACGGCCGCGAGAGGCCGTGGAAAGGGCTTTCGCCTTGCGGGACGGCGAACCGGAGAGTTCGGTGGTGGGGCACGGCCTTTCAGCGTTGGCGTCTCGGGCTGCCGGTGAGCGGCCTCTCCTGTGCATCATCGATGATGCACAGTGGCTTGATCCGGCTTCTGCTCATGTGCTGAGCATGATGGCCAGGAATCTGGCAGCAGAGCGCATTCTCATGGTGTTCGCCGTTCGGGAGCTGGTGGAGAGGCCTGAACTGACAGATCTGCCTGCACAACGCATCAGCGGACTGACCCGTGAATCGGCCGCCGAGTTACTGGGCTCCCCACGGCAAATGCCACTCGACCCGCGTGTCCGCGACCGCATCATCGTCGAGGCCGATGGCAATCCTCGGGCTCTCCTGCAGCCGCCTTTCCCAGCGGACATCAAGAGGGGGGCCTCGGGCTTCACCCCTCAGCAGTCGCTGCCTGTCGAACGCGAGTCGCTCGGCAGGATGCGTACCCTGTCGGCTGACAGCCGGACCCTTCTGCTTGTGGCGGCGGCTGATCCCACAGGCGATCCCATCCTCCTCAAGCGGGCAGCCGTACGGCTGGGCGTAGGCGAGACGGCCATGGGCGCCGTGGTGTCCGCGGGACTGCTGGAGATCTCTGACCTGGTTCGCTTCCGGCCCTCGGCGATCCGGTCGGCGATCTACCAGGAGGCGGCACCTCCGGCACGGCGGGCGGCGCATCAGGCTCTGGCCGAGGTCATCGATGCCGAGCGTGACGCGGACTGCCGCGCTTGGCATCGGGCTCTCGCGACGCTCGGCCAGAACGAACAGGTCGCGGCCGAGCTCGAGTCCACAGTCGATCAAGCTCGGGTCTGCGGTGGAGCGGTGGCGGCCGCGGCCTTCTTGGCCCTGGCGGCTTCCTTGACCTCCGATCCCCGCCGCCTCGGTGAGCGTGCCCTGGCCGCGGCACGCGCCCGACGTGAACTGGGCGATATGGATGGGGCTCTGACGTTGCTGGATATGGGGGATCCCCACCACACAGATCCGACGGCAGCGGTAGAGCGGGCCGGAATCCAGTTCGCGACCAGGCGAGACGCGGCCACACACCATGATCTCCTTCACCTGATTCGCGCACATCCCGAGAGGGCGGAAGAGAACCTGCTCGACGCGTTCGCCGTCGTTATCGCATCCGCCAGGTGCGGACCTGCGCAGGGGAGCGTCGGAATGGCAAGGGCCATCAGGGCGAGAGCAGCTGACCACTCCATGGACCCGTTCCTCGCCGCGTTCGCAACAAGGACGCTCGACGGTCATACGCCGGCCTCGCCACTCATGCGGCTGGCACTGGCCGCCCGTCATGGACCGGCGCACAAGCTGGCGGCCCTAGCCGCGCTCGACCTGTGGGACTTCGCCCGATGGCGCCGGCTCACCGAGATCCGGGTGGAGTCAGCCCGAAGGTCCGGGGCTATCACCGACCTTGTGGACGGGCTGTACGAGCTCGTCCTCATCGACACGTATTCAGGGGATCCGGCGGCAGCCGAGAAACATCTGGACGAGAGTCACGTCGCCTTGGCGGTGATGGGGCAGACACCCGTCTCCGTGGGAGATCTCCTTCATGCCGCCTGGACGGACGACGAGAAGGCCACCACGGGTCTGCTCGAATCCGTTCTCAAGACGGCTGAACGCGCCCGCGAAGGCAGGCAGATCACTCTGGCCGAGTACGCCCAGGCCGTCCGGCTGAACGGCCTGTGCCGCTATGACGCCGCACTGGCAGTTCTCCGGACCGCGATCGAGCTGGACGAGCCCGGCCTGATGCCGTTCGTGGCCACAGAGTTTCTGGAGGCCGCGGCCAGGACGGGACGCAACGACCTGGCCGCACCTGTCCTCGAGCGGTTGGAGCGGCACACGCGGACCGCGGGTACCGATTGGGCCGTCGGGCTGCACGCCTGCGCCAGGGCGCAGCTGACGGCTGGGCCTGCCGCCGAACCCTGGTACAGGGAGGCGGTCGAGCGGCTGTCAAGAACGCCGGCGACGACATGCCTGGCCCGCGCACAGCTCGTCTATGGCGAGTGGCTGCGCAGGGAAGGGCGCAAAGGTGAGGCGGGGGCCCAACTGCGGGCGGCGCACAAGCTGCTGACCGCCTCGCGGGCAGGCACATTCGCTGCCCGGGCAGCGCGTGAACTGAGGGCGAACGGCGAGAGCATGGCCGACGGAGTCAGGAGGGCCACCCAGCTGACTCCACAGGAAGAGAACATCGCCCGCCTGGCGGCAGCGGGAGCCACGTCCAAGGAGATCGGTCTTCAGCTCTTCCTGAGCCAGCGTACGGTCGACGCTCATCTCCGCAGCGTTTTCAAGAAGCTTGACCTCACCTCTCGCAGACAACTTAAGGACATGGAGTTCTGACCAGCGATGCCCGTACCGGAAAGGCCCGAGGAATGATCCTGCCCAGGAGGGAGGCCGTGCAGGTCGCCGCCCTTCTGGACAGGGCGCGGCTGGGCGATGGCGGCGCCCTGGTTCTCCATGGGGAGGCCGGTTTGGGCAAGACCGTTCTGCTGGAGACGGTGCTGGGTTCGGCGGAGGATGCCCGGATCTTGCGCGCCGCCGGCGCCGAGTTCGAGCGGGAACTCTCTTTCACCGCACTCCATCAGCTCTGCCTTCCCCTGCTGGAGCTGATCGGAAGGATTCCCGCGCCACAGGGTAGGGCGCTGCGCATCGCGTTCGGCTTGGAGGCCGGCCCGGCACCGGATCAGTTCCTGATCGGCCTTGCCTTGCTCAGCCTTCTGTCGGAAGCGGCAACGCATGGCCCGGTGATCTGCGTTCTGGACGACGCGCAGTGGCTCGACTCCGGCTCCGCGCAGGCGCTGGCCTTCGTCGCGAGGCGGATCCAAGCCGACCCCCTCGCTCTGCTCATCGCTACGCGCGATCCTGACGCCGCGCCCGCGTTGGCCGTGCTTCCTCGACTGGCCCTGGCTCCGTTGACCGACGAGGCGGCCAGGACGTTGCTGACGCTTCGGGCGCCGCTCGATGCCGAGATACGCCGGCAACTCGTCGCCGAGGCGCGGGGCAACCCGCTGGCCCTGTGGGAGCTGCCGAGATCGCACGGGCCGGCAGGCTTCCCGGGCACGCCCGACCAGCCGGTCCCGGATCTGATCGAGCGGAGATTTCGCGAGCGCCTGAGCGTGCTCCCGGAGCGTACCCAGCGGTTGCTGGTGATCGCCGCCGCCGAGTCCTTGGGCATCCCCGAGGTGCTTGAGCACGCCGCCGGCCTTGATGATCTGACGCTTGCCGATGCGGAACCAGCCGAGAGCGCAGGACTTCTGGAGATCGATTTCCGCGTACGGTTCCGTCATCCGCTGGTGCGTTCAGCGATCTACCGGCTGGCTTCCGAGACGGATCGCAGGCGCGCTCATCACGTGCTCGCGCAGGCGTTCGACGTTGACGGCCACCATGACCGGCGGACCTGGCACCTGGCGCAGGCCGCGCCGCACGCCGACGAACAGCTGGCCCTGCACCTCGAGCAGGAGGCAGACAACGCGCGGCGGCGTGGGGGAGTGGCAGCCGCCGCAGCGTTCCTGGAGCGTTCCGTCGAACTCACCCCCGACCCCGCCAAGAGAGCCGAACGAGCGGTGATCGCGGCTCACGCCAAACATGAGTCCGGGGCGTCCGAACACACCGGCACCCTGCTCGTGCTCGCCGATCTCGGGCCGCTCACCGACTACTGGCGAGCCCGGCTGCTACGGCTGCGCGGGCAGATCGCCTTCGCTCTGCAACGCGACGACACGGCACCCATGTGGCTGCTGGAGGCGGCCGAGCAGGCGGCGGCACTGGATCCCGCGCTCGCGCGGGAGACCTACCTTGAGGCGCTGTGGGCTGCGACCGGTGCCGAGCGTCACGGAAACGCCCAGGGAATCAGAGCTGTGGCGGCCACCATCCGGCGCGGCCCTGCGGCGCCGGCCGTACCGCTCGCCTCCGACCACCTCCTCGACGGCCTTGCGGCGCTGTTCACCGAAGGCCAGAGCACGGCAGCACCCCTGCTCCGCGCCGCGGTCGAGATGCTCGATGGCGCGACAGATCCGCGCTGGCTCCCGGTCGCCTGCCGGGCCGCCTGGGACCTCTGGGACGAGAAGGCCTTGGAGAATCTCGCCACGCGGTGTGTTCAGCTCACGCGCGCAGCCGGCATGGTGAGTCTCCTTCCCCTGGCGCTCAACTTCCAGGCTGTCGCGGCGACGTACAACGGACGATTCGCCGAAGCCACCGCGATGACAGAGGAAGCTCACGCGATCACGGAGGCCATGGCCGGCGCTTCCTCCCCGTATGCGGCGATCGTCTTGGCCGCTTTCCAGGGCGACGCGCGGCGGGCAGGTGAACTCTTCGACCTCAGCCTGCGCGCTGCCGCCGCAGGGCAGGGAGGGTTCGTCACGATCGTCGAATACGCGACGGCAGTGCTCCATAATGGCCGAGGCGATCACCAGGCAGCGCTGCTGCCCGCTCGACAAGCCGGTTCGCGCAGCCGGTTGTTCTGGAGCGCCGCCGCGTTGCCGGAACTGGTCGAGGCGGCGGTACGCACCGGAGAGACCCGGCTGGCCGGCTCCGCCGTGGAGGAGCTGGCCGAACTGACCGAAGCCTCGGGCACCCACTGGGGCCTGGGCGTCCTGGCACGCAGCCGCGCCTTGCTCTGCGGCGCTCCAGACGAGCTGTATCAGGAGGCCCTTGCCCGGCTTGGCCGAAGTCGCGTGAGCGTGCAACTGGCCCGTACCCATCTGCTCTATGGCGAATGGCTGAGCCGCGCCGAGCATCGTGAGCAAGCGCGTGCCCAGCTCCGCAAGGCCCACGGGATGTTCGACAGCATGGGCGCGACCGGATTCGCCACTCGTGCCGCCCGCGAACTTCGCCACCTTGGCGAGTATCCGACCCGCACCACGAAGTCGGCCATCGACGCTCTCACCTCGCGGGAGGCGCACATCGCCCGGCTGGTGGCCGGCGGCAGAACCTCCAAGGAAGTGGCCGCCGAGCTCTTCCTCAGCCCACGCACGATCGAGGCCCACCTGCGCAACGTCTTCCAAAAGCTGGGCATCACCTCGCGGAGGCAGCTGCGCGACATGGACCTGCGAGCGTGATGGGCGGGGCCCCGTCACGCTCGCAGCGCTTACTTGCCGCCGAGAAGCTGGAACTCCCAGGCGAGAGCCGGCCCGAAGCTGCCGCCGTGCGCGAAGAAGATCTCGGCGATGCCCGGCACGGTCTCTTCTCTCGCCCAGTCTCGCTGCCATTCGCCGAGCATGGTGATGGCGGCTGAGGGGATGACGCCGGCCTGCACCATGCGCTGCACAGCCCGTTCGTGCGCTTCCATCGAAGTGGCGCCGGACGCGTCCGTTACCGCGATGACCCGGTACCCGTCGGCCATGGCGTGAACTGCGGGGAAGGCCACGCAGATGTCGGTGTAAAGGCCGGCGATGACCAGATCCTTGCGCCCCGTGGCCGCCACGGCCTCCACGACCCGCGGATCCTCCCAGCTGTTCTGAGTGGTGCGATCGATCGGCTGCTGGTCGGGGAAGACATCCTGCAACTGGCGCAGGAGATGACCGCCCCGGTCAGCGACCACGGTCGTCAAGATGGTGGGGATGCCGAAGAGCTTGGCGGCCTTGGCCAGGGCAAGGGTGTTGTTGATCACGTTCGTGGCGTCATGGCTCTGCAGGCCGGCGAACTGTGCCCCCTGATGGTCGATCAGCAGCAGAACCGCGCTGTCGGGGGTGGACAGCGCTTCTAGCCCGATGTACGGATTAGCAGACATTTCCGGCTCCTTCCGAGCGACAACGTGATCTTCGCACCGGCGTAGAGCCTTCGCCTCGGCGAAAACTACCTAATGCTCCTCGATCGGCCGGGCCCGGGTGTCGGCGTCCAGCACCAGGCTGAGCACGATCTTGCCGCGTGTATGCCGCTCGGCCAGTTCGACATACGCCTGGCCGACCTGCTCCAGCGGATAGACAGCGCTGATGGGTACCAGCAGCCTCTTGTCGGCCACCATCGTGGCAAGGCGTTCCACCAGCCGTGGCGAGAACGCATCCTCTTGCGCGCGGTCATGCACGCCGTATCGACGCACGGCAGCCCTGTCGGCGATGGTATTGATCCGCTGCGGTGACACACCGAGCGCGATGGCCGTCGCCACGTGGCCGTCGCCGAAGGTATCGATCAGGGCATCCACGCCGCTGGGCGCCACCTGCCTGATGCGCTCCGCAAGTCCCGGTCCGTGGAGCACGGGGATGATGCCCAGGGAGCGGACGAAGTCGACATTGCGTGGGCCGACGGTTCCGATGACGGTGGCGCCGCGCAGGCGGGCCAACTGGGCGGCAAGGACCCCGACACCACCTGCCGCGGCCGAAACGACCACGACCTGCCCGAGCTGGGGATTCACCGCGTCAACGCCGGCCCACGCCGTCACTCCGACGGCCGACAGCGGGGCCGCTTCCTCCCAGCAGACAGCCGGAGGTTTGCGGGCCAGGGTGTCCGCATCGTGGACGACGTAGTCGGCCTGCGCACGACGTGGTGCGTAGCCGATGACCTCGTCTCCAGCAGAGAAGCCTGTCACCCCCACTCCGACCTCCACGACCTGGCCGGCGAAGTCGTTTCCCTGCCCCTCTGGGAAAGACGCGGGCCAGATGTCGGCAAAGGCGCCCTCCCTGATGCCGATCTCACCCGGATTGATGGGAGCGACGATGGCTCGTACGAGCACCTGCCCCGGTCCGGGCGACGGCTTGGGCACTTGGACGATCTCTAGGACCTCCGGCCCGCCGTACCTGCTGAATCTGACTGCACGGGACATGCGAGGGACTCCGTTCATCGGGATCTTTCGTCGCGTTGAGAACCGCCATCTGGGCGTTGACCGCGGGCGAGCCATGACAGATCTCCAGTTCGTGCGATCGGGTACGTGAGGATCGCACGGGATCGCGCTCGCCCGCCTCGGCAGGATCTACGTAAAAAACTAGATATTCTTCGCCGATGTCTTCGGCCCGGGACACTTGGCAGGCTGCCTTGCGTCCGCGCGCAAGGAGGAGGCATCCATGAGGGCCTTGGTCGCCCACGCGTATGAGCCGCTGGAACACCTGTCATTCGAGGACGTTCCAGTCCTTGCCCCTGGGCCGCGGCAGATACTGGTCCGGACCGAGGGGGCGGCGCTGAATCCAGTCGATGTGAAGCTGGAGACGGGGGCGATGCGCGACACGATGCCAGTCACTCATCTGTTCGTGCGGCAAGGCGTCCGGCGGGACTGGATGTTCGGCATGCGGCAGGTCTGCCGACCGGCGCGATGACCGCGGCAGCACTCGTCACGGCCGCGAAGCTGTCACCCGGCCTGGACGTTCTGGTCATCGGGGCGGCTGGAGGAGTGGGCTCCTTCGTGGTGCAACTGGCCGGAGCACGGGTCATCGCCACGGGACGGGCCGGGGACGAGCCCTATCTTGTCGGCCTTGGCGCCAGCTTGGTCCTCGACCACCCCCAGGCGGACATCCCCGAGAAGGTGGTCGCGCTGACGGAGGCGGAGCCGACGTGGTGATTGTCATGGCCAACGCAGGGCAGAGCCTTGCCCGCGCAGCAGCCGCCGCTCGTCCGGGCGGCCTGGCGGTATCGCCGCTCGGCGGTCCGAAGCGATTCCCCCGTGAGGTGAACACGGTCTATGCCGGGACCGCCGCAGCTCAGGCCGGGCAGCTCGACCTCCTGGCCCACCGTGTGGTGGAGGGTACGCTGCGCGTCCCAGTCGGCGCCGACTCCGCGTTCACCGATGCCCGTCAAGCGCTCATCGATCTCCATGAGCGCCATATCCAAGGCAAGATCACCATCACCTTCTGAACGGCGAGGACGCCATGATTGACGCTACAGATGCGAGCTTTGCCCCCTCAGAACGTCACCGTCGTCGACCATGTCGACCAGTCCCCTGCTCGAACAGGCCGCTGACGGAGAGGAACATCACGGACATCGCGGGTGGAATCCAGATCTGCGGGATGGTGGTCGGATGAGCAGCGGCACGCCCTTGGGTGATTTCCTCCGTGCGCGTCGCGAAGCGCTCAAGCCGCAGGACGTAGGGCTGCCCGAATACGGGCGCCGGCGGGTCAAGGGTCTACGGCGTGAAGAAGTGGCGATGCTGGCGGGCATGAGCAGCGACTACTACGTGCGGCTGGAACAGGGACGCGAGTCCAGCCCGTCTCCGCAGGTGGTCGAGGCGGTGGCCCGTGCGCTGCTGCTTGATCCGGCGGCCACCGAGCATTTGTGGCGGCTGGTTCAGCCGCCTGCGGCCCGTGCCTGGAGCCGGTCCCCAGGCACGACTGTCAGCCCGCAGTTGCTCCAGCTCATGGACAGCTGGTCACTCTCTCCGGCGTTCGCACTGGGCCCGGCTCTGGACATCCTGGCGTGCAACACCCTGCCTGCCGGGCGCGACTTCTACCAGGAGTGGGAGCGCGCGGCACACTCCTGCGTGGCCGAACTGCGCGCTGCCTACGGTCACGATCCGCAGTCCACGCGTCTCGGGGAGGTGGTGGAGGAGCTGTCAGCCAGAAGCCCGGAGTTCGCCGGGTTGTGGGGCCGCCACGACGTGAAGCCCAAGACGCAGGAGGGCAAGCACCTTCGCCACCGACACGTCGGCGACCTGCACATCCAGTTCTCGGCGTTCACCGTCAACGGCGCCCCCCACCAGCAGCTCGTCGTCTACCAGGCCGAGCCTGCCTCCCCCACCGCCGCGGCGTTCGAGCGGTTGAGAGCGCGGGCCGACCTGGCGATGGACCGCACGCCACAGCCCGACGACACGCTCACGTCCGAGGCCAAGCGGCCAGGCTGACGGACAACAGACGCCAGGCCAGGCCCGCGCCGGTTCCTAGGTGAGCCACTCCCAGGAAACCCGCAACCTTCTTGACCCGCGCTGCCCCCGGCAGACTCCTTCCTGTCAGGCAGAAGCCACGGCACGAAGGACACCATCATGACCACCTGGTTCATCACCGGAGCATCCCGAGGCCTGGGCGCCGAGATCGCCCGCACCGCGGTCGGTGCGGGCGACAACGTCCTGATCGCGGTGCGCAATCCGGACCTCGTACCGGAAAACCTCAACACGGCGGCCAACGTCCATACCGTCGCTGACAGCGCGACCATTCCCAGCTCGGCCGCCACTGCTCACGATGACGTCGCCGCCTGACCTGGCAATCCCGGTCTGTTCAACTCCGCGCACAGCTGCACCAGCGAAAGAGGTATTGTCATGTCCGCTCTGCTCACTGGCACCCCGTTGGCAGGCCGTACTGCCGTCGTCTCCGGCGCCTCCAGTGGCATCGGCGCCGCCACCGCGAGACGCCTGTCCGAACTCGGGGCTGAGGTCGCCGTGCTCGCCCGGCGCAAAAACCAGCTCGATGCGCTGGTCAAGAGCATCCAGGCCGCCGGAGGCGCCGCCATGGCGGCGCCCGTCGATGTCACCGACCGCGACGCCGTCCAAGCCGCAGCCCACCAGGTCACCGACGGATTCGGCCAGGCGGACCTGGTCTTCAACAACGCCGGTGTACAGCTCGTCTCCCCCATCACCGACCTGCGCCAGGACGACTGGCAGCGGCAGATCGACCTCAACGTCACCGGCGTCATGAACGTCATCGGCGCATTCGTGCCGCACCTGACGGCCGCCGCCGAAGCGGGCAAGCCGGCCGATCTCATCACCACCTCCTCGATCGCCGCCACCCGGATCCTGGAGAAGTTCTCCGTCTACTCCGGCACCAAGGCCTACATCAGCCACCTCACCCGGCTGCTGCGCGTGGAACTCGGCCGCAAGAACATCCGCGTGGCCACCATCGAACCCGGCATGGTCGACACCGAGCTGCCCGATCACGTCACCGACCCGGACGCGAGCAAGCTCATGGCCGATCTCATCGACCAGATCGACGTCCTGCAGCCGGACGACGTCGCCGAGACGGTGGCGTTCATGGCCGCCGTGCCTCGCCACGTCAACCTCACCGAGATCACCATCCTGCCCACCGCCCAGGCCATCTAGGGTGCACCACACTGACGGGGTGAACGGCCGGCGGTCGTTCACCCCGCGGGAGGAAGGGCTCCAAACCGGGCTCAGCCTGGGCCCCTGGGACCACTGACCCAAGAGCACGCCGAACGGCTCCTGCGGGCTGCCGGCCAGGTGCGCCTTCGGGCCGCTCCCGATCATGCGCATCTGGCCGGCGAGGGCTGCGGTGAGTCGTAGAACCAACGCCATCAGGGACTCTCTGGTGGGGAAGCGCAGCCGCGAGACCGACGCTGCCATCACTACGGTGACGCTGACGCAGACCGAACCAAGATCTACGGACACGGCGTAAGATCCCGGAATCGGCTGAGGGTGCGGTCGGCGGCGAAAGGCGAAGGTCTGGCTGGACATCGTGAGCCAGCGTTGTCGTGGTGGCTGAAGGAGGTCGACTTTGAAGATCACTGTTGTCGGACGGGGACACGTCGGTGGGGGGCTTGCCAGGCTCTGGACGGCCGCCGGGCACCAGGTCACCGGGCTGGGCCGAGAGGGCGGGGACGCCTCCGGCGCGGACGTGGTCGTCGTGGCCGTTCCTGGTCCCACGATCGCCGATGCCCTCGCCCAGGTCTCAGGCCTGGCCGGGCAACCGGCCATCGACGCCTGCAACCACTACGGCTCACGAGACGACACGCACGCTTCGCTGTCCCACCAGATCAAGTCCATCATCGGTGGACCGACCGCCAAGTCCTTCTCCACCAACTTCGCCGCCGCCTACGACGAGATCTCCCAGCAGCGCGCCACCCCGAGCAACTTGTACGCCTCCGACCCGGAAGCCCGCACCATCACCGAGCAACTCATCCGCGACGCCGGCTACGAACCGCTATACGTCGGCGGCCTCACGCCGGGCGCCCGGCTGCTGGAGGACAGCTCCGCGATCACCCGCGCGATCGCCGCCCAGATCGGCCCCTTCTTCTACCGATACGCATCCCCCGGCGCCCTCTGACAGCGCCTGCAGATGGCCGCCCGCTTCGAGCGCCTGCTCGCCGAGCAGCCAGGCAAGCTGCCGGCGACCTGATGTCCGAGGCCGGGGCCGATGGCGAAGCGCTGCGGCTGGTTCGCGCCGCCGGCGCCGCGCCCGCCCGTACGCGCAGGTCGGCGCCGGCTTCGGGGGGATGTGCACACTGCGCCTGCCGAAAATTCCGTCCATGCAGGTCAAGCGCCATGCGAGTATTCGAGGGGGATGCCGCTGAGTTGGTCTCGTCGGGCGGTCGGGGTTGCGTTCAGGGAGTGGTGTACCGGTTGGAGCACCCGCCGAGCACCGTGACCGTCATCTATGGATGGCGCTGGCGTGGTTGGAGCGCGGGATCCGTTCCGGGGGCCACGACGCAACGTTGAATGGAGTGGCCCGGCCGTGCTCGGTGCGTGCTCGTACGCTCCGTCACGGACCGTCAGGACCCGGCACCGCCTGTCACTCAAAATGCGCTGAGGCGGCACGAACTATCACTCAACGGCACTGAGCGGCACTAGAAGATCTTGCTTCTAATCCGATTGTCAGCTCCTCAGCGAGATGAGCTTGCCGGTTTCGGCCTGGTCTTCCTTGCCGAACAGCAGGGCGGCGGTCTTCTCGGCTGCGGATAGACGGAGGTGTAGGTGTCGGCGGTGAACGCACTGGAGGTGTGGCCCAGTGTTTCCTGCACCACCTTCATCTCCACTCCGGCCGCCAGCATCAGCGAGGCCGCGCCATGGCGGAGGTCGTGGAGCCGGATGGGTGGCAGGCCGGCCAGGTAGGCCAGCCACAGGGGTGTAGGTGATCAACCTGCAGTAGCCCATCGCGCGGGCGCCCCGCCAGGCGGTGCCCAGCAGCGCGGAGCAGGCGTTGGGCGTGCCGTCGGTGGCCAGCCGGGTGACCTCAGCGGTGCGGCCGTCGTCGAAGGCGCGGGCGACGGGTCGTCCGACGGGCACGACGCCGACGAGGGTTCCGTCGGTGGTCTGGACGGCGATCGCGAACTTGGCACCGGGCGGCGGACCGAGACGCCGGTGGGCCCAGGCGACGAACGCGCGTGCGGTCCGGATCGTGACCGGCGAAATCACCAGCCGCGGGTTCCCCCGCCGCTCCGGATTCTGCTCGGCCTCACCGACCCCGACACGAAAGGTCGAACCTGCGCAGGAACGCCCGCCAGAGGTTGTCCACATGAGACGGACAGACGCCGGTGCGGGACGACCGCAGCCACAACGGTTTCGGGTCACGGTCACCGGGCAGGTGCTGCACCGTGAGCCGGATCAGCGTGCCTTCCAGCACGGGCAGGTCGCCGTGGTCCAGCCAGGCAGCCCGGCGGGTCAGGCGGGGATGCAACCGGTCCCACGCCAGGGCGTTCGCGGCGCCGTAGCGGGTCATACCGTGCGCAGGAAGTCGTCCAGCACGTCGAGGCCGCTGCGCAGGGACGCGATCGGCACGCGTTCGTCGACGCCGTGCATGCCGGCTGGTGTGCGGCCGTCGGGGTCCTCACCGAGCGGGGCGAAGCCGAAGCCCGCCATCCCCAGCTCGGCGAACGGCTTGGCGTCGGTGCCACCGCCCATACAGAACGGGACGATCACGCCGTCCGGGTCGTGGCGCAGGACCGACGCGGCCATCGCGTCGTACCAGGCGTTGTCCCAGCCGGCCCCGATCGCGGGGCGGTAGGACAGGAATGACCGGGTGACGGACGGTCCCAGCAACTCGTCGATGATGGCGAGCTGTTCGTCCTCGGTGCCGGGCAGCGAGCGTACGTCGATCTCGGCGTGCGCCTCGCCTGGTACCACGTTGAACTTGTAGCCCGCGTCGAGCACGGTGACGTTCGTCGAGCAGCGCAGCGACGGCTCGACGTACTCGCGCAGCGGCCCGATCCGGTCGAGGACGGCCTCGACGCCCTCGTCGGAGGAGAGGTCGGCGTCGAGGCCGAGGGTCCGCACGGCGGTGTCGAGCAGCTCGCGCACCGGTGGCGTCAGCGCCAGCGGCCACCGGTGCGCCGAGATCCGGGCCAGGCCGGTCACCAGGCGGGCGACGGGGTTGTCCGGGTTCGGGCGTGACCCGTGGCCCTCCGTACCGGTCGCGCGGACGCGCATGTGGAGGGAGCCACGCTCGGCGACAGCGATCGGGTAGAACCGCCGTACCGTCCCGTCGGGCGCCCGTACCGGCACGGGCCGCCCGCCCGACTCGCCGACGGCGGCGGTGGCCCCGGCGAAGAGCTCGGGTCGGTTGCGTACCAGCCACTCGGCGCCGAGGGCACCGTCCTCCTCCTCGTCCGCGACGAAGGCGAAGACCATGTCGCGTCGTGGTCCGGTCGCGTCGGCCGCCCACCGCAGCAGGGTGGCGAGCATCATCGCGACCGTATCCTTCATGTCGGTCGCGCCGCGGCCCCACACGTACCCGTCCGCCACCCGGCCCTCGAACGGCGCCACCGTCCACCGCTCCGGCTCGGCGGGGACGACGTCGAGATGCCCGTGGACGAGCAGGCCGGGCAGCATCCGGTCGGCGCCCGGGACCCGGAGGACGACGTTGGCCCGGGTCGGCTCGGACTCGATGATTTCGGGGTCGTACCCCGCCCCGCGTAGGAGACCGGCGACGTACTCGGCCGCGGCCAGCTCGCCCTTGCTGCCCGCCTTGCCGTAGTTGCTGGTGTCGATCGCGATGAGGTCGGAGCAGATCGTCACGACGTCCGGGTGGTCTGTCATCGTTCTCCTGTCTTGGCTGGGTAGGTGATCAGGTAGCCGTGCCGCCGGTCGAAGGCGGCGATCTCGGCGCCGCCGGCCAGGGCCCCGGCCAGCACGTCCCGTACGTGGGCACGCCAGGCCCGCGCGAGGAGGGGGTTCTCGACCCGGACCCGTTCGATGTCCTCGGGGACCGGGACGAAGGCGGGCCCGCCGGTCCACGGCACCACCCGGAGCGCGTCGTCGCGGACCGTGATCAGCGGCCGATGGTCGCCCTCGGGCGGCCCGACGGCGGCGGGGGAGAGCAGGTCCCACTCGACGAACAGCCGGTCGCTGGCCTCGCCGCGGTTGAGCCCGTCGTGCATCGGGCCGTAGCAGTCGGGCAGGTAGTCCGTCGCCCGGGCGCCGAGCTTGACCAGGTTGAAGTACGCGTTGCGACGGACCAGGGGGTCGAACGTCCAGGTGATCGAGCCGATGCCGCGGCCCAGCGCCCAGTCGCGCTGGTGGCACTTGAGCAGGTAGCCGATCTGCTGGGCGCGGTACTTCGCCTCGACCCCGGTGATGTGGCTGTGCAGGGATCCGTTGTGCGGCGCGAGGAACCCGACCGCGGCGCCGGCCAGATGCTCCCCGACGAATGCGACGGCGACGTAGTTGCCGGTCATGCTGAAGGCGCGCAGCAACGCGACGGTGATCTGGCTGGAGTCGGGCGCGCCGTCCCAGATCCGGTTGAAGAGGGCGGCGATCGCCTCGAGGTCGGCGAGCCCGGCCGCCTCGCGGACTGACACTCCGTGCTCCGGCGTCATCGCCTGGCCTCGCCGAGCAGGTCGGCGAGCAGCCCGGTCAGCAGGGCGAGACGGTCGCCGAGCCGAGCCACGTCGACCCACTCGTGGCGGGCGTGCGCCCCGCCGCCCACCGCGCCCAGGCCGTCCAGGGTCGGCACCCCGGCAGCGGCCGTGAGGTTGCCGTCCGATCCGCCGCCGACCGCGACGCCGGCGAGCGGGCCGATGCCCAGCCGATCCGCCACGGCGCGGGCCCGCTCGAACAGCCCGGCCGTCATCGTGGCATCGAGCGGCGGACGGTCGATGCCACCCTCTATCTCGACGGTGACCTCACCGTTCGCCGGCGCCAGGCCGCGGATCGCGGCGTCGACCCGCCGCAGCTCCTCGGTGGTCCGGGCGCGAACGTCGATCGTCAGCGTGGCCCGGTCCGGCACCGTGTTGACGGCCGTACCGGCGGAAGCCATCGTCGGCGTCACGCTGGTCCCCGCCGCGTCGTCGGCCAGCGCGGCGACGGCGCCGACGGCGGCGCCCAGTGTGATCAGCGCGTTCGCGCCCAGGTGCGGTTCCAGGCCGGCGTGGGCCGCGCGTCCGGCGAAGGTCAGCTCGTAGTGGGCACGGCCCTTGCGCTCGGTCTTCAGGGCGCCGGAGTCGTCGCCGGCCTCCAGTACCAGGGCCGCAGCGCAGCCCCTGGCCTCATCCTCGATCAGCTCGCGGGAGGTCGGAGAGCCGAGCTCCTCGTCGCCGGTGACCAGCAGGGTGACCCCGGATGGGTCGTCGAGCGCGGCGATGGCGTGGAAGGCGAGGGCGAGGCCCACCTTCATGTCCAGGCACCCGGGCCCGCGGATCCGGTCGCCGGCCGTGCAGGGGATCGTGTCGATCGTGCCCAGCGGCCAGACGGTGTCGTGGTGCCCCAGCACGAGCACGCGAGGTGGTTCCTTTCCCCACCGCCAGCGCAGGTGGGTGCGGCCGGCGGTGACGATCGGCTCGGCGGGGCGGCCCAGGATCTCTTCGCCGACCCGCGCGACGCAGTCGGCGCTGCGGGCGACCGCGGCGAGGTCGGTGGAGGGTGACTCGCAGCGGATCATCCGGACCGACGCCGCGACGACGCCGGCGACCCGGGAGCGGGAGCCGACGGACAGTGCGTTCATGGGTTTCCTCCGGCGCTTTGGACGGCGCCGCCAACGTTTCATCGGGTGCGGTGGCGACTCTTGTGGCCCGACATGAAAGGCGGTCCCGAGGTTGGGTGTTCGACACCGACGGCGGCCGGCGCCGCCGGTTAGTTTGCTCAAACGAGACGGGTCGCAGCGGGCGGCCCGCGTGTTCAGGAGGACCAGGTGACGGAACGGGTGGCGGACGTGGTCGTCGTGCCGGTCGGGACCGATGGGGCGGTGCCGGCCCCGGTCGCCGGCTTCGTCGCGGAGGCCGGCGTTGATGTTGACGTGCACGCGATCGGGGCTCGCCTCGGCCCGGCCGAGCCCGGCGACGTGGCCCGGGTCCCCATCCTCGACGGCCCCGACCTCGTCTACGTGACCGTCGGTGATCCCCGGCGGGGTCTGGCGTTCGACCACGTGCGGGCGGCCGCGATGGCGGCGGCCCGGCACTGCGGATCCGCGCCGGCGGTGCTCGACGCGATCGGGTGCTGGGAGGCCGACCCGGATTGCGCGGTCGCCGCGGCGGAGGGCTGGACCCTCGGCACGTACAGATACCGCCCCGACTGGACCGTCGCCGACCTGCTCGCCCGGCTCGACCCCGGTCCGCGTCGGCACGGGGGACCGGAGCATGCCGTACGGGAAGGGGTCGCGCTCGGCGCGGCCGCCAACCTCGCTCGGGATTTGATCAACACGCCGCCCGGCCAACTCGTCCCGGCGCGGCTGGCGACCGTGTGCCAGGAACTCGGCGAGGCGCTCGGGTTCGAGGTACGCGTACACGACGCCGCGACGCTGGAGCGCGAGGAATTCGGCGGCATCGCCGGCGTGGGCCGGGGAAGCGTGCATCCGCCGTGCCTGATCGAGCTGCGACGCGGAGGCGACGGCCCGCACACGGCGCTCGTCGGCAAGGGCATCACCTTCGACGCGGGCGGCCTGTCGCTCAAGCCCACCCGGGGCATGCTCACCATGAAGGCGGACATGGCCGGCGCCGCCGCCGTTCTCGGCGCCCTCGTCGCGCTGGCCCGCCTGGGCTCCGACGCGCCGGTGCGGGCCTATCTGCCGTGCGCCGAGAACATGCCGGGCCCGGACGCGGTCCGGATCGGGGACGTCCTGCGCCATCGCGGTGGCCGGACCGTCGAGGTGACCAACGCCGACTGCGAGGGACGGCTCGTGGTCGCGGACGCCATGGCGTACGCCGTGGAGGCCAGCCCTGCCGCGATCGTCGACCTGGCGACGCTGACCTCGGTCACCGGCCTCGGCCCCGACATGTGGGCCGGTTTCGGCACCGACGACGCCCTGCTGGCGCGGGTGCTGGCCGCCGGCGGCGCGGCCGGTGAGCCCGGGTGGGCGATGCCGATGTGGGAGCCTTACCGGGCCACCCTCGCCTCCGACGTGGCGGACACCCGGAACTTCGACCCGGACGCGCCCCAGCCGTACGGCGCCATCACCGCGGCGCTGTACCTCGAGCCGTTCGCGTCCGGCGTGCCGTGGGCGCACCTCGACCTCGGGCTCACGGTGATGCGCCCGGCCGCCGACGCCCGGTGGGCCGCAGGCGCCAACGGCCGCGGGGTGCGCCTGCTCACCCGCTACCTGGCCGCCGGCGCGCCGGCACTGGAGGAGGACGCATGAGCGTCGTGGACGGTCCATGGTTCGACGACCTCGCCGTCGGCGACACCTTCACCGCGCCGGCCGTCACGCTGGATGCCGGGCTCCATGCCCAGCACCGGGCGATCCTCGGCGACCGGCTCCGGCTCTGCCTCGACGAGACGCTCGCCGAGCGGGTCACCGGACGTCCCGGCCTCGCGTATCCCGGCGTGGTCTGGGACGTGGCCGTCGGCCAGTCGAGCGTCGTGACCCGCCAGGTGGTGGCGAACCTCTTCTACCGGGGGCTGCGGCCGCGGGCGACGCCGTACCTCGGCGACACCCTCGTTACCTCGACCGAGGTCGTCGCTCTCCGCCGGGTCCGGTCCCGGCCCGACCGGCCCGAGCGCGGCAAGGCGGTGCTGAGCATCGTGACCCGGGACCAGACCGGACGTGTCATCCTCGCTTTCGACCGGTGCGCGCTGCTGCCCTGCCGCGACGGGTCCGGACCGGCCCCGGAGGCGGGCCCCCACGTCGACGGCCTTTTCACCGCACCGTCCGTGCCGGACGTGGCGACGGCCCCCGACTGGCTCGCGCAGTGGTCGCTCAAGCCGCTGGCGCCCTCGCCCGGCGGTCCGCCTGCGGCTGGCGACACCTTCGAGCTAGCGGCCGGCGACGTCGTCTCGAGCGCGCCGGAACTGGCGCGGCTCACCGTCAACATCGCGGCGGTGCACCACGACGCGGAGGCCGCCGGCGGCCGCCGGCTCGTCTACGGCGGGCACACGATCGGGCTCGCGCTCAGCCAGACCTGCCGGATGGTCCCGGGGCTGGTGATCGTGACCGAGTGGTTCGCGTGCGACCACGTCGCGCCCGTCTTCGAAGGCGACACGGTGCGCAGCCGCGTCACGGTGCGGGGCGTCACGCCCTACCGGGACGGCACCGCGATCGCCGTGCTCAACACCCAGACGTCGGTGGCCGGTCGCGGAGCCGTCCTCGACTGGACCTTCGCGGCGCTGGTCGCATGAGCACCGTACGAGGCCCGGCCTGGCTCTTCGTCCCGGGCGACCGCCCTGAGCGCTTCGCGAAGGCCGCGAGCGCCGCCGACCAGATCATCTGCGATCTGGAGGACGCCGTGGCGCTGACTGCCAAGCCGGCGGCCCGGGACCACGTCGCGGGCTGGCTCGCCGTCGGCGGATCCGCCTGGGTACGGGTGAACCCGGCAGGATCACCGTGGCATGCGGACGATCTGCGCGCGCTGGTCGGCTGCGCGGGCCTGCGGGGCGTGGTCGTGCCCAAGGCCGAGTCGGCGGCGGACCTGCAACGCGTGTGCGACCTGCTCCCGGTGCCGTCGGCGGCCCTCGTCGAGTCCGCCGCCGGCGTCGAGCGAGTCGCCGAGATGCTCGCCGTCGAGCGGGTGGAGCGGCTCATGCTGGGCACTGTCGACCTCGCCCTCGATCTCGGCTGCGAGCAGGAGTCCGACGTCGTCAGGCAGGTCCGGAGCCGGCTGGCTCTGGAGTCCCGCGCGGCTGGGAAGCCCGCGCCGGTGGACGGGGTGACCATGGCGCTGCGGGACTACGACGCCACGTTCGCCGACGCCGGGCGAGCGCGCCGCGAGGGCTACGCGGGCAAGCTCGCAGTCCATCCGGTCCAGGCCGGCGCGATCCGGGCCGCCTTCGCGCCGTCGCCGGAGGAGGCGTCCTGGGCGCGCGAGGTGATCGCGGCGGCCGGGCAGGGTGCGGTCGCCGTCGGGGGCGTCATGGTCGACGCCCCGGTCGTCGAGCGCGCGCGCCGGATTTTGGCTGGCTCGGCCATCGATGAGAAAAGGGGAACTGGGGACTGAGATGGCGCACTTCGAGAGTAACGTCCTGTGGAACCCGGCGTGGTCGGCCCTCGACGGCTGGGCGGAACGCCCTCCGGACGCGATCGAGCACTTTCACCGATCGATCCCGGGATTCGCCGAGTCCGCGCTGGTGCCGGCGCCGGCGATCGCCGACCAGGTCGGCGTCGCGCACGTGCTCGTCAAGCACGAGGTCGAGCGCCTCGGCCTGCCGTCGTTCAAGGTCGTCGGTGCGAGCTGGGCCGTCAGCGTGGCGATCGCCGGCCACATCGGCCGCGTGCCCTTCCCGACGTTCGACGCGCTCGCCGAGGCGGCCGGCGCCCTGCGCGCCTCGATCGTCCTGTCGACCGCCACGGACGGCAACCACGGCCGCGCCGTCGCGTACCTGGCGCGCCGGCTGGGCCTGAACAGCCGGATCTTCGTGCCCGCGGACATGGCCGAGGCACGCGTCGATGCGATCCGCGGTGAGGGCGCCGAGGTCGAGGTGGTCGCCGGATCGTACGACGACGCCGTTCGCCGGTCGGCCGAGAGCGCGGAGCGGGACCGGCCCGACGGTCGGCACGAGCTGCTCGTCTCGGACACGTCGTGGCCCGGGTACACCCGGATCCCCGAGGCCGTGGCCGCCGGCTACTCGACGATCTTCGCCGAGACCCGGCGCCAGCTCGCCGCGGCGCTCGGCTCGGACGCGTCGATCGACCTGGCGCTCGTCCCGGTGGGCGTGGGCGCGTTCGCCTCGGCCGCGGTCCGCAGCCTCGCGAGCGGGTCGTGCAGCGTCGTCACCGCCGAGCCTGCGGCGGCCGACTGCCTATGGCAGTCCCTGGCGGCCCGGGAACGGGTGACGGTGCCGGGACCGCACGAGTCCACGATGGCGGGGCTCAACTGCGGCGAGGTCTCACTGGTGGCATGGCCGGCGCTGCAGCGGGGCGTCCGTGCCGCCACCCGGGTCTCCGACCTCGAGGTGGCCGCGGCCGTCCGCGACCTCGCAGCGCTCGGCGTCGCGACCAGCGAGAGCGGCGCGGCCGGCCTGGCCGGTCTCCGGCGGCTGCGGCTCGACTCGCGGGCGGGTTCGCTGCTGCGGCCCAGATCCACGCTCGTCCTCTTCGACACCGAGGGGGTCACCGATCCGGCCGGATACGAGGCGGTCCTGGCCGGATCGTCGACGGCGCGGGGTCGTACCGAAGAAGGGTCGGGTCATGTCGCGGGTCGATGAGCTCATCGCGTACCTCTCCGAAGCCGTTCCCCGCGAAGCGAGGTCGCGGGGGATTCCGGGGGTCGCCGTAGGGTTGTGTGATGCCGACGGCGTCCTGTGGGCCGAGGGATTCGGCAGCGGCATCGGCGTCCGCACCATGTTCAGCGTCCAGTCGACGTCGAAGCTGGTCACCGCGACCGGCGTGCTGCTGGCCGTGCAGGAGGGCCTGGTCGACCTCGACCAGCCGATCCTGCGCCACCTGCCGGACTTCACCGTACACAGCGACTTCGAGGAGCGGCCCGAACGCCGGATCACCCTGCGCCACCTGCTGACCCACACCGCCGGCTTCACCCACGAGGCGCCGGTCGGGTCCAACTACGAGGTCGGCGACGCCACGTTCGAGGAGCACCTCGCCAGCATCCCCGAGACCTGGCTGCGGTTCCCCGTCGGCCACCACCACGAGTACTCCAACCTCGGGATCGACCTCGCCGGCCAGGTGGTGGCTACTGCAGCGGGGGAGACGTTCGCCGAGTTCATGCGCGGGCGGCTGTTCGAGCCGCTCGGTCTCACCCGGTCGACGTTCGACTTCGGCGCCTTCGACGGCGACGAGGACCGGGCGCTCGGGCACTCCCGCACGTTCGCCCGCGCGGGTCGCGACGTGCCCCGGCGAGTGCCGATGGTGCCGTCGGGCGGTCTCTACACCAGCGTGGCGGATGTACTGCGCTACCTGCGATTCCAGTTGCGCGAGGGCGACGGCGTCCTACGGCCCGAGTTGGCCCGGCAACACCTGGACTTCCCGAGGCTGACCGAGGAGCAGACCCAGGGGTACGGGCTGGGGCTCTACGTCGACCGCTGGGCGCCCGGGGTCAGGGTGCTGCACCACGGCGGGGCCGGCTTCGGCTTCCTCTGCCAGGTGTTCTGGCTGCCGGACCTCGGCATCGGCGGTGCGGTGCTCACCAACTCCGTGGACCACGACCTGCAGAACGAGCTGGCGGCCGACATCGTCCGGCGGCTCGCGGACGGCCACGGCTCGCAGGCCACCCCACCCCCGGCGGCGGCTTCGCCTTACCCGCAGGACGCGGCCGGCCGGTACGTCGGGCGCCTTGGCGACATCCGGGACATCGTCGCCCGCGACGGCGAACTTCACGGCGTCGACGGCCGGTCCGTGTTCCTGCGCGACGCGGCCGGGCACGTCCGTTACCAGCTCGACGCCACCACCGGCGATGTGCGGTACCGGACCGTCGTGCCCGAGCTCGGCCCGTCGACGCTCGAACCCGGCCTGGCCGGCGACTACGAATCCCGGGTCGGGGAGGTGCCGATGGCGCCGTACCGCCTGCGGCAGGACGGGGACCACGCCGTGATCGACCTGCCCAGTGGGGGCTCCCTCGACGACCCGATCACCCTGCAGCTTACCGCCGCCGGCCCGGGACGCTACCTGTCCGCGACCGGCGAGGTGCTGACGGTCGGCGACGCCGGCCCGGCGTACGCCAACATCCCCCTGACCCGGACCGAGGACTGAGGTGACCCTGATGGGTAAGGTATCCGCGCTAGAAGGCATCGAGATGCGGCGGCTCCGGCTGCCCCTGGTGTCGCCGTTCCGTACCTCCTTCGGCACCCAGACGACCAAAGACGTGCTGATCCTCCGCGCCGTCACCGCCGACGCCGAGGGCTGGGGCGAGTGTGTCGCCGCGCAGCACCCGCTGTACGCCTCGGAGTACGTCGGCGCGGCGATGATCACGCTGCGCGACTTCCTCGTGCCCGCGCTGCGCGACCTGCCCGCCATCGACGTCAACCTCGTCAGCGCCGCGCTGGATCGCTTCCGCGGGCACCGGATGAGCAAAGCGGCGCTCGAGATGGCGGTCTGGGACGCCGAGCTACGGGGTCTGGGGATGCCGCTGAGCCGCGCGCTCGGCGCCGTCCACACGTCGGTGCCGGCGGGCGTCTCGGTCGGCATCATGGACACCCTCGACGAGCTGGTCACCGCGGTCGGCGCCTACCTGGCCGACGGATACCGGCGGATCAAACTCAAGATCGAGCCAGGCTGGGACGTCGCGGCGGTGCGCGCGATCCGGGACGCGTTCGGCGACATCCCGTTGCAGGTCGACGCGAACGCGGCGTACACGCTCGCCGACGTCGACCAACTCCGGAAACTGGACGATTTCGACCTGCTGCTCATCGAGCAGCCGATGGCCGAGGAGAACGTGCTGGGCCACGCCGAGCTGGCCCGCCACCTGCGAACCCCCATCTGCCTGGACGAGTCGATCACCTCCGCCCGGGCCGCGGCCGACGCGATCAGACTGGGCGCGTGCCGTGTCGTCAACATCAAGGCCGGCCGGGTGGGCGGCTACCTCGAGGCCCGGCGCGTGCACGACCTCTGCCAAGCCCACGACGTCCCGGTCTGGTGCGGCGGCATGGTCGAGACCGGCCTGGGCCGCGCCGCGAACGCCGCCCTGGCCGCCCTGCCCGGCATGCGGCTACCAGGCGACATCTCCGCCTCGTCGCGCTTCTACCACCAGGACATCACCCCACCCCTCGAACTCAGCGACGGCTACATGTCAGTCCCAGAAGGCCCAGGCCTGGGCGTCACCCCCGACCCCGAAGCCCTCGCCGCAGCGACAGTTCACACCGAGTGGCTACCCCTATAGGAGGCCGCTGAAGAATCGGCGTGTCGTCTGTAGTGATTTATGCCGAGATGCGATGATTTCTGGGTGCGGGGTGTGGAGCGAGCAGACCGGGAGCTTCTCGACGCTGCCGCGCTGGTGGGTCATCTGGTGCCCGAGGGCAGTATGTTCGCGTTTCTGGCCGAGCATCGCGGTGCGCTGTTCCCGGACGAGCAGTTCGCTGATCTGTTTCCGTCCGGGAAGGGCCGTCCATCGATGACGGCGTCGGTGGCGGCCTCGATCCTGACGTTGCAGACGTTGCTGGACCTGTCGGACGCCGACACCACCGAACGCACGCACCACAGCGACAGCGACCAACGCCGGGAGTGGTACGGCGATTCGGCCTACGGCACCGGTGACCTGCGCGACGCGATCGGCCAGGCTGGCGACACTGCGGTGATCAAACCAAAGCCGTTGCAGAGTGCGGTTGAGGGCGGGTTCACCGTCGATGACTTCACTGTTGACGAGCACGTACTGTGCCGCACCTGCCCGCTGCGCGCACGGTGCACCAAGTCCAAGACCGGCCGCAAGATCGTGCCGCACGAACACGATGCGGTACTGCGCACGACCCGCCGCGACTGGGCAACCAACCCCGCGCTGCGCGAACGCTACATGCACACCCCACCGGCCCACCCACGCATTCGACCGACCACCGCGCACCCGGACCACCCACCAACCTCGGGCCGAGCAGACCGATGAAACGCTGATATTCAGCGGCCTCATAGACAGCGGCGACCGCTACCGCCCATCCCGCAGTGACCCCGAAGCCCCGTAAAGATGGTGCTGCCGCACCAGATCGAGCAGGCCGATAGTGCCGTGGAACAAGATCGGGCCAGCCGGCCGTGGCTAGAATCCTGGCTGTGGGGCACCCGGAGCAGCCGGAAGCATCCGTCGTGGTAGACGGACCGTCGATCACGCTGGCCCGGATCCTGGAGGACGCCGGCCACACCCTGCTCCGCCCGGCGTTCGACGGCCAGGACCTCGACCGGATCGTCGACGGCCTGGTGATCTTCGACCCGGCCGACCAGGTCGCCTGGTCGCGGCGCCCCCTGGTTCTTGCCGTCGGGGTCCAGGCTGGTGAGCAGCTCACCGCCCTCAGCGAGCGGGTGGCACGCCAGGGCGGCGCGCTCATCGTCCACGAGAGCGCCGTCGCCTCGCTGACCGGCCCGCGGACCGTCGCGCCGGTGCTCGCGCTTGGCAACGAGAACTCCTGGATCCAGCTCGCCGCGACCCTCGCGCCGCTGGTGAACGGCTCGTCCGGCCCCGCGCTCGCGGCGCCGCTCGGTGGCGTCCCGACCGGCGACCTGTTCGCCCTGGCGAACGCCATCGCCGAGATCCTCGACGCGCCGGTCACGGTCGAGGACCGGGACTCCCGGGTGCTCGCCTTCTCGATCCGGCAGGAGGAGGCGGACCCGTCGCGCATCGGCGCGATCCTCAACCGCCAGGTCACGCCCTGGGCCACGCAGGATCTCACCGAGCGCGGCATCTTCCGCCAGTTGTACCGCACCCAGGAGCCGCTCTACGTCGATCCGCCCGAGAGCGGGTACGGCGGTTTCACGATGCCCCGCGTCGTGCTGGGCATCCGGGCCGACGACGAGATCCTGGGCTCAGTGTGGGCCGCGGTCCCCGGTCCGCTCTCGGACGAGCGGATGCAGGCCTTCCGCGAGCTGCAGGGCACGGTCGCCGTGCACCTGCTGAGCCACCGCGCGAACGCCAACGTGGAGCGCCGAATGCGTTCGGACCTTACCGCCCAGGTCCTGGCCGGCGGCCCGGAGGCGGAGGAGGTCGCGGCCCGGCTCGGCCTGCCCCGCCGCCCGATGCTGGTGCTCGCGGTCGCGCTCCCGGACGGCGAGGACGAGCCCGCACGCCTGCGCGGCGACCGCGCGGCCGAGCTGCTGCGCATCGGTGACGCGTTCGACATGCACCTCGGCACCGTCCAGCCGGGCGCCTCCGCCGCGCTGGTCGGCGACATCGTGTACGGGATCGTTCCGCTGCCCCCGGCCGCCGACCCGCACTCGGACCGCGGTCAGCGGATGGCGAAGGACTTCCTCACCCGGGTAGGGCGGCGGTCCGCCGCGGTGATCGGGGTCAGCGCCGTCGCGCCCGACGCCTACGCCCTCCCGCGGGCCCGGGAGGAGGCCGACCGCGCGCTGCGGCTGGCCCGCAGCGCGCAGCAGGGCGACCGCGTCTGCTCGACGGTCGAGCACGCGTACGAGCTGCTCATGATGGAGATGGCCGACCTGGTGTCGGCGCGGGGGATGGGCCTCAGCGGGCCGCTCGCCCGCCTCGTCGAGCAGGACGAGCGCCACGGGTACCTGGTGCCGACACTGCGCGCGTGGCTGGACCACTTCGGCGACAACATCGCCGCGTCGGCGTCGCTGCACGTCCACCCCAACACGTTCCGCTACCGCCTGAAGCGGGTCGCGGAGGTCTCCGGGATGAGCCTGGACAACCACGACGAGCGGCTGTCGCTGATGCTCCAGTTCCGGCTCTTCATGCGCTCCTGACCGGCAGCCTCGTCGCGCGGCGCTACCCGGCGCCCGCAATTTCGTGCCGCGACACCAGCGCCGCCGCCCCCGGACTTGTGACGATCAGCGGTGTCCGGCATCCAGGCAACCGACGAGAGGACCGGTGTGAACCGCTATCTGACTGTCGACGACATCCGGCGGATCGACGTACCCAGGCAACCGGCGATCAGCCCGGACGGCAGCGCGGTCGCCTACGTCGTCCAGACCGACGACCTCGACGCTGACCGCGTCGAGCAGACCCTGTGGCTGGTGCCCACCGGCGGCGGGAACCCGCGCCGCCTGACCGACGGCGTCGGCGACTGCGCCCCGGCCTGGTCGCCGGACGGCCGGCTGCTCGCCTTCCTGCGCACCACCGACGGCCGGCCCCAGATCTGGCTGCTCGACGTCGGGACGTCCGAGGCGCGGCAGCTCACCCGCCGGCCCGGCGGAGCGGGCGCCCCGGCGTTCAGCCCGGACGGCTCGCGGCTGCTGTTCACCGCGCCGGCCGATCCCCCGGAGTCCGAGGGCACGTGGGCGTGGGGCGCGCCGGTCGTGAGCCGTCGCCTCGACTACTACGCTGACGGCGCCGGCGTGCTGAGCGCCCCGCGGCAGCACATCCACGTCGCCGACGTCGGCACGGGCGGATGCGAGCAGATCACCGCCGGCGAGTGGAGCGCATCCGGGGCGGCCTGGTCGGCGGACGGCACCCGGATCGCCTTCTCCGCCGCCATGTCCGCGGACGCCGACCTCACCCGGCATTCCGCCGCGTACGTCATCGACCTCGGCGACCCCGGACGGGTCCCGCGGCCGGCGGGCCCGGAATCCGGCAGCGCCGGGCCGCTCGCCTGGACGGGCGACGGCACCCGGCTGCTGGTCTGCGGCCACCCGGAGGGGCCCGCGCGCTTCACCGGCCTGCTCCTCGTCGATCCGGCGGACGGCACGGCCCGGCACCTCACCGAGCAGATGGACCGGCAGGTCATGTACGGCGCGCCCGGTTATCCCGGCTCGACGCCGCGCGTGGTGCCGCAGCTCGGGACGGTCCTGTTCTGCGTGCGCGAGGGCGGCTACGTCGTGCCGTACACCATGCCCGAGACCGGCGGCACCCCCACCGCGCTGCTCGCGGCGCCCGACCAGAACGTCTCGAGCCTGAGCGTGGCCGGCACACTGGTCGCGTTCCTCGGCAACGGGCCGGACACGTTCGGCGAGATCTACGTCCTGGACCTCACGACCGGCACGTCGACCCAGCTGACCAACCATCGCGAGCGGCTCGGCGACCGGCGTCCGGCCCCGCGCGCCGAGCGTACGTTCACCATCTCCGATGGGACGGCCGTCACCGGATGGGTCATGCGCGACCCCGACGCCACCGGCCCGCAGCCGCTGCTGCTGGACATCCACGGCGGCCCGCACAACGCCTGGAACGGCGCCGCGGAGGCCGTGCACCTCTACCACCACGAGCTCGTCGCGCGCGGCTGGACCGTACTGCTGCTCAACCCGCGGGGAAGCGACGGCTACGGCGAGGAGTTCGCCCGCGCCGTGAGTGGCCGGTGGGGAACCTCGGACACCGCGGACTTCCTCGAGCCCCTCGAAGAGCTCGTCGCCGAGGGGCTCGTCGACAACAACCGCATCGCGGTGACCGGTTACAGCTATGGCGGCTACATGACCTGCTACCTCACCAGCCGCAGCGACCGGTTCGCCGCGGCCGTCGGCGGGGGCGTCATCAGCGATCTGCGCAGCGCCGCCGGCACGACCGACAACCGGCGCGCCCTGTCGACCAGCGAGTGGGGCGGCGCGTTCTGGGCGGACGCCGAGAACTACGCGGCGATGTCGCCCATCACCCACGTGGCCGACGTACGCACTCCCACGCTGCTCCTGCACGGCGGTGCGGACGTCCGCTGCCCGCTCGACCAGGCCAGGCAGTGGCACACGGCGCTGCGCGAGCTCGGCGTGCAGACCGAGATCGTGATCTACCCGGAGGCGTCGCACAACATGCTGTTAAACAGCCCGCCCCGGTTCCGGCGCGACTACAACGCCCGGGTCGTGGACTGGGTGACAAGGTACGCCGGCTGATGCGCGTCTCGGGGATTCTGGCGGTGCCCGGCATCGGCACCTACAGCAACGACGACCAGGCGGCGATCAAGGCCGGGGCGGTACGCGACGGCTACTTCTACGACGGCCCCGCGCTCACCCCAGGCTACCGCGCGATCCGCCAGCCCAGCGAGTCGCTGCAGATTCTGCTCTTCCTCGACGACGACCGGGTGGCCACCGGGGCCGGGGTGTCGGTGCAGTACGCCGGCGGCTCCGGGCGCGAGCCCGTCCTGCTGGCGGAGGCGGCCCGCGACCGCTGGCTGCCGGTGCTGCGCGACGTCCTGCTGGACGCGACCATGGACTCGTTCCGGGAGACCTCCGCCCTGATCGCGCCGCTCGGGCTGCCACGAGCGGTCGCGTACGGGGTCAGCCAGGCCCTGCTCGATGCGGCCGCGAACGCCACCCGGCGCACGATGGCCGAGGTGGTCGCCGCCGAGTACGGCGGCGCCGATCCGATCGGTCCAGTCCCGCTGCTCGCCCAGTCCGGCGAGGACCGGCGGGGCGCGGTCGACCGGATGGTGCTGCGCCGGGTCGAGAGCCTGCCGCACGGGCTGATCAACAACGCCGATCTGCTCGTCGGGCCCGGCGGCCACCTGCTGCTGGACTATGTCGGCTGGGTACGTGACCGGGTGCTGGCACGGCGCCCGGACGACGACTACCAGCCGGTGATCCACATCGACTGCTACGGCACCCTCGGCGACGTGTTCCCCTCCGCGGCCGAGGTGGCCGGCTTCCTCGCCCGGCTGGCCGAGAAGTGCGCGCCGTTCCCGCTGCGCGTCGAGCAGCCGATGCGCGCGGCGTCGCGGGAGGCCCAGATCGACGTCCTCCTGCGCCTGCGCAAACACGAAACCGGCGTCCAGATCGTCGCCGACGAGTGGTGCAACACTCAGGAGGACGTGCTGGCCTTCCTCGACGCGCGGGCGGCCGACATGATCCAGATCAAGATGCCCGACGTCGGCAGCCTCGACGACGCCGTGCGGTCCGTTCTCGCCTGCCGGGCCGCGGGCGTCGCGGCGTACCTCGGAGGGTCGTGCACCGAGACCGACCTGTCGGCCCGCATCGCCACCCACGTCGCGATGGGCGCGGGCGCGGACGTGCTGCTGGCCCGGCCCGGCATGGGCGTTGACGAGGCAGTGATGGTGACCAGGAATGAGATGGCACGCACCCACGCGGTCATCGAGCACAGGAGCAGACGTGACGGGACTCAGTGACATCAGGATCATCGCCGTCGAGCAGTACGGCGCCGGCCCGTTCGGATCGTTGCACCTCGCCGAGCTCGGCGCCGACGTGATCAAGATCGAGGACGCGCGTACGGGCGGCGACATCGGGCGGCATGTCCCGCCGTTCGCCGAGGACGACGACAGCCTCTTCTTCCAGAGCTTCAACCGGAACAAGCGCAGCATCTGCCTCGACCTCTCGGTTCCGGCCGGCGTGGCGGTGCTGCACCGCCTCGTCGAGGGCGCCGACGCGCTCATGTACAACCTGCGCGGGGACGTGCCGGACAAGCTCGGCCTCCGGTACGCCGACCTGAGCCACCTCAATCCGCGGCTGGTGGTCTGCTCGCTGTCCGGTTACGGGATGACCGGGCCGCGGCGGGCGGAGCCGGCGTACGACTACGTCGTCCAGGGTCTCGCCGCGTGGATGGACCTGACCGGCGACCCGGCCGGACCGCCGACCAAGAGCGGCCTTTCGCTGGTCGACTACTGCGGCGGAGTCGTCGCGGCGATGTCGTTGCTGGCTGGGATCCACGTCGCCCGGCGCGACGGCGTCGGCGGCGAGTGCGACGTCAGCCTCTTCGACACGGCGATGGCGATGCTCTCCTACCCGGCGACCTGGTTCCTCACCCGGGGGCACGAGACCCGCCGCAAGACCCGGTCGGCGCACCCCTCGGTAGTGCCGTTCGGCGCCTACCCCACCGCGGACGGCTGGTTGATGCTCGCCTGCGTCAAGCCGGTGTTCTTCGAGCGCCTGACCAAGGTGCTGGGCGTCGCCGAGGTCGCCGCCGATCCCCGGTTCGCGACGCTCGCCGGCCGCCAGGCGCACCAGGCCGAGCTGGACGCGGTGCTGGACTCCGCCCTGTCCCGGCACGGCACCGACCACTGGGTCGGCCTGCTGTCGGCGGCGGGCGTGCCGTGCGGCCCGGTCAACGGGCTGCGCGAGGCCTTCGAGGAGCCGCAGGCCGCGCAGCGCGGCCTGGTCGTCGACACCGACCACCCCAGCTTCGGTACGGTACGGCACGTGCGCACGGCGGGACGCGCCTGGTGGGAGAACCCGGCGCCGGACCGCGCGCCGGGCCTCGGCGAGCACCGCGAGCAGATCCTGCGGGAGGAACTCGGCATGAGCGCCGCGGAACTGGCCGATCTTGCACGGGGCGGCGCCTTCGGCGGTGAACGGTGAGCGGCGCTCCCGCCGCCGTGGTGGCGCTCGCCGCCCGGCTGAACGCTTTCACCCAGCTGATCGAGGACGGCATCGCGGCCGAGAAGAACGGCCCGATGGCGGGCTGGACCATCGCGGTCAAGGACAACATCGACGTCGCCGGGACGGTGCGCACCGACGGGCTCCGCGGCCCGCATCCGCCCGCGGCGGTGATCGACGCGGAGGTGGTGCGCCGGCTGCGGGCCGCCGGCGCGCGGATCGTCGCCAAGGCGAACCTCGAGGAGATCAGCTTCGGGGCGACCACGCAGAACGACACGTGGGGCGCCTGCCGCAACCCGTGGGACCCGGACCGGATCCCCGGCGGCTCGAGCGGCGGGTCGGCCGCCGCGGTCGCCGCGGGCCTGGTCCGGCTCGCGATCGGCACGGACACCGGCGGCTCACTGCGCAACCCGGCCGCGTTCTGCGGGGTGACCACGCTGCGCCCGAGCCACGGGCTGGTGCCGACGCTGGGAGTAACGCCGCTGAGCCCCAGCATGGACGTCGTCGGGCCGCTCGCGCGTAGTGCGGCCGAGGCCCGCATCGCCCTGGAGGTCATGGCTGGCACGGGCTCGCGGCCCCTTCCGCCGCGGGACCTGTCCAGCCTGACCGTGGCCGTACCCGAGCAGTACTTCCTCGACGACCTGGAGCCCGCGGTCGCCGCCGGCTTCCGCGACCTGCTCGACCTGCTGGGCGCGCACGGCGCGAAGATCCGGCGGGTGGCCCTGCGCGACGTCGATCGGGTGCACCAGGCCATGGCCGCGCTGCAGAACTCCGAGGCGATCCGCCACCTCCGGCCGTACTGGCACGACGCCCGCGTCTGCGCCGGGATCAAGGGGCGGATCGAGGCGGGCCGCCGGGTGACCACCGAGGAGATCGAGAGCGCGCTCGCGGTGGCCTTCGTCTGGCGGGCCCAGGTCGACGAGGTGCTCGCCGAGGCCGACGTCATCGCCGTGCCGGCCACGCCCTTCGTCGCGCCCGTTGCCGGGGACGGCGATCTCACCCTCACCAGCCGGCGGATCAACCGGCTCACCGGCTGCTGGTCGGTCACCGGCCTGCCCGTCCTCGGCCTGCCGGTGTCGCCCTCGCCGGCCGGGCTGCCGGTCGGCGCACAGCTGGTCGGCCGGCGCGGCGCCGACCGGGCCCTGCTCGTGGTGGGCGAAGCCGTGCAGGCGGTCAGCGACTGGCATCGCCGCCGCCCGCCCGGCGCGCTACCCGACGACGCCTGGTAGTGCCGCGGCGACGTGCGCCTCCAGCAAGGGCAGAGGCAGCTGCCCCGCGCCGAGCACCACGTCGTGGAACCGGGCCAGGTCGAAGCCGGCACCCTGCCGGCGCTCCGCCTCCCGCCGGATCCGCACGATCTCGAGCCGGCCGACCAAGTAGGCCAGGGCCTGGCCCGGCGTCACGATGTACCGGTCGACCTCCGCGTCGATGTGCCCCGGGCTCAGCGGGGAGTGCTCGGCCAGGAAGCGCTTGGCCCGCTGCCGGCTCCAGCCCTTGGCGTGCAGGCCGGTGTCGATGACCAGGCGGCAGGCCCGCAGCGAGTCGAACGACAGCATGCCCAGCCGGTCCAGCGGGCTGCTGTAGAGGCCCATCTCGTCGGCGAGCCGTTCGGCGTACAGCCCCCAGCCCTCGAGGAAGCCGGTGACCGTGGTGGTGCGGCGGAACTCCGACAGCTCGGTGAGCTCGGCGGCGAGGCCCATCTGCAGGTGGTGCCCGGGAACGCCCTCGTGGAAGGCGAGGGCCTCAATCTCGTACCGGGCCCAGGCGCGCGGATCGGAGACGTTGATGACGAACGTCCCGCCCCGCGAGCCGTCCTTCGGCGCAAGCATGTACTGGCCGAGCGATCCGCTCGTCGCCGCCTCGACCGCGCACGCGGCGCGCGGCAGCCGCCCGAACCAGCCCGGGGCGCGGTCGGTCGCCCGGGCCAGGGCGACCTCCGCGGCGCGTACGAGGCCGGCGGCGTCGTCGAAGTGCAGGGCCGGGTCGTCGCGCATCCTGGCCATGACGGCGGGCACGTCCGAGGTGCCGAAGACCTCCCGGCCGAGGGCGGCGTACTCCTCGTCCAGGGCCGCGACCTGGGCGAGCCCGATCTCGTGGATGCGGTCAGGGTGGAGGTCGGTGGTGGTGTGCGAGCGGACCAGGGTGGCGTAGACGCGATCGCCGTCGTCGAGCCAGCACAGCCCGCACCGCTCGTCGGGCCGCGCGGACGGCGCGACCTCCCATGTCAACGCGTTGGCATAGTCGGCCAGCGCGGGGCGCACCACCTCGCCGATCACCGCGCGCAGGTGATCCGTGCGCGCGGCGCGGTCGACGGCCAGCAGCGGGTCGTCCTCGAGCGGGGTGTGCAGCCACTTCCGCACCCTGTCCACGGTGTCCGCCACGGCGAAGGCGACCGGGGTACGGCCGGCCGCGCGGCCCGCAGCGAGACGCTCCAGCCTGTCGCGCAGATTGCGCGCGAAGCCGCGGTACTTCTTCGGCAGGGCGCCGGCCACCTCGGCGGACGGGAGCGCCAGCTTGGCGACCTGGCCCGGGAACTGGGTCACCGGCCCGAAGAGCGGGTCGACGTCGAGCTCGGCGAACCGGTGTTCGAGCACGTCGGCTCTGGTCGCGGCCTGCCAGGCGAGGACCGCGCCGTCGAGCGAGACGGGTGTGCCGTCCGGCGTACGGGCGAGCGCGGCGGCGGCATGTGCCACCTCGCGCAGCTCGCGGAGCTCGGCCGCCTCGGCCGTCGCGCTGACGTCCTCGAAGTGCCCTGCCACCGAGTACTCACCGATCAGGTGCGCCCAGGTGGGCGCCGTGCGGTACCGGAGCTCCTGGTACCGCTTGCCGAGGCTTTCGACGTCCACCAACCCGAACCCCTCCGTCATTTGATCCATGTTTCACCTAGTCGGGTACGGTCTGACGGACGACGTTAAAGTGAGGGGCGACCGTGGGGCTTGGGTCTGGCCACGATCGAGCACGGGCACCTTTGTGGGCTTGGACAAGAATCGCTGCCGCGCTGTGGCTTCAATCGTGGGTTACATCACCCAGCGCCGAGCTGGCTCGTCCCGCCGGCCGCAGAGGAAGTCACGCGCCAATGGTCCGAAATCGCCCTTTTCGTGTCTCGATTTCCGTATTGTGCTCGACGGTCGCGCTGGCTGCCTGCTCCAACGGTGGGAGCACCGGTAGCTCGTCCGGCGACGACTATGCCGACGGCGGCTCGCTCACCATCGCGATCGACAGCGACCCCGGTGCGCTCGACCCGCAGCGCTCGGTCAACGGCGTCAACAAGATGATGGCCGTCTTCGCCTACGACACGCCCGTCAAGCTGCTGGACTCCGGCGAGGTGGCGCCCAGCGTCGTCAAGTCGTGGACCGGCGAGGGAACCTCCTACACGCTGACCGTCCGCGAGGGCGTCACCTGCTCGGACGGCTCGCCGATGGACGCGCAGACGGTGGCCGACAACATCAACTACGTGGCCGCCGAGGGCAACGGCTCGCCCATGCGCGGCGCCGCCGTTCCTGCCGGCGCCACGGCAACGGCCGACAAGGCCGCCGGCACCGTCGCGGTCAAGCTCAAGGAGGGCGCGCCCTTCTTCTTCCAGAACCTGGCCGAGCTGCCGCTGGTCTGCTCGAGCGCCATCAAGAACCGCGACTCCCTGAAGGCCGCCTCCGCCGGCTCCGGTCCGTTCGTCCTCTCCAGCGTGCAGGCCGGCAACCAGTACACGTACACCCGCCGCGACGGGTACGCCTGGGGGCCGAACGGCGCCTCGACCGCCGAGAAGGGCATGCCGGCGAAGGTGACCTTCAAGCTCGTGACGAGCGTGACCACGACGGCCAACCTCCTGCTGAGCAAGGGCGTCAACATCTCGCTCCTCTCCGGTGCCGACACCCAGCGGCTCAAGGCCGCCAAGGTGTTCTCGGACGGCGGCAGCATCATCGACGACGAGCTCACCTTCAACCAGGCCGCCGGTCTGCCGACCGCCGACGTCAACGTCCGGCGCGCGCTCGTCGGCGCTCTCAACATGAAGGAACTGGCCCAGGTCGCCACCGGCAGCCTCGGACAGGAGGCCAACGGGCTGCTGACCGACCCGAAGATCTGCAGCGGTGACACCGTCACCCCGAACAAGCCGGCGTACGACGCGGCCGCCGCGGCGGCGCTGCTCGACCGGGCCGGCTGGACGGCCGCCGGCGGCGGAGCCCGGGCCAAGGACGGCAAGCCGCTCGAGGTCGCGTTCGTCTACGACAACGAGGACACCACGACCGCGGCGGCGGCCGAGTACATCGGCCAGAAGTGGACGGCGCTGGGCGTCAAGGTGGACCTCAAGGGACAGTCGTTCAACGCGCGGTCCGATGTCGTCTTCGGCGGCAAGGGCCCGTGGACCGCGACCCTCATCGGCCTCGGCGTGTCCAACCCGGCCACGCTCGTGCCGTTCTTCTCCGGCGCCACCCCGTCGCATGGCGGCATCAACTACGGCTCGATGCACAACGACGTCTTCGACAGCTCGATCAAGGCGGCGCAGGCGAAGTCCGGCACCGGCGGCTGCGCCGACTGGAACGCGGGCGAGGGCGCCCTGATCAAGGACGCGGACATCACCCCGATCGCCGTCTCGCCCTACCTCTACTGGGGCAACGGGGCCAAGTTCGACGTCGTCGCCCGCGTGCTGGAGCCCACCTCGCTCCGGGTTCTGCGCTAGGTACGGCGGGGAGGATGGGAGGTTCTGTGAAGTCGTCGCTGCGCGCCAGGCACCCGTGGCCGGTATTCCTGATCCGGCGGCTGGGGAGGTTCGTCGTCTCGCTGGCGGTCGTCGTCACCGCATCGTTCGCCATGGTCCACGCGCTGCCGGGCGACCCGGTACGCGGAGCCCTGGGCCTGATGGCGCCGCCGGAGACCATCGCGGCCACCCGGGAGCGTCTCGGGCTCAACGACCCGCTGTGGCGGCAGTACCTGGACTATCTCTGGAACCTGCTCCACCTCGACCTCGGTACGTCCCTGGACACCCAGACGCCGGTGCGGGAGAAGATGGCACAGTTGGTGCCCGCGACCCTCCAGCTCGGCCTGACCGCGTTCGTGGTCTGCCTCGCGGTGGCGATACCGGTGGGCCTGCTCCTCGGTATCGCCACCCGGGACGGCCGGGGCCGCGGCCTGCACTTCGGCTTCGGCGGCGTGACCGGGCTCGCGCTCTCCGTGCCGGACTACCTGGTGTCGGTCGGACTCGTGTTCGTCTTCGCCGTCTCCCTCAATGCGCTGCCGGTCGCGGGCTTGTCCGGTCCCGCGTCGTTCGTGCTGCCGGTGACCGCCCTCGTCGTGGGCCCGGCCGCCTACCTGGCGCGGATCGTCCGGGCCGAGACCCAGCGGGTGCTCAGCGAGGACTACATCCGGGCGGCGCGCGCGAAGCGCCTCCCGGCGCGGCTGATCTACCTGCGGCACGCGCTGCCGAACACGCTGACCCCGACGCTGACCGTCTCCGGCATGATCCTCGCGTCGATGGTGGCCGGCACCGTGCTCGTGGAGAACGTGTTCGCCTGGCCCGGCGTCGGCGCCGAGCTCGTGCATTCGGTGCTCGCCAAGGACTACCCGGTCGTCCAGGCGGTCGCGCTCTTCTTCGGCGCCGGCATCCTGCTGATCAACCTCGCGGTCGACATCGCGATCGCCGTCATCGACCCGCGCTCGACGATCAAGGAGAGCTGACGTGTCCTGGTCACGTACCCGCCATCACCTGTCGTCGCCGCTCGGCGTGGTCACGGTCGCCCTGCTGCTGCTCCTGGTCGCGACCGCCGTCGTGGCGCCGCTGCTGCTCGGCGACCGGGCCACGGAGATCGCGGGCGGCGCGCTCCAGGCGGGACCGTCGGCGGCGCACCCGTTCGGCACGGACGCCCTCGGACGCGACGTCCTCACGCGGACGCTGGTGGCCACCCGGCTGTCCCTCGTCCTCGCTCTGCTCGTCGTCGGCATCGGCGTGGCCTGCGGGCTGATCATCGGCACCGTCCCCGTCGTGCTCGGCCGGCGCGCCGGCCGAGCGGTGGTCGCCGTCCTGAACCTGATGGTCGCCTTTCCCGGGCTGCTGCTCGCCCTGTTCCTCGCCATGATCTTCGGAGTGGGGGCGCGCGGCGCTGTGCTGTCGATGGCGATCGCCTTCGCGCCCTCGTTCGCGCGGCTGACCCACACCACCGCCAGCGGCGTCGCGAACGCCGACTACGTCTCCGCCGCGCGACTGCTCCGGGTCCCGCGGTGGCGGATCCTGATTCGCCACGTCATCCCGAACATCTCGGAACCCCTCGTCATCAACGCGACCAGCCAGGTCGGGGCGGCGCTGCTCAGCATATCGGCACTGTCCTACATCGGCTTCGGCGTGCAACCGCCGCAGTACGACTGGGGACGCATGCTCGCCGACGGGCTGCCGGCCATCTACACCAACCCGGCGGCCGCGCTCGCGCCGTCCATCATGATCGTCGTCGCGGGTCTCGCATTCGTCCTCGCCGGCGAGCTGCTGACCCAGGTCCTCGGCGGCAGCCAGCACGGTCACCTCCGGCTCCCGTCCCTCAGGGCCCAGCGCCGGGATACGGCCCCGGCCGAGACGCCGCCACCGGGCGACGAGGTGCTCCGGATCGAGCGCCTGACCGTCACCGTACCCGGCGAGACCGCGCCCTTCTCCCCGGTCGTCGACGTCAGCATGCGCCTTCGCCGCGGCGAGATCGTCGGGCTGGTCGGCGAGTCGGGATCGGGCAAGAGCCTCACCGCCATGGCGGCCGCACAGCTCACCTCGTACCCGAACGTCGCTGAGGCCGACGTGCACCAGATCAAGGGCAACGAGCTGCGGCGGATGCGCCCCCGCGACCGCGAGCGGCTGCTCGGCACCTCGCTCGCGATGGTGTTCCAGGACCCGATGTCGTCGCTGAACCCGACGCTCAAGGTCGGACGCCAGCTCGCCGAGGTCGCGGAAACCCACGAACGCCTCGGCCGCCGGGACGCGTGGCGACGAGCCGTCGACCGCCTCAGCGCAGTACTGATCACCGACCCGCAGGCGCGGGCGAAGCAGTACCCGATGGCGTTCTCCGGCGGCATGCGCCAGCGCGCCTCGATCGCGATGGGCCTCATGGCCCAGCCGGCGCTGATCGTCGCCGACGAGCCGACCACCGCCCTCGACGTGACCGTCCAGAAGGAGGTGCTCGGCCTGCTGCGGCGCATCTCCCGGGAGAGCGACGCCGCCGTCCTGCTGATCAGCCACGACATCGCGGTGGTGGCTGAGAACGCGTCCCGGGTCCTGGTCATGTACGCCGGCCGGGTGGTCGAGGAACTGCCGGTCAAGGGGCTCGCCGAGGCCGCGCATCCGTACACCCGCGCGTTGATCGCGAGCATCCCGGACATGTCGACGGACCGGTCCCGGCCGCTCGCGAACATTCCCGGCCGCCCGCCGCACGCCTCTGACCTGCCGCCGGGCTGCGCGTTCGCGCCCCGGTGCGGCCAGGCGGACGACCGATGCCGGCAGGCGCGTCCCGAACTGGCCGATTCGGGCGGTGGCGGCGCCGTCGCCTGCTGGCATCCGCTGCTGCCGGTCCTAGAAAGCGAGGCGTGACGTGCTCGAGCTCCGCGACATAGTTGTCCGGTACGGCCACAATCAGGGAGCCGTGACGGCCGTCGACGAGGTCAGCCTGACCGTGGCGGCCGGCTCGGTCGTCGGGCTCGTCGGCGAGTCGGGGTCCGGCAAGTCGACCCTCGCCCGGGCGGCGGTCGGCCTCGCCCCGCTCACCTCGGGCACGATCCTCTGGAAGGGGGCGGGGCTCGACCCGCGCGGCCGCCCGCCGTTGCAGTACGTGTTCCAGGACCCGTATGCGTCCCTCAACCCGAGGATGAGCGTCGGCGCGTCGATCGCCGAGGGCCTGCCCCGGGCGAGCGGGCGGCGGGAGCGGCCGGCCCGGGTCGCCGAGCTGCTCGAGATGGTCCGGCTCGATCCTGGCGACGTCCACAAGCGCCCCCGGCAGCTCTCCGGCGGACAGCGGCAGCGCGTCGCCATCGCCCGCGCCCTCGCCGCCGAGCCCGAGGTCCTGATCGCCGACGAGATCACGTCGGCGCTCGACGTCTCGGTCCAGGGTGCCGTGCTCAACCTGCTCAAGGAGATCCAGAGCCGGACCGGTGTCGGGATCCTGTTCATCTCGCACAACCTCGCCGTGGTCCGCTACATGGCCGACTCGATCGCGGTCATGAAGTCCGGCCGGCTCGTCGAGCACAGTACGACGGAGGACGTCATCGAGCGTTCCGCGCACCCGTACACGAAGCAGCTCCTCGAAGCCGTCCCGAACATGACGATGGGTAATGGCCGCTCATAGCTGAGAGTCGATGCCGGACTCGAGGTGTCCAAGCCGTTCCTCATCGACACCTACTCGACGCTCGACCTGGTGGCGGCGGGCGCTGATCCTGCGCCGCCGGGCGTCGTACCACAACCACCGGGTCATCCTCGGCGGGGCCGTCGGTAAGCAGCTCGCCGGCGTAGCCGCCCCCACCGCGACACCGAGCTTGCGCATCTGCATGGCCTCGGTGAGGTGCGGCGTATGGTCCCGCCGGACGAACTCCGCAGCCGGCGGACCGATGCCGCACAACCGCTTCACCCCGTACAGCGCCTGCGAACAGCTGGCTCGGGTCCGGCGTGGCGTAGGCGCGTGGTGGCGTACTGTGCGCGTATAACTACTCTGTGTCAAACGAAGTACAGAAGGTGATTTGTGTCGGTGGCGGACCCGCTGGCCTGTATTTCGCGATCCTGATGAAGCTGCGCGATCCTTCGTGTGACATATCCGTTTTCGAGCGCGATCCGGCGGGTTCGACGTACGGCTGGGGCGTGACGTACTGGGGCAGCCTGCTCGACCGGCTGTACGAGAGCGATCCCGAGTCGGCCCGCGCCATCGGCGAGGCGTCCGTGCGGTGGCATGACGGGATGGCCCTCGTCGGCGGCCGCACCACCACGCACCGCGGCGACGAGGGCTTCGGCATCGGCCGCCACCGGCTGCTCGGCATCCTGGCCGACCGGGCGATCGCACTCGGCGTGCGGGTGGAGTTCGAGCGCGAGATCCGCGGCGAGGTCCCGGACGCCGACCTGGTGGTGGCCGCCGACGGGGTGAACAGCCCGCTGCGCGGCCGCCACGACTTCGGCACCAAGGTCGCCATTGGGGGCAACACCTACATCTGGCTCGGGACCACCAGGGTCTTCGACGCCTTCACCTTCGCCTTCGTGGAGACCGAGCACGGCTGGATCTGGTGCTACGGCTACCGCTTCGACGACGAGCGCAGCACCTGCGTGATCGAGTGCGCGCCCGCCACGTGGCGCGGGCTCGGGCTCGACCGCGCCGACGAGGCGGGCAACCTGGAGCTGCTGGACAAGCTGTTCGTCGACCTGCTCGACGGGCATCGGCTCATCGGGCGCGGGCAGGGCGTCGCGCAGTGGCTGCGCTTCCAGACCGTGACGAACCGCTCCTGGCACCGCGGCAACCTCGTCCTGCTCGGCGACGCCGCGCACACCACGCACTACTCCATCGGCGCCGGGACCACGCTCGCGTTCGAGGACGCCATCGCGCTGGCCGGCGCGATCGAGCGCCACCCCGCCCTGGCGCTCGCGCTCGCGGCCTACGCGCGGGAGCGCAAGGCCGCGCTGTTGCCGGTCCAGAGCGCCGCCCGCTACAGCGCGCGGTTCTACGAGGACCTGCCGCGCTACCTGCGCCTGGAGCCCGCGCAGATGTTCGCGCTGCTCGGCCAGCGGCACTCGCCGCTGCTGTCGTACATGCCGCCGCGGCTGTACTACCGGCTCGACCGGGCGGCGAGCCGGCTGGAGGCGCTGCGCAAGATCAAGCGCTGGGCCGGGCACTGGATCGCCGGGTCACTGCAGTCGTTGTCGCGCTGACGGGGTCAGCGCAGGTCGCGGACGAGGCGGCCGATGACGGAGTGGCCCCTGCCGTCGTCGAACGAGTCCGAGCCGATCAGCAGGGTCACGGCCCGCCGCCGCGGAGTTTGGGAGACCCGGCGCGGGCCTTGGACCAAGCGGCTCCGCTGCGCACTGCTCCTGATCCGATCATCGATCCCGAGCGAATCACTGACCTGAACATACGCTGACAAGACGGGTCAGGCGGCATCTGGAGTTGCCTCAGGCAGACATAGGCGAGAGGCTCAGCGACGGTCCGTGAAAGCAGCAAGGCACTTCGGGCAAGTAAGGGCGTCCATCGTTCACTTGATCCAGCGGAGACGCCTGCATGGCCGTTCCACCTGACCTGGCCGACCCACCCGATCTACGGGTGGACTTCGAGCAGATCTTCAATGCGCACTTCTCCGAGATCCACCGCTACATCGTCAGGCGGTTGTCCGACGACGTCGCTGACGACCTGGCCGCCGAGGTGTTCCTGGCGGCCTATCGAGGTGGCTATGACACCTCGCGCGGCGGGGTGCGTCCGTGGCTGTACGGCATCGCCACCCACCTCATCGCACGGCATCGCCGTACCGAGATCCGTAGATGGAAGGCGCTCAGCCGGACGGCTGAGCGCGCCGAGCACAGTCCCGAGGACGCAGCCCTGGCCCGCGTGGCTGCGGGCCGGCTGACCGGCAAGCTGGCGGGGGCGCTGGCCGGGCTCAATCGTGGGGACCGCGACGTCGTGCTGCTGAGCGTGCTGGGCGACCTCAGCCACGCCGAGGTCGCCGCGGCCCTGCGGATCCCAGCGGGGACGGTCGCCTCCCGGCTCAACCGGGCCCGCAAGAAGCTCCGTAAGGCATTCGGCGACGTCAACCCTTTGGAGGAGATCCATGGATGAGCTGAGCCTCCTGGCGAGAGCGCTGCCTGACGCTCCGCCGCCCTCGGCGGAGGTGGTCGAGAAGGCCCGCCTCCGGCTTGCCGCCGCCCAGCTCAAGCCGGTACGGCCAGGTAGAGCGAATCGGCGCGGCCTCGCCTGGGGATGGACCCTGGGAGCGGCCGCAACAACGATCGCCGTCGTCATGGCCGTCGTCACGCTGGTGTCGAACGTGACCGCCGTTCCCGCACCGATGCTCGCGCCCGCAGGCGGCAACGATGCCCTGCTCCGGCTGGCGGACCAGGTCGCGAAACTGCCGGACGAGCGCGGCGCCTACTGGCGCAGGCCGCTGCTCAGCAATGAGCTGATCAGGGTCCGGGCGGGCGGCGAAACGTTCAACGTCCTGTCCTCGTCGCGGATCGACCTCTGGCAGCCGCGCGATCCCGGCGACCCCGTCCAGGGGGAGCGGTGGCAGCTGTTCGTCCGTCCCGCCACCGAGGCCGACGAGCGTGCGTGGCGGGCGGCGGGTTCTCCGGTCACGGTCCAGCGCGTGTGCACCCGAGCGAGCGACTGCGCGAAGGTCCAGCTGCGGTCCAAGCCCTCTCAATGCGTGTACGCGCGCGCGGCCGAGCCGGGCGGCGTGCTCGCTGATAGACGGCTGGGTGAACTCACGCTGGCCGACCTCGCGGCACTGCCCGGCGACGCCGAAGAACTCCGGGAGAAACTACGGACCTACTGGAAGATCCGAAACGACAGCCGCCAGCCCAAGGTCAGCTTCGAACAATTCCTCGTCACCTCCTCCGCCCTTCTGGAGCTCCCGGTCAAGCCCTCGGTCAGGGCAGCCGCCCTGCGTCTCCTCGCCGGCCTGCCGACGACCAAGGTGCGCGGCTCGATCACTGACCCTCTGGGACGTACGGGAATCGCGGTCACCTTCATCAAGAGCGAGGGCTTCACCGCCGAGTTCGGTACCAATGACGTCGTGGTGCAGATGTACACCACCATCCTCGACCCACACACCGGCACCGTCTTGGCGACAAACGTCGATATCGCGGCCGAGAGCACGGAGGGGCTCGCCAAGGGGACGTTCATATCCTCTCAAGCATGGGCACCTGAGGCCGGCTGGACCAGCGAACGCCCCAAGCGGCCACGCGGCTGCCGGTTCAGCGACCGTCCGCTGCCGTGACGAGCCGCCCCGGGCACGCACGCTCACCACCTTCCTTTCTGTCAGCGCCTGCGGGCGGCGGGATCGTGTCCTGCTTGTCAGCGCGCGAGCGCTTCTCTGGGCCCTTCGAGACAATGGGCTGCGTGACCGACGCAGTTCTGGCGCCACCGTCGTGGTGCGTTCTCGATTGAGGTCACCGTGACTGCGCAGCAGGTTGGCAGGGTCATGCTGGTCCGCATTCCACCACAGCACCTACGAGCAAGCCGAGGTGGCTCCGCCGGCGATGCGGTCGCCCAAGTCCATGACCAGGTTGCTGGCCTGCCGCCGTCTGGCTCGCGACTACGAACGCGATCCCGCGGTGTCCGCGGCGATCATCCGCTGGGCCGCCATCGCCGGGATTGCCCGTCGCCTTACTCGCGGCGGACCCGCCCAACGCCGGCCCCGTTACAGCTGCGACCGACAGAGATGATCACCATCTCAGGCGCCCGGAGGTGATCCGTCGCGGAACGCTCAGTGTGAATCGGCCGTCTAATCGATCATGGATCTGCGGTACCTGAAGCGCTCGCCCGCTCTGCTGTGCGCTCTGGCAGCGCCGTTGCTGTACGCCGGAGCGACCCTGATCGCGCTCCAGTCGGCCGTCCAGGCGGGGCTCGACCCCGGGCACGAAGGCTGGAACGACCTGCTGCCAGGCCGGCTGGACGGGGCGATCGAATCGGCGAGGGGATGGGTGGGCGCCATCGCCCTCATCCTCTCCGCCGAGGCGGCCGTGGTCGCCGCACTGGGGGGCCGGCTGAATCGCCGATCCACCGCCGGCGGCCTCGTGCTGTGCACGGCCGCCGGCATGGTCTACCTGATGAGTCTCGCCCTGGCCGTCCTGAGCACTTACGCGATCGTGCTTTATCCTTCTGGCGATACCGATCTTGGGTCGCTTTTCCCGGGTTGGTACTTTCCTGCACTGATCGTCATCGCCATCGTGACCCTCACTGGGCTGACCGTCTGGCTGTCCGCAGCGGTCAGGGAGGCCTCAGCCTCCTGATGGTCAACGCTGCGACCACGGGTGGCCGCATACGTGCCATGCCGCGCTCCGGAACATGTCCGCAGCCTGCCAACCGGCTCCGTGGGCTGATGCGACAACTCTTTGGAGTGTCACAACTCCACCCCCTCAAGCTGATCTTCTCAAGCGTGCTCTGAGGGGGGAGACCACACCCCAGATTCAGCCATTGCGAGATGCCCAGGTCAGCCACAACGACGCGTGTCGCACGGATCGAGAATTCCAGGTTCGCTCGGGCGGCCTGGTCGATGTGCGGGGCGATCCTCTTGAGCGTGAGGAAGACTTCCCGGTCGTCGCCCAGGTTGTCCTTGCCGCTGGTGGCGGCGTTGTAGACGCGCGCAATCGACGGACCTGAGAAGTTGTAGCGATCTTCGCCAGCTCTTGTATGCAGAAGCGTAAAGCCGTCCGAGGCTGGCTTCGCCAAGAAGGGCAAGCTTCATGAGCACCCCCGCGGAGGCATCCTCCATGTCCTGCATCCGCAGAAGGACAAGGAGACGAACCCGATCATGACCTCTTCCCTCACCACCCGTCCCGAGAGCGCCGGCGACGTCGCCATCATCCGGGACATCAACCTTGCTGCCTTCCCCACCCCGCACGAGGCCGACCTCATCGAGGCGCTGCGGGCCGACCCGCAGGCGTGGCTGCCCGGCCTGTCCTGGCTGGCCGAGGCCCCCGGCGGCGAGCTCGCCGGATACGCGCTGCTCACCCGCTGCCACGTCGGCGGCTCACCCGCCCTCACCTTGGGCCCGTGCGCCGTCAGGCCCGAACATCAGCGGCGGGGCGCGGGTTCCGCCGCCATCCGCGCCACTCTGCAAGCCGCCCGCGAGCAGGGCGAGAACCTGGTGCTCGTGCTCGGCCACGCCGAGTACTACCCGCGATTCGGCTTCACCCCCGCCTCCGGGTACGGCATCCGCCCGCCCTTCGACGTCGAGGACAAGTACATGATGGCGCTCGCCCTCGACCCTGAGCGGCCCGTCCCGAGCGGCGTCATCCGCTACCCGGCGGCGTTCGGCGTCTGACCTCCCGCTCCTTGACTGCGTCGAATGGCCCTCAGCGCGACTGGGGCCGTTCGACCGTCGGATGCGGACAGGGCCAGCCCAGGCGACGGCATTCTGCTTTGATGACCTGGACTGCTCCCTCTGTCACCCGCATTGTCCGGACAGGTCAGGGCCTTGTGGGGCTGAGGATGGCGTGGGCGTCCTCCAACGGCAGGGGAGGAAGTCCACGCGCGGCATGATGATCGTTCGTGCTTCTTCGCCTGGCTCATCTCACCGTCACAAACGCTTTCGCCGCGCTACGGCTACTGCCAATGAGTGATCGGGACAAGGATGTCGAGATTCTCGCTCTGCGTCATCAGATCATGGTCCTGCAACGACAACTCGGCGCCGATGTACGGGTGAGGTTCGCCCCCGAAGACCGCCTCTTCCTGGCGGCGCTCCTGACCTCACTGCCCCGAGCCGTCCTGCGCCGGCCGCGGCTTGTCGTCCGCCCAGACACCATCCTGCGCCGGCATCGCGAGATCGTGAAGCAGCAGCATGCCCGTACCTGCCGGCCGCAGCGACCTGGGCGCCCGCCCACAGTGCGCTCCATCCGCGCTGTGTCCACTTCTTCTTGACGAGCCGTCGGTGCCAGGCACGGAGGGGTTCAACGTCAGTTGACATCACTGACGCATCTGGGCCCGCGGACCGCGGGCCGTGTGCGGATGGAGGGCCTGCTCGTCGTCTGGCCGGACGGGAATCGACGTGCAACCGGCTCAAGAGGCCCGCCCAGCGGGCCAGGCTGTCGCCGTTCCGTGATCAGGTGGCCTGGCTGGATGAGATGGACGGGCTGGACGATGCCGACGCGTGGCTGGAAGGCATCGCATCGTCGGGGGGTCGGACGCGCGCCAGGGCCAGTCCCAGCACTCCGAAGACGAGCAGCCCGACCGCGCCGAACACCCCGCCGAGCAGCGGGTCGGGCAGCCGTCCCGCTGCCGAGACGACGAGGTACAGGGTGGGCACGGCGGCGTTCAGCACACCGTGCCCGATCACCGCCGGCCAGACGCTGCCGGTACGGAGCCGCAACCACCCAAGCCCGGCCCCGGCGGCCACACAGAACACGGTGAACGGCAGCGCCGCCCAGGGACCGAGGCCAGGGTAGTTCCAGCCGAGCAGGGTCAGGGGCGCGTGCCACAGGCCCCAGATGATGCCGGAGGCCAGGATGGCGCGGCCATACCCGAGCGGAAGCAGACGGGGCAGCATGAAGCCGCGCCACCCCCATTCCTCGCCGAACGCCGTCACCGATGCGAGCAGCGTCGACACCACGATTCCGGCGAGGGTGCCGACAGCGGCGGTGGCGTGCGTGCCCTGCGGGAAGGCTTGCCGGTATCCGGAAAGCCCTGCCAGATCGGTGGGGAAGACCCCGAACAGCGCGCTGATCGCGATCACGCCCGCGATCAGTACGGGGATGCCGGCCCAGGTGGCGGCGAGGTACGCGACGGTCCGGCCCGGCCTGGGCCCGAAAGTCAGGCCTGTCTGGCGGGCCCACTGCCGCGCGGCGGGGTCCTTGCGCAGCGCCGTCACCAGCCACACCACGAGTACCCCCAGCGTGGGGGACAACTGCAGCCCGGCCAGGGACAGGGGGAGTGCGGTGCTCTGGAGGCCCTGGGGCTGGATCCACAGCGGGATCGCGGCCAGCCATGCCCCGCCGAAGGCGACGGCCAGGTAGATGATGAGATCGGCTTTGTTCCTCATGCCCGCCACGATGCGGGCCGCCGACCTCGGGTGGCCAGTGAATAATTCACGACCTGCGCCGCTCTTCGCCGCCCGCGTGAGCTCTCACGGAAGTCGTGAATTTCTCACTGGGGTGATTTCATGCGCCCAGCAGAACAGGAGGTGTAAGCGGTTCTGAGCGTCGACCGTGATGGTGCACCAGTGGCCCGATCCGACCGTGGAGGTGCCGTAGCCCAGACGGTGCACGCCGCCGGCGCGTACCTCGGCGACACCGGCGGGCTGGTCGCCCTTCCTGGTGGCGGTGGCCGCCGTGGCGCTGAAGGCTCCCCGCAGCGCCGCGGTCATGGGCGCGTCCGGGGGGCAGCGGTACGCCGTCCGCCCAGAGGCGCTGCGCCGGAACCTGGAGGTTCTGCTGGAAGGCGTGGACGAGGTGGCCCACGGTGGTGCTCTCGTCGCCGCTGATCACGACGTCGCGTAGCCCCCGGCCGGTCAGCGCGCTGGGGGAGAGGCGCATCAGGAACACCGTCCTTGGTTCGCTTTCGCCACGCAGGCAGCAAAGCCCCAGCTTTCTCCGGATTTGTCATGATCATTCAGCTATCATGACGCTCCAGAGTGAAAACGATCATTCGGAAAGGCTGCTGCGCATGGGTTTTCTAGGCGGAGAACCAGACAACATGGACGCGGGCGCTCAAGGGATGGCCGGCGTTCATTCGAACCTCAAGGGACTGATCCCGAACGTGAGCAATTCCCTGCGCGCGGTGGCGGCGGCCTCGGAAGGCCTCGTTCCCGAAGCGGCCACCTCGGCGGCCGCCGGGTACGCGCGGACGGCCGGGCACCTGACGGCCGACGTGGACTATTTGGGCCGGGCGCTGAAGGCGATGGCGGCGAACCTGCGCAAGACGATGGGAGGCGAATGAAATGGCAGCCCCTTTCAAGGTCCCGAAAGGCGATCCCGGAACGATCCGCCGTGAAGCCGGCCGGGTCGGCCAGGCCGCCGCGGACATGGCCCGCGCTTCCCAGCAGGTGGAGGCGCACGCGGTCACCGCGCTGAACGGCTGGACCGGCATCCACGCCGCGATGTTCGCCGTCAGCGCCGGCGGCACCTTCACCGCGCTGGAAACCCAGGGAAATGCCGTCAAAGCGGTCAGCCAGGGCCTCAAGAAGTACGCCGGCATTTTGGAGAAGGCGCAGCACGACATTCGTTTCTGGAGCCGGGAGTACGAGAAGGACGAGCGAGAACTCGCCAAACCGGGCCTGACGGCGGAGCAGAAAGACAATCTCCAGTACAACCTCCGCGACAGATACCCCTACTTCGTCAAGCGCGCCGAGGAGGATCTGGCCGAGAACGGCGACAAGGCCACCGCTCCGCTGGCCCTGTTGCGTCAGCTGAAGCTGGAGAAGAAGGCGGATCCCGATCCGAAGGGCCTGCTGGATCGCTTCGAGCGCACGGCGCAGTACAAGGGTTACGCGGCCTTCAAGGGCGCCACGGACCCCGTGCTCGCCTTCCTCGGGCTCCTGGACGGGGGCACCAAGGCCGGCACCGTGTACCAGTACCTGAAGCAGGGCGTGCTCGGCAAGATGGCCAAGCGCAAGCTCTCCAGGGCCGAGCTCGAGAAGGCCCTGATCAACCAGATCTGGAGGGAAGGCGGCACACCGCGCGGCGAGCTGGGGGCCAGGGCCCGCGAGCTGGCCGCGAAGATCACGGCGGCGAACCAGAGGGTGGAGACGGCCGAGCGCATCATGGCCGAGGCGCGGCCCCAGCTCGCGGCCGACCTGGGCGAGGGCCTGGCCGCGGGCAGGTACGCCAAGGTGGCCAAGGGCCTGGCCAAGGGCTCCGCGGTCCTGGGCATCATCGCCGGGATCGACGACCTCCTCTACAACAGGGACACGGGCTGGGTCCGGACCGGCAACTACGTCGCCGGCGGCTCGGGAATCGCGGGCGGCCTGCTGGTCCTGTTCGCCGGCGTCATCGGCTCGTTCACCGGCGCGACGGAGGCGGTCGTCATCACCGGCCTCGCCCTCGGGACCATCTCGGCGGGCTGGACGTTCGGCAAGTGGGGGGTCGAGAAGGGCAAGGAGAACAAGCAGGCCAGAGGCGTCGGCAACTGGCTGAAGAAGCACACGACCGACAAGGCCGCCGACGGCTGGCGGAAGTTCACCTGGTCCTTGACCCATCCTGCGAGGTGACCTGGAATCCCTGCTCGAACGCGCACGGACCGCGTACGTGCCCGTCATCGCCCTCACCGACGAAGAGCTCGTCGAGTCCCTCGCCGCCCTGTACCGGCGGCCGGTCAGCACCCCGCCGTAGCGCAGCAACGCATGGCTCCTGGCGCGGACGAACTCCTCGAACCCTGCTCACGGCACTGCGCTGAGGTCTGAAGGGTGTGCCGATCGAATATTGAGTTACGTGGCTTGAACTGCGGCTGTGCAACGTAGTGGTATTCGTTGATCATTCCTGTGACGACGGGTCTTCGGTGGATGGATCGTAGGTCGTCGAGGTCGGTCATGTCGCAGACAGGCTGGGTGGCGATGTCCGGGGGACGTTGGTCCCGCACTGGTGGAGTCGGCTGTCCAACTGTCGCGAGTTGTGCGGCGGAAGGAGCCCGATGACGACTGCGGGCGCGACGGTGGTTCGGCCGCGTCAAGGCGTGCGCGGTGTCACAGCCGGTCTTCCCACTGCTCGACGGTGGCTCGAGCCCCGATGCTGTGCAGGCTGTCGAGGGCCCTGACGTACGGTTCGGTGAAGGCGGGCTGATGGCGGAGGTCGCCGAACAAGGTCTCGTCCTTGAGAAAGGCCAGGGGGTCGGCGAGCCGGCGGGCTGCCCGGTCCGCCAGGTCGGTCCGACGTCGGTCGACCACGTCGATCGGCTGTCCCTGCTCGTCAACTCCTTCCGCGTACCTGGCCCAGCTCGCGACCACCAGGGCGGACCGCCGGACGTCCTTGCCTTCCGCCAGGCGGGCAAGGGTGACGGGCAGGAGGAATTTGGGGATGCGGTCGGAGGAGTCGGCGCACAGCCGGGCCAGGGTGTCGCTGATCTCCGGGTTGGAGAAGCGCTCGATGAGCTGTCTCTTGTACGCCGGAAGGTCGACGCCGGGTACCGGCCCGAGCGTCGGCGTCGCCTCCTCCTCCATGTAGGCGCTCAGGAACCGGACGAACGAGGGGTCGCGGCAGACCTCGTGCGTGAACCGGTACCCGGCCAGGTAGCCGAGGTAGCACAGGGCCTGGTGGCCGGCGTTGAGGAGGCGCAGCTTCATCAGCTCGTACGGCTCGACGTCGTCGACGAACTGGACGCCGACGCGTTCGAGCGCGGGCCGGCCGGAAGGGAAACGGTCCTCGACCACCCACTGGCAGAACGGCTCGCACACCACCGGCCAGGAGTCTTCGACGCCGAACTCCTCAAGCAGTCGTCGGCGGTCTAGGCGGGAGGTGACCGGGGTGATGCGGTCCACCATCGAGTTGGGGAAGCTGACCTCGCGGTCGATCCACTCGCCGAGCTCCGCGTCCCTGAGGCCGGCGAAGGCGCTGAGCGTCCGCTGCGCGACCCGGCCGTTCTGGGGAAGGTTGTCGCACGACATGACGGTGAACGGCTCGGTTCCGGCTGTCCGGCGTCGTGCGAGCGCCTCGGTCAGGAAGCCGAACGCCGAGGTCGGCTGCTCGCCGTGGCGCACCTCGGCGAGAACAGCCGCGTCGGCTTCGAACTCGCCCGTGCTCTGGTTCACGTGATAGCCGCCTTCGGTGATCGTCAACGAGACGATCCGTACGGCGGGATCGGTGAGCGCGGCGAGCACCGCTTCGGGGTCGTCGGGCGCGAACAGGTAGTCGATCATCGAGCCGATGACCCGGGGGCGGGGAGGGCGGTCCGCCTCCTTCTCCACCAGCGTGTAGAGGGTGGACTGTGCCCGTAGCGCGTCACGCATGGACACGTCCTCGGCACGAACGCCCACGCCGAGGATGGCGAACCGGCCGGCGTCGGGCTCACCGAACGCGTCGGGCTCGCCGAACAGAGCGTCGAGATACATCGCCTGGTGCGCGCGGTGGAATCCGCCCACTCCGAGGTGGACGATCCCGGCGCGAAGTTCTGACCGGTCGTAGCGCGGCACGGGGATCCGCGCCGCGATGGCGGGGAGGTTTTCGGGGGAAAGTCTCATTCGGCTTCCTGGGGTTGGTCGTCTGTGGCGACGGGGAGGCTGGACCTGAGCTGGGACAGGTACGGTGGGTCCGCCCCGCGACGGGTGACCGTGATGGCGGCGGCCAGGGCGGCGAAGGCGCCGACGGCCCGCAAGGTGTCCTCGGGGAAACTGCCGGGTCCGCGCGACACGTCCGCGAGATCGAGCTCCAGGACCTTGTAGAGCAGGCCGGACATGTAGGCGTCGCCCGCGCCGATCGTGTCCACCACCCGCGCGGGGACCGGGGGAACCCGGACCAGGTGAGCGCCGGAGGCCAGCAGGGAGCCGTCGGCTCCGGCGGTCAGCCCGACGAGCGACACCCCGAGCCTCAGCAGCGTTCCGACCACTTCACCAGGGGTGAGACCGGGATAGAGCCAGGACGCGTCCTCATCGCTGAGCTTGACGATGTCGGCATGCGCGCAGAGGTTCTCGAACTGCCTCCGGACCTCCTGCCGCGGCGGCAGCAGCGAGGGCCGGATGTTCGGGTCGAGGCTCACCACAGCCCCGCGCTGTCGTGCGGTTTCCAGGATCTCCCTCACCCGGGAGGCGCCGGGCTCCAGGAACAGCGCCAGCGAGCCGGCGTGCAGGAGGCCGGCCTCGGCGACTGAGACGTCCGTGTGCAGGTTCCAGGTGACGTCCAGGTCGTAGGTCGCCGAGCCGTCGGCCGCCGGCCTCGCGGTGGCCACCGAGGTGCCGGCTCCGGCCTGCCCCGCGGACACGACCTCCACGACCGCAGTTCGGAGATGAGCGAGGATCTGATCCCCGTAGCCGTCCGCTCCCAGCGCTGTCACGAACTGGACCGGCACCTCAAGCCGTCCGAGCGCGACAGCGACGTTGAGCGCGGAGCCGCCGGGCGTCACCGATCCCTTCCCGGCTGGACCGGCGATCACGTCCATGACCGACTCACCGATCACGACGACGGCCGGGGGTTGTCGTGTCACGCCATCGCCTCCTCGTGCCGAGTCGGCGTGCCGGCGCCGATGACGCGGATCGCGGTCGCGCCGGGAGTACGGGTGCTGCCGGTCGCCGGGTTCCCCATCGCCGCCACGGGTCCGAGGCCGCGCCGGCGCAGGGGGGAGAGGATCGTCAGCACGCCGGCTCGCGTCGTGCCGTCCTTGGTCGTCAACGGGGATTCCTTACTGTGGAGGTCGCCACTGTGGAGGTCGCCGCTCTTGGCGAGCGAGTCGACGGTGGACGCGGGGCGAAGTCGATCGACGCGTCGAGAGGTTCGACGGCAGCGCAGGTCCGCCGGGGCGGACGATCACTGGAACCGTTTGACCACCCCGTCCGCCAGCGCGTCCGCGGCAGTGGCCAGATGCATCCCCGCGGCGTCCAACCGCCACAACAGCAGAGTCGTCTTCAGCGTCTCGGCGGTCAGCGGGCGGGCGAGCAGCGCGGAGACCGCGTGCTGGTACGCCGTCCGCAGGCCTTGCTTCTTGGCGTGCAGGGCACGTTCGGCGGCCTGCCGGGGTGCGCGGGGCAGCAGCCGGACCGCGTCGCCGAGTTCGCCGACCCCCCGGGTCAGCGCGGCGAGCACGGGACGGAAGGCGTCCTCGTCGCCGAGCGCGAACAGGTCCGCCTCGCGGATGAAGTCGCGTACCGCGTCGAGCACGTCATCGACGGACCGCGACAGCCGGAACAGGTCCTCCCGGTCTATGGGTGAGCTGACGCTGCGGTGCAACTGGGCGACCAGCAAGCCGCGCCGGGTGTCCCCCTCGTGCTCGATCTCGCTGATCCGGCTCCGGGCGATGTCCGGGGGCAGCTCACCGTCGGCGAGCGCGGACGCCAGCGCGACGCCGTCCTCGGCCGTGGAGAGCTGATCGAGGATCAGCCCGGCGAGCACCTGGTCGTTGCGTCCTGAGAGCTCACGGAACAAGTGGCGGAGACGGACCGGCATCAGCGGATCACCTCCAGGGTCAGGCACCCCACCGCACTGACCGCGAACGCCGCCGGCAGGGTCAGCAGCCAGGCACGACCGAGTCGCGCCACTCCTCGCCAGCGCACCCGCCGGGCTCCTCCGGACAGTCCAGTGCCCACCATGGCGCCGGAAAGGGACTGGGTCATGCTGACCGGAGCCCCGAGCGCGGCGGTGCCGAGGACGACGCCCGCGCCGGACAGTTCGGTGACCACCACCGCATCCGGGCGGCCGCTGGTCAGCCGCCCGGCCAGCGCCGCGGCGAGCCGGGGCAGCCCGATCATGCCGCCCACCAGGAAGCAGCCGGTGACGGTGGCCAGTGCCAGCGGTGACACGGCTTGCGCGGCCGGATTGCCGCTCTGCACAGCGGCCCAGACCGCCAGCATCTTCTGGCCGTCGTTGGCGCCGTACGCCAGACAGGTCGCGATGAGCGCGCCGACGTGCAGCCGCCGCAGCCGCCGGCCCGCCCCCTCCGGGGCGGGCAGCGCCCCGACCATCTTGGTCACGGCCAGGGCGGTGAGGGCGCCGGCCACCGGCGACACGGCGGCGACGAGCAGGACGAGCCCGATGACCCGCCAGTTCACCGAGGTCTGAGCACCGACTCCGGCACCGGCGATGCCGCCGATCAGGGCCAAGGTCAGGCTGGTCGGCAGGCCACGCGCGGACAACGCGGCGGTCACCAGGATCGCGCCGCCGACTCCCGCGGTGACGGCGGCACCGGCGTCGGCGCCGTCGAAGGCGACCAGGCGCTGGCCGAGGGTCGCGGCCACCGCCGTGCCGAGGACCACCGGGGCGGCGGCGACCGCGGCGGCGAGCAGGACCAGCCCGGTGACCGGCCGGAACGCGGGAATGCGCAGGCCCATCCCGACCAGAGCGCCGGCGTCGTTGAAGCCGGTGAAAGCGGCGAAGAGAGCGGCCAATGCCAGACCTCCCCAGCTGATGTCCACCATCGGCATCTCCTCACAGCTTCGCGCGGGAACTTCGGGTACGGGCCACCACGCCCGGCTCGCCACCGGCCACAGGCCGGCGATGATCGGCTGCTCTACGTGCTGTCAGGGTGCGCGACGGCAACACCTGCATGGCCCGCTCGGCCGAGCCTCACCGCCCTGGACGTGTCCGTCTGCTCAACCGGTCCGGGAGGCCAGCAGCGAGATCAGCCGATCGACGGTGACGGTCTCCAGCGGAACCACCACGGCACCGTGGCCGTCGGCCAGGGCCCCGCCGTCCTCGGGCACGGCCACGACCAGGCAGCCCGCGGCCAGCGCCGCCGCGATGCCCTTGGAGGAGTCCTCCAGCGCCACACAGTTGCGCGGATCGACGCGCAGCCGTTCGGCCGCCGTCAAATACGCCTCCGGATGCGGCTTCGGACGGGTCACCTCGTCGCCGCAGACCACCGTGTCGAACATGCCGGGATCGAGCTGGGCCAGCACCTCGTCGACCAGGACACGATGGCTCGACGTCACCAGCGCCGTGGGGATGCCCTGCCGGCGGACGGATTCCACCACCGCCTGGGCGGCCGGCCGCCACGGCACCCCGAGGGCGAACAACTGCCGGGTACGTTCCAGCAGCCACGCGGCCGACTCCTCGACGTCGGCCTCGACGCCCAGATCCTCCTGGACGATCCGGGCGGTGTCCCGCAGATTCCCGCCGACGACCCGACGGCGGGTCTCGATCGACAGCCGGCCGCCGAGCATCTCGGCCAGATCGGCGAGGCTGACGTCCCAGAGGGGTTCGCTGTCGAACAGCGTGCCGTCCATGTCGAACAGCGCCGCCTCCAGCGGACCGGCGCCCGCGGCAGCCGTGCCCGCCGTCATCGGTCGGCCCCGGCAAGCCATCGCCGCAGCGTACGGGGATCGTCGCTGGTCGTTCCGTCCACGCCGAGTTCGAGCCAGTGCCGCAGATCATCCTCGTCGCGGGTGGGCCAGCCATGAACCGGGAAGCCCTCGTCGTGCAACTGCCGGACGATGTCGGCGGTCAGGCCTTCCCCGCCGCTGTGGATACGGCAGGAGCCGGTCTCCTCGATCAGCTTCCGGTAGCCGCCTGGATAGGCCTCGGCGCCGGTCCAGCTGGACACGATGATGCCCCGCGCGATCTCCGGCAGCTTCTCCGCCACGGCGACCATCGCCTCGACCGAGAAGCCGGTCAGGATCGTCCGCTGCGCGTAGTCAGGATGGTGGGGGAAGAAATCGACCAGGCCGTCGATGGCGGCCAGATCCTTGATCTCCAGCTGGATCAGCCGTGTCGTCGCCTGATACATCTGCTCCAGCGTGGGCACCCGCTCACCCCCGCCCACGTCGACCGAGCTGATCTTCGTCCAGGACAGTTCCGCGACCGGGCCGAGGCCCTTGCCGTCCGGCTCGGCCGCGACCCGGTCGAGGGTCGCGTCGTGCAGCATGAAGAGCTGCCCGTCGGAACTGATGCGTACGTCGGTCTCCACCTCATCGACGCCGACCTCCTCCGCCACCCGGTAGGACGCAAGGGTGTTCTCGGGTGCCTCGGCCATGGCGCCGCGGTGTCCGACGATGGCAAATGTCACGATGTTCCTTTCTCGCTGCAACTGATGCTTGTCAAGTGAAACCTCGTACCGTCGCCCGGCGGCACGAGGGGACCGACGTCAGGACACCAGCCGCCGATACTTCGGCAGCACGCGCCGGATGGCCGGGTCGAGCTTCAGCGCCGCTTCACGCAGCACCTCGCCCGGGTGGGCGCCGGAGGCGTACACGGTCTCCAGCGCGATCACCATCTCGGCGACCGTCTCGTTCACGTACCGGCGCATCACGTCCGGCTGGCGGGCGCGGCTCAGCTGATCCTGGGCGGTCTGGTACGCGGGCGTCGCGGCGTTGCGCTTTTTGATCTCCGCCGAGTTGAGGGAAGTGGAGGTCACCGGCAGGTAGCCGGTGTTGAGGCTCCACACGGGCGCGCCCTTCTCGATGAGGTATTTGATCACTTCCCAGGTCGCCTGTTTGCGGGCCCTGGTCGCGTTGCGCATGACCGCCAGCCCGCTGCCTCCGGTCGGGACGCCGGGCGCGTCCTGCTCGGGCAGGAAGGCGGCACCGATCTCGAACGTGGCCGCCTTGAGCAGCGAGCTGAGCGCACCGGTGGAGTTGCAGATGGTCGCCGTCACGCCGGCCGCGAAGTCGGCGTTGATGTCGCCGGCCAGGTAGGCCATCCGGTCGTCATGGATGAACGCCCGGTCGAACTCCAGGGCGGCGACGGTCTGTTCGGAGTCGAGCCTCGGCGTCATGCCGTCGGAGTAGCCGCCGTTGAAGGCCCAGGCCGAGCCCTGGAAGTACCAGTCGTCCTTGCCGCTGTAGCCGCGCATCTTGACCGGCGAGCCGCGGTACTTGAAGCCCTTGAGCTGACGGCCCCACTCGCGCAGCTCGGTGAACGTCCTCGGCCCGCGGTCGGGCAGTCCGGCGCCGGCGAAGATCTCCTTGTTGTAGTAGAAGAGCGGCGTCGAGCGAGCCCAGGGTAGCCAGTAGACCTGGCCTCGGACGGTGCCCTCGGCCAGGAACCTCGGATGGAACGCGTCGGGGCCGAAGTCGGCGTCGAAGTAGCCGCTCAGCGGCTCCAGCGCCTCGGCGAGGAAGTAGCGGTTCCAGTACACGTCGCTGAGCGTGACCAGGTCGGGCACCTGCGCCAGGGCGAAGCTGGCGGCCAGCTTCGAATCGAGCGCGGGGTATCCGGGAAACAGCTGGATCTCGCAGAAGATGTCCTGCTGCGAACCGTTGAACCCGTCGATGACCGACTGCAGGACCTCGGCGTTGTGGGCGGTGAACGCGCTCCACAGCACCACCCGCCGGCGGCGGGCGAAGTGCGCCGGCACCTGCCCGCTCACCTGGGCGTAATCGCCGGTCTGGCGGCCGACACAGCCGGTCAACGCCAGGCCGGCCGCGGCCGCGGTGGCGCCGGTCAGGAGCCGGCGGCGGCTGAGACTGGTCTCGGTCACACTGATTCCCTTCTGATCGAACCGGATCGCAGGTTCGTGATCGTGCCGATCATCGGCGGACCACGCCGCCGGCGAGGCCGGCGACGATGTAGCGCTGTGCCAGCAGGAAGACGATCGCCATCGGCAGGATGACGAACAGGGTTCCGGCCATCAGGGCGCCCCAGTCGTTGATGCCGTCGTTTTCCTTGAGGTAGAGCAACCCGATCGGCAGCGTTCGCATGTTGACCGAGTTGGTCACGATCAGCGGCCAGACGAAGCCGTTCCACTCGTCGATCACGGCGATCAGCCCGACCGTGATGATCGCCGGCCGGGACATCGGCACGATGAACGAGATGATCGTGCGCAGATGCCCGGCGCCGTCCAGCTGTGCTGCCTCCAGCACCTCCCGCGGAATCGACCGGAAGAACTGGTAGAGCAGGAAGGTGCCGAAGGCCGACGCCACGCCCGGCAGGATCAGGCCGGCATAGGTGTTCACCAGGTTCAGCCGGCCGACGGTGATGTAGTTCACCAGCAGCGTCACGTGCCCCGGCACCATCAGCGCGCCGAGCATGAAGATGAACAGCCAGCGCTTGCCCGGGAAGGGGAGGAAGGCGAAGGCGTACGCGGTGGAGATCGCCAGCACCACCTTGAGCACCGTCCCGATCGCGGCCACCACGACCGAGTTGATCAGGAACTGGCCGAACGGGGCCAACGTCCAGGCGTTGACGAAGTTCTCCAGGGTCAGCGAGCGCGGAATCAGCCGCAGCGGCCAGCTGTTGATGTCGGCGTTGGTCTTGAACGCCGTGCTGACGAAGAGGTAGAGCGGGATCAGGAAGATCAGGGCCGCGACCACCAGGGCGATCGCGCTCCACCAGCGCGTACGCCGAGCGCCTGCCGGTTTGTGCGGAGTGACCTCGGTGGTGACCGGGGTTGGCATGATGGTCATCAGTAGTGCACCCTCCGCTCGACGAACCGGAACTGCAGCACGGTGATCGCCATCAGCACCACGAACATGATCATCGAAGCCGCGCTTGAGGTGCCGACGTCGGTCCGGCCGAACGCCGCGTCGTAGATGAACCAGCTCAAGGTGGTGGTGGACCCGGCAGGACCGCCGCCGGTCATCATGGCGATCACGTCGAAGGCCTGAAAGGCCGAGATCGTCTGGGTGATCACCAGGAAGAAGGTGGTGGGGGAGAGCAGCGGGAAGATCACCCGCCGGAACTGCGTCCAACGGCCGGCACCGTCGATGCGGGCCGCTTCCAGCACCTCGGCCGGAATCTGCTGGATGCCCACCAGGTAGACGATCGCGACGAAGCCGAGTCCCTTCCAGATGGAGACGATGATCAGCGCCCACAGCGCCCATGAGCCGTCGGTCGTCCAGGCCGGCGAGTTCGCGCCGAACGCGTCGAACACCAGGCGGCTGAGGCCATGATGGGGATCGAAGATCAGCAACCAGATGGTCGCGATCGCCGCTCCGGACAACACGTGCGGGGAGAAGGCCAGCGTCTGCACCACTGCGGTGCCCCGGATGCGCTGCGCGAACAACAGCGCCAGCGCCAGGCCGAGCACCAGGGTCACGACAACGACGACGACGACCCACACCAGCGTGCGCAACAGGACCTCGGGGAAGGTCCAGTTGCTGAACAGCGCCTGGTAGTTGAGCAGGCCCACCAGGTCGGCCTGCGGCGAGATGAAGTCCCAGGTGGTGAAGCTCAGATAGATGTTCTCGATGATCGGCCAGTAGGAGAACACCGCGATCAACGCCAGGTTGGGCAGCGCGAACGCGGCGAACAGCAGGTACCCGCGCCGGCGTCGGCGTACCGCCCCGAGTCGTCGCTCAGAGGCCGTTCCCCCGGGATCGGCCGGCCGGCGGGCGCCGACCGACAGAGCTGATCTCGAACCGAGATCGCTTGCTCCACTGCTCACGGGCTACCACCCATCCGCATCGACGACGAAACGCTGGCGACTTTACTGAAGGCCAAGCGATCGGCTCTGGTCAGACGGATGCGAATCTGTGATTATTGCGCGAACGTTTCGAACAGCTATGCAAGGGTGCAAAACAGGATGTCAAGCTCGTTTCAGGGCCGTGCCTTCGATCGTCAGCAGCGCATCCTCGGCTACGTCCGGAACGAGGGCCGAGCGGTCGTCTCCGAGATCGCCGACCTGTTCGCCATCTCGCCCGCGACCCTGCGCAGGGATCTGCGCACGCTCGAAGCGCAGCGGCTGATCGTCCGTTCCTACGGCGCCTTCTACCCCACCGACATCGGCCGCTACGAGACGCCGGTGGAGTACCGGCACAAGGCCCGGTCCGAGGAGCGGCTCGCGATCGCCGAAGCCGCGGTCGCCCTGATGGCCGACGTCGGCACGGTGCTCCTCGACGAGGGTGCGCTGCCGGAGGATCTCGTCGGGCCGATGCGCAGGCTGCAGCGCATGACCGTGGTGACCAGATCCCTGACCGTTGCTGCCGAACTCGGCAGCCACACTGATCACGATGTGATCATTGTCGGCGGCCGGCTACGACCGGCGACAATGGGCACCGTTGACCGGTGGGCGACGGCCATGCTCGGAGAGCTGAATGTCGACCTGGCGTTCATGGGCGCCAACGGGGTGTCGATCGACCGCGGGCTGACGACTCCGGACCCGGCGGTGGCGCAGGCCAAGGCGGCGGCCATGCAGGCGGCCCGCCAATCCGTGCTGTTGTGCGAGCACACCCGATTCGGAGTGACCAGTTTCGCCAAGTTCGCCGACGTCGGGCAGCTGGCCTGGGTCGTCACCGGAAAACAACTGTCTCGATCATCCGCGCAGCGCTACGGCGCAGCCGGCCCCAGGGTGCTGCGCGTCTAGTGAGGTGACTACGAACGTTCACCGGGTTGATCACGCGGCTCTTGGACGAGGTCGGCCCAGTTCTCCCGCTCCAACTCCCGGATCCGCGCCCGCTCCGGCCCGGAGAGCGCCTGCCGCTCCTCCTGCGCGTCCGCGATCCGATGCCGGTTCACCCAGCTGCCCGGCGTGCCGGCGTTGATGTCGAACTCCAGCGCCACGGACGCGACCGTCCGATCGCCCTCCAGCACCATGCGGATGGCTTATTCCTTGAACTCCGGCGAGAACTGCCGAAGCCGCGGCCAACCGCAGATGACCACCGTCGGCAGGAAGGTCGCCGGCCTGGTCACCGCGTTCAGGCCCGGCGTCAAGGGGCGATCGACAACCTCGGATCGACCAGGCGCTCGTTGCGCGGATGGTGGACGTGGTATTCCGGCATCGGCACTGCGGGCGTCTGGCCGAACACTCCGGCCATGTATTCCACCAGTCCTCTGCATGTCTCGGGATCGAAGACCTCGTCGTCGCTCTCCTCGACGGTGCCGCCGATGACGACGTGGTCGTGGCGTGGGAACAGGTACCCGTTCTGGCCGTACAGGTATTCCAGGTTCACCTGCGGCCGCAACATCGCGAGCTGTCCTCTGTACGAGATCATCTGGTTGTCGTTCCACAAGTCCTTCGCGCCGAGCCCGGTGCAGTTGATGACGACCTTCTGCGTCAGGGACGTGAGCACGTCCGTGCTGTTGATGAATCTCCGGCTCACGAACGTGACGCCGCGCGCCCTCAGGTCGCGTTCCAGTCTGGGGATGAAGATCGGCGGTTCGACGAGCAACGTCCGGTACCTGTATCCGGAGGTGTTGTGCCCTTCGAACGGCAGGCGCTGGAGGTATTCGCGCGGCGGCAGCAGTCCCGGAACGAGGTCGTGCACCACGTCGATGCCCGAGGTGGTGTTGACGCTGTAGTTGTCGACCTCGGAGACGCCGAAGCCCTTGCCGATGCTTGCCTTGAACATCGTGTAGGCGGTCCTGAGGATGTACTGGAACTCCTGCACCTTGGCGAAGTCCTTGGAATACTCCAGGATCGACGCGGCCCATTGGCCGCCCGCCTTGTACGACGTGGTCTCGACCGGCTTGCGGTCGGAATAGATCGTGACGTTCAGCCCGAGGTCGAGCAGCAACGTCGCGGCGGTCATTCCCATGACGCCTGCGCCGATCACCGCGATCTCCCTTTCGATGATCCCGGTCTCGGCCTGGCGTTTGAGAATCATGTCCCGCACCTTGGCGGCGCAGCCCCAGCTCAGCGTGATGCCTCCACCGCCGTGGCCATAGTTGTGGATGACGAACTTGTCGCCCAGCACCTCTTTGTCGAGCCGATAGGAATTCTTGCGGTAGGGCCTCAGACCCGCGACACACGCGCCCGGTTGATGGGGATCGAAGGCGAAATCCGGGGTGGGCAGGTCAGGAAGTGTGCTCACTCCACGCTCGTCCAGCAGCATGTCCGGCTCCGGTGATCAGACGCTTGGCCATCGGTACGCCTACCCGCGCAGGAGACCGGCTCTTCCCGCGGACTCCAACGCTTGACCGGCCTCTAGGCGACTGTTTCCAAGGCGGCGACGACGTCCGGCCATGCCGTATACGAACGTCTTGACCTGCGAAAACACCCGTCCTGAGTAAGGCCAAGCCTCGGCTCTCTCGCGTTAGCCCGGCCGGCTGCGCGGGTAGGCGTCCCAAGCACGGCCGGACGATCCGTGCCCGTCCCTTCCGACTGATCTGCCGTACGGCGGGCATGCCCAGGAGCGTCATCGTGCCCTTCACCGTTGCCGACTACATCCTCAAGCGGCTGAGCCAGCAACAGGTCGACACCCTGTTCGGTGTGCCCGCCGCGTACGGTGCCCCGCTGTTCGACGCGGTGGGCGCGCACCACATCACGCCGGTCGTGACTGCCACCGACCTCGAAGCGGGATACGCGGCCGACGGTTACGCGCGTACGAAGGGCCTCGGCGCCGCCGCGGTGGCCAACGGCGTCGGCGTGCTGAGCATGATCAACGCCATCGCCGGCGCGTTCGTCGAGCGCAGCCCGGTCGTCGTCGTGAACGGCGGCCCGAGCGCCGCGAACCTGGCCGGCCTGAAGGACTTCGACGTCCTGTTCTCGCATTCGACCGGCCAGCCCGACGGAGACCTCAACGCCTACCGGCTGGTCACCGCGAGCGCCGCCCGCGCCGGGCAGGCCGCCGACGTGCCCGCACTGGTCGACAGCGCCATCTCGACGGCGATCAGGAAGAAGCGGCCGGTCTACATCGAGATCGATCGGACCATCTGGACGGCGACCTGTACGCCCCCGTCCGGGGCGCTGCCCGTCACCGATCCGGCGGCGGGCACCGAGCAGCAGCTCGCCGCCACGATCGTGGAGCTCGTTCGCGCCGCCACGAAACCGGTGCTCCTGCTGGGCACCGAGGTCCAGCGTTACGGGCTGGCCGACAAGGTCGCCGCCCTCATCGCCAACCTCGGTGTCCGCTGGTCGACCCAGGTGCTGGCCAAATCGGTGCTGTCCGAACAGGACGACGGCTGGGTCGGAGTCTTCGCCCCGCCGAACTGCCGGCCCCCCGAGGTCCGGGACGCGGACCTGATCGTGATGCTCGGCTGCGTCTTCCCCAGCAGCTACGCCACGTTCATCCGCGACAACACCGGCCACATCGTCACCGCCTACGACGGCAAGGTGAAGATCAAGAACGGGAGCAAGCAGAACGCGGACATCACCGCCCTGGTGACCGCACTCGTGGCCGAGGCGGCGAGGGAGGCACCGGTGCCCATACCCGCGGCCGTCGACCCGGCCCCGCCCGCCGCCACCGGTCCGCTGACCTACGCCCAGGTGTTCGACCGCGTCGGTGCCGCGCTGGACGATTCATGGCTGGCGATGCCCGACACCTTCCTCGGCGGTGCCTCGGCGGCGAACCTGCCGGTCAAAGGCCGCGACGGGTTCCTGAGCAGCGCCGTGTGGGCCTCCATCGGCCATTCCGTGGCCGCCGCCGTCGGCGCGTCCTTCGGGTCGAGCAGGCGCCCCCTGGTCATCTGCGGCGACGGCGGCTTCCACATGACCGCCCAGGCGCTGTCCACGTTCGTACGTTACGGCCGAAACCCCGTCGTCGTGGTCATCGACAACGGCATCTACGGCCTGGAGCAGTACCTCATCGACTCGGACTACTTCGACAACCCCAGCGTGACGCCGAAGCCCTACGTCCTGCTCAACCAATGGGACTTCGTCAATTTCGCCGACGCCCTCGGCGTCCGGTCCACGTACTCCGTGGACACGGCGGCAGAGCTCGACCAGGCGCTCGCCACCGTGAAGACGTCGTCCAGCACCCCGGCGCTGATCGTCGCGAAGGTCGACTCGCGCGGCCTGCCTGCGGTGTTGCCCTGAACCGCCGTCCAGGCGTGCGTGAACCGTCTTGTTCGCATCCGACCAGCGCGAACCCGCCGGGCGCGGGAGTGAAGTGGCGGGTGCGCAGAAGGTGCCGGACGGTCGTCGCGCTGATGTGGATGCCGAGCCGTACCAGATCCCCGTGTATCCGTCGGTGGCCCACGATCGCGCTCAAGGGTCAGGCCTTGACTGCGAGGCCGCCGTACATCGAGACCATGGAGTCCTCCACGAGCAGCGCCTGGTCGTCGGGCCGCCACCGGTGCACCGGCACCACACCCGGCTCGATGAGGTCGAATCCGGTGAAGAACTCCTCGATCTGCGCTCTGGTACGGGCCTTGGACATGATGCCGCGGCGGTTGTACTGGCCGACGGCCTCGCTCACCAGCTTGCCCGGCGCGCTGTCGAGCGTGATGGTGGACAGGGCCAGGAAGCTGCCCGGCGGCAGCGGCTTCATCAGGTGCTCGATGATCGAGCGGACGGCGTCGTCGTCGCGGATGAAGTGCACCACGGCGATCAGGCAGAGCGCGACGGGACGGGTGAAGTCGAAGGTGTCGCGGACCTCGGCCGAGTCGATGATGGCGTCCGGGTCGTTCAGGTCGGCCTGGATGTAGCGGGTTCTGCCCTCCGGGGTGCTGGTGAGCAGGGCACGTGCGTGGACGAGGACGAGCGGGTCGTTGTCCACGTAGATGATCCGGGCGGCGGGGTCGGCCTGCTGGGCCACCTCGTGCAGGTTGGGCGAGGTGGGCAGCCCGGTGCCGATGTCGATGAACTGGTCGACGCCGCGCTCGGCCGCCAGATGGCGGGTCACCCTGACCATGAAGTCGCGGTTGGCGCGTACGGACGTCGGCATGTACGGGGCGATCTTGATGACGTCCTCGGCGGCCGTGCGGTCGGCCTCGAAGTTGTCCTTGCCCCCCAGGAGGTAGTCGTAGACGCGCGCCGAGTGCGGCACGTTCGTCTTGAGATCGACCCTCACTTGCCGGTCGCCGGCCACCCCCGCACCTCCATGTTGATCAACTGCCATGTGCCCCACGTTAGCGGGATTCAGGGGTCCGGATCCGGCGAATCCCACCGGAAACAGCAACATCCTGATATATCGCGACGACCTGTTCCCATGTGGGCAAGGGGATGGGGCGTTGAGGCCCGACGGCGGTCGTGTGGAGCGGCTGCGAGTCGGCCACGGGCCCCGCAGCCCTCACTCCGCCGCACGTGACCGAACCCGAGTCGAAGGCCGGTCCCGGCCTGTCGCCTTCAGCGGACCTCGACGGCGTAACCGCTGGCCTGGAGGGTGAACAGGCGGGCGTACTCCCCGCCTGAGGCCATGAGCGTGGCGTGGGTGCCCTGCTCGGCGATTCTGCCCTCCGCCAGCACCACGATGAGATCGGCGTCCTTGACCGCGCTCAGCCGGTGAGAGATCAGCAGGCTGGTACGGCCGGCCCGATGCTCACGCAACCTCCGGTGGATGGCGTGCTCGGCCTCCGCGTCGAGCCCGGCGCTCGGCTCGTCCAGGACGAGCAGGTCGCGTTCGCCCCTGATCAACGCTCTGGCCACGGCGAGCCGCTGCCACTGGCCACCGGACAGTACGACACCGGCGGCCTCGGCCGCGTCGAGGAAGCGGTTGCTCAGCAACGTGTCATACCCGTACGGCAGGCGGTCCAGCGCCGTGTCCACCCCCGCCAGCCGCGCCGCCGCCCTGACCTGCTCGGGCGAGGCGCCCAGCGAGCCGAGCGAGATGTTCTCCGCCGCCGTGAAGTCGTAGGCCACGTAGTCCTGGAAGACCGCGGTCAGCCGGGAGCGCAGTTCGGCGGGGTCGGCGTCGCGCAGGTCCGTCCCGTCCCAGACCACCGCCCCGCGCGACGGGTCGTAGAACCGGCACAGCAGTTTGACCAGCGTCGACTTGCCTGCGCCGTTGAGCCCCACGAGCGCGACGCAGGCGCCGTGCGGGATGGTGAGATCCACTCCACGCAACACCCACGGCTGCTCCTCGCCGTAGCGGAACCAGACGTCTCGCACTTCGATCCCGGAGCGGAGCGCGGGCAGCGGGCGGGGCGGGAGCCGTACGGGAAGGTCCGGCGCGGCGGTGACGACGGCGCGGTAGTGGCCGAAGACCAGCAGCGCCTGGTGCAGCCGGGCGACCTGGGTGACCCCGCCGGACAACGTGCCCTGCACCCCGGCGACGGCGGCGGCGAAGACGGCCACGTCGCCCACGCCGAGACGGCCGCCGGCGATCGCCCAGAGCAGTCCCGCGCCGCCGATCGCCGCGCCGAGCAGGGCCAGCAGCCCGTGTCCCGCCAGCGCTCGCCGTTCCAGGGCCTGCTCCTGGTGGTTGACCGCGCGGATCTCGCCGAGGAGACGGTCGCGCAGGTACGCGCCGAGCCCGAACAGGCGCACCTCCTTGGCCGGCTCGACCTCGGTGAGCAGGTCGGCGTAGAAGATCTGGCGGCGCATCGCCGGGCTGACCTGCCAGTCAAGACGCACCTTGCGCCTGCTCAGCGACAGCTGCACCCCCAGCGACGGCAGCGCGGACAGCAGGACGACCGCGGTCATGGCCGGGCTCAGCGCCATGAGCGCGGCGACGAACCCGGCCAGCGTGACCAGCCCGCGCACCAGCGCCAGGCTGGGGGACAGGATCAGGTTGGCCGCGCCGGTCCCCGCCTGCTCGGCCAGCCTGAGCCGGTCGCGGAAGCGGGGGTTCTCGAACGGGCCGAGGCCGACGAAGGCGTTGACCGAGGTGAACAGGCGCTCGCGGGTCAGCAGGTCCATGCCGCGGCGCAGCCGCCCGTCGGTGTATTCGGTCAGATGCGGCAGCAACGCGGCGGCCAGCCCGACCACACCGAGCATGATCGCGGGCACCAGTACGGCACGGCTGCCCGCCATACCGTCCAGGATCAGCTTGGTGCACCAGGCGGCGGCCACGGGCATCGTGCCACCGATGATCACGGCGAGCACCGAGCAGACGGCGGCGAGCGGAGCGGCCCGCCAGGCCAGCCCCCACACCGTCACGGCCCGCCCGGCCAGCCGCAGCACGCCGGGCGAGACATCGTGGGTCATGCGGTGACGGGAGCGCCGAGCCCGGCCACGGTGACCGCGCGCGCCCTGACCCGTCCGGAGTCGTCGAGCAGGTAGAAGGCGGGGAAGGCGGAGTTGGGGAAGGCCAGGCAGACCGGCCCGTCGGCGGGTTCGGTGATCACGGTGGCGCTGCCGCGCAGCGTGTCCGCGTAGCTCTCCCCGCCGGGGCCGGACACGACGGCCAGCACCTGAGAGGGGGAGTAGCCGGCGTTGGCGACGAGCTGGAGGAACGGCGGCAGTTGCCCGGGGCAGGCCTGGCACTCGGTGTCGAAGAAGCCGATCACCGCGGGCCGCCCGATCCCGCGCACGTCGGGGACGGTCGAGCCCAACGGCAGCAGCGGCGGCCCCGAGGGCGCGGCGTGCTGCTCGGCGTGGCGCATCCTGCGGATCACCGCGAGCGTCAGCACCAGGTTGAGCGCGCTTACGACGCCCACGATGACCAGGGCTGCGATGACGTACGGCATCAGAGGTTCCTCTCCAGGAGAAGGTCGGCGAGGTCGTCGAAGAGCACGAGCACGGCGGCGCTCTCGCCGGTCAGTACGGCCACCGCGACCGGCGCGGCAAGGAGGACGAGGCAGAGCAGGGCCCCGCAGCCCAGCTCCAGGTACGGCATGGCACTCCGTCACAGGTGGGGTCCGCCCACGACCCCCATGAAGGGGCCGTGGGCGGGGTGTGGAGGATCAGCAGCACTCGTAGCAGGACACGTAGGTCGTGCAGTCCGGCCGCACGCAGGTCCACGCGCTGTGGTCGAGCCAGCGGTAGCACCAGCACTCGTAGGGGCACCCCCTGGCGTCCGCGGTGGTGGCGGGCAGCATGGCGCCGAGCATCCGGTCGCCCAATGCCCTCAGTGTGCGAGTCATCCGACCTCCTGGGTGAGAGGGGCTGTATTGGCCTGATCATCACCACCGGGTCAGGGGAGGGCAATCTTTTCGGGCCGCCACCGAATTGCGACAAATCAGGCACTGTATGTGAGAAGTTCGTGCCCCAGCGAGGTGAGCACGTGCCGCACCGCCCGGCCCTCGCGGTAGGTGTTCACGAGCCCCGCCAGCCGCAACGCCGTCACGTGCTCGGACACCGTGGAGGCGCTCACCGCCAGCGACCTGGCCAGCTCGCCGGTCGCCGATCCGCCGCCGATCGAGCGCAGGACCCTGGCGCGAGCCTGCCCGACGACCTGGGCCAGGGCGTCCACCGACGCGGGGCGCCGGGTGCCCTCGTCGCTGACCGGATAGGCGATGACGGCCCTGCGGTCGCCGTGGGGCGGCGCGAGCGCGAGAAAGCAGCGGCTGGCGCACATCAGCGGCGAGAACGCCACGCCCCCGTCACCGAGCTCCACCGGCGACGGGCGCAGGCCCGAGGTGTCGATCTGCAGGGTGCAGCCGTACCAGCTCAGCCTGGGGGTGAGCCTGGGCAGCGTGCGGCCGAAACCCCGCACGCAGATCAGCTCGGAGTAGCGGTTCACGTGCGCGCTCAGGCGGTGGCGTATCGCGTCCCACTCCGGGGCCACGCAGCTGACGTAGAAGGCGCGTAGCGCGTCGGCGACGTCGCCGAGACCGGGCTGGACGTCGAGCTCGTCGTTGAGCGTGCCCACCCCGGGCGGCAGCGGCAGGTCGGCCCAGAGGAAGCCGGACACGCTGTGCGGCGCGCGGTGGACACGTCGTACGAACGGCATGGCCCTGGCGGGCGTCCTGCGCGCCAGGTCCCGCCACGGCGATCCGGGTACGGCGAAGCCGGGATGATGCAGGCACAGGGCGGCGAACAGGGTGTGGTGCAGGGGGGAGATGATGAAGGTGGTCGCGGCCAGTCCTGCGGCGGAGAAGACCAGACGCATATCCCAGCCCCGTTGTCAGGAAATGTCCGGACATAATGGAGTATGCGGCTGTTAAGACGTACTAACAAGAGTGCGTAAGACCACCCCCAGAACGCGGTCAGCCGGTACGAGCCCCCACAATCTCGAGTCCGCGCTGATCTCCCCGTCGCCCAGCACCACGAGCTTTCCGGGCGGCACCGGGGAGGGCAGTCCGGGGCACTCCGGCGGCACCGGTTCACCCGGCAGCGCCGCGACCCGCTTGACCACCCACTCGGCGGCCGCGACCTCGGGCAGTGGTCCCTCCCGCCACCGCATCCCCGGCCCGATCGGCTCAAGCACCACGATCTGCCCGCGCCTGACCGCCTTCCCACGCAGTACCAGCAACCGGTCGCCGGGCCGCAACGCCGGCACCATGCTCTCCCCCCGTACGGTCACCACCACCAGCCGGCGCCTGGCGAGGAACACGACGACGACCAGCAGGGCGGCGAACACGGCGATCACGGGCATGGCGTGAGCGTAAGCGTCCGACCTGTGGGGCTCAAGGATTCGGATCACCGGAGGGGCTGAAGGCACCGAGCGGCCGGTGCCGGACCGCGTTTCGTGATCTCGCCTACGATGGACGTCGTCACCTCGGCGTCCGATGTCCTTGCCTGGACTGCTGGTGCTTCGGCGTCAGAAGGCGGTCCTACGCCAGGTGCACCGGGGGCGCTCCGAAACAGCGGACCGGCTGTGGTTCGCGGCACTCCCGCACCTGATGCCCCGTCGTCGCCGGGAAAGGTTTCCCCGCTGACCCCGGCGACTCTGCTGGCCTGGCACCCACAGGCGGCCTGTACCGCTTCGAACCCGTCGCAGAGCCCGCGCGTCGAGAGTGTCGCGCGACGGCTTGACGTCGGCGGTGTGATCCAGAGTGACGCTCATCGCGGTGGTGATTCGCTCAGTCGGGGGAGCGCAGGAGCATCGCCTCCACCTCGGCACCGGCATCGGCCGTGCAGACGTACGTGGGCCTTCCGGACGCCGGATCAACGTAGTACAGGCTCGCACGCTTGCCGCATCTTGAGCACCAGGCGTCAGGCCCGCCACCGAGTTCGGCCAGGCCGACCTTGATCTCTGGGATAACAAAAGCCATGCGGGCAGCGTAGGTCGGCATGGTCAGGACTTCCGTGGTGACAGCGCGTCTTGCGGAATCCATGCCCGTAGATTGTTCGACGCGGGAGGTGACGGGCCCGCCGGTGGGGCTGACATACGGAAGATGGGGGCGGCCCGGCGAGCCGGGGAATCGAGGCCGGCCGTGTGCAGGATCTCCAACGCCCCGAAGGTCACGATCGGAGACCTCCGACGAGTCAACCATCCCGGGATCGGCCGACGGTCACAGGTCGGTCGGCGGGTACCGCGCTGTCCCGGACGCCGCCGATCGGAGAAGGTCCACTCGTGCCCTACAGGTGGCGGTGCGCGCCGGGGTGACCGGAACGTCCTTGGGCCAGATGGCACTGGTGCAGGTCGAACAAACACCTCACCAACGGGTAGCCAGGCGACAACAATTCGCGACGGTTGCAGACGCCGCCCTGATTGCACAGGAAGATCCGAGCTGACAGTACTGTACGAAACCTGTCATCGAGGCAGGGTGCGCGTAAGGGATTCTCCGAGCCAGACAGTTTCCTGATTTGCTGCTCGTGTCGATGGGTGGCCATGACGCTTGAGTTCGGCCCGGTGGTGCATCGCAAGATGGACGATGCCGACGGCTCCAAAAGAGATCGGCCGCGATTCCTTCGAAAGTCTTGGTGATAGTGCAGCGAGTATCGCCTGGGTATTGCGGCTGGATCGCATGTCCGGGTATCGCGTGGAGGGTAGGCCGTCATGTCACCAGCAGGTGCAGCGGTCTGGTTGTGTCGCTGCAGGTCAACCTCTACGACGATCGAATATTCGCACTCAACAGGCCGAGATGGAGTGCTTTCGAGCCCCTGCGGCTCGCCAACGAGCTTGCCTGGTTTCTCTCTCGGCCGCCAAGGCATCGTGGCGCCCATCGCGCTCAAGGCTGTGAATATATTTGTATCGCAAACTCTTTATTCTGGCGCGTCCGCTGCGGCCTCGGTCGTACTGGGAACGTAAATGAAATTGCCGATACAGCGCACCTGCCCCCCTCTTCTCGTGCCCCGAAGAATCGGCTCATGAAGTATTTGACTGTGGGGTGAATTGGGTAATCAAGAATTCCTCTGTGATCTGCGTCACGCGGCCTTGGGTGATCTGCGGGTGTTGCAGGCGCGTGAGCTGCTAGGACAGCTGAACCGATTCGATCCGACCAGCCTCCTGCACCAGCTCTATCCAGGTTGTCAAGATCTATTTCTGGTTCGTCTCGTCTGTGTATATCTGTGACGTTCTTATGTGGCGCTTACGGGGTTGCGCCCAAGGCCCTTGGTGTTTCGGTCTACGGGGAAGTGCGGGCGTGGCCATGAGGCGTGCTCAAGCAGGTGCAAGGGTGCTGGGTCGGAGCCGGTTAGGGCTCGGACGGAGTGCACCATCGAGGTGGGCGAGTCGTGTCGCCTTGGCTGTGACCGTGGCTCTTATGCCAGGTGTCCTCGATCTGGGGGCGCAAGCGTTCGCCGTATCCTCCTCTCCAAGCCGGCTGACGATCCCCGATTCACCATCCGTAGGCTCCGCCAACAGTGTCCCTGTCCAGAGTTCGGGGTCGGCGGCGAACCTGCCGCACCTCGTTGGGCCAGACGCGACCCAGCCGAGAGGTGAGGGTAAGACCGGCGGCGTCGGTAAGCGGCCCGAGGGGTCGCTTCCATTGGAGAAGCCGCGCGAGGTGGCGGACGAGCCGGCCACGAACGGGCTGAACAGCCCACCACCGTTGAAATGGGGATCGTCCCCCGATGCCACTACATCAACACCGGTGACGAACGGCCGAGGAAACGCGGCATCTGGTGGTACGAAGGCGACAGCGGCATCTCTCACTCGGGCGTCGGCCGTGTCGGCCGCTACGGCTGCCGCACTTCCTGTGGTGTCGGGGGTGTCGGTGTCTCCGGGGCAGGCGACGTCCGGGTTGTGGACGCTGCCGTCGACCCAGCCGTCGTTCTCGGCCTATGGTGGGGACTCCGATTCCCGGCCGCTGCGTCTGGAGGCGCAGGTCGAGCATGATCCGGGTAAGACCGATCAGGGTGCTGGGCTGATCTGGTCCGGTACGGGTGAGGTTTCGTCGAGTGGTTGTTACACCACCACAAAGTGCTGGTTGCAGACGCCTGCGGTCGCGTCCGGCAAGCTGAAGGACGGCTGGCTGATCCGCTGGCGGCTGCGCGTGCTGACCTCTTCAGGGGTGGCGGGCGCGTGGTCGGCATGGCAGGCCACGAGGGTGGACACCTCCAAGCCAGTGGTGTCGGAGGCGTCGGCCTCCCCAGGGCAGCTGGCGTCGGGGCTATGGACGCTGGCATCCACCCAGCCTTCTTTCTCCGCTTACGGTGGGGACTCCGATTCCCGGCCGCTGCGTCTGGAGGCGCAGGTCGAGCATGATCCGGGTAAGACCGATCAGGGTACTGGGCTGATCTGGTCCGGTACGGGTGAGGTTTCGTCGAGTGGTTGTTACACCACCACAAAGTGCTGGTTGCAGACGCCTGCGGTCGCGTCCGGCAAGCTGAAGGACGGCTGGCTGGTTCGCTGGCGCGTCAGGGTTTCCACCTCTTCGTCGGTGGCGGGGCCGTGGTCGGAGTGGCAGGCGGCGCGTGTGGACGCCTCCAAGCCGGTGGTCTCGGAGTTGTCGGCTTCTCCGGGGCAGGCGGTGTCCGGTCTGTGGACGTTGTCCTCGGCTCAGCCGTCGTTCTCGGCCTATGGTGGGGACTCCGATTCCCGGCCGCTGCGTCTGGAGGCGCAGGTCGAGCATGATCCGGGTAAGACCGATCAGGGTGCTGGGCTGATCTGGTCCGGTACGGGTGAGGTTTCGTCGAGTGGTTGTTACACCACCACAAAGTGCTGGTTGCAGACGCCTGCGGTCGCGTCCGGCAAGCTGAAGGACGGCTGGCTGATCCGCTGGCGGGTGCGCGTGTCAACAAGTTCGGGCGTGGCGGGGCCGTGGTCGGAGTGGCAGCCGGCCACGGTCGCGGTGAGCGGGACCACGGGCAGTGGTCTGGGTGCGGTCCCGGCCACTCGCGGTACCGACACCTGGACGCTGGCCTCGGCCACGCCGTGGTTGTACGCGAAGGTGACCGACGCCGGCGGGTCGAAGCTGACGCTGGGCGCGGAGATCGAGCACGACCCGGCCGTCCCGGAGCAGGGCACGGGGGTGATCTGGGCCGGCAAGGGCACCACCTCCTACAACTCCGGCGGAAACGCCTGGGTGCAAGTACCGGCCGACAAGCTCACCGACGGCATGAAGGTCCGCTGGCGGGTACGCGGTGTCACCACCGCGGGTGTGGAAGGCGAATGGTCACCCTGGCAGACCGCCACTGTCGATACGACCAAGCCCGCCGCTTCCGACGCCGGACTGACTCCGGCAAGCAAGGGGCAGGCGTGGTGGACGACATCATCGGTGACGCCGTGGGTGTACGCCAAGGTCACCGATCCCGGCTCGCGTGCTTCACGGCTGTGGGTGCAGGTCGAGCACGACCCGGCCGCGACGGGCCAGGGCACGGGCGTGATCTGGGAGGGCAAGGGCGCCACCGCCGCCGCGTCCGGGGCGAACGCCTGGGTGCAGGTGCCGGCCGGGAAGCTGACCGACGGCATGAAGGTCCGCTGGCGGGTACGCGGCGAAACCACCAGCAACGTGACCGGCCCGTGGTCCGACTGGACCCAGGCCCGCATCGATCTCGGCAAGCCGCTGGTCGAGTCGCTGGGGATGGATCCGGCTCTCCCAGGTTCCGCCTCCTGGACGGCTGGGACGTTGACGCCGTGGCTGTATGCGAAGGTGACGGATCCGGAGAACCGTGCCGGCAAGCTCGACGTCGAGGTGGAGCACGACCCGGCCGCCACCGCTCAGGGCACCGGGCTGATCTGGTCGGGGTCTTCGGACAAGTCGTACGCCTCCGGAGGCAACGCCTGGGTGGCGGTCCCGGCGGGCAAGCTGACTGATGGCTGGCAGATCCGCTGGCGGGCGCGGGCCACCACCACGTCCGGGATGTCGGGTCCATGGTCGGAGTGGGTGTCGGCCCGAGTGGACACGAAGATCTTTCAGACGATTCCGCCAGGGCCCGTGGTGAGCAAGGCATCGGCCCCCGTCGGTCAGCTGGTCTCGGGGGTGTGGATTCTGCCGAGCCTCAGCCCGTCCTTCACCGCCGCGATCTCTGATGCCGATCGGCGGCCCGGCGTGCTGGAGGCCGAGGTCGAGCACGACCCGGCGGCCACCGGTCAGGGTACCGGGCTGATCTGGTCGGGGCAGGGGAAGACCTTCGGAGAGACCTGTTTCACGGGACAGTCCTGTTCCGCCTCGCACGTGTCTCCTGCGGCGGCGGGGTTGAAAGAAGGCTGGCTGGTCCGCTGGCGGGTCCGCGCGGTGGTGCAGTCCACCGACACTCCCGGCGCGATCGTGGCCGGCCCCTGGTCGGAGTGGCAGGCAGGGCGGGTGGACACCACCAAGCCGGTGGTGTCCGAACTGTCGGCCTCCCCGGGTCAGTCCGTGTCGGGCTTGTGGACGCTGCCGTCGACTCAGCCTTCCTTCTCCGCCTATGGCGGGGATGCGGATTCGCGCCCGTTGCGGTTGGAGGCTCAGGTTGAGCACGACCCGTCGGCTGCCGGTCAGGGTTCCGGCCTGATCTGGTCGGGTTCTGGTGAGACATCGATCAGTGGGTGTTACACGTCGAGCAAGTGCTGGCTGCAGACCCCTGCCGTGTCGTCGGGCAAGTTGAAGGACGGCTGGCTGGTCCGCTGGCGGGTGCGTGTGTCCACCTCCTCCGGCGTGGCGGGTCCCTGGTCGGAGTGGCAGGCAGGGCGGGTGGACACCACCAAGCCGGTGGTGTCCGAACTGTCGGCCTCCCCGGGTCAGTCCGTGTCGGGCTTGTGGACGCTGCCGTCGACTCAGCCTTCCTTCTCCGCCTATGGCGGGGATGCGGATTCGCGCCCGTTGCGGTTGGAGGCTCAGGTTGAGCACGACCCGTCGGCCGTCAGTCAGGGTTCCGGGCTGATCTGGTGGGCCTCCGGTGGCCTGTCCAGCGGCGGCTGTTACACGACGACCAAGTGCTGGTTGCAGACGCCTGCGGTCACCTCCGGCAAGCTGAAGGACGGCTGGCTGATCCGCTGGCGGGTGCGTGTGTCCACCTCCTCCGGCGTGGCGGGCCCCTGGTCCGAGTGGCAGGCCGGACGCGTGGACACCACCAAGCCCGTGGTCTCGGAGTTGTCGGCTTCTCCGGGGCAGGCGGTGTCCGGTCTGTGGACGTTGTCCTCGGCTCAGCCGTCGTTCTCGGCCTATGGTGGGGACTCCGATTCCCGGCCGCTGCGTCTGGAGGCGCAGGTCGAGCATGATCCGGGTAAGACCGATCAGGGTACTGGGCTGATCTGGTCCGGTACGGGTGAGGTTTCGTCGAGTGGTTGTTACACCACCACAAAGTGCTGGTTGCAGACGCCTGCGGTCGCGTCCGGCAAGCTGAAGGACGGCTGGCTGGTTCGCTGGCGCGTCAGGGTTTCCACCTCTTCGTCGGTGGCGGGGCCGTGGTCGGAGTGGCAGGCGGCGCGTGTGGACGCCTCCAAGCCGGTGGTCTCGGAGTTGTCGGCTTCTCCGGGGCAGGCGGCGTCCGCACTCTGGACCCTGTCCTCGGCTCAGCCCTCCTTCTCCGCTTATGGTGGGGACTTCGATTCCCGGCCGCTGCGTCTGGAGGCGCAGGTCGAGCATGATCCGGGTAAGACCGATCAGGGTGCTGGGCTGATCTGGTCCGGTACGGGTGAGGTTTCGTCGAGTGGTTGTTACACCTCGACCAAGTGCTGGTTGCAGACGCCTGCGGTCGCGTCCGGCAAGCTGAAGGACGGCTGGCTGGTCCGCTGGCGCGTCAGGGCGTCGACCTCCTCCGGCGTGGCGGGTGCGTGGTCGGAGTGGCAGCCGGCCACCGTCGCGGTGAGCGGCACCGCCGGCAACGGCCTGGGCGCCGTCCCCGCAACCCGCGGTACCGACACCTGGACGCTGGCCTCGGCCACGCCGTGGTTGTACGCGAAGGTGACCGACGCCGGCGGGTCGAAGCTGACGCTGGGCGCGGAGATCGAGCACGACCCGGCCGTCCCGGAGCAGGGCACGGGGGTGATCTGGGCCGGCAAGGGCACCACCGCCTACAACTCCGGCGGAAACGCCTGGGTGCAAGTACCGGCTGACAAGCTCACCGACGGCATGAAGGTCCGCTGGCGGGTACGCGGTGTCACCACCGCGGGTGTGGAAGGCGAATGGTCGCCCTGGCAGGCCGGCACGGTCGACCTGCGCAAGCCCAGCGTGGACGGCCTGGGCATGAACCCGGCGATTCGCGGCACCACCTCATGGACGGCCGAGTCGCTGACGCCGTGGATGTACGCCAAGGTGACCGATCCGGAGAACCGTGCCGGCAAGCTCAACGTCGAAGTCGAGCACGACCCGGCCAAGACCGACCAGGGCACGGGCCTGATCTGGTCGGGCGCCTCCGACAAGGAGTACGCCTCCGGGACCAACGCCTGGGCGGTCGTTCCCGCCGACAAGCTGACCGACGGCTGGCAGATCCGCTGGCGAGCGCGGGCCACCACCACCTCCGGCGTGTCCGGGCCGTGGTCGACCTGGGTCTACGCGACCGTGGCGGCACTGCCGTTCGAGTCGTTCTCCCCGGCAAACAACAGCCAGGTAGGCACCTTGACGCCGGTGCTGTCCGCCAACGCGCGGCCCTTCAACAAGGGTGAGGTCAAGTACTGGTTCCAGATCTGCGCCGGCAGCGCGCCGAACTGGCGCTGGTGCAAGGACTCGGCGGAGAAGACCGAGGACTGGACCAAGGAAGGCACCTGGCAGGTCAACGACGCCCGGCTGAAGTGGGGCGAGACGTATTCGTGGATGGCCAAGGCCGCCACCACTTACACCACGGTGACGTCCTCATGGCGGACCTTCACCCCGATGCCCGAGCAGGGCAACATCAACGGGCTGCTGTCGGCCGGCACGCAGGGCCGCGAGTTCAACCACACCTCGGGCAACTTCGCGCATACCGCGACCGACGCCTCGGTCGCGGTGGTGGGGCCGCCGCTGTCGGTGAGCCGTACCTACAACAGTCTGGACCCGCGCACCGACGGCATCTTCGGTGCAGGTTGGACCACCCGCTGGGATATGCGGATCGAGACCGAACCGACGGGCAGCCTACTGGTGACCTACCCGGGTGGCGAGCAGATGCGGTTCGCGCCTTCGGGTAACGGCAACTACGCCCCTCCGCAAGGGACATTCGCGACGCTGGCCGCCGAGCAGGCTGGCGGCTGGCGATTAATGGACAAGTCGGCCACCTCCTACTGGTTCGACGCGTTTGGCCGCCTCACCAAGATCACTGATCACAGGAGCCGGGCGCAGGAGTTGACCCGGGGCACCGACGGCAGGCTGACCAAGGTGACCGCCGCCGGGGGCCGGTCGCTGACGTTCACTTGGGCGGGGAACCACGTGGCGAGCGTGTCCACCGACCCGGTGGACGGCCACCCGCTGACCTGGACCTACACCTACGAGGGCGACTTGCTGGTCAAGGTGTGCCCGCCGACCTCGGCGACCGCCTGCAACAGCTACTCCTACGGAACGGGTTCGCGCTACAAGAGCGTGATCACGGACTCCCGGCCGGAGTATTACTACCGGCTCAACGAGGCCGATACCCGTACCGAGACGACCGTCGCGAGTGCGGCAGGCTGGAACATCACTGAGGAGCAGGCCAAGCTGAACGGGAACACCCCGGCCGACCTCGGGACCCAGGTTCCGGGCGCGCTGGCCGGGTCGCCGGACACGGCGATGCGTTTCAAGGGCGCGACGACTTCGACCTTCGTGCAGTTGCCGCGGAACGCGATCAGCGGTCAGGGCGGAGAGCTGACGGTCGAAGCATGGTTCAAGACCACCGCCTCCGGCACGATCATCGGCATGCAGAACACCGCTGACAAGACCTCGTCGGCCTCCGCTCCGGTGGTGTACGTGGGCACGGACGGCAAGCTGCGTGGCCAGTTCTTCACTGGCCCGTCCACGATCGCGCAGGTCCCGATCACCTCCACCGGCGCGGTCAACGACGGGGCCTGGCACTACGTGGTGCTGTCGGCGACGGAGGCCAAGCCCGCCACGAGCTCGACGCAAGCGGAGCACACCCAGACGCTCTACCTGGACGGCGTCGCCGTCGGCACGCTGGCAGGGGAGATCCAGCACGGCGACATGGCCGAGGCTCGGATCGGGGCCGGTCAGGGCTCGTCGGCCTGGCCGTTCACGACCAGTGCGGTCGCGGTCTTCCCGTTCAACGGCGACATCGACGAGGTGGCGATCTACGGCAAGCCGCTCGGCGCGGCTGCGGTCGCCCGGCACTTCGCGGCCGGCAAGCTGCAGCCGCAGTTGACGCAGGTGACGATGCCGTCCGGCCGGGCCTGGGTGGTCAACACCTACAACCCGGATGGAGGCCGGCTGGCCACGCAGATCGACGCCAACGGCGGCAAGTGGACCCTCGCGGAGCCGGCCTACGAGAAGCAGACGACGCTGTCGACGTTCATGACGGTGAAGGTGACCGACCCTCACGACGGGGTGGTCACCTACGTGGCGGACGCCCAGCGTGGGTATCGGCCGGTCTCAGAGACCGACCAGGTCGGCGCGACCACCAAGTGGGCATACGACGTGGGCGGGTTCCCGGCCAAGGTGATCGACGCCAACGGCAACGCGATCGAGGCGGCGTTCAACGAACGCGGGAACCTGCTGTCGAAGAAGACGTGCCGTACCGCGGACAAGTGCCACACGGAGTACTACGACTACTTCGTGGATGTGGACAAGCCGTTCGATCCGCGCAACGACGCGAAGGTCGGCCAGCGCGACGCCCGGTCGGGCTCGGCCACGGACGAGACGTACAAGACCTCGTGGACGTACAGCGCTTTCGGTGAGGAGCTCAAAGCCACGACGCCGGCGACGGACGGTTTCCCGGCCGGTCGCAGCGCGAACCACGCCTACACCGACGGTACCGAGCCGGCGGTCGGCGGCGGTACGACGCCGGCGGGCCTGGTGAAGTCGGCCAAGGACTTCAAGGGCAACGAGACCACGTACGCCTACACGGCCGCCGGTGACCTGGCCAGTGAGACGTTGCCGTCCGGGCTGGTGAAGAAGTACACCTACGACGCGCTGGGCCGGATGACTGTCACGGCGGAGATCTCCAAGGCGTTCCCCGAGGGGGTCACCAGCACGGTCGCCTACGACGGGCTGGGACGGGTGCTGACAAAGACCGGTCCCGGCGTCAAGAACGACGTCGACGGCAAGACGCACACGTTGCGCCTGTCGACCGTCTACAACGAGGACGGGCTGCCGGTTACCGAGACCAGCGAGGACTTGACCGGAGGGGACGCGCCGCGCAGGACGGTCTACACCTACGACGCGTACGGCAGGCAGGAGACGATCACCGGGCCCGAGGGCGGCGTGCAGAAGTACGTCCACGACCGCAGAGGGCAGAAGACCTCCTTCACCGATGCGCGGGGCACCACGCTGGCCTACAGCTACACCCCTCGTGGCGAGCCGGCCACGACGGTGCTGAGGGGGTGGACGAGCAGCCCGCTGGACCCGAAGCCGGCCACGGACGTGGTGATGGAGTCCATCGCCTACGACCCGGCGGGCCGGGTGGCCTCGCAGACGGATGCGATGGGCCGCACCACTACCTACACCTATTACACGGACAACCTGCCGTTGGAGGCGACCGCCAAGGGCGTGAAGCTGAACGGCTCAACCACGGGCCGGGACGTCGTTCTGGACTCGAGGGCGTACGACGCGGCCGGGCAACTGGTACGGCAGACCACCGGGGGCGGCACTCTCCGGATCGACGCGACGTTCGACGAGGCCGGGCGGAACACCTCGCTGGTGGTGGATCCGGAGAAGCTGGCGCGTAAGACGGCTTTCACCTACGACGCGAACAACAACGTGGTGAAGGTGACGCGGACCGCGGCCGGCACCGATCGGGCGGAGACCACGGAGTTCGCCTACGACGTGCTCAATCTGCCGGTCCGGCAGACCGTCCGTAACGAGGGCGCTGACCTGGTCACCACGTTGACCGTGGACGACCGGGGCCTGGTCACCGAAATGACCGACCCCCGGGGTAACGCCGCGGGCGCCACGCCGGCGGACTTCGCCTCGTTGCTGACCTACAACGAGCTCGGCCTGCCGACGCTCCTGCAGATGCCCGCCGTACAGGTGGAGCGGAACGGCGGGGCGGCGGCCACCCAGCGGCCGGTCTCGAAGCTGGGCTACAACGCCTTCGGTGAACGGACCCACCAGCAGGACCCGGAGGGCCGCGTCATGACGACGGCCTATGACCGGGCAGGACGGGCGATCACGCAGACCGCCCCGGCGTACACGCCGCCGGGCGGGCAGCCGATCACCCCGACCTCGACGAGCGAGTACGACGCCGCCGGACACCTGGTCAAGGCGACGGACCCGCGCGGACAGGTCACCACGGCCGTCTATGACGGACTGGGCCGTAAGGTGCAGATGAACCAGCCCCAGGCGAGCGCCTCCTGGAGTTACGGCTTCGACCTGCTCGGCGAGCCGTTGTGGTCGACCGACCCGACCGGGGCGCGCTCGGAGTCGACCTACGACGAGCTGGGGCGGCAGATCACGCTGACCACGATCGAGCGCAAGCCCACACCTGCCATCTACGTCACCAAACAGGAGTACGACGACGCGGGGCGCCTGGTGAAGACCACCCGCCCCACCGGGGACGCCTCGACTCGCGCATACGACGCGACCGGTGCGATGGTCAAGCACACCGACGCGCTCGGGAACGCGACCACGTTCGGTTTCGACCTGGCCGGCCGGCCGGTGTCGACCACCAACGCTCTCGGGCTGACCTCGCAGGCCGTCTATGACCTGGCCGGGCGGAACACCGAGACACGGGAACTGGACGCCAACGGAGCGCTGCTCCGCGTTCGCAAGACCGGTTACGACCAGGCCGGGAACCCGGTCAGCTCGACCTCGGCGTCCGGGCACACCGTGGCCCGGACCTTCGACGCGGCCAACCGGCTCACGTCGCTGGTGGAACCCGTCTCGGCGACTGAGACGATCACCAGCTCGTTCGGCTACGACGCCGCGGGGGCGCAGACCCGCGCCACCAACGGCCGCGGGCACTCCACCTACACCAGCTACAACACCCTGGGCCTGGTGGAGTCGATGGTCGAACCGGCCACCGCCCAGCACCCGGAGCTCAAGGACCGGAGCTGGACGATGGCCTACGACGCCAGCGGAAACCCCACGGCCAGCCTCGCCCCCGGCGGGGTGAAGGTGGAGCGGACCTTCGACGAGCTGAACAGGCTCATCAAGCAGACCGGCTCAGGCGCAGAGGCGGAGACCGAGGCCAAGACGTTCGGCTACGACCTGGTCGGCCGCCTGACCAGCGCCAACGACCTGACCTTCACGCTGAACGATCGCGGCATGCTGTTGAAGACCAGCAGCACGGTCGCCGGTGACCTGAGCGTCTACGGCTACGATGCCGACAAGCGGCTCGTCGAGCGCGTCGACGGCACCGGTACCTCCACCTTCACCTGGGACGAGGCCGACCGGCTCACCCAGTCGGTGGACCCGGTCTCGGCCACGACCATCGGCTACAGCTACGACAAGGCGAACCGCCTGGTCGGGATGTCGTACGGCGCCAACGGTGCGCGCCGCAGTTATGACTACGACGGGTTGAACCGCCTCACCAAGGACACGCTGACCACCTCGGCCGCGGCGCCGATCGCCTCCATCGAGTACGGCTACGACGTGGACGACAACATGACGTCCAAGACCACCACCGGCACCGCCGGGGCCGGTAACAACACCTACACCTACGACTGGGCCAACCGGCTCACCTCCTGGACCGGCCCGGACGGCACGAAGACCGACTACGGCTGGGACGCCGCAGGCAACCGCGTCAAGGCCGACGACAAGACCTACACCTACGACGAGCGCAACCGCCTCACCTCCGGCGACGGGCGGACCTACACCTACACCGCCCGCGGCACCCTGGCCGAGGAGGGCGGCGGCATGGTCCGCATCACCAAGTTCGACGCCTTCGACCGCATGGTCAGCGACGACGGCGTGACCTACGACTACGACGCCCTCGACCGGGTCGAGACCCGCGGCTACAGCGGCAAGACCCAGCGCATGACCTACGACGGCGTCAGCAACAACCTCGTCACCGTCACCGACACCGCCACCGGCAACAAGACCGCGATGTTCGGCCGCGACGCCCTCGGCCGCACTCTCGGTCTGTCGGACGGCGCCGGCGCCCAGCTCGCCTTCTGCGACCTGCGGGGCGACCTCATCGGGGCGTTCACCGCCACCGGCACGGCACTGATCGACTCCGTTGCCTACAACCCGTTCGGCGAGGTCATCACGCGCACCGGAGCCGCCCACACCCTCGGCTACCAGGGCGGCTACACCGACCCGAACAGCGGAAAGATCAACATGGCGGCCCGGTGGTACCAGCCCAACACGGGCAGCTTCGTCAGCCGCGACACGCTCACCCAGAGCCCCGACCCCAGCGTCCAGCTCAACCGCTACAGCTACACCAACGACAACCCCCTCACCAACACGGACCCGACGGGGCACGCGAACAAGAAGCAGAACAAGAAGACCAACGCCAAGAAGGACACCAAGAAGAATCTGACGCCCAAGCAGGAGTACGCCGCCTGCAAGAAGCAGAAGTTCAAGAACAAGAACGGGATCAACTGCGACGACGAGGAGAGCCTCGCCACCTTCTACAAGGACTGCAAGAAGGGGTACAGCGGATACGGTGACGCGGCAGACGCCTGCAAGGGCGCCTACGGCCAGCTCAGCCAGTGCTACTTCAAGAGCGGGAAATACCAGACGTGTGAGAACAAGGCGGTCGAGAAGGCCTGCAGTGATCGCCCGGGCAAGGGCACGGATTACTGTCATGACGCGATGCCCGGTTACAAGGCATGCCGGAAGGGGGACATCGATCGGTCGATCTGCATCGAAGGCACGCACGAGTACGGAGTCTGCCGAGGGACGACTGACGACACCGGTCCGAACAAGGGGGTCTGCACCGAGGCCACCCGGGAGTACGAGGACTGCCGGCAGCAGGGCATGGACGCCGACCCCGTCTGCCGCAAACTCCGTGACACCTATGTGCGCTGCAGGTCGACCGGCTCGATCGGGAACGCGAAGAAGAAGGAGAAGCGGTTCGAGCAGTCCGCCGGTGAGTGCGCCGGCGTCGCCGACCAGTACATGGACTGCGTGGAGGGGGGCCACGCGGCCTCCGACTGTGCCTACCTTGGCCTGATCCAGTCCGAGTGCCTGGCCAAAGAAAAGGGAACAGAAAAGCAGTGCGAGGGCCTGGCCGAGAAGTTCGCCTGGTGCCTGTCGAACCCGAAGCACAAGTACTGCGACGGGAAGCCGGACAGCAAGCGTTGTGAGACGTATGGTGGTGGCCGCGTGATCGAGTGCACCGACTACTACTACGCGCCAGAACTGTGGCTGATGGAGAATGTGCTGGGTGATTGGGAGGGCGGACTGGGCACTCCTTGCGAGTTCAGTGGCCTCGTCACTCAGAATGAGAAAGCCGAAGCGATCTGTGGCCTCGTCGGGCTGGTCGGGGACGCCATCGTGCAGAAGGGCATAGAGTGGATCAACAGTAAATTTTCCGATTTCCGCGACAAGTACCCGGGCTGTGGCGCCTGGGTCACCTACACCGACTCTGCTCGGTCAAGCGGTACTGGCCTGTTGAACCCGAAGTTCAAGCCTGATTGTCATTGATGGAGATTCGATCGGAGAGGGGATCCAGGAGCGGCGTGCGGCCGCTCCTGGTGATGCTGTGCCTCGCCAGCGTGCTGACGGTGGTGCTGGCCGGATCAGCGGCCGCCGAGCGGCCGATGTTCGAGAGATGCCGTGGCGTGCATTCCGCGTCCCCCGAATGCGCGCAGGCAGGTGTCACGGTGTCCGAATGTCAGCAGAGGCCTGAACAACGGGAAGCGTCCGTCTGTAAAGGTGCACGCCGCGTCGTCGACCGGTGTATGCGCCTGGATGTGAAGGGTGCGGGATCGTCCACCTGTGCAGCTCTCACCTTGGATTATCTGAGTTGCGTCGAGCAGGATCTCTCTCCTCTGTCATGTCAAGAGCTGGGCACGGTCTTTCTCGAATGCATGCAGCAGCTGGGGATGACGGAGAAGGGGTGCCGGGCGGACTGGCGAGAACTGGTCGAATGTAAAGAGCGCGGCCTCGACCCCGAGCTTTGCCCGGTTACCGGAAATCCCAGACCTTGGCGTGTTCGCCCAGGTGAGGAGCTTGGAGGACCGGGCGCGCCCGCATGAACCCCGCGGGTACGCGTGCCGTTGCTGTGGTGGGCGTTCGCGGGGCGAGCAGGCGGCTCTACGGTACTCACTGATCAGTCCTATGCCGGTCCTTCGGTGGTGGGCCCGGCAGATCCGTCGATTCCCTCGCTGGGATCGTGCAACGGCGGACGGAGCCCCACGTTCATCAGCGTGGCCCGCCGAGGAGAACGAGATCCCAGAACATGCTCGGAATGACCTTCCTGCGGTGAAGATGCCGAGTGATCATCCACAGGTCGGCGCGCCGATGGGCCGAAGAACAGCGGCCGGACGAAGACGAAGCCGGTGTCCAGGACGGTGGTACGTACCGAGGCGTCGCTCTTCGGGTTTCGCCGTGGACCTGCCAGGCCGGCTGTACCGGTCGCCCGTTCACCGTCAGGGTGCGGCCGTCGAGGCCGACCCCCTTCCACCGCACATCTCGCCTCGGCGCAGCCCGCGCAGCGCGAGTGATTGATGCAGGGCGAACAGGCGGTGCTGCCGCGCCCCTTGAAGGATCAGGCGGGTATCCAGGCCATGACGTGGGAGAGGGGGAGCTGATGTAGGTGTCGATCGGATTGACCCGCTGTGCGCCCCGCCGCTGCCATTCTGCCTGCTGGTGCTGGGCGGAGGCGGCCTGCCAGGCCCGGACCCGGTCTTGGTCCACACCAGTGGCCGGGCCGGGTCTGGGCGGGCATCTCCAGGACGGCGGCGGGATTGAGGGCGGTGAGCCGGTCCTGGCGCATGGCCATGCTCAGGGCGTGCGCCGGGTGGCATGGTCGTGGCGCTGAGGGGCTGCCTTTCTTCACCGAGCGCCCGTCTGCCTGCGATGATCAGACGCTGGAAAGCTGAGTCGCGAGATTGCCGGCGTCGAGCCGGTGGCCCAGGCGCTTTCACCTGTGCGTCGCCGCAAAGTGGTCGGCGCAGCCGTACGACGTGACTCTGGATCTGGCTCACCGCCTGGGCCAGCGGTGCGGCGCCCACCGTAACGCGCCCGGCCAGCGCGCTCGCCAGGGTGGGTACGGCGCTGAGAGGGGGCAGCGTCCGGGGCTTGGCGGCCCGTCAGAGGTAGGTGCCGTACAGGTCTGTGGTGGGCCAGGTCGTCACCGCGTTGGCGGCCTTGTGGAGGGCCGGGTCGATGTCGCCGTAGCTCAGACCGGAGGCGTCGTCGCGCTGGTTGAAGAGCGCGGCCCAGGTCAGCCCGTCGTACCGCCGCACAAGGATGGTGTACGTGCCGGGGAGGCTGCCGGTGTGCCAGGTGTTGCGGCCGCCGGTGACGTTGCGGACCGACCAGCCGCAGCCGTACCACCAGCCGTCGCCGTTGACGCCGGTCTCGGGTTGGGCGAAGGCCCGGGAGATCGACGTCGAGGTGAGCACTGAGCCGGCAGCGTCGAAGATCCCGGCGAAGCGCACCAGGTCGACCGCCGTTCCCAGCCAGCCGCCGTGCGCGTCCATGTTCTCCAGGCTGAACGAACCGTACGGAGCCGGTACGGAGGCGCCAGAAGCGTCGAACACCGTCTTTCCCGTGTACTTCGAAACGTAAGGCACCTCGCCGGTGACGGCGTCGGCCTTGAGCGTGCGGCCGAGCCTCATCCGGGTGATTCCGCGCGGCCCGAGGATCTTCTGCTGCACATACGTGCCGTACGGCATGCCGCTGACCTTCTCGATGATCCGGCCGAGCAGCAGGTAGTCGTAGTTGGCGTAGGCGTAGGTGCTGCCGGGGTCGTGGTCCAGGGCGAGGCCGGCGGCGTACCGCATGATGTCGGCCTGGCGGACGGGCAGCGCCGAGCCGAGCGCCCTGGAGATCGTCAGGTCGCTGAACATCGGATCGGCGGTGATGGACGAGTCCCAGCCGCCCAGGTGCTGCAGCAACCTGAGGACGGTCACGTCCTTCAGCCGCGGATCCACCGTCTTGCCGGACGGCGGCGTCAGGGGGAGCAGGTCGGGCAGCCGGTCGGTGAGCTTGAGCTTGCCGTCCTGCACCAGCCTGAGGATCGCCGCCCCGGTGATGGGCTTGCTCAGGCTGGCGATCCGGAACAACGAGGTCGGCTGGGTCTTCAAGGTGGTGCTGGTCGTCCACGTGTATCCGCGGGCCAGCACGAGCTTGCCCTTGCGGGCGACGGCGAGCGATCCGCAGGAGAGGTTCCGGGCCTGCATGAAGGCCTTCATCGTGCTGTCGAAGCTGCCCAGACCGGCTCCCAGGGTTCCGGTCGTCCTCCACGTCGCGGCGGCGGCGTGCGCCCTGCCCGGCTGACCGGCAAGGAGTCCAGCGCCGGCCAGTCCGAGCCCGGTCAGGCCCATCTTCCGGCCGAAATCGCGTCGGGTCAGCCCGTCAGACATGTGTCTTCCTCCTAGATCGAACAACACGCCACGGGCAAACTATCTGAAACTTCGTTGCCGGCGGCGCAGACCGCCCGAGCCCGCGCGCTTGCAACGCCTGATCAGCGAGCCGGTCAACGCTGCTTGATCGCAGCTCAGGACGCGCGTGACAGGCTTCGCGCCGCGGTCGGGAAGTTTCGGGCGCGGTAGGGCGGTCCCCACCATCCGGAGACCGGGCGGCCTGATCGATTCCGGCGTTCGCCCGCCACAAGATTGGCACATCACCTCATCTAAGGGAGTTGCCGAAAACATGCGTAGGTATCTTGCCGCAGCCGCAGCCGCAGCCGCAGCCGCAGCCGCCGTCGTCCTGCTGGGCGCCGCGTCCCCGGCCCTGGCCGCCGCCAAGTCGTCGTCGCCCACGCTGCAACAGCAGGTTGACCGGTTGACCCGGCAGGACGGGTTGGCGGGTGCGCTGGTGTCGGTGCGTGAGCCCGACGGGCGGGTCGGGACGTGGACGTCCGGCGTCGCCGAACGCGGCTCCGACCGGCCGATGGTCGGCGCGGACGCACACTTCCGCATCGCCAGCGTGACCAAGTCATTGGTCGCGGCCACCGTGACGCGCCTGGCGGACCAGGGCCAGATCGATCTGGACGCCCATGTGGAGCAGTACGCGCCCGGTCTGCTCGACGGCAGGCCGATCACCGTGCGGCACCTGCTGACCCACACCAGCGGCCTGCCCGAATACTGGCCGCTGATCGATCCGGCCCACATCGGCACCGACGCCGACTTCCTGCGCCTGGCCCTGAACGCCGAGCCCACCGGCAAGCCCGGCGAGAAGTGGGCCTACTCCAACACGAACTACCTGGTGGCCGGCATGCTCATCCAGAAGGTCACCGGCAAGGACTTCCGGACGGTCACCCGCCAGGGCGTCCTGAAGAACCTGCGGCACACCTACTGGCCGCGTCCGAACGAGCTGGACATCCGCGGCAAGCACGCCCACACCTACGGCGTGAACCCGTTCGACCCGAAGGGCCAGGGCAAGGTGGTCGACACGACCCTGGAACCCGGCCACCTCTTCGGCGCCTCGGGCGGCCTGATCTCCACCCCCGACGACCTGAACCGCTTCTGGCAGTCCCTCCCCACCTCCGCGATCAAGACCATGCTCGCCCGGACCGTCCCCGCCAACGACCCGCCGAAGGCCGCCTACGGCCTGGGCGTCTACTCCTACCCGTTCGCCTGCGGCCCGGCCTGGATGCACGACGGCGGCCTGCCCGGCACCCGCGTCCTCAGCGGCCGAGACCGTTCGGGCCGCGCGGTCACCCTCTACGTGACCGGCACCCCGAAGAACGACGCGCACATCTTCGAAGCCTTCGGCACCGCCCTCTGCGGCAAGTAGCCCACCTGGCCTGGTACCGGCATCGCGACGATCTTCGGAGCTGTACGGGCCGGTCGGGTTCGTCGACGAGGCCAGAGGCGGTCGTCCGTTGACGTCCACGCAGTTGCGTTATAGCTTCTAACTATCAAAAGTAGCTATAACTCACCTGTGGAGGGATCATGTTCGGTTCTCGCTCGGCCCCCCGTCGCCGGACCGGCGCGTGTGCGGCCCGGCTCGCGGTCCCGCTGGCCGTCGCCGGCGTCCTCGCCGCCACCGCCTTACCCGCCCAGGCCGCAACCCCTGATCGCGGCACCCCTGCGGCCTCGCTGACCTGTCAAGGGAAAGGCGTCGACCCGGCCGCCGAGGCCCGCCATCGAAGTGAGATCTTCATCCAGGCGCCGCTGCGCACGATCTGGAACCTGCAGACCGACGTGGAAGCCTGGCCCTCCTGGCAGAAGCCCGCCGCCCCCATGACGGTGAAACGCCTGGACCCGGGGCCGTTGCGCAAGCGCTCCCGGTTCCAGGCGACCATCCACCTGCCCGCCGACCCGCCGGCCCCGCCCGGCACGGTGGTCATCACCTCCGCGGTCCGGCAACTCCGGTACGGCACGTGCATCCGCTGGACCGGACCGGCCGACGGCCCCGGCTTCCACATCGACGGCGTCCACGTCTGGAACTTCGTCAAGGTCCGTGGCGGCGTCGTCGTACGGACCGAGGAGAGCCACACCGGCCCCCAGGCCGATCCCCACTCGGATATGGGCCTTGAAACCTGGCTCAAAGACCTGAGAACCGCCGCTGAGGCCGCGCGGTCGTGATCAAGGTTCGACAGAGTGGCCCGTCTGGTCGTCGGCCGGGTACCGCATCCACCGGTAGCTCCCAGTAGTCGCGCGCACCGGGCGGGCGCGCGCGCGACCGCAAGAGGGGATCACGTGCTCCGCACCAGCGGCTCCTCACTGGTCTCCGTGCCGATAGCGACGTTGCCGCCGGACAGGACCGCGACCACGGGCCCCGGCGGCAGGTGCGCCTGATGGGTGAGGTAGGCGGCGGTGGCCACCGCGCCGCTGGGTTCGGCGCGTTCTTCCAGCTTCTGCCAGAGCAGGATGGCGGCGGCGTCGATGGCGTCCTCGGTCACGGTGACCATGTCGTCCACGTACCGGTGGATGTGTTCCCAGGCCAGCGCGCCCAGTACGGGGGCGCGCAGGCCGTCGGCCCGGGTGCGGTAGGTCAGCTCCACCGGCCATGCGGTCCGGCTGCCCGAGCGGAAGCTGGCCGCGCCGTCGGCGGCCAGCTCGGGCTCGACGCCGATCACCCGGATCGCCGGGTCGGCGGCCTTGACCGCCACCGCGATCCCGGCCAGCAGGCCGCCGTTGCAGACGGGCACCAGGACGGTCCCCGCGTCCGGCAGGTCCAGGCAGAGCTCGGTCCCGGCGGTGCCGTGCCCGGCGATGACGTCGTACGCGTCGGAGCCGATCACCGTCGCGCCGAACCGGTCGGCCAGAGCGAGGCACGCCTCCTCCCGCAGGGCGGGCGGCACGATCACCACTTCGGCGCCGAGCCCGCGTGCGGCGCGCACCTTCAGCTCCGGGGCCGTGTCCGGCAGGACGACGGTCGCGCGCACCCCGTGTTCGGCGGCGGCGTACGCGATGGCCTGGGCGTGGTTGCCCGACGACTGGACGATCACGTGCCGGACGCCGCGTCCGGCCAGCCGGCCCACGGCGTTGACCGCGCCGCGCACCTTGAACGAGCGGGTGGGTTGCCGGTTCTCCGGCTTGACCCAGAGCCGTTCGCCGGGCAGCCGCAGCAGCGGCGTGCGCCGCACGTACGGCGCGATGCGGTCACCGGCGGCCCGGACGTCGGCCGCGCTGACGAGCCCGGTGTCGAGCCCAGCGCCTTCGGTGGCTTCCGTGTTCACGCGCTCAGCACCCTCTCCTGGATGGCGTCCAGGTCGGCCGCGGCCTCCGACGGGGGCGCGGCGTCGGGGACGAGGTCCTCCAGGTGATGCAGCGGCCGGTGCCGCAGCCCCACCAGCCCCCACACGACCAGGAACACGCCGCTGCCGAGCAGCACCGCCCCCGCGCCACCGCCGGGCCCGCCGGCGAACCCTCCGGCCCACTCCGCCAGCGGTCCGGCGGCGAGGAAGCCGAGCGGCTGCATAGCCGTGGCGATCATGATGTTCACCGCGAGCACCCGTCCCTGCAACTCGGGTCCGACCTTGACCTGGATGATGGACAGCCAGTGCGCGTTGCCGATGCTCATGCACGCCAGCCGGACGAACAACCCGGCCGCGACCAGCCACACGACCGGCCACACGCCCATCAGCACCACGCCGATCCCGGACCCGACCACGAAGCCGATCATCCCGGTGGCCCGCCGCCGGGTGCCGCCCCACACCAGCACCACGCCGGTGCCCACGGCCGCGCCGACGCCGCCGACGGCGGTCACCAGGCCGAGGTCCGCCGAGGTGCCGATGGCCAGGACGACCGGGGTGACGAGCACCCACATCAGCGCGGTGCAGAAGTTCACCACCGCGAAGTAGAGCGCCATCACCAGCAGCGGGCGCCGCCTGCGCAGGAACCGCCACCCGCCGGTGAGCGCCGCCGTGAACGTCTCCTCGCGCCGGTGGAACAGCCGGTCGGGGAAGCGCACCAGCAGCAGCGTCAGCACGCCGACCGCGAACGTGGCCACGTCCACGGCCACCACCGCCGACAACCCGAACAGGCCGATCAGCGCGCCGCCCGCCAGCGGCGCCACCACGTTGCCCGCGCCGAAGCCCACGTTCGCCAGCGCGTTGGCCTGCGGCAGGTACGGTTTCGGCACCAGTTGGGCGATCGCCGCCAGCCACGCGGGCTGCTGGAACGCCGACACGACCGAGGTCACGCCCACGATGAGGCAGACGTTCCAGAACTCCAGCCGCCCGGTGGTCAGCAGCAGCACCAGCGCCACCATGGACAGTCCGGACAGCGCGTCGCAGGCCAGCATGATCCTGCGCCGGTCCACCCGGTCGGCCAGCGCGCCGCCCAGCGGGGTGAGCAGCACGGCCGGGATCTGCGCCAGCATCGTGACCAGCGCCAGATCCAGGATCTCCCCGCTGCGCTGGTAGGCCCACACGCCGAGCGCGAACGAGCTCAGCGCCGTGCCCAGCGCCGAGACGATCTGCCCGCCCGCGACCGTGTAGAAGGGCCGCAGCCTGGTGCGTTCGGGTGGACTCACCGGGTCGGGCAGCGTTCCGGCCGCCCAGCGGGTCAGGTGCGCCAGCACCAGGGCAGCCAGCGGCTCGGCCTGGTGGCGCAGGAAGTAGTGACCGGCCCTGGGCAGCACGGCCCGCTCCACCCGCGGCGCGAACGCCGCCCACTCGGTGTAGCGCTCCTCGTGCAGCTCGGTGGCGCGGTCGCGTTCGCCGACCAGGCTCAGGATCGGGGCGCGCAGCGGCGCCCCCTCACCGGCCAGCTCGTGGCTGAACCACTCCTGCGCCTGGTCGGCGTCGTGCCGCATGGCGCGTACGGCGGTGCGCTTGGCGGCCTCGTCCATGTCGTCGAGCAGCCCGCCGGAGGCGCGCAACGCGTCGCGGAACATCCGGTCGGACACCCAGCGGTCGCCGCCGAACAGTCGCCTGACCAGGCCGGGCAGCCGTGCCGCCGGGAAGCTCGCGGCGGCGATCACGCCCAGCACGGGCACGCCGTCGGCCTCCAGCCGGCGCGCCAGCGCGACGGCGGGCGCCGAGCCCACGCAGTGACCGTAGATCGCGACCGGGCCCGACGCGGTCGCCGCCACCTCGGCGGCCAGCACGTCCACCAGTTCCTCCAGCGGCAGCGGCAGCTCGTCCGGACGGGCGGGGTCGTGGCCGGGCAGCTCGGCCGAGAGCACCTCCACCCGGTCGCCCAGCGCCTGGGCCAGCGGCTGGTACACCGCCGCCGACCCGCCGCCGTACGGCACGCACACCAGCGTGAACTCGCCGGTCCGGCCGCCGCCCAGGCGGTGCAGCAGCCCGCCGCCGTCCTCGCGGCCCAGGAACGCGGCCAGGTCGGCCACGGCGGGCCGGGTGAACAGGTCGATCACCCGCAGCCCGCGGCCGATCTCCTTGACCGCGCGCACCGCGGCGAACGAGTCGCCGCCGAGGGCGAAGAAGTCGTCGCCCGCGCCGACCCGTTCCACGCCGAGCACCCGGGCGAAGGCCCCGGCGACCAGCTCCTCGTTCGGCGTCGCGGGCGGCGTGTACGCGGCCTGCTCGGCCACCGGCTCGGGCAGGGCGGCCCGGTCGATCTTCCCGTTCGGGTTGAGCGGGAGCCGGTCGAGGGCCACGACGTGCGCCGGCACCATGTAGTCGGGCAGCCGCTCGCGCAGCGCCGAGCGCACGGCCGCGGCCTCCACGGTCGCGGGCGTCACCCAGGCGGCGAGCTGCCTGGCCTTCCCCTCGCCGACGGGCAGCACCACGGCCTCGGCGACCTGTGGCAGCGCCCGCAGCGCGGTGGTGACCTCGCCCAGCTCCACGCGGTATCCGCGGACCTTGACCTGGTCGTCCACCCGGCCGCGGAACTCGATGCGCCCGTCGGAGGTGACGCGCAGCAGGTCGCCGCTGCGGTAGCAGCGTCCCTCGCCGGTCAGCGGGTCCTGGACGAACCGTTCGGCGGTCAGCTCGGGCCGTCCGATGTAGCCGCGGGTGACCCCGGGGCCGCCGACAACCAGCTCGCCGGGCACGCCGGGCGGCACCGGCCGCAGGGCGGCGTCCACCAGGTGCCCGTACACGCCGGGCAGCGGACGGCCGAGCGGCACGATGCCGGTCCGCCGGTCGGCGGGGATCTCCTCGGTGTCGCACACCAGGCAGATCATCGTGGACTCGGTGTGGCCGTAGTGGCTCTGGATCCTGAGTCCGGGCCGGGCGGCCCCGGCCCGCTCCACCAGGTCCCACGGGCACGCCTCGCCCGCCAGGATCAGCAGCTCGCGCGGCAGCACGGCGGCCAGGTCGCCGCCCGAGGCCAGCAGCTCCAGGTGGCTCGGCACGCACTTGACGACGTCCACCTGGTGCTCGGCCAGGTAACCGGCGAACGCGGCCGGGTCCATCGCGGTCTCGCGCGGCACCAGGTGCACGGTCCCGCCGGTGGTCAGCGCGCCGAACACGCAGGTCAGCCCGAAGTCGGCGGCGGGCGTGGAGACCACCGCGAACGACCCGCCGGGCACGCCGATGCGCGGCAGCATGCCGCCCAGATAGTTCAGGACGCCGCCGTGCTCGGCGGCCACCGCCTTGGGCGTGCCGGTGGAGCCCGACGTGAAGATCACGTGGTGCAGGTGCCCGGGCCGTACGTCGACCTCGGGCCGGGTGTCGGGCAGGGACGGCGGCCGGTCGAGCGCCAGCACCCGCCTGCCGTCCCCGATCAGCGGTGCGAACTCGTTCACCGTCACCACGGCCCGCACCCCGGCGGCCTCCAGCATCGCGGCGATCCGCGCCGCCGGGTACGCCGGGTCCATCGGCAGGTACCCGCCGCCCGACTTCTGGATGCCGAACAACGCGCACGCCAGGTCCGCGCCCGGCTCCAGCAGCACGCCGACCGGCTCGTCGGCGCCCACCCCGGCCTCCAGCAGCCAGTGCGCGATCCGGTTCGCCGACGCCTCCAGCTCCGCGTACGTCAGGGCGCGGTCGGCGCCCACCACGGCCGGGGCGCCGGGCGTCTCGTCCACCCAGCGCTCGATCAGGTGGTGCACCGCCCCGGCGGGCGGCTCGGGCGGCGGCCCACCGGCAACGGCCGGGCCGGTCACCGGCTCCAGCGGCACCGCGCCCACCGGCGCGTCCAGGTCGGCGAGCAGCCCGTCGAGCAGGGCCGTGTACCAGCGGGTCAGCCTGGCCGCGGTGCCCGGCTCGAACAGGTCGGTCCGGTAGGCGAGCCCGCCGCGCAGCGGCGCGCCCGGCCCCTCGTCGACGACGTGCCAGCTCAGGTCGAACTTGGTGGTCAGCTCCGGCAGGTGGACCTCGGACGCCTCCAGGCCGGGCAGCTCCGGCCGGGCCGCGCCGGGGATGTAGTTGAGCATCACCTGGAACAGCGGCGTGGCCGCCAGGTTCCGCTCCGGCCGCAGCCGGTCCACCACCCGGTCGAACGGCGTGCCCGCGTGCGCGAGCGCGCCCAGCGCGGACTCCCGCGCGCGGGCCAGCAGGTCGCGCCCGGTCGGGTCGCCGCCCACGTCGGTCCGGACGACCACGGTGTTGAGGAAGCAGCCCACCACGCCTTCGGTGTCCGGGTGGTCGCGGCCGGAGACCGGCACGCCGACCGCGATGTCCGCGCTCGCCGACAGCCGGGCCAGCAGGGCCTGCAACCCGGCCAGCAGCACGATGAACGGCGTGGACCGGTAGGCGGCGGCCACCGCCCTGACCCGCTCGCTCAGCTCCGCCGGGAGCTCCAGGTCGAGCGCGGCCCCGCCCGGGGCGGGCACCGCGGGGCGCGGCCGGTCGGTGGGCAGGTCGAGCACCGGCGGCAGGCCGTCCAGGTGCCCGGCCCACCAGTCCAGGTCGGCCGGGTCGGGGACCGGCGACACCTCGGCGTACTGCGCCGGGGGTGGGTCGAGCGGGGGGCGCAGGCCGAGGCGGGCGGCGTACAGGGCGGACAGCTCCGACAGCAGCAGCCCGCGCGTCCACGCGTCGGTGGCGATGTGGTGGAAGGTGAGCGAGAGCACGTGCTCGTCGTCGTCCACCGTGAGCAGCACCGCGCGCATCGGCGGCTCCCGGTCCAGCGCGAACGGCGTCGCCAGGTGCGCGGCCAGCACGTCCTCGACCTCGGACCGGTCCACGCGCGTGGTGGAGACGGGCACCTCGCCGGTGTCCCGCACCGCCATCACCGGCTCGGGGCCGGAGTCGTCGACCACGCCGCGCAGCACGTGGTGCCGTCCGGCCAGGTCACGTACCGCGTCCAGCAGCGCGTCCGTCCGCAGCGGGCCGCGCAGCCGCAGTGCCACCGGCACGTTGTAGGCGCTGCTGTCCGGTTCGAGCTGCGCCAGGAACCACAGCCTGGCCTGCACCCCGGACAGCGGCACCGGCCCGTCCGCCGGCGCGCGCCGCACGCGCGCGGCATCGGCCGGGCGGGGGAGCGCGGCGGCCAGGTCGGCCAGCACCGGGTGCTCGAACAGCAGCCGCACCGGCACCGCCGAGCCCAGCCGCTCGCGCAGCCGCCCGGCCACCCGGGTCGCCGCGAACGAGTGCCCGCCGAGAGCGAAGAAGTCGTCGTCCGCCCACACCTCGGCGAGATCGAGCACGTCGGCCCAGACCTCGCCCACCAGGCGCTCCCCGGGAGTCCCCAGCGGCACCCGCACCGCGGGCCCCGCCTCGGGCACGGGCAGCGCCGCCCGGTCCACCTTGCCGTTCGGGGTGAGCGGCAACGCCTCCAGCACGCCGATCGCGGCCGGCACCATGTAGTCGGGCAGCCGCTCGCGCAGCGCCGCCCGTACCTGGGTCACGTCCACCGTGGCCGGCGTCAGCCAGGCGGCCAGGCGCCGCTCCAGGCCGGCGCCGACCGGCTGCACGTACGCCTCCGCGACCTGCGGCAGGGCCCGCAACGCCGCGGCGACCTCGCCCAGCTCGACGCGGAAGCCGCGCACCTTCACCTGGTCGTCGATCCGTCCCAGGAACTCGATCAGCCCGTCCCCGGTCACCCGGACCCGGTCGCCGGTGCGGTACCAGCCGCCGGTGAAACGTTCCGCGGTGAGGTCGGGGCGGCCCAGGTAGCCGCGGGCCACGCTGGGCCCGCCGATCCACAGCTCCCCGGGGACGCCGGGCGGCAGCGCCCGTCCGGACGGGTCGGCCACCCGGCACACCACGTCGGCCAGCGGCCGGCCCAGCGGCGCCCGGCCCGGGCCCAGCCCGGCCAGGGCCTCGTCCGCCGCGCAGGCCAGCACCGACACCGTCGTCTCGGTGGGGCCGTAGTGGATCTGCACCTCCAGGTCAGGCCGCGCCTCCCGGACCCGTGCCACCAGGTCCGCCGGCACCGCCTCACCGGCCAGGATCAGCAGCTTGCCGGGCAACGCGGCCGTGCCGAGGAGTTCGAGCTGGCTGGGCACCATCTTGATCGCGTCCACCGGGTGCGCCGACAGGCGGGCGGCGAACGCGGCCGGGTCGGTGGCCGTCTCGTGGTCGATCAGGTGGAGGGTGGCGCCCGTGGTCAGCGCGCACCACACGTTCGTCATGCCCAGGTCGGCGGCGGCGGTGGAGACCAGCGCGAACGAGGTCATCCCCGCGGGGACGACCTCGGCCACCGCGCCGAGGTAGTGCGTGATCTGCCGGTGCTCGACCGCGACGCCCTTCGGCCGCCCGGTCGAGCCCGACGTGTAGATCACGTACGCCAGGTGCTCCGGCCGCACGGCCACGCCGGGACGCTCGCCGCACGCCTCCGCCGCGGCGGCGAGCTCGGCGTCCGTGAGCACGATCCGCGCCCCGGCGTCGGCCACCACCGCCTGGTTGCGCCGCTCGGGGTAGACCGGGTCGAGCGGCAGGTAGGCCGCGCCCGCCTTGAGCACGCCGAGCATGGCGACCACCAGCTCGGGACGCCGCTCCAGCAGCACGCCGACCGGCTCCTGCGGCCGCACCCCGCTCTCCAGCAGCCAATGGGCCACCTGGTTGGCGCGGCGGTCCAGCTCCGCGTAGCTCAGCGAGCCGACCGCGACCGCGTCCGGGCGGGCGTCGGCCACCCGCTCGACCAGCGTGTGCAGCGGCACGTCCACGGGCAGGCCGGCGTCCGGGCCGCGCAGGTCGTCGCCGGCCGGCAGCCGCACCGGCGCGGCCGGGTCGGTGAGCAGGCCGTCCAGCAGCTCCAGGTACCAGCCGGCCAGCCGCCGCACGGTGGCCTCGTCGAACAGGTCCGTCCGGTAACGTAACTCGCCCGAGAACCGGGTGCCGTCGTCGCCGAGCTCCAGGTTCAGGTCGAACTTGGCGGTCGGCGCGGGCGGCGACCCGGCCACCACCTCCAGGCCGGGCAGCGACACCGGCGCGCCGGTGTTGTAGACGTTGAGCATCACCTGGAACAGCGGCGTGACCGCGAGGTTCCGCTCCGGCTGAAGGCGCTCCACGACCCGCTCGAACGGCGTGCCGGCGTGCGCGAACGCGTCCAGCGCCGCCGCCCGCGCCCGCGCCAGCAGCTCCGCGCCGGTCGGGTCGCCCGAGGTGTCGCCGCGGATGACCAGCGTGTTGATGAAACAGCCGACGACCCGCTCGGCGTCGGGGTGGTGGCGGCCCGCGTGCGGCACCCCGACGGCGATGTCGTCGACGCCGGACAGGCGGCTCAGCAACGCCTGCAGCCCGGCCAGGAACACCATGAACGGCGACGTCCCCGCCACCGCGCGCACCTTCGCCGACAGCGACTCGGGCACCTCGACCTCGACCGCCGCCCCCTCCCACGTGGGCACGGGCGGGCGCGGGCGGGCGAGCGGCAGGTCGAGCACCGGCGGCAGGCCCGCCAGGTGCCCGGCCCACCAGTCGAGGTCGGCGTCCGGCCGCCCGGCCTCCCATGCGGCCACGTCCGCGTACTGCAGGGCCGGGGGAGCGGGGGGCGGTTCCAGGCCGAGGCGGGCGGCGTACAGGCGGGTGAGATCGTCCAGCAGTACGCGTTCCGACCAGGCGTCGGTGGCGATGTGGTGCAGGGTGAGCGCGAGCACGCACTCGTCGTCGCCGAGCCGGAACACCGTGGCCCGCAGGGGCGGCTCGGCGTCCAGCCGGAACGGCCGCCAGGCGTGCCCGGCCAGCTCCCGCTCCGGCTCCGCCGGCGCCGCCACGTCCACCACGGGCACCGCAACGGCGGCGACGGGCCGCACGCGTCCCTCCTCGATGACGCCCCGCAGGATCCAGTGCCGCTCCGCCAGGTCCGCCACCGCGCCGGTGAGGGCGGCGACGTCCACCGGGCCGCGCAGCCGCAGCGTCAGCGGCACGTTGTAGGCGGGGGTGTCCGGTTCGAGCTGGGCCAGGAACCACAGCCGCTCCTGCGCCGGCGACAGCGGCATGTCCGCGGCCGACGTCGCCGGGATGCCGGGGGCGGGGGCGGCCTTCTCCTTCTGCTTCAGCGCGGCGTCGATCCTGGACCGGACGAGTTCGGCGATCCGGTCCTCACGTACCTCGGTCATCCCTCGTTCCCCTCCATCAGGTCGGCGGCCAGCAGTTCCTCCAGCGCGGCGGCGAAGTCGGCGAGCACCGGGCGGTCGAACAACAACCGCACGGGCACGACGACCTGCAACATCTCGCGCAGGCGGGCGGCCACCCTGGTCGCGGCGAACGAGGCTCCGCCGAGGGCGAAGAAGTCGTCGCCGGCCCACACCTCGGGCCGTTCGAGCACCTCGGTCCAGACGGCGGCCACCAGGCGCTCGGCGCCGGTGGCCGGTGCGACCCGCGCCGGGTCGGGGCCGGTGTCCGGCTCGGGCAGCGCGCCGCGGTCGACCTTGCCGCTGGGCAGGGTGGGCAGGACCGGCAGGGCGACCCAGCGGCGCGGCACCATGTGGCCGGGCAGCCGGGACCGGGCGTGCCGTTCGAGCGCGGCCAGGTCCGCCGTCTCCGGCGCGACGTAGCCGACCAGGTGGGCGTGCGCGTCCGTCCCGGCCACGGTCACCGCGGCCTCGGCGAACTCGCGCAGCACGGCCTCGATCTCGCCCAGCTCGATCCGGTACCCGCGGACCTTCACCTGGTGGTCGCGGCGGCCGTGGAACTCCAGCGTCCCGTCCGGCCGCCATCGGGCCAGGTCACCGGTGCGGTAGCAGCGGCCGTCCGGCGTGAACGGGTCGGCCATGAAGGCGTCCGCGGTCAGGTCCGGCCGGCCGCGGTAGCCGCGGGCCACCCCGGCGCCGCCCAGCAGCAGCTCGCCGACCGCGCCCGGCGGCACCAGCCGCAGCCGCGCGTCCACCACGTACGCCCGCTCGCCCGGCATCGGCGACCCGATCGGCACCCGGTCGCCCTCGTGCGCGCGCACCCGGTGCAGCGTGGAGGTGACGGTGGTCTCGGTGGGCCCGTAGGCGTTCCACAGCTCGCCGACGCGGCGCAGGATCTGCTCGGCCAGCGCCGGGTCCAGCGCCTCCCCGCCCGCGACGGCGCGCAGCGCCGGGCCGCCCGCCCAGCCGGCGGCGATCAGCATCCGGTACGAGGTCGGCACCAGGTCGATCACCGTGGCCGCGCTCGTGGTGATCAGCTCCGCGAGCGCGTGCCCGTCGGTCGCCGTGGCCCGGTCCACCACCACCGACGTGCCGCCGGCGGCCAGGACGCTCCACAGCTCGGAGGCGGAGGCGTCGAAGCTCAGCGGCGCGACCGCGAGTTGCACGTCTGCCGGGCCGAGGCGGAGCATCGAGATCATTCCGGCCACGAGGGCGGCCAGGCCGCCGTGGGTGACCTCGACCCCCTTGGGGGCGCCGGTGGAGCCGGAGGTGTAGGTGAGGTACGCCAGGTCCTCCGAGCGCACCTCCGGCAGGTCCGCGTGCGGGCCTCCCGCGAGCCGGTCCGCGTCGAGCGTCGCCGGCCCGCCCGCCTCGGGTGTCACCGGCCCGCCGGCGTCGAGCGTCGCCGGTTCGTTCGGGTCGGGGGGTGGTGCGGCTTCGAAGGGTGTCTCGCCGCGGGTGAGCACCACGCGGGCGCCGGCGTCCGCGGCCAGCAGGCGCAGCCGCTCGGCCGGGTGTTCGGGGTCCAGCGGCAGGTAGGCCGCCCCCGCCCGCCACACACCCAGCAGCACCGCCGGCAACATCCGGTCCCGCGGCACGTGGACGCCTACCACGTCACCCTGCGACACCCCGTGCTCCAGCAGCCCGGCCGCGACCCGGTCGGCGCGGTCGTTCAGCTCGGCGTGGCTCAGCGTGTCGCCGTCCGGGCCGACCACCGCCGTGCCCGCCGTGCCCGCTGTGCCGGTTCTGTGGGCCGCGAGGGTCAGGGGCACCGGCGGCAGGTCGTCCGGCAGGCGCGGGCCGGCCGCGCGGGCCAGCAACGCGGCGCGTTCGTCCGGGGTGACCGGGTCGAACGCCGCGATCACCAGGTCCGGATCGGCCACCGCGCGCCGCAGCAACCACAGCAGCCGGTCCAGGTACGCCCCGGCCGCCTCCCGGCCGAGCAGCGCGACCGCGTACTCCAGGTGCAGCTCGGCCCCGGCGGCCGTGCGGTTGACGAGCACGCTGAACTCGTGGACCGCCGCGCCCGAGCCGACCTCGGTCAGCAGTTCGAGGCAGCCGGCGCGTACCGGCACCTCGGCGTGCTGCATGGCCAGCAGCACGGGGGCGCGGGGCAGGTCGGCGGGCGGGACCTCCTGGTGCACCAGTGCCCGCGTGGTGGCCTCCCCGGCCTGCCTGACCAGGTCGCGGAAGGTCGGCGCGGCGTCCGGACGCAGCCGTACCGGCACCGTGTCGATCAGCGGCCCGACGACCCGGGCCAGCTCCGGCCGGGCGCGCCGCGCCGCGACCACGCCGACCAGCGTGTCCGGCTCCCCGGCGGCCAGGGCGACGGCGGCCAGGTACACCGCGAACGGGGTCGCGCCGCACGCGCGGGCCAGCGCGGCCACGCCGTCCGTGAACTCCTCGGGCAACGGCATGGTCACCCGGCACGTCGTCAGGTCGCGGGGCGGCGGCCCCGACACCGGCGCCCCCGCCAGCTCGTCACGCCAGAACTCCCGCAGCCGCGCGAGGTCGGGCCGGTCCTCCTGCTCGCGCACCGCCACGTCGCCGAGCTGCACCGCCGGCTCCGGAACGGGCTCACCCGCCAGCTCGGCGGCCAGCTCCTCCATCAGCACGCCGACCGAGCCGCCGTCGAAGGCGAGGTGGTCCGTCACGAGCACCAGCTCGGCCATGTCCTCCCCGACGCGGCACAGGCTCGCGCGGAGCAGCGGCACCTCGTTCGTCACGTCGAACACGTGCTCCGCCGCGGCCTGGGCCACCTTCACCGGGTCCGCGCCCGCCGGGTGCTCGACCAGGGGGACGGCGACGGGCGGGTGCACGACCGCGTACGGGACGCCGTCCTCGCCGACGGAGACCGTGCTGCGCAGGGCCTCGTGCCGGCGCAGGACCGCGTCGAGCGCCGGGCGCAGCGGCGCGCTCCCGCTCGGGCCGCGCACGCGCAGCCGGACCGACACGGTGGTGACCGGGCTGTGCGGGTGAAGCTGGCGCAACGTCCAGAACTCGCGTTGCGCGGCGGTGAGCGGGTGCCGGGTCCGGCCGGTCCGCCGCACCGGCGCCGATCCCGGCTCGCGCAGGCGCGCCGCCAGCCCGGCCGCGGTCGGCTCGGTCAGGAACGCCGCCACGGGCACGGTGTGCCCGAGCCGCCGGGACAGTTCGGTCACCACCCGGGCGGCGGCCAGCGAGTGCCCGCCCAGGTCGGCGAACCGGTCGTGCACGCCCACCTCCGGCAGGCCCAGCACGTCCGCGATCACCTCGGCCACCTGGCGCTCGTCGTCCGTGCGCGGGGCGACCGGCGCCGCGCTCCCCGTCCGGGCGGCGCCCAGCTTGGGCAGGGCCGCGCGGTCCACCTTGCCGGTGGGGCCGATCGGCAGGTCGCCGGTCACGCGGATTCTGGCCGGGACCAGGTGGTCGGGCAGGCGGTCACGCAGCCAGTCGCGCAGCTCGGGCTCGGTCACGCCGGAGGCCGCCACGTGCGCGGCGAGGTAGGCGATGCCGTCGTCGTCGGTGTGCGCCAGCACGACGGCGCGGCGCACCGCGGGGTGGCGGTCCAGCGCCGACTCGACCTCGCCCAGCTCCACCCGGAAGCCGCGGATCTTGACCTGGTCGTCGGCGCGGCCCACGTAACGCAGCTCGCCGTCCACCCATCGGACCAGGTCGCCGCTGCGGTAGACGCGGGTGCCGTCCGGCTCGGTGCGGAAGGCCCGCGACTCGTGGCCCAGGTACCCGCGGGTCACGCCGGGGCCGCCGATCCACAACTCGCCGACCTCTCCGTCCGGGACCGGACCGCCGGCGTCGTCGCGCACGCTGAGCAGCGCGTTCGCCATCGGCCCGCCCAGCGGCGGTTCGCCCTGGTGGTCGCGGGTCACCTCGAACATGGTGGAGCCGGTGGTGCACTCGGTGGGGCCGTACATGTTGAGCACGCGGCGGACGCCCGGGTTGGCGTACATGCGCGCGACCAGGGCCGCGGTCAGCCGCTCGCCGCCGGACAGCACCATGCGCACGCCGTCCGGCAGCGGCTCGCGCAGCAGCACCGACAGCGCGGACGGGACGCCGAAGACCGTGCGCACCTCGTCGCGGGCCGGCAGCGTCGGCAGCGCCAGCACGTTGTCCGCCATGATCACGGTTCCGCCGGCGAACAGCGGCGTGAAGATCTGCGTGATCGAGGCGTCGAAGCAGATGGAGGAGCCGGCCAGCATGCCGCTCAGTTCCTCGGCGGTGTAGGCGGACGCCTCCCAGCGCACCAGGTTCAGGGTGTTGCGGTGCTCCACGACCACGCCCTTGGGGCGGCCGGTGGAGCCGGAGGTGTAGATGACGTACGCGGCGTCGCCCGGCTCGCCGGGCACCACCGGCCCGCGCTCGGCGGGCCTCACGTCGTCGACGAGCACCGTGGCGGCGCCGGTCAGCGACGCGGTGTCGCGCCGCGCGGCCGAGGTGACCACCGCGCTCACGGCGGCGTCCTCGGCCATGAAGCGTAACCGCTCCGCCGGGTAGGCCGGGTCCAGCGGCACGTAGGCCGCCCCCGCCTTCAGCACCCCGATCAGCGCGGGCACCAGCCACTCGTCGCGGTCCAGGCAGATCCCCGCCAGGTCGCCGCGTCCGACACCCCGCGCGGCCAGGGCGTGGGCGATCCCGTTGGCCCGGCGGTCGAGCTCGGCGTAGGTCAGCCTGTTCGTGCCCGCGACGACGGCGAGGCGATCGGGCGTCCGCCGGCACTGCGCCTCCAAGGCCTCGTGGAGGCGGCCGTGCGAGTCTGTGAGAGGGCGGTTCGCGCCCGTCACATCCGTATTCATGTGTCCTCTTTCCAACAAAGGTCAAACGTGCCCGAGTGGGCGGTCTCGAACGGGCCCGCTCCTCGGGGACGGCACGCGGGCCCGAGCGAGGTCGTCGCTGGGCGCGCGTGGTCGTGCGGGCGGTTCACTGTCGCGTGGTCGGCGGGAGGCGGCGGAACGTGTCTTCTTCTACGGTCACCTGCTCCCTTCGCCGAAGGCCATGGTCCCCCGCACAGCAGCATCGGTGACCCGGCTTGCCGCTGACTTGGAAGCTGCCGTGATCTTGCTTGCAGGAAGGGGGAGTCATCGGCGACGGACGAACCGTGGGTTCCGGACCCGGGCGAGGCGTGCGGCCTCCTCGCCATGATTCGGAGCGCCAGGCCACCATGATCCTCTTCGCCGGGGGCGTCCCGCAAACGGGATCAGAGGGACTCGAAGCGGACTTCTCGACGCTCAGGCAGAGAAAGGGTTGGACGGGATCATGTCCGGGCTTGTAGCTTGCAGGCGACCGTGACATCGCCCGAGGAGGTGGGACCCATGAACGCTGTATCGATGTGGGTGCTCCCCCTCGCCGTCACGGCCGGGCGATCGACGTAGGTGTCGCCGGGAGCGCCTCGCCACCAAGGCACTCCCGAAAGGCAACACCATGCACTCTTCGCAGTTCAACGCCGAGCCGTCGTCGAACGGTACGGCCGATCGCGCGCCCCTCACGTACGACGTGATCATCGCCGGATGCGGGCCGACCGGCGCGATGCTGGCCGCCGAACTCCGGCTGCACGACGTGCGGGTCCTCGTTCTGGAGAAGGAGACCGAGCCCAAGTCGTACGTCCGGATAGTCGGGCTGCACATCCGCAGTCTTGAGCTGATGGCGATGCGCGGCCTGCTGGATCGCGTTCTCGAACAAGGAAGACGGCGTCCGGCCGCCGGTTTCTTCGCCGCCATCGACAAACCCGCACCCAAGGGCCTGGATTCCGCGTACGCCTACTTGCTGGGCATCCCGCAGCCGGTCGTCGAGCGCCTGCTCGAAGAGCACGCGATCGGCCTGGGCGCGCAGGTCCGGCGCGGTTGTACGGTGACCGGCCTCGAACAGGACGACGAGGGTGTGACCGTCGAGCTGGCCGACGGGGAACGGCTGCGTTCGCGCTACCTCGTCGGCTGCGACGGCAGCCGCAGTACGGTGCGCAAACTGCTCGGCGTCGGCTTCCCCGGCGAGCCGTCGCGGACCGAGACGCTGATGGGCGAGCTGGAAGTGGGCGTGCCGCAGGAGGAGATCACCGCCAAGGTGGCCGAGATCCACGAGCCCCACAAGCCGTTCTGGCTCCGGCCGTTCGACAAGGGGGTCTACAGCGTCCTCGTCCCCGCCGCGGGGGTCGGCGACCGCGCGGAAGCACCCACGCTTGAGGAATTCCAGCGAGCGCTGCGGGCCGTCGCCGGAACCGATTTCGGCGTGCACTCCCCGCGCTGGTTGTCCCGCTTCGGAGACGCCACCCGGCTGGCCGAACGTTATCGGGTCGGGCGGGTGCTGCTGGCCGGCGACGCGGCGCACATCCATCCGCCCATCGGCGGGCAGGGCCTCAACCTGGGCGTCCAGGACGCGTTCAACCTCGGCTGGAAACTGGCCGCACAGATCCGCGGCTGGGCGCCGGAAACGCTGCTGGACACCTACGAGGCCGAACGTCGTCCGGTCGCCGCGGACGTGCTGGACAACACCCGCGCCCAGAAGGAACTGCTGTCCCCCGAACCTGGCCCGCGGGCCGTGCGCAGGCTGCTCACCGAACTGATGGACCTCGACGAGGTGAACCGCCATCTGATCGAGAAGATCACCGCGATCGGCGTGCGCTACGACTTCGGGCCAGGCCCCGACCTGCTCGGCCGCCGCCTGCGCGACGTCGACGTGAAGCAGGGGAATCTCTACGGTCTGCTGCATCGCGGCCGCGGCCTGCTGCTGGACCGCACCGAACGCCTGACCGTCGGCGGCTGGTCGGACCGGGTCGACCACCTGGCGGATCCCACCGCGGCACTGGACGTTCCGTGCGTCCTGCTGCGCCCCGACGGCCACGTCGCCTGGATCGGCGACGATCAGCAGGACCTGGACGCCCACCTCTCCCGCTGGTTCGGCTGACAGCGCCATCTCCCCGGCCGGCAAGGCCGCCCGCGGGCCATTGATCCGGCCGGGGGGATGTGGAGATCATGTGACCTGGATGTCGTCGTGCGGTTTTCTGCGGAACAACGCGAATCAGATCGAGGTCCGTGCATGCAGGAAAGTGCTTCCGCCGAGCAGGAACCGGAGTCAGATCCGCGATTGACGCTCGACCGCCTGGGCCCGCGGGCCGTACGGGCGTCGGTGCGCGAACGGGTCCGGCTCTTCCGCCTCCTGCGCGAGGCGGGCCCCGGCGTCAGAGCCGGGTTGGTCGCGACCGGCGCGGTCATGACCGTCACTCCCGTGATCTCCGCGCTGGCCGCCGGCGCGCTGGTCGCCGGAGTGGAGGCGGGAGCCGGTCCGGCGGACCTGGCGCCTTCGCTGGCCGCGCTGGGCGGGTCGGTCCTGGTCGGTCTGGTGGGCGGGTCGCTGGCCGACCTGTTCGGGGCCTCCGCCGTCCGCGCCATCGACGGGTCGGTGCGCAGCATGCGATGGCGTGGCAAGGCGCTGGATGTCCTGCTGGTGACGGCCGCCGTCGGCTTCGACGTCCTGACCACGTGGCACACGTGGGGCACCTCCTCGGCGCCTGTGGTGATCTGCGCCGGGTTCTCCGTGCTCGCCGGGGCTCCCCTGGGATTCGTACGGCGCTGGCCCGTGCCGGTGGTCGGCTACCTGGCGGGGCTGCTCGTGCTCACCGACCAGATCGGCGCGTTCACCGTCAACACGGTGCAGATCCTGCTCATGGCGGCCCTCGGGGTCGTCGCCCACCGGGCGCGTCCGCTCGCCGTCCTCTGCTCGGCCGTGGTCGCGGGCGCGGCCACCGGCGTCAACCTCGCCGATCCGGGCCAGCCCTTCACCGTCAACGCCTGGTTGTACTGCGCGGGAGCCGCCGTCGTGCCCGTCCTGATCGGGGCCTACCTGCGCGGCCCGGCCGGGCGTCTCGCCGAGCGCGACATCACCGTCGACGTGCTGCTGGCCGGTGGCGGCCTCACCCTGGCCGTCCTGGACACCTGGACGGCCTGGGACGCCGCCGGCGGCCCCGTCTGGGTCGCCGGATCGCTGGTGGCGCTCGCGGGGTTGTCGCTCGGCGTCGCGCGGCGGCTGCCGGGGCTGGTGTTCGTCCTGCAGGTCGCCCTCATGCTGCTGGCCGACCAGTACTTCCAGGAGGCGATGACCACCTGCGTCATGCTCGTCCTCGTCACCGTCGGCGTGTTCGCCATGCGCGTGGCCTCCTGGGGCTGGACGTTCGCCGTCTACCTCGTCGCCGTCCTCTCCGTCGCCGCCTTCACCGCCGCCGTCCGCGTGGCCGGGCCGGGCTCGGAGGTGCAGCCGATGTACGTCCTGGTGCTGATGACGCTGGTCGTGGCTCCCGTGGCGATCGGCCGCTACCTCCAGGCCAGGCAGGCCGCGAGCGAGGCGGAACGGCTGCGCCTGCGGGAGTCGCGGCAACGCGCGGTGGCCCAGGACTGGCCATCGAGGTGCGCAACGGCCGCCCGCCGGCCGCCCTGCTCAGGCTGCCCTCCTCCGGTCAGGGGCTGCGGGGCATGCGCGAACGCACCCACACCCTGGGCGGCACGCTGAGCGCCGGCCCCGACGGCGACGGCGGCTGGCTGCTGACCGCGCTGCTGCCCACCAGACAGGCGTCGTGACCGGGTGACTCCAGGGCGTACGGCCGCCGCGGCGCGGCGTCAAGATGGTGCAGCGGTGCGCTGAGTTCGTATAGGGATGGCGTCAAAACGCACCCGGTCACGGCCTCAGGGGGTGAGGCTGGGGAGATCAACAATGCGGACGAAAGCGACCCATGCCTACCAATCCCACCCCTTGGGCACCTCCTGACGAGCCCCCCACCCCGTACGACGTGGAGATCGAGCGCTCCCGGCTCAGGGAGATCGCATCCCGGCTCCCCGAGGCCGTCCGGCCGCTGGGCGGCGTGCTGCCGCGCCTGACCGGGCTCACGGTGGCGGAGTCCGCCTTCACGTCCTTCACCTACTCGCTCGCCCTGGCCTACGGCGAGGTCGAGGCGTTCACCATGGTGGAGGTGCGCCACCGGGTGGAGGACGTCGTGCGCCTCCAGGACGGCCTGACCGCGTCCATCACGACCTGGGAGAACGCCGAGCGCGCCAGTTCCGTGAGCCGGTGGTGAACCTCGCCGGCCTGGGACGGCACGGCCTCATGGTGGGTACGGGCGCCGCGGTGACGCTGTCGGCCCTGGGCGTTCCGGCGGCCTGGCCGTTCGTCGGCAAGATGTACATCCACCAGTACGATCCCCAGGCGTTCTTCGACGCGGCCACCACCTGGTCGTCGGTCCACGACGACGTGGGCGCGCAGGCCGTCCGCGGTGACGGCGGCGGCCTGCACGACCTCGCCGCGGCGACCTTCGCCCAAGGGCCCATGCTGGTCTGGGGCACGGCCAACCGGATCGAGCGCGATCTGACCGCGCACGGTCTCAGCGGCCGATTCCCGTCCTCCGGCCCCTGGTCGAGCTCACGTGCGGGCTCGGCCCTGCCGCCCGGCCTGCCGCAGGCGGCGGGCGGCAAGGCGGTCAACGACCTCACGACCGGCGGCCGGACGCTGACCGGCCGGTTCGCGCCGGAGCAGCACACCGACGGCTCGTACTCGTTCCCCTGGGAGTGACCATGAACGTGGGAGTGACCATGAACTTCACGGAAGAGCTCGGGATCGACCCCGAGCGGCTCGTGGCCGACGCCGACCGCTTCTTCGGCCGGTTGGGACGGCTGCCCGGCGAGGCCGCGACGGCACGCGCCGAGTCCGGGGACGGCTGGGTGAGCGTCGAGTACCTTCGCGCCGCGACCGGCGCGCTCCAGGAGAACCTGGAGCGCGCCGGCGCGACCATCGACCGGGTGCGCGCCCTGCTCCGCCCCTGACCGGCGGCAGCGCGTGCGTGGTCACGGTCTGAAGCGGTAACCCATCCCGGGTTCGGTGATCAGATGGACGGGACGGGACGGATCCCGTTCGAGCTTGCGGCGGATCTGCGCCATGTACTGGCGCAGGTAGTGGGTCTCCTTGACGAATCTCGCGCCCCACACCTCGGTGAGGACCTGGCGCTGGCTGATCAGCTTGCCGGGGTGGCGCAGCAGCAGGTCCAGGATGTGCCACTCCGTCGGGGTCAGCCGCACGTCGCTGGAGATCGTCTTGTTCGTGAGGTCGATGACGTGGTCGCCGATCCGGATGCTCGCCAGCTCGGCCTCCTGGATGGCGGTGCGCCGGGTCACGGCCCGCACCCGGGCCAGCAGCTCGTCGATGCCGAACGGTTTGGTCACGTAGTCGTCGGCGCCGGCGTCCAGGGCTTCGATCTTGTCCTGGTTCCCGGCCCGGCCGGACAGCACGATGATCGGGATGGCGCTCCAGCCGCGCAGGCCGTGGATCACCTCCACGCCGTCCAGGTCCGGCAGGCCCAGGTCGAGGATGACCAGGTCAGGGGCGGCGTCGACAGCGGCCCTGAGCGCGGACGCGCCGTCGGCCGCGACGGTGACGTCGTAGTGCCGGGCGGCCAGGTTGATGCGCAGGGCGCGCAGGATCTGCGGCTCGTCGTCCACGACGAGGATGCGGGTCACCGGGTCACCCTCCGGGGGGTCGCGACGGGCAGGGTGAGGATCATGGTGAGACCGCCCCCGGGCGTCTCCTCGGGTACGAGCGTGCCGCCCATGGCCTCGGCGAGCCCGCGTGACAGGGCCAGCCCGAGCCCGACGCCGGAGTGGTTGTCGCGGTCGCCGAGCCGCTGGAACGGCTGGAAGACGCGGTCGTGCGCCTCCGGCGGGATGCCCGGACCGCGGTCCATCACCCGGATCTCGACGTGGTCGCCGTGCCCGCTCGCGGTGATCAGCACGGGCCGGCCGGGCGGGCTGTAGCGCACGGCGTTGGACATGAGATTGACCAGGACGCGTTCGAGCAGCGCGGGATCGGCCAGGACGTCGGGCAGCTCGACGGAGACGTCGCCGTCGATGCGGTCCTGGAGCGGGCCGAGGTCGTCGATGGCGCGCGGCACGACCTCTTCGAGCGCCAGGGGCTGCGCGCTCACCCCGAGCACGCCCGCCTGCAGACGGCTCATGTCCAGCAGGTTCGCCACCAGCCGGTCCAGCTTGTCCAGCGACTCCTCCGCGGTGGCGAGCAGCTCGGACCGGTCCCGTTCGGACCAGGCGATCTCGGTGCTGCCCAGGCTCTCGACGGCGGCCTTGGCGGAGGCGAGCGGCGTGCGCAGGTCGTGGCTGACGGCGGCCAGCAGCGCGGTGCGCATGCGGTCGGCCTCGGCCAGCGGGCGGGCGCGCTCGGCCGCCTCCTGGAGGCGTTCCTGGCGCAGCGCGACGGCGGCCTCGGCGGCGAACGCCTCCAGCACCGCGCGGTCGGCGGCCTCCAGCGGCCCGCCCTTGGCCGCCAGGACCAGGTCCTCGCCGATGACCACGTCGGTGTCGGACTGGCCGGGGCAGGTGCAGGGGGCGCCGCCGGAGGTGGCGACGATCCGCCAGACGTCCGGGTCGGACTGGTCGTCGGGGGTGTGGGCGGCGTCGGGCCGGCGTTCCAGCAGGGTGACCGAGGCCAGGCCGAACGTCTCGCGCGTCCGTTCCAGCAGGGACGGCACAGCGGCCTCGCCGCGCAGCACGTGCCCGGCCAGCGTGGACAGCAACTCGGCGTCGGCGCTCGCGCGGGCGGCCTGGCGGGTGCGGCGGGCGGCGATGTCCACGATCGTGCTCACCGCCGCCGCCACCAGCACGAACACGACCAGCGCGAACAGGTTCTCCGGAGCGGCGATGGTGAACTCGCCGACCGGCGGCGTGAAGAACCAGTTGAGCAGCAGCGACCCGCCGACGGCCGCGGTGATGGCCGGCCACATGCCGCCGGCCAGCGCGACGCCCACGGTCAGGCAGAGGAAGAACAGGATCTCGCTGGGCAGCGACAGCAGGTCCCGGAACGGCCACAGCGCGGCCGTCAGCAGCGGCATCCCGGCCACCGCGAGCACCCAGCCGGTCGTCCGGCGGGCGCGGGTGAGCGCGGCGCGCGAGCGGCCCGGCCGCCGCCCCCGCTTGGCCTCCTCGTGCGTGATCATGTGCACGTCGATCGAGCCGGACCGGGCGGTGGTCTCCACGCCGACGCCGCGGGAGAAGATCTGCGCGAATCGCCCCCTGCGCGAGGCGCCGAGGACGAGCTGGGTGGCGTTGACGCCGCGGGCGAAGTCGAGCAGCGCCCTCGGGACGTCGTCGCCGACGACCTGGTGGTAGGTGCCGCCCATGTCCTCCACCAGCGTGCGCTGCCGGGCGAGGCTGCCCGGGTCGGCCCCGGCCAGCCCGTCGGCGCTGGTGACGTGCACCGCGAGCAGGTCGGCGCCCTTGGTGCGGGCGGCGATGCGGGCGGCCCGCCGGACCAGCGTGTCGCCCTCGGGGCCGCCGGTCAGGGCGACGACGACGCGTTCGCGGGTCTCCCACGTGGTGGCGATGCCGTGGTCGGCGCGGTAGCGGTCGAGCTGGTCGTCCACCTTGCCGGCCACCCACAGCAGCGCCAGTTCGCGCAGCGCGGTGAGGTTGCCGACGCGGAAGTAGTTCGCCAGCGCCGCGTTCACCTTCTCGGGGGCGTACACGTTGCCGTGGGCCATCCGCCTGCGCAGCGCCTCGGGCGACATGTCCACCAGCTCGATCTGGTCGGCCCGGCGCACGACCTCGTCGGGCACGGTCTCGCGCTGCGGCACGCCGGTGATCTCCTGGACGACGTCGTTGACCGACTCCAGGTGCTGGATGTTCACCGTGGAGATCACGTCGATGCCGGCGTCCAGGATGTCGTCGATGTCCTGCCAGCGCTTGACGTTCTTCGAGCCGGGCACGTTGGTGTGGGCCAGCTCGTCGATCAGCGCCACCCTCGGCCGGCGGGCGATCACGGCGTCGGCGTCCAGCTCGGTGAAGGTGGCGCCGCGGTGGACGAGCGTCCGGCGGGGGATGGTCTCCATGCCCTCCAGCAGGGCGGCGGTCCGGGGCCGGCCGTGGGTCTCGACGAACCCCACGACCACGTCCCGGCCGCGCTCGCGGGCCCTGCGGCCCTCGCCGAGCATCGCGTACGTCTTGCCGACCCCGGGCGCCGCCCCGAGGTAGACCCGCAGCCGGCCCCTCACCTCACGCCCTGTCGAGCGCGAGGTTGAGTTCGAGCACGTTGACCGCCGGTTCGCCCATGAAGCCGAGGACGCGGCCGGTGGTGTGCTCGCCGATCAGCCCCTTGACCCGGGCGAGGGCCAGTCCGCGCTCCCTGGCCACGCGGGGCGCCTGGAGCTCGGCGTAGGCGACCGAGATGTGCGGGTCGAGGCCGGAGCCACTGGCCGTGACCGCGTCGGCGGGAACCGGGGGAGTGCCCGTGTTCCCCCTGACGGGGACGGTGCGCCCGGCGGAGTAGTCCTCGCCCGGCCTGCCGCACTCGACCGGGACGCCCTGGTAGGAGGCGACGAACGGGACGGCGGGGCACGCCTGGTTGACGCTGACGACCCGGCCGGGGAAGACCTTCAGCACCGCGCCGACCCCGTCGGCCGTGCAGTACGGGCGGGCGCCGCTGACGCCCTCCAGCTCGCCGGCCGCCTTGGAGCGGGCGCAGACCCGGGTGAGCAGCGACTGCCTGCCCTCCTCACCCGCGTCCGGCAGCGTGTCCACGACGTCCTCCGGGCCGAGGTTGCCGGCCCCGGACGAGGTCGGGTCGTAGCCGTCGCCGGCGGCCGAGGGACGGGACTGGAAGTACGTCCTGACCGGATTGCCGTCCTTGTCGGTGAAGGACTGGCCGATCAGGGCGCTGCCGTGGCCGCCTTCGACGATCGAGCCGTTGGCCCGGCCGTTGAACAGCGCCTGGGCGATGCCGGTGGTGACCAGAGGGTAGACGACGCCGAGCAGCGCGGTCAGGACGGCGACGGCGCGCAGGGCGGCGAGGTGCTGGCGGACCCAGCTGGGCAGGCGTTCCATTTATGACATCCCCGGAAGGAACTGGATCAGCAGGTCGATGATCTTGATGCCGGCGAAGGGGGCGACGATGCCGCCCAGGCCGTAGACGTACAGGTTGCGGGAGAGCAGTTTGGAGGCGCTGGAGGGCCGGTAGCGCACCCCGCGCAACGCGAGCGGGATGAGCGCGACGATGACCAGCGCGTTGAAGATCACCGCCGCCAGGATCGCCGACTGGGGGCTGGCCAGGCGCATCACGTTGAGCGCGTCCAGGCCCGGATAGACGGCGGCGAACATGGCCGGGATGATCGCGAAGTACTTGGCGATGTCGTTGGCGATCGAGAACGTGGTCAGCGCGCCCCGCGTGATCAGCAACTGCTTGCCGATCTCGACGATCTCGATGAGCTTGGTCGGGTTGGAGTCCAGGTCCACCATGTTCCCGGCCTCCTTGGCGGCCGAGGTGCCGGTGTTCATGGCGACGCCGACGTCCGACTGGGCCAGGGCGGGGGCGTCGTTGGTGCCGTCGCCGGTCATCGCGACCAGGCGGCCGCCCTCCTGCTCCTTCCTGATCAGGGCGAGCTTGTCCTCGGGGGTGGCCTCGGCCAGGAAGTCGTCCACGCCGGCCTCGTCGGCGATGGCCTTGGCGGTGAGCGGGTTGTCGCCGGTGATCATGACCGTGCGGATGCCCATGCGGCGCATCTCGTCGAAGCGTTCGCGCATGCCCTGCTTGACGACGTCCTTGAGGTGGATGACGCCGAGCACGCGGCCCCGTTCGGCCACGACCAGCGGGGTGCCGCCGGAGGCGGAGATGCCGTCCACGATGTGGCCGACGTCGTCGGTGGGGTGGCCGCCGTTGTCGCGCACCCACTTCATGACCGCGGTGGCCGCGCCCTTGCGGACCTCGCGGCCGTCCAGGTTCACGCCGGACATGCGGGTCTGCGCGGTGAACTGCACCCATTCGGCGCCGTGGATCTCGCGCTCGCGCAGGCCGTAACGCTCCTTGGCGAACACCACGATCGAGCGGCCCTCGGGGGTCTCGTCGGCCAGGCTGGAGAGCTGGGCGGCCTCGGCGAGCTCCTGCTCGCCGATCCCCTCCACGGGGACGAACTCGGCCGCCTGCCGGTTGCCCAGCGTGATCGTGCCGGTCTTGTCCAGCAGCAGCGTGGACACGTCGCCCGCGGCCTCGACCGCGCGTCCCGACATGGCCAGGACGTTGCGCTGCACCAGGCGGTCCATGCCGGCGATGCCGATGGCCGACAGCAGCGCCCCGATCGTGGTCGGGATCAGGCAGACCAGCAGCGACACCAGCACGATGCCGGTGACGCCGTTCGCGTCGAGCGCGAGCGAGTCCGGCACGCCGGGGTTGATCTGCTTGGAGTAGATGGCCAGCGGCTGCATGGTGACGGTGGCGACCAGGAAGACGATCGTCAGGGCGGCCAGCAGGATGTTGAGCGCGATCTCGTTGGGCGTCTTCTGCCGGTTCGCGCCCTCGACCAGGGCGATCATCCGGTCGATGAAGCTCTCGCCGGGCTTCTGGGTGATCCTGACGACGATCCGGTCGGAGAGCACCTTCGTGCCGCCGGTCACCGCCGAGCGGTCGCCGCCCGACTCGCGGATGACGGGCGCCGACTCGCCGGTGATGGCCGACTCGTCCACCGAGGCGATGCCCTCGACCACGTCGCCGTCGCCGGGGATGACCTCGCCGGCCTCGACCACCACCAGGTCGCCCTGCCGCAGGTCGGGCGCGGCGACCCGGTCCCACCCGCCCTCGGCGCCGCCGCGCAGGCGGCGGGCCTGGGCGTCGGTCTTGGCCTTGCGCAGCGTCGCCGCCTGCGCCTTGCCGCGCCCTTCCGCGACGGCCTCGGCCAGGTTGGCGAAGATCACGGTCAGCCACAGCCACACGACGGTCGCCCAGGCGAAGAACGACGGCTCGACGATCGCCAGGACCGTGGTGAACACCGCGCCGACCTCGACGATCAGCATGACGGGGTTGCGCCACAGCGTGGCCGGGTTCAGCTTCCTGACCGCGTCGGGGAAGGACCTGAGGAGCTGCCGGGGATCCAGCAGGCCGCCGCCCACGCGGCCGTCCCGCCGCGCGGGGGAGGGTTTGTCCAGTACGGGGGTTGACATGTCAGGACAGTCCTTCTGCGATCGGGCCGAGCGCGAGTGCCGGGAGGAAGGTGAGGGCGACGAGGACGACCGTCACGCCGACGACCATGCCGACGAACTGCGGCCGATGCGTGGGCAGCGTGCCGGCGCCCTCCGGTACGGGCGACTGCGCCGCCAGCGATCCGGCCAGGGCCAGCACCAGGATGATCGGCAGGAACCGGCCGAAGGCCATGCACAGGCCGAGCGCCACGTCGTACCAGGGGGTGTTGACGGTCAGGCCGCCGAAGGCCGAGCCGTTGTTGTTGGAGGCGCTGGTGAAGGCGTACAGGACCTCCGACAGGCCGTGCGGGCCGCTGTTCAGCATGCCCGCGCGCTGCTGCGGGGAGCCCATCGCGAAGGCCGTGCCGACCAGTACCAGGGCCGGGGTGACCAGGAAGTACAGGGAGGCGAGCTTGATCTCGCGGGCGCCGATGCGCTTGCCCAGGTACTCGGGGGTGCGGCCGACCATCAGGCCCGCCACGAAGACCGTGATCACGGCGAGGATGAGCATGCCGTACAGGCCCGCGCCGACGCCGCCGGGCGCGACCTCGCCGAGCATCATGTTGACCATCGTCATCATGCCGCCGAAGGGCGTGTAGGAGTCGTGGAAGGAGTTCACCGCTCCGGTCGAGGTGAGCGTGGTCGCCGCGCCGAAGGTGGCCGAGTTGGACACCCCGAAGCGCAGCTCCTTGCCCTCCATCGCCGCGCCGACGGCCTGCGGGACGGTGGCGTCGCCGGACAGCTCGAAGACGTTGGTCAGGATCACGCTGGTCAGCGCCAGGACGCCCATCACGGCGAGGATGGCGTACCCCTGCCGGACCTGGCCGACCAGCCGGCCGAAGGTACGGGTGAGCGAGAACGGGATCACCAGGATCAGGAGGATCTCGAACCAGTTCGTCCAGCTCGTGGCGTTCTCGAACGGGTGGGAGGAGTTGGCGTTGTAGAAGCCGCCGCCGTTGGTGCCCAGCTCCTTGATGACCTCCTGGGAGGCGACCGGGCCGCCGGTGATGCCCTGGGTGCCGCCGGTCAGCGTGGTCAGCTCGTGCACGCCGGAGAAGTTCTGCACCAGGCCGCCCGCCACCAGCACCAGCGCGCCGACGAAGGCGATCGGCAGCAGGATGCGCAGGGTGCCGCGGACCAGGTCCACCCAGAAGTTGCCGATCGTGCCGGCCTTGCGGCGGGCGAAGCCGCGTACGAGGGCGACCGCGACCGCCATGCCGACGGCCGCCGAGACGAAGTTCTGCACGGCCAGGGCGGCCATCTGGGTCAGGTGGCCCATCGTGGACTCGCCCGAGTACGCCTGCCAGTTGGTGTTGGTGACGAAGCTGATCGCGGTGTTCCAGGCGATGTGGTCGGTGACCGGTGCCATGCCCAGGCTGAGCGGCAGCTTGTCCTGGAGGCGCTGGAGGCCGTACACGACCAGGACGGAGACGACCGAGAAGGCGAGCAGGCTGCGCGCGTAGACCGGCCAGCTCTGCTCGGCGTCGGCGCGCACCCCGAGCAGCCGGTAGATCCCGCGCTCGACCGCGTTGTGCCTCGCCGTGGAGTAGACGCGGTACATGTGGTCGCCGAGCGGCTTGTGCACCAGCGCGAGCGCGACGATCAGCGACGCTATGAAGATCATCCCTGCGACGGTCGTGCTCATCAGAACCGCTCCGGGAACAGCAGGGCGGCGACCATGAAGATCACCAGGGCCGCGACCACCACGAGACCGGTGGCGTTGATCGCGCTCACAGGCGCTCCACCGCCTTCACCACGAGCCCGAAGACCACGAAGACCGCGATCGTCAGGGCGACGAAGATGACGTCTGCCATCCCCACTCCTCAGCTCTGGAACAATTCCTTACCGCCCGGAATGAGCGGTTCCAGACCAAGGAAAACCCGAGAAAAGCCTCGTTTAGCCTTTCTTGACGACTTCCCTACGGCGGGGGCCCGATTCTTCACGCCATCCATACGCGGCCCCCTCCACGAGGCGCGTCAGCCCACGTGGACGTGCGGGCGGCGTTCCAGGTCCGGCTCCGCCTGGCGCAACACCTCCCGGGTCAGCGGCGGGACGTCCCCGCCGCCGAAGACCAGGTAGCGCAGCATCGCCACGACGGGGTTGCCCTCGGTCCAGTGGAAGTAGATGTGCGGCACCGAGCCGGTCCGGTCGCGCAGGTGGAGCAGGAGCGCCGCCAGCGAGTTGGGCACGGCCGAGCTCTCGATGGTGAGGATCCTGTGCCCGTACCGCTCCTCGCCCTTGACGTGCAGCTCGGTCTCGAACTCGGACGCGTCCGGCACCGAGACCTCCACGAACAGCACCGGCTCCGAGCTGCGCAGCCGGTGGTTGAGCCAGGTCTCGCGCAGTTTGTCGTGGTACTCGTCCTGGTCGCGCTGGTGGGGCTCGTTCGCGATCAGGTGGAGGTCGCCGCAGGCGTCGTTGACGTACTGCTCGGCCAGCGGATCCAGGCGCACCTCGGTCACCCGCAACTCGGTGGAGCGGGTGGCGCGGGAGATCAGCGAGGTGACGACGATGGCCGCGATGAAGAACGAGGCGATCTTCACGCCGTCCGGCCGCTCGATCACGTTGTCGACCAGCGTGTAGACCAGCACGGCCGTGATCGCGGAGAAGCCGGCCGTGGCCCCGCGCTGCCCCTTCTTGTACGCCGACAGAGTGACCGCGACCGCCGCCGACAACATGAGCACCAGCACGCCTGTGGCGTACGCGCCTCCCTGGGCCTCCACGTCCGCGTCGAAGATGATCGTGATGGCGCACGCGATCACGGAGAACACCAGGACCAGCGGCCGGACCGCGCCGGTCCACTCCGGCGCCATGCCGTAGCGGGGCAGATAGCGCGGCACCAGGTTGATCAGCCCCGCCATGGCCGACGCCCCCGCGAACCACAGGATCGTGATGGTGGAGACGTCGTAGACGGTGCCGAACCAGTCACCCAGGTAGCCGTGCGCCAGATAGGCCAGGGCCCGGCCGCCGGCCCTGCCGCCCTCCTCGAACTCCTCGTGCGGGATGAGCACGGTGGTGACGAAGCTGGAGAGGATCAGGAACACGCTCATGATCAACGCCGCGACCGTGAGCATCCGCTTGGTGCCCTTGACGCGCTGCCCGACCTCCCCCTTGACCACCGGCATCACCGCCACGCCGGTCTCGAACCCCGACAGGCCGAGCGCCAGCTTGGGCATCACGAGCAACGACAGCCCGATCATGGTGAGCGGGCTGCTGAAATCGAGGCTGAGGGCGCGCTGCCAGTCCACGACCACCTGAGGCGCCTGGACGACCCGCGCGAGGGCGGTGGCGACGACGACCGCGTTCAGGCCGAGATAGACGAAGACGAGCAGCACCGCGATGCCGATCGCCTCGCTGAAGCCCATCAGGAACACCCCGCCGAGCGCGGCCAGCAGCACCAGTGTGACGATCACCCGCCGCCCGGCCAGGAAGTCCGGCACGAAGGGGTTCTCCAGGATGTGCGCCGTGGCGTCGGCCGCCGACAGCGTCATGGTGATGACGAAGTCGGTGGCCGCGAACCCGAGCAGCGCCAGGACGAAGATCTTGCCCCACCACTGCGGGGCGAGCTTCTCCAGCATCGCGATCGAGCCCTGGCCGTACGGGCTCTCGGCCGCGACCCGGCGGTAGACCGGCAGCGCGCCCAGCAGGGTGAGCGCGACCAGGAACAGGGTGGCCAGGGGCGACAGGAAGCCGGCCGCCAGGGCCGCGATGCCCGGCTGGTAGCCCAGGGTGGAGAAGTAGTCGACACCGGTCAGGCACATCACCCGCCACCACGGATGCTTCACGTGGGGGCCGTGCTCGATCTGCCCGCGGTCGGTCTGCAGGCCCTGGAGGAGCCAGGAACGCAGCGTTCCTTCCGTAGCCGCCGGCCGTTTCGCCAGCACCATTTCCGGTCATCCCCCCGTCAAGGCCGCGTAAATACGCATCGCACCCTACTGACGGTTTGAGGTGGTTTGGCGGGGTCAGGGCGTCAAGAAAACGTATGGATCCGTAGGGGGACAGGGGTGCTCGGCGGTGTCGTCCTCGGGGGTGGGGGACGAGCGTCCGCGGCAACCCTGGCCGGCTTGGGGACGAGGAACCGGCTCATGGCCCCGGCAGCCGGGCTGCGGGGCCGGAGCGAGTCGATCGCCGGGACGGCCGGGGTCGCCGGTGCCGGGGTCAGGCGTCCCAGGTGACCGGGAGGCTCTTGACCCCGTAGATGTCGGCGGTCTCCGGGCGCAGGGCGACCTCTTCGGCCGGTACGGCCAGCCGCAGCGTGGGGAAGCGGTCGAGCAGGGCGGGGAAGGCCACCCGCATCTCGACGCGGGCGAGCTGCTGCCCCAGGCACTGGTGGATGCCGTGGCTGAAGGCCAGGTGGCCGCCGTCCTGCCGGCGCAGGTCGAGGGCGTGGGGGTTGGGGAAGCGTTCGGGGTCGCGGTTGGCGGTGTTGAGGGACAGGATGACGGTCGTGCCGGCGGTGACGGTCTGGCCGCCCAGCTCGACGTCCTCCAGCGCGACCCGGTGGAACTGCTTGGCGACACTCAGGTACCGCAGCAGCTCCTCCACGGCTCCGTCCACGAGCTCGGGGTCGGCGCGCAGCGCGGCGAGCTGGTCCGGGTTCTGCAGCAGCGCGAACGTGCCCAGCGCCAGCATGTTCGCGGTCGTGTCGAACCCGGCCGACAGCAGGATCAGGGCCATGCCCTGCAGCTCCTCGTCGGTGAGGTCGCTGTCGAGCAGGTCGCTGAGCACGTCGTCGGTGGGGTCGGCGCGCTTGGCGGCCACGAGCTGGGCCAGGTACTGCTGGGTCGCGAGGTAGGCCGCGATCAGCTCCTCGTCGCCGACCTCGCCGCCGAGGAACTTGTCGATGTTCTCCTGGAACAGGCCCCGGTCCTCGTACGGCACCCCCAGCAGCTCGCAGATGATGACGGCGGGGATGGGCTTGGCGAACGCGGTCACCAGGTCGGCGCCCGGTCCGGCCTTCTCCATGGCGTCCAGGTGCTCGGCGGTGACCTGCTCGACGCGTTCGGTGAGCAGACGCATGCGGCGGACGGTGAACTTGCCGACCAGCGGCTTGCGGTACCGGCTGTGCTGCGGCTCGTCCATGAGCAGGAACTCGCCGGGCGGCGCCGGGGGGACCTCGATGTCGCCGTAGTCGATCAGCGGGTGCTGGCGCATGAGCTCCTTGCGGGAGCTGAACCGCGGATCGGCCAGGACGGACCGGACCAGGTCGTAGCCGGTGACCAGCCAGCCCTGGTGGCCGCTGGGGAAGGGGAAGCGGCTGATCGGGCCGTGCTCACGGGCCTCGACCAGCTCCTTGGGCGGGTCGAAGGGGCATCCGGGCCGGCGCTCGGCCGGCATCGGGGTGACGGTATGGAGGGAGTCGGTCATGGTCGTTCCTTCACGTCCTAGGAGATCTTGCGGCGGTAGGTGTTCATGGCGAAGGCGTAGGCGACGATCAGGATGCCGACGCACCAGGCGAGGGCGATCCAGATGTCGTTGCCGACCGGCTGCTCGCCGAACAGGGCGCGGACGGCGTTCACGATGGAGGTCACCGGCTGGTTCTCGGCGAAGACCCGCACCACGGTGGGCATGGTGTCGGTGGGCACGAACGCCGAGCTGAGGAAGGGCAGGAAGATGAGCGGGTAGGAGAACGCGCTCGCGCCCTCCATGGTCTTGGCCGTCAGGCCGGGGATGATCGCGATCCAGGTCAGCGCCAGGGTGAACAGGATCAGGATGCCCGCGACCGACAGCCACGCGAGCACCCCGGCCCCCGAGCGGAAGCCCATGAGCAGGGCGACGAGCATCACGACCACGAGGGAGATCAGGTTGGCGACCAGCGAGGTCAGCACGTGCGCCCACAACACCGACGAGCGCGCGGTCGGCATGGACTGGAAGCGTTCGAAGATGCCGCCCTTCATGTCCATGAACAGCCGGTAGGCGGTGTAGGCGATGCCGGAGGCGACCGTGATGAGCAGGATGCCGGGCAGCATGTAGTTCACATACGAGTCCGACCCCGTTCTGATCGCGCCGCCGAACACGTAGACGAACATCAGCATCATGGCGATCGGCATGATCGCGGTCGTGACGATGGTGTCCGGGCTGCGGGAGATGTGGCGCAGTGAGCGTCCCAGCAGGACGGCGGTGTCACCGAAGAAGTGCTTGCTCATCGTGGTTGTCCTTATGCCTTCGTGCCGACGAGGGTGAGGAAGACGTCCTCCAGGGTCGGCTGCTTCTCGACGTACTCGACCTTGGCGGGCGGGAGGAGCTGCTTGAGCTCGGCGAGGGTGCCGTTGACGATGATCCGGCCCTCGTGCAGGATCGCGATCCGGTCCGCGAGGTGTTCGGCCTCGTCCAGGTACTGGGTGGTGAGCAGCACCGTCGTGCCGCGCTCGGCGAGCTCCTTGACGGCCTGCCACACCTCGATGCGGGCCTGGGGGTCGAGGCCCGTCGTGGGCTCGTCGAGGAAGATGACCGGCGGATCGCCGATGAGGCTCATCGCGATGTCGAGGCGGCGGCGCATGCCGCCCGAGTACGTCGCCACCTTCCGCCCGCCCGCCTCGGTCAGCGAGAACCGGGCGAGCAGGTCATCGGCGATCTTCCCCGGGTTCTTGAGGTGCCGCAGCCGGGCGACCAGCACCAGGTTCTCCCGCCCGCTGAGGATCTCGTCCACGGCGGCGAACTGGCCGGTGAGGCTGATGGACTCGCGTACCTCCGCGGCCTGCCCGGCGACGTCCAGGCCGTTGACGGCGGCCGTGCCGGCGTCGGCCTTGAGCAGCGTGGACAGGATCTTCACCACCGTGGTCTTGCCCGCTCCGTTGGAGCCGAGGAGGGCGAAGATGCTGCCCCGCGCCACCTCGAAGTCCACGCCGCGCAGCACGCGCAGCTCCTTGTACGACTTCTCCAGACCCCGCACGCGGATCGCCTGGCCCTGCTGTGCCGTCATCGGACGGTCCTCCTTCTTCTCCGGTGCCCTCACCGGCGGCGCGCCCGACGGCGCTGACGAATCGCTCCTGCTCCCGGCCGACCCAGCGCGAGGAAGCCCAGCTACCTAGCAGTGCCGAGTACTGCTATATAGTGGCACAGACTAGCGGTACTCGGCAATGCTGAATAGCTGGGGCCGATGTCCGAGTGCCGTGCTCGCTGAGCTGTTCATGGCGTTCAGCATCGCCGGAGGCGCTGATACGGGGCTGTCGCCGTCCTGACACGGCACCGCCCGCGGACCTGGTCGCCGTCAGGGCGAAATGAACCTTTCACCGTTTTCGGGATGTTCGCGCTGGTCGGCGGGTCCTGATGAGGGCCGATCTTGCGGTGGGGAGGAGCCCTGTCGTGCAATTCACGGTGATCGCTTCTCACGCCTACATGAGGGGAGAGCTGGTGCGTCGCAGAATCACCGCCTTGGCGCTTGCCGCGGTCGCCGCCCTGGCGCCTGTCCTGGCCGCGAGTACGCCGGCCCGCGCCACATCCACGCTCCAGGTCGTCTACACCAACCTGCCCTATGACGTCTGCGTCTCCTTCGGCCGGTCGGGCCAGGAGACCGGACGCTGGCAGACCTGGTGGTGCAGCACGCACTATCCGCAGAGCTACCCGGGGTACTCCACCTACGACCTGTGGGCGTACGTGAACTGACGCCCTCCCGCCGGCTCGCGGCGGGAGACGGCGGCCACGTCGGCGAACCGGTGTGCGTCCCGGCCCCCCTGGGGGCTGGGGCATTCAGGTGGATAGATAGTCAAAAGTTGCGCACATGGGCAATCAGGCCCGAATCTATGATCTCGGGGTCGGACGACACAGAGATCAAGAGGGCAGATGGGGACCAAACGGGGCGCGGGGGCAGCCATCGGCTGGGCGGCGCTGTCGATCGTGATTCCGGGTGCGGCCCATCTGCGGGCCGGGTACCGCCTGCTCGGGCTGGGGCTGCTGGGGCTGTTCCTGGCCGCGGGCGTGGCGGTGGCCGTCGTGGTGGCCTCGACGGGCGGCGCGGCCATGGCGACCCAGCAGACCTGGGTCACGGCGATCAGCGGCGGCGCGATCGGCGTCGGCGTCGCGTGGGGGCTGCTGGTGGTCGCCTCGTACACCGTGCTGCGGCCGCGGCGGCGGCTGATCTGGTCGGACGGTGTGGCGCTGCTGCTGGTCGCGGCCGTGGTGTCGCCGTTCGTGGTGGCCTCGCAGACGGTGTCGGAGGTGGACGCCACGCTGACCGACGTGTTCAACGCCCCGGAGCCCACCCCCATCAACCACGCCGACCCCTGGGCCGGACGTACGAGGGTGAACATCCTGCTGCTCGGCGGCGACGGCGCCCGCGGCCGGACCGGGACGAGCATCCGCACCGACAGCGTCAACGTGGCCAGCATCGACGTCAGGACCGGCGACACCGTGATGTTCGCGCTGCCCAGGGAGATGGAGAACGCGCCCTTCCCCAAGGGAAGCGTGATGGGCAGGCTGTTCCCGCAGCCGAAGGGCTTCTACATCGCGGGAGCGGGGCGGGAGTCGGAGGACCTGCTGAACGGCGTCTGGGCCTACGCCGACACCCATCCCGAGCCGTTCCGCAACGCTCCCACCCGGGCGCCGGACGCCGTCAAGGGCGCGGTCGGCGAGATCCTCGGCCTCAAGATCGACTACTACGTGCTGGTCAACATGTGGGGCGTGGCCCGGCTGATCGACGCACTCGGCGGCGTGCGCATCCACGTCGAACAGGACATCTGCTACGGCGTCGGCCGCGCCGACGGCGGCGTCATCAAGGCGGGCACCCACCGGCTGAACGGCAACGACGCGCTCTGGTACGGCAGGGCGCGCGACCATGACGGCTCCACCTGCGCCGGAGGCGACAACCACACCCGGATGCGCCGCCAGCACTGCGTCATCTCCGCCATGCTCGACCAGCTCGACCCGGCCAACGTGCTGCTGAAGTTCAAGCAGCTGGCCGGGGCGGCCCGGCAGACGTTCAGGACCGACATCCCGCGCGGGCTGCTGCAGGACCTGGTGCCGCTGGCCGACAAGGTCAAGGGCGCGCGGGTCGGGACGCTGTCCATCGTCCCGCCGCGCTACAACCCGGCGTACCCAGACTTCCCGCGCATCCGTGCGGACGTCCGCAAGGCGATCGCCCGTTCGCGCCGGGCCCCGGCCGCCGTCGCCAAGGGCACGCCGTCCGCCACGCCGTCCGCCACGCCCACCAGGACGGCGATGGCGTCGTCAGGGAAGTTGTCGGACTCCTGCGCGGCCTAGTCGATCCAGGCCCACAGGCAGATGTCGAGCACGCACACCAGCGCCCACACGGTGAGCGCGGCGATTCTCCGATGCTCCCCTGCACGCATGTGTTCGCCCTAGCGGTCCGGCCCGGCATGACAGTTGCCACATTGCGCAACTCTACAACCGTCTCCGGCGGTTGAGGACGGCCAGAGCGCAGCCGTACAGGACGGCCACGAGCACCAGCCACAGACAGCTCGTGGCGGGCAGGGCGGTCAGGCCGACGGGACCGGCCAGCGGCGAGAGCGGCAGCAGTAACCCGATCGCCGCGAGCGAGCCCGTGGCCAGCCACAACGGCGGGGAGGCCGGGGCGACGGGCCGCAGGAGCAGCATGATCACGGCCTGGGTGAGCAGGTTCTCGACGAACCAGCCCGTGTGGAAGGACCGCTCGTCATCCGCGCCGACGACCTGGGTCAGGACGGTGAAGGTGGCCAGGTCCACGACGGCGTTGAGCGCCCCGAACCCGGCGATGAAGCCGAGGATGCCGCGCGGACGCAGCCCGAACGGCCCCCGCAGGACGGCCGGCGCGGCCCGGTCGAAGGCGAAGGCGAGCTGGGCGACGTCGAAGCAGACGTTCTGCAGCAGCACCTGGACCGGCAGCATCGGCAGGAACGGCAGCGCCAGCCCGGCCGCCAGCATCGCGATCACGTTCCCGAGGTTGGACGACAGCGCGATGCGCAGATAGGTGACGATGTTGCCGGTGCTCCGCCGTCCGGCGACGATCGCCTGGTCGATCGCCGACAGGTCTTTGCCGGCCAGCACGACGTCGGCGGTCTCGCGGGTGACGTCCACGGCGGCGCGCGGGCAGATGCCGACGTCGGCGGCGCGCATGGCGGGCGAGTCGTTGACGCCGTCGCCGAGGAAGCCGACCGTGTGCCCGGCCTCGCGCAGCGCGCGGACGACGCGGGCCTTGTCGTCCGGGGTGCAGCGGGCGATCACCGTGGCCCGTTCGGCGGAGGCGGGGGTGAGGTCGGCCGCCTCGATCACCGCTCCCACGTCAAGGCCCAGCTCCCGGCACGTCCGGGCGGCGGTGGCCGGGTGGTCGCCGGTCAGGACCTTCAGCGTGATGCCCCGGCGGACCAGCAGCGCCAGCGCGGCGGCGGCGTCCGGCGACGGCTCGTCGACGAGGGTGAGGAACCCGGTGAGCGTCAGGCCGTCCCCGACGACGGGATCGCCGGGGGAGTGCTCGGCCACGGCGACCGCCAGCACCCGCGCACCGGCCTCGGCCAGGGCTCGGGCGACCTCGCCGGCCCGCAGGCGGTCGCCCGGGCTCATCGCGCACCGGTCGAGCACCGCCTCCACGGCGCCCTTGACCACGACGACGTTCCCGCCGCCGTCGCGGACCACCGCGCGGGACAGGCGCTGGGCGGGATCGAAGGGGGTGGCTTCCAGCCCTTCGGCGTCGCCCAGGTCCGGCGCACGCTCCAGGATGGCCTCGTCGAGGGGGTCGGGGATCGGGGGATCGGTCAGGTGCAGCGTCCAGAAGCTGTTGACGGCCGCCCAGCGCAGCACCTCGGGATCCGGCGTGCCGTCGGGGCCGACGGACCCGCTGAGCACGGGCCGGTCCCGGGTCAGGGTGCCGGTCTTGTCCATGCACAACACGTCGATCGCCCCCACGTCGTGCAGCGCGGGCAGCCGCTTGACGATCACGCCCTGCCGGGCCAGCAGCGCCGCTCCCCGAGCGAGCGCCGTGGTCACCACGACCGGCAGCATCTCGGGCGTCAGCCCCACCGCCACCGCCACCGCGAACGGCAGCGCCTCCAGCCCCCGGTCGCGCAGGACGGCGTTGGCCACCAGCGCCACGGGCGGGATGACCAGCATGAGCCGGACCAGGATCCAGGAGATGCCGTTCACCGACTGGTCGAAGGCCGAACGCCTGCGCGCCGGAGCGTGGTGGGCGCCGGCGAACAGGGTGCCGCCTCCCGTGGCCGTCACCACCGCGAGCGCGCTGCCGGACGCCACGCTGCTGCCCTGCCAGCACAGATGGTCGTCGTCCTCGGGCAGGTCGCGCGCCCGCTTGGGCACGGGCGCCGACTCCCCGGTCAGCGGCGCCTGGTGAACCGTCAGGCCGGCGGCCCGCAGCAGCCGTACGTCGGCGGGGACCAGGTCGCCGGGCCCCAGCTTGATCACGTCGCCGGGGACGAGCTGGTCGACGGGGATCTCCCGCTCCCGCGGCTCGCCTCCCTCGCGGGAGCGCCGTCTCACGGTGGCCGTGGTGGCCACGAGCCTGCGCAGGGCCGCGGTCGAGCGGTCGGCGCGGAACTCCCCGTTGGAGCGCAGCAGGCAACTCGCCACGACCAGCAGGACGATGACGCCCGCCGTGCCCCAGGAGGTGATCACGGCGGAGACGAGACCCAGCGCGAGCAGCGTCACGGTGAACGGGTCACGCAGGCTGCGGGCCAGGCGGCGCGGCCAGGACACCGGCCGCTGGGCGGGGATCGTGTTCTCGCCGCGTTCCAGCAGGCGGGCCTCGGCCTGCGTCTCCGTCAGGCCGCGTGGCCCGGTGTCCAGCAGGCGCAGGGTCTGGAGCTGGCTCAGCGGGGCCGGACCGCCGCCGGCCGTGGTCGGCGCGTCAGGCGCCCAGACCATGGACGCGTCCTCCGGAGGTGCCGGCCCGCTGCGAGAGCCGCCCGACGAGCCCGCGCACGGTGGCCACGACGTCCTCGTCGTCGATCAGGTAGACGACCCTGCGGCCCTCGCGGCGGGAGCGGACCAGGCCGGCCAGCTTCAGCTTGGCCAGGTGCTGGCTGATCGCCGGCAGCGCGCCACCCACCCGCTCGGCCAGCCCGGACACGTCGCACTCGCCCTGCGCCAGTGCCCACACGATGTGCAGCCTGGGCGGCGAGGCCAGCAGCGCGAAGGCGGCCGCAGCCTCGGCCAGCACCTCGGCGGGCGGGTCAGGGGTCTTTGCGCCGGCCACCTTCACTCCTTTTTCGGACAGGTGCCAAGTCTAGGCGTGCGGCGCGCCGGTGCCCGGGCGGCGGCCGGAGCGTCGCACCCGCTACCGGCCGTCCTGCCGCGCGCCGGCCCGCAACCTGGCCGCCTCTTCCTCCAGGCGCCGGGCCTGCTCCTCCAGTGAGGGGGCCGGCTCGTCCGTCCTGGTGGTCTCGGCCTTGAAGATCCGCAACGACCGGCCGACGGCGCGGGCCGTGTCGGGCAGCCGCTTGGCCCCGAACAGGAACATGAAGACGAGGGCGATGATCAGGATCTCCGCCCAACCGAGGTCGGCCATGGTGTCGTCCTTACTGAGCAGGCGTTTTGTCGGCTTCAGACTGCATCAAAGTTGCTCAGATGCGCAAGTCAGACACTGTTGGGCGACTGTGCGGCGGCTGTCGCCCCTTGCAGAGGTCGGCGGGCGGCTTGCCGACGGCCGGCCAGGGCGAAGGCCGCGCCGGCCGCCGGCACCTGATTCCGACGGAAGCCCCGCGAGCTCATCAGCGCCGACGAACCGTTCCGTCTGTTTGGGTCGCCGAGGTGAGCCAATGGCGGCTGCGTGTATAGGAGTTGCGCAGTTTCGCAACTTGTTGAATACTAATGCCCGTAAGGTCGGCGTGGCTTCTGTGACGTCGGGCGTCGGAAGAAGGCGGGACAGGTGTGAGCGAGGCGTTCGCTGCGGCGATCCGGCGCCGTGTCGATGAGGCGGCCGGCGCGCTGCACGCGGCCGAACAGGACGGCGACGCCGACGCGGCGCTGGCGGCGGCCGGAGGGCTGGACGAGGTGCTGCGGATGGCCCGCGCGCACGGCGTGACCACGAACCGGAGCCACGGAACGGCCCCCGGTCCCGGCCAGGCCCAGGACGGAACGGAGGCCCGCTGATGTCGGTGCCCTTGTACGAGGCCAAGGCCGAGTTGTTCCGCCTGCTGGGGCATCCGGTGCGAATCCGCGTGCTGGAGCTGCTGCAGGACGGTCCGATGCCGGTGCGCGACCTGCTGGCCGAGATCGAGGTGGAACCGGCCGGCCTGTCGCAACATCTGGCGGTGCTGCGCCGCTCGGAGCTGGTCACCGCCCGCCGCAACGGATCGACCGTCGTGTACGCGTTGTCCGGCGGCGACGTGGCCGAGCTGCTGCGCGCCGCCCGTCACCTGCTCCAGGCCAAACTCTCGGGCCGGCACGCGCTGCTGAACGAACTGCTTGAGTCGGAGGCCGGCGGCCGGTGACCTCGGTGCTCCGCGCGGGCTGGGCCCGTCTGCGCCCCGTTCTGCCCGCCCGGGCCGATCTGGCCGCCCTCGGCCGTCATCCGCGCCGCGACCTGCTGGCCGGGCTGACGGTGGCGATCGTGGCGCTGCCGCTGGCGCTCGGCTTCGGCATCTCCAGCGGGCTGGGCGCACAGGCCGGGCTGGCCACCGCGGTGGTGGCCGGCGCGCTGGCCGCAGTCTTCGGCGGCTCCGCCCTCCAGGTGTCCGGGCCGACCGGGGCGATGACGGTGGTGCTGGTGCCGATCATGCACGCGCACGGCGCCACCGGCGTGCTGACCGTGGGGGTGCTGGCCGGGCTGCTGCTGCTCGGCCTGGCCCTGGCGCGGGCGGGGCGGTTCATGATGCTGGTGCCCGCGCCGGTGGTGGAGGGGTTCACCCTGGGCATCGCCTGTGTGATCGGCATGCAGCAGGTGCCCGCCGCGCTCGGCGTGCCCACGCCTGCGGGTGACAGGGTGCTGGCCGTGGCCTGGCAGGCGGTACGCGACTTCACCGCCCGTCCGAACTGGGCCGCCTTCGCCATGGCCGCGGCGGTGGCGGCGCTGATCCTGGTCGGCGGGCGGCGGCGGCCCGCGGTGCCGTTCTCGCTGCTGGCCGTCGTCGCCGCCACCGTCGTCGCGGAGCTGGCCAGGTTGCCGGTGGCGCGCATCGACGCGCTGCCCGCGGGGCTGCCCGCCCCGTCGCTGGAGTTCCTGGACGTGGCCGCGCTGAGCTCCCTCGTCGCCCCCGCGTTCGCCGTGGCCGCGCTGGCCGCGCTGGAATCGTTGTTGTCGGCCGCGGTCGCCGACGGCATGAGCGTCAACCATCGGCACGACCCCGACCGCGAACTGTTCGGCCAGGGTGTGGCCAACCTGGTCGCCCCGCTGTTCGGCGGCGTCCCGGCCACCGGCGCGATCGCCCGTACCGCGGTCAACGTGCGCGCGGGGGCCTCCTCCCGGCTGGCCGCGCTCGCGCACGCCGCGATCCTGGGCGTGATCGTGTTCACCGCCGCCGACCTGGTGGCCCGCATCCCGCTGGCGGCCCTGGCGGGGGTGCTGCTGGCCACCGCGGCGCGCATGGTCGAGGTCGGCTCGGTGAGGGCGATGTTGCGGTCCACCCGCGGCGACGCCGTCGTCCTGGCGTCCACCGCGATCGCCACGCTCGTCCTGGACCTGGTCACCGCCGTCATCCTCGGCCTGGTCGTCGCCGGAGCGCTCGCGCTGCGCGCCATCGCCGGGAACGTCCGCCTGGACACCGTGCCCCTGCGGGCCGACCTGCCGGACGACCACGACGCCGAAGAGCACGAGCTGCTGGCCGAGCACATCGTCGCCTACCGGCTGGACGGGCCGCTGTTCTTCGCCGCGGCCCACCGTTTCCTGCTGGAGCTGTCCGAGGTCGCCGACGTCTCGGTGGTCATCCTGCGCATGTCCCGCATCACCACGATCGACGCCAGCGGCGCCCTGGTGCTCGGCGACGCCATCGCCCGCCTGGAACGACGCGGCATCGTCGTCTACGTGTCCGGCATCCGCGACGGCCATCACCGGCCGCTGCGCGCCCTGGGCGCGATCGCCCGGCTGGACGAGGCGGGGCAGGTGTTCGCCTCGACGCCGGAGGCCATCGCGGCAGCCCGCCGCCACCTCCACCGCACCGGCGTGCTCCCCTCCTCCGTCGGCTGAACCAGCCGTACGGCTGAACCAGCCGTACGGAACGAGGGAGAACCGGAGCTCGGCCACGCGGAGCGGGATCCCGTCCCGGGCGATCGGCCGGACGTAGGGTGGCTCTCGTGTTCCACGAAGAGGATCTTGCCCTGCTCGCACGGCCGCTCCACGCCTTCCTCACCGTCGCGCCGCGCGGTGACCGCTGGCCCGCGCCGCGACCGGTGTGGTTCGAGCTGGCCGACGACGGCGACCTGCAGATGTTCTCCCTCCCCGGCGCGCCGAAGCTCGACCGTCTCCGGGAGCGGCCCCGCGCCTCCGTCGTCGTCGCGGCTCCACCAGGTGAGCCCGAACACTGGGTGGCGGTGGAGGGCTCGGTCACGCTCCACGATGAGGGTGGCGCCGAGCTCGCCGCCCGTCTCGCCGGACGCTATTGGGACATGAGCGACCCGGGCCGACGGAAGCTCGTCGACGAGTGGCTCGGCGGCGGCGTGGTGCGCATCGTCGTCCACCCGGAGGTGGTGAACCGCTACGCCGCCTGACGGGCGGGCCCGGCGGAAGCCCGCCCTGATTGTTCATTTCTGTCCGATTCATGATGAAGTCACGCCGAGCCGATGATCACGTCTCTGGTTCGCGGAAGGCCAGGCCAGCAGGGTTGTCTCCAGTCGAACTGAAGGAGACATCATGGTTGCCCCGCCTCGGAGGACATGGCACGGCCCGCTCACCGCATGCGCGATGGCGATGGCGGTTCTCGCGGTGGTGAGCGGGATCGGCCTGGTGGTCGACGAACGGACCGTGCTGGGCGAAGGGGTGTGGCTCAAGCCGCTCAAGTTCGCCACGTCCTTCGCCCTGTACGCGATCACCCTCGCCTGGATGATCAGCGCGGTCGAGCGGTGGCGGCGGACGCTGTGGTGGCTGGGGACGGTGGCGGTGGCCGTGTTCGTCCTGCCGGAGATCTCGGCCATCACCTTCCAGGCGGTACGTGGCGTGCGCAGCCACTTCAACCTCGCCACCACGCTGGACAAGTCCGTCTTCATGGTGATGGGCGGGGCCGCCTATCTGGGCTGGGCGCTGACGCTCGCGCTGGGGGTCTTCCTGGTCTTCCAGCGGCGGACGGACCGGGCGATGGCCTGGGCGATCCCCCTGGGGGTGGCGATCTCGCTGGCGGGCATGTCGGTCGGCTACCTGATGACCGCGCCGACCCCCGACCAGGCGCACGCCCTGGCGAGCGGGATCAAGCTGGCCACCATCGGCGCGCACACCGTCGGCGCCCTCGACGGCGGCGCCGGGATGCCGCTGACCGGCTGGTCGAGCGGCGCGGGCGACCTGCGGGTCGCGCACTTCGTCGGACTGCACGCGCTGCAGGTGCTCCCGCTGATCGCGTTGTGGGTACGCCGGGTCCCGCTGGTGATCGTGGCGGCGTTCGGCTACGCCGGGCTCACCGGGCTGCTGCTCTGGCAGGCGCAGCGCGGCCAGGCGCTCGTCCACCCCGACGGCACGACCCTGCTCGTCGCCGGTGGGCTCGTCGCGGCGGTGGCAGTGGCGGTGGCGGTGGCGGTCGTGGTCCTGCGGCGGCCCGGTGGCGCACCCGCCCGCGCCGCCGGTGGTTTCCTGGGGGCGCGAGGCGGGGCGGCGTTGGGCGGAACCGGTCAGTAGCAGCGGCGAGGCCGAGCCCGGCGGTGAGCGCGGTGGTGGCGAGGGCCGCCGTGATCGTCCTGGTCATGCCGCGCGGTGCGCTGGATGCGTCCATGGTTCTCCTTCGGTGCGGGCGGCCCGGTCGGCTGCCTCGCGAACCACGGAAGCGGTCAGGCCGGGGTGTCCAACAGCAGGTCGGACGGACCCGGACGAACTCGTCTGCCCCCACCGCCCGTGGCTGGGAGCGGCCAGGCGTACGGGGGAGAAGGGCGTCCGGGACGCCGGCGCCGCGCTGAGCGCCCGGCCTCATTCCGGGGCCTGTTCCAGCAGGCCCCGGGCCAGTCGCCGGACGGCGGTGCGCAGCTCCCGCGGCGACCGGATCGTGAACGGGAATCCCAGCCCGGCCAGCATGACGGCCATGCCGTCCAGTGACTCGGCACGCATCCGCAGGAGGGTCCCGTCCGGGGTCCCGGTGAGCGTGGCCACCGACGGCGGGACGCGACGGGCCGCCTCGGCCAAGGGGACGTGCAGCACGACCTCGACGACATGCGCGTAGGGCACCCGCGCCAGCGACGCGGTGACCTGCCGCACCGGGTCGGACTCCTCGGGGATCTCATAGGACGCCGTCCCCGGGACGACGGAGGAGATCCGGTCGAGGCGGAAGGTGCGGATCTCGCCGGACAGGTGGTCGAGGCCGGTCACGTACCAGCGGCCGGAGTGGAAGACCAGGCCGTGGCCGTCCAGCTCGCGTTCGGTCCGCGAGCCCTTCCAGGAGCGGTAGTCCAGTGTGACCCGGCGGCGGTCGCGGATCGCGGCGGCCAGGGTCAGCACGGCCCGGCTCGCGGGCGTCGAGGCCGCTCGTTCGGCGAGCGTGAAGTCCAGGGTCTCCTCCAGCGCGCCGACCTGTTCTCGCAGCGTGGCGGGCAGCACCCGCCGGATCTTGGCCAGGGCGGCTTCGGTGGCCTCGGCGGCGAGGCCCAGGCGGCGTCCGGCGAGCAGGCCGAGGACCACGGCGGTGGCCTCGTCGTCGGTGAGCATCAGCGGTGGCAGCTTGTAGCCGGGCATCAGCCGGTAGCCGCCGTAGCGGCCGCGCTCGGCGGCGACCGGGATGCCCAGGTCGGCGAGCCGGGCGGCGTACCGCCGGACGGTCCGTTCGTCCACGCCGAGCCGCTGCGCCAGGTCGCGGCCGCCCAGCCCGTGGTGGGCCTGGAGGAGTTCGAGCATCGCCAGCATCCGGGTCGCCGGATATGACACAGGTCACCCACTTTATCCGGGCGGTTTCTGTCCGCTTTCGGCTTTAGCGTAGCGACATCATCCGCTCACTGGAAGGACGACGAGATGGCGAATTACGTGCTGGTGCCCGGCTTCTGGCTCGGTGCCTGGGCCTGGGACGAGGTGGCGGCGAATCTGCGCGCCGCCGGGCACCGGGTGCGGGCGGTCACACTGACGGGGGTGGCCGAACGGGGCGCGGAGCTGTCGCCGGAGGTCGGCGTGGAGACGCATGTCGCCGACATCCTCGCCGCGATGGACGGATGGGACGAGGTCGTCCTGGTCGGGCACAGCGGGGCGAACGTCCTGGTGACCGCGGTCGCCGACCGGCATCCCGAGCGGATCGGCCGGGTCGTGTACGTCGACGCCGCGCCGCTGCCCTCCGGCCTCGCGGTGATCGACTTCAACGACGAGGACACCCAGAAAGCCTGGCGCGCCCAGGTCGGGGACGGTTACGCGCTCGACGTGCCCTCCTTCGAGCAGGAGGAGGGGAGGTTCGCCGGACTGACCGAGGACGATTGGGAGCGGATCCGCGCGAGGGCGACGCCGCACCCGTGGGGCGCGGTCACCCAGCCGGTCGAGCGACCTGAGAAGATCCCGGCGACGCCGAAGACCATGGTCGCCTCGACGATGCCGGTGGCGGTGATCCGCGAGCTGATCGCCTCGGGGAACCCGGCGTTCGCGGCGCTCGGCACCCCCGAATGGACCTTCGTCGAGCTGCCGAGCGGCCACTGGCCGATGTTCTCGCGGCCGGCCGAGCTCGCCGCGCTGCTCTGACCCCCCGGACCGGCGGGCGTCCCGCCGGGAGAGCGGATCAGCCCGGACCGGCGGGTGTCCCGCCGGGAGAGCGGATCAGCGCGGCTTCCCGCGTACGGGGTCCGGCTCGGCCGGGCGGGAGGTGCCGTCCAGGTAGGTGAGCACGGCGCGGACGCGGCGGTGGCCGGAGTCGTCCGGGGCCAGGCCGAGCTTGGCGCCGAACTCGCCGGATTCCTCACGTTCATCCTGACCAGCGCCGGCTCCCCACTCGCCGGCCCGGCCGCCGCGATCACCTGCGGCGACCGCGCCGCGCCGCGTGACCCCGACGTCTACTGGGACGACGTCCAGCGCAGCCGCGCCCGCCACCCCCTCTTCGGCCCGGTCAAGAACAACATCTGGCCCTGCGCCTTCTGGCCGGCCCAGCCGCGCGAGCGCCTCACACGCGTCGGCGCCGATCACCGCGCGCACGCACGGTGATCGGCGCCCTGTGGTTCGCCGCCCTCCGCTAGCGGCCTCTCACCCGCACCTCCGCCAGGGCCAGCGGGTCGGTGTCCGAGGAGAGCTGGATGCGCACGTGCCGGCCGGTCGTGCCGGCGGGCAGCTTGATCGTGCTGGGCCGCCCGGCCTGCTCCTGCACGTGCACGGCGGTCACGCCCGGCGTCGTACGGGCCGCCTCCAGGCCGTCCGCGGTGATCGGCTGCTCGGAGGACATCACCCAGTAGTCCCGCAACCGGTCGGCGCAGCAGTCGGTGCGGTTCCAGATCTCGACGCTGTCCAGGTTGGCCGAGGCCCCCAGATCGACCTGCCACCAGGCTTCCTTGGCCGGTTCCGCGGTGTGGGTGACCGAACCGCCCCAGAAGCTCCCGTCGGTGTTGCCGTCCACGGCCCGCGAGGCAGGGGCGTCGTAACCGGTGCTCTGCTGGGTGGCCGGCTTGCCCTCGGCCAGGTTGGGCAGGACCACCGAGACGGGCATCGAGTACGGCGCGCGGAGCCGTCCCGACTTGAGCCCGGCCTGTATCGCCAGCGCGGCAGGCTCGGCTCCGGCCGGCACGGTCACGGTGACGGGCACCTCGGCGCTCGCCCCGCCCGCCAGGTGGCCGATCCGGTCGGTCGCCGGGGTCACCGTCCAGCCCTCGGGCGCGGTGAGGGCCAGCGAGGCCGCGCGCAGCGTCGTGGAGCCGGGGTTGGTGACGGTCACCTTGCCGGTCAGGGTCTCACCGGCCTGCACCTGCTCGGGCAGGTCGGTGGCGAAGCGCGGCAGGGCCGACACGCCGGGCGTCTCGATCTTGAAGGAGTAGGCGTACTGCCCGGTCTCGGCGGGGGTGGTGACGACCACCCGGCCCTGCTCGTCGCGCTGCCACGGCAGCGGGCCGCTGTCGGAGCCGAGCAGGGTGATGCGCGTTCCGGGGCCCGCCGGCACGTCCGCGCCCAGGGTGAGCCGCTCTCCCGGCCACTTCAGCGCGGTCGCGTAGAGGACGCCGTCCTTGACGGTGTACCGGACGTCGTCCGGGCCGCCCTTCTCCTCGGCGCGCGTCCAGTACGTGGTGCCGTACATGGCCTCGCCGTTGACCTTCAGCCAGGAGCCCATGTCCAGCAGCCGCTCGCGCTGCACGTCGGGGATGGTGCCGTCGGCCTTCGGGCCCACGTCCAGCAGCAGGTTGCCGTTCTTGCTGACGATGTCCACGAAGGAGTCCACGAGCTGGTCGGAGGTCAGGTAGTCCTCGATGGGCTCGTTCTGGTTGTAGCCGTAGGAGTGCGCGATGCCGCGGCTGGACTCCCACTTGACGGGATCGATGTCCGGCTTGACGGAGTACTCGGGCGTCTGGAAGTCCAGCTCGTGGCTGTCCAGCGCGCCGCTCTCGATCTTGCAGCGGTTGGCGACCGCCACTTCCTTGCCCTTCTTGAGCGCCTTGTTGTAGTAGTCGGCGATCACTCCCGCGGTCTGCCACTGGGCGGCCGAACGGTCCCACTGGCCGTCGCACCACAGGATGTCGGGGTCGTAGCCGTCGATCAGCTCGCGCATCTGCGGGAGCATGTAGTCCTTGACGTAGTCGCCGCTCTGCGGAGCCCCGGTGTACGGCACGGGCTGACCGGTGTACGGGTTGGTCGCGGGCTGACCGGTGAACAGCGGGTTGTACCACTCCATGAGCGAGTAGTAGAAGCCCGCGCGCAGCTTCCCGTCGGCGCGGGCCGCGGTGAACAGCTCCTTGGCCAGGTCACGCTTCGGGCCCAGCGCCATGGTGTCGCGCTCGCTCACCTTGCTGTCCCACAGGGCGACGCCCTCGTGGTGCTTGGAGGTGAGGACGAAGTACTTGGCCCCGGCGTCGTTGAAGAGCTTGACCCAGTCGGCGGCGTCGAACTTCTCGGCCTTCCACTGCTCGGCGAAGCGGTCGTAGGAGAAGTCCTGGCCGTAGGTGTCCCGGTGGTAGTCGCTGGTCGCGCTACGGAGGGAGTTCATGTAGTACCAGTACCACTCCGCGTAACTGCCGCGAGGGCCCCAGGCCGGGACGGAGTACGCCCCCCAGTGAAGGAAGATGCCGAACTTGTCGTTGTTGAACCACTTGGGGGTCGGATGACTGTTCAGCGAGTCGACGGTGGGCTCGTAGGGCCCGTCCGTCGAGGCTTGGGCGGGAGCGGGGAGACATCCGATGATGCTGAGCATGGAGACGGCGAGAAGTCGACGTAAGAGGGCCATGACCACTCCAAAGCGGGGGAGAGATTGGAGGAAACGTAGCCCGATCTCCATGGCCTCGGCAAGGGTTGCGCGAAGATTCATCCGATGTCTGCCCTGAAGGCTGAGAGGATGTTACGACCCGGCCCCACCCGCCGTCGTGTTCCACCGCCACGGCGGGACGTCGGTGCTGGACAGCGTCTGCCCGCCGGAGGCCGCCGCGTAGAGCTGTTCCAGGACGGTGTTGGCGGCGAGCCCGGCCGCGCCGGTGATCGACCCGCGTTCCTTCAGCGTCGAGGGCACGATCGGCGGCGCCGGACGTACCGTGCACAGGGCCTCGACGTGCCGGCGGAGCGGCTCCAGGAAGGTGTCGCCGGCGCGCGCGTTGCCGCCGCCGACCACCACGACCTCGGGGTCGATCGCGAGCACGAGCGCGGCGATGCCGATCGCGATCTCCCCGCTGAACCGGTCGACCGCCTGGACGGCCGGCGCCTCGCCGTCGGCCGCGGCGGCGAACACCTCCTCGCGGTTGAGCCGCCGCCCGTCGGCGAGCCGCACGTCGTGCAGGAACTCCTGGGCGTGCTCCCAGCCGAGGTGCGGCAGCGCGCCGATCTCGCCGGCCGCGCCGTTCGCGCCGCGGACGACCATGCCGTTCAGGACGAGCCCCGCACCCGTGCGGTTGCCCGAGTGCACGTAGATCATCGAGGTCGCATCGGTGGCGCTGCCCTTCCACGCCTCGGCGAACGCGGCCAGGTTCGAGTCGTTCTCCACCGCGATCGGGCACTCGAAGTGCGGTTCCAGCGCCGCGCGCACGCTGAAGCCGGCCCAGCCCTCCGCCCCCTTGGTGATGACGTCCTGGTAGACCACGGCGGGCACGGCCGCGCCGATCGCCCAGACTTCGGCCCGCCCGCGCCCCTGCTCGGCGAGCAACCGATCGACGACCCGCACGGCCGCGGTGACGAGGTCGCCGGGGGCCCGCGAGACGGGCGAGGCGACCGACCCCGCGGCCAGCACCTCGCCGTTCAGGTCGGCGATCTCGGCCCTGGTGGTGTGCTGGCCGATGTCGATGCCGACCACGACCGCCGCCTCGGCGCGGAAGCGGTAGCGGCTGGCCGGCCGGCCGGCGCCGGTGGGGGCCAGCGGCTCGACCGGGGCGGCCCAGCCGAGCGTGACGAGGTTGGCGACGACGGAGTCCGCGGCGGTCTTCGAGAGCCCCGTGGCCTGGGCGACCATGGGGATGGTGAGCGGCTCCCGCCGGATCGCCTCGATCACGGCCAGGGAGTTCAGGCGCCGTAGCCGCGACTGGTCTCCGGCGCGGCGCAGCGGGCTCTTCTCGCGTCCGAACAGCACACTCATCCACAACCCTCTCGGTTCCCGCGGCGTCGGGTGACGCACGGAGTGCGGTCCAACCTCTTCCATTAATACAGAAACTGTCTTTATTATTGCGCAGCGCAGTCCCGCCTCGCGTCGCACGGCACCCCGTAGACGCCTGCCCCCAGAAGGGAACAGCAATGCGCAACAGCATCCGCGTCACGGCCGTCGTCAGCGCGCTCCTCGTCCTGAGCGCGTGCGGCACGAAGCTCCAAGGCGGCGAGCCCTCCGGCGCCTCGCCGGGCCCGAACGCGAAACCCCTGGTCTACTGGGGGAAGTGGGCCAAGGGCACCCCGCAGGCCACGCTCTTCGAGAGCATCATCGCCGACTACGCCAAGGAGACCGGGCGCAAGGTCGACGTGCAGTGGCTCGGCAAGGCCCAGGAAGAGCAGATCAAGAACGCGATCGCGACCGGAGAGGGGCCCGACCTCTTCGACACGGCGATCGACCACACCGCCGAGTTCCGCGCCGCAGGCGCGCTCGGCGACATGTCGGACGTCTTCAAGGCCCGGATCCCCGGCGAGAACACCACGATCGAGCAGGTCCTGCCGAAGAGCGTGCTCAAGGCGATCAGCGACGACAAGGGCTACGGGTTCGTGCCGCACAGTGTCTTCTCCGTGGGCCTGTGGTACGACGCCGCCCGCTACCCGGACTTCGCCGCCACCCCGCCCAAGACCTTCGGGGACTTCCTCGCCGTCGCGGGCAAGGAGAAGGCCGCGGGCCGCCGGCCGATCGCGCTCGACGGCACGGTCAACTCCTACAACGCGTTCTGGCTCTACCAACTGCTGCTCTCCACGGCGGGCCCCGGCGCGCTGCGGCAGCTCGCCGAGGACCCCGGCGCCTGGGACCGTCCCGAGGTGAAGCGGGCCGTGACCGAGCTCGAATCGCTCGTCGAGGCCGGGCTCTTCCAGCCCGACCACATGGCCACGAAGTTCCCCGACGCGCAGAACGCCTGGGCGGCCGGCGACCACACCTTCAACCTGAACGGCACCTGGCTCGGCAGCGAGACGGCCTCGCTCCGCGCCCCGGCGGTCAAGGCTCGGATCATCTCCTTGCCGCCGGTGGAGGCGTCGAAGGGCTCGGCGGTCACGATCGGCGCGCTCGGCTGGGGCGTGAACCCGAAGTCGAAGAGCCGGCAGGCGGTCTCGGACTTCCTGGCGTTCGCGATGCAGAAGAAGTACATCGACCGGATCGCGACCGACGCCGACAACATCCCGTCGCGCGCCGACTCCCCGGCCCCCGAGGCGCTCACCTCGATCCAGGAGTCGATCCGCACCGCGACGGCGGTCAGCCTCGACTTCGACGGCGTCGCCACCGTGGCGCCCAAGTGGTTCAACGACGTCTTCCTCCCGCTCGACGACAAGCTCGTCGGCGGCTCGATCGACGCCGCGAAGTTCCTGGCCGAGGGCAAGGCGCAGACCGCCGAGCTGGGTCAGTAGTGGTCGCGGACACCGTGGCGCGGCCCGCCGCACGCCGAGGGCGGGTGACGGCCGACGGCGGCGCGCTGCACGTCGAGCGCCGCCGGCTGTACCTCCCGTTGCTGCTGCCGGCACTGATCGCCTACCTGCTCTTCTTCGTCGTGCCGTCGGTCTTCGGCGTCGTGCTCAGTTTCGCCGAGTGGTCGGGGCTGGGCACCGAGTTCTCCTGGGTCGGCCTCGCCAATTACGCCGAACTCCTGTCGAGCCGGATGTTCCTGTCGTCGTTCCTGAACACCGTCCTGCTGACGCTGATCGTCGGGGTGGCGCTCTTCCTGGTCGCGGTCGCCGCCATGGTCGCGCTGCGCACCGCTCGCGCCGGCGCCTTCATCCGGTCGGCCGTCTTCCTGCCGTTCATGATCTCACCGATCGCGGTCGGTCTCGCGGTCTCGTTCCTGTTCAACCCGAAGGGCATGGTGAACAGCGTCCTCGGGCTGGCCGGCCTGGACGCGCTGCGCCAGCCCTGGCTCGGGCCCGAGCTCATCTTCCGGGTGATCATGGCCGGGGTCGTGTGGAGCGCCGCGGGCTTCTACGTCGTCCTGGTGATGTCCGCGGTGGACGGGATCCCCCCGAGCCTGTACGAGGTGGCCCGCATCGAGGGCGCCGGCCTGATCCAGCAGTTCAGGTACGTCACCCTCCCGCTGACCCGGGACATGATCGCGACCGCCGCGGCCCTCTGGGCGATCGCCGGCATCAAGACGTTCGAGATCGTCATCGCCTTCGTCGGCACGGCGGGCACCCCGCCGCCGGAGGCCAGGACCCTCGCCGTCGAGCAGTACCTGCGGGTCACCGGCGGACGCGTCGGCGGCATGGCCCAGCTCGGCGAGGCGGCCGCCATCGGGGTGGTCATGACGGCCATCACCGTCGGACTGATCGTGCTGTCCCGCCGCATCCAGCGGCGCGACCGGCTGGAGTGGTCATGACCGGCTCCGCGCGCCACCGCCCGGCGGAGGTCTTCGGTGCCTCGCTGATCGTCCTCATCAGGGCCGGTCTGTGGCTGTGGGTGCTGCTCAACCTCGCCATGGTCGTCTGGGTCATGCTGAACTCGGTCAAGACCTCCCGATCGATCTTCGCGAACCCCGTGGGACTGCCCGACACCTGGATGTGGGAGAACTTCGCCACCGCCTGGTCGGCCTCGGGGCTCGGGGCCGCCGCGCTCAACTCGGTGATCCTGGTGACCGTCTCGGTGGCGCTCATCATGGGGCTCAGCATCCCGGCGGCCTACGCGGTGGCGCGGCTGGGCGGACGGTCGAGCGGGCCGGTCGCGACGCTCTTCGCCGTCGGCATGAGCATCCCGTTCCAGGCGTTCGCCGTGCCGATGGTGCTCATCGGCGTCGGCCTGTCGAGGTTCATGATCGACTGGGTGACGGGGGCGTGGGATCCGCGCATCACCGTCGCGCTCTTCTACGTCGTGCTGAGCCTGCCGTTCAGCGTCTTCGTGCTCATCGGCTACTTCCGGTCGCTGCCCGGCGAGCTGGAGGAGGCCGCGGCGCTGGACGGCGCGACGCCGTTCAGGACCTTCTGGCGGATCATGGTCCCGCTCGCCAGGCCCGGCATCACGACCGTGGCCGTGCTGAACGTGCTGAGCCTGTGGAACGAGACCGTGATCGTGCTGATGCTGGTGCCCAACCAGCGCATGCAGACGCTGAACGTCGCGCTGCTCAACTTCTACTCCAACATGCAATACACCTCGAACTGGGGCGGGCTCTTCGCCGGCGTCGTCATCGTCGTGCTCCCCATGATCGTGATCTACCTCTGGTTCGGCCGCCGCATCGTCAACGGCATGACGCAAGGCATCGGCAAATGACTGACAATCGCGCGGAAACGGATGGTCACCACATGCACGGAACGGTCGGACTCATCGGCGCGGGCGGCATCGCCAACGCGCATCTGCCGGCCTGGCTCGACCTCGGCTACGACGTCGTGGTCTGCTCCGTCGCCGACGACGCGGAGCAGCTCATCGCCCGGCACGGCGGCGGGCGGTCCGTGGCCGGCCTGGAGGAGCTGTTCGGCGCGGCCGACGTCGTCGACATCTGCACGCCGACGCACACCCACCGCGAGCTGGCGCTCGCCGCCCTTGAGCACGGCCTCCCGACGGTGTGCGAGAAACCCCTGACCCGCACCCTCGGGGAGGCGGAGGATCTCGTCGCGCGGTTCGCCGCGGCCGGGGTGCCGCTCTTCCCCGCGCACGTCGTACGGTACTTCGCCGAGTACGAGGAGCTGTGGCACGCGGTGACGCGCGGCGACGTGGGCCGGGTCGGCGTGCAACGCCACACCCGCCAGGGACGCAGCCCGCAGAGCGGCTGGTATCTCGACGAGCACCGCTCAGGCGGCGTGCTCCTCGATCTCATGATCCACGACATCGACGTCGCCCGCTGGATCGGCGGCGACGTCGAGCGGGTGTTCGCCCGTACGAACGTCGTGGACGGCAGCCAGAGCACGCAGGCGTTCCTGACGCATGCCGGCGGCGCGATCTCGGTGCTCACCGCGACCTGGACCACCGCGCCGATCGAGTTCCGGACGCAGTTCGAGGTCGCGGGCTCCGACGGCGTCCTGCACGGCGACTCCGCCGAGCGCCGCGCCTTCCGCTACCAGGGGCGCGCCGAGCCGGGCGCGGACCTCCTCCCCGACTTCTCCCCTCTCACCAGTCCCTATCGCGCCGAACTGGCGGATTTCATGCGGTCCATCGCGACCGGCGCGGCGCCGAGGGTCACCGCCCTCGACGGCCTTGAGGCCATGCGCATCGCGGACGCCGTGGCCCGTTCGGCCGCCGCCGGCCTGCCCATCGACCTTCAGCCCACCAAGGAAGAGGTTTCTGCCGCATGAGGATCGGAATCATCTCCTTCGCCCACCTGCACGCGACCGAGTACGCCGCCGCGCTGCGCCGTGCCGGCGACGTCGAGATCGCGGCGTGCGACGCCGGCCACGCCGACCGTCCCGGCACGGAGCTCGGCGGCCGTGCGCTCGCCGACGCGCTCGGCGTCGGCTGGTTCGAGACCGAGGAGGAGCTCTGGGCCTGGCGGCCGGACGGTGTGGTGATCTGCGCCGAGAACGTCAGGCACCGCGAGCTCGCGGTACGCGCCGCGGCCGAGGGCGTGCACGTGTTGTGCGAGAAGCCGCTGGCGACGTCCCTCGCGGACGCGGCCGAGATGCTCGGCGCCGCCCGCGCCGCGGGGACCGTGCTGATGACGGCGTTCCCGGTCAGGTTCGCCCCCGCCTACGCCGAACTGCGCGCGGCGGTACGACACGGCGACCTCGGCCGGATCATCTCCATCGCGGCCACGAACTGCGGCGGCGTGCCCACCACCCGGGACTGGTTCGTCGATCCGGCACGCAGCGGCGGAGGCGCCCTGACCGACCACGTCGTGCACGTGGCCGACCTGCTCGCCGACCTCCTGGACGAGGACCCCGTCGAGGTGTACGCCATCGCCAACACGATCCCGAACCCGGGGCAGAACGGCGCCGCCGAACCGGTCGAGACGGCCGGGCTCGTCTCGCTGCTCTACCGCGACGGCGCCATCGCGTCGATCGACTGCTCCTGGTCGCGCCCGCCCGGCCGGCCCAACGCCGGCGACCTGGTCACGCTGACCGTCGTCGGCACCGAGGGCGTGGCCGAGATCGCGCCCTTCGCCGGCGTCCTGACCGGCTGGAACAGCCGTGGCGCGGTCGCCTCCGGCTACGGCGCGCCGCTGGACGACCTGCTGATCCGCGCCTTCCTCGACGCGGTGCGCACCGGCCAGGCCCGCCAGCCGGACGCGAGGGCGGGCTACCGCACCGTCGCGCTGGTCGAGGCGGCGTACCGGTCGCTGGCCGAGACGGCCCCCGTGCGCCTTGAGACGGAGAACCGATGAGCAGCCGTGGCCCGCTCGGCATCGCCCTGTCCCTCGCGGTCGCCGCGGCCCTGGCCGTCGTGCCCGGTCACGCCGCCGCTGTCGCCACGACGGCCGCCGAGACCCCGACCCCGCGCACGACGGTGACCTTCACCGACACCCACGAGGTGCTGCACGGGAACCCGTACACCGGCACCGCCTTCGACATCAACTCGCCCAAGCCCGCGGGCGGACGCGGCTGGGTCTTCGCCGACGATCCCGCGATCACCGCGTTCATCGACGGCAAGGAGAAGATCCCGGACGAGGCGGACATCGTACGGCTGCAGATCGCGTGGGCCGACTTCGAGCCCGATGACGACGCCTTCACCTGGGACCGCCTGGACGCGTTCATGAAGCGCATCGTCGAGCAGGGCAAGACCGTGGAGTTCCAGCTCCTCATGTCCGAGGCGCCGGACATCGAGAACGACCCGAGCGTCTTCGCCTACGAGTACCCGCCCGCCTGGCTCTTCGACAAGCTCGGCGCGGGGTTCCGGCTCGCGCCGTACAACACGGTCTACAAGTCACGGCAGCCGATCTACCACGACCCGATCTACCTCGCCGAGCTCAAGGAGGCGGTCGGCGCCTTCGCGGCCCGCTACGACAGGAACCCGGGGATGGCCTGGGTCGACCTGCGCGCCTTCGCGCTGTTCGGCGAGTGGTCCGGCTGGAACGACGCGATGAACTTCCCGTGGCCCGACAACGCCACCCGCTCGAAGACGCTGCGCGCGATCATCGACATCTACGCCGAGGCCTTCACCCAGACGATGGTCATGATGCCGAACCCCGGCGCGGACGTCGTGGCGACCGACCCCGACGCCGACACCCAGGCCAAGCGGTACGTCGCGTTCGGCTACGACCAGGCCGCCCGCAACGAGAACTGGGGCCTGCGGTCCGACACCGTGAACAGCGCGTTCCCGTGGATGCAGTACGGCACCGGCAGCGAGAACGTGTGGGTCAACCGCAAGCTCCGCCGCGACCTCATCCAGGTCTCGGAGGGCGCGGGCTGGGACAGCGGGATCATGCTGAACAACCCGCGGCTCGTCGTCAAGAACGCGCTGGAGGGCTACCACTCGAACCTCCAGGGCATCAACAACACGAGCTTCGCGCAGTGGCAGGCGATGAGGGACGCGTACGGCGAGTGGTTCACGACGCTCGGGCGCTACTCCGGCTACCGGTTCCTCATGCCGCGGGCGACGTACGACTCGCAGGTCACGGCCGGCGGCCGGTTCACGCTCGCCCACACCTGGACCAACAACGGCGTCGGCTTCAGCCCGCGGAGGTACCCGCTGGAGGTGCGCTTCACCGACCGCGCCACGGGCGAGGTGGTGTGGCGCGGCACCGATGACTCGCTCGACCAGACGAAGTGGTTCAAGGGGGACGTGCGCGAACTGCGGTCGGCGTTCACGCTGCCCGCGGGCGTCCCCGCCGGAACCTACGACGTCGGAGTCGCCATGCTCGGCGCCGACGGCAGGCCGCGCATCGAGCTGGCCATGCCGGACGGCGCCGGCAAGGTGTACCCGATCGGCACGATCAAGGTCGTGCCCGAGGTCACGCGTCCGGCGGCGCTCGCGGCGCCGCTCACCCAGTTCAGGATCGAGAACGAGGACTACACCGAGGCCAGGGGCGCGTACGGCGTCGAGGCGCCGCCCGAGGGCGGGTTCGGCTCGGTCTACCTGGACGAGGCCGGTGAGTGGGCCGAGTACGACAACGTCGTGGTGCCCGTGAGCGGGACCTACCGGGCCGAGTTCCGCGTGTCGTCGGAGCAGGGAAACCGCTTCCGGGTGGAGGTGGACGGCCGGGACGCGCTGGGCACGGTCACCGTGCCGGACTCCGGCGGCTACAACGTCTACCGGACCGTCGAGCGCGACCTCACCCTCCCCGAGGGCCGGCACACGATCCGGATCATCCGCGAGGACGGCCGCTGGTTCTTCATGAACTGGATGCGTTTCACCCACGAGCGGCCCGAGTCGATCACGATCCAGGCCGAGAAGCCCACGGCGCAGGAGGGCGTCTGGCTCGCCGCCGCGGACGCGGTCAACGACGACGGCACCCCCGGCGTCTCCGTCGTCGACACCGGCGACTGGCTGCGGTACGACGACGTCGCGGTGCCCGCGAGCGGCGACTACCTGCTGCAGTTCCAGTACTCCACGGTCAACGCCGAGCCGCTGACGTTCCGGGTCGAGGTCGACGGGGCCGACGTCTCGGGCGGCCTGAGCCTGCGCGACACGGGCGGGGTCAACCGCGTCCGGACGGAGGACTTCGTCGTCCCGCTGACCGCCGGCACCCATTCGATCAAGGTGGTGTGGACGGAGGCCCACTCCAACATCGTGTGGAACCGGATGCGCTTCGACCTCCAGGGCGCCGCCGAGCAGACGATCGAGGCGGAGAACTACACCATGCAGTGGAACCTGGGCCAGGAATGGGCCTGGAAGGGGGCCGACACCGGCGTCGTCGTCGGCACGTACCAGGGCGCGGACGGCCCCGTGCGCGCGGTCGGCCACGTGGACGAGGGCGACTACCTGCGCTACGAGAACGTCCTCGCGCCGCACACCGGGCTCTACCGGGTCGCGTTCACCGCCGCGTCCGGCACGGCCACCTCCTTCCGCTTCGAGGTCGACGGCGACCGGTACCCGGTGCACGTGCCGGACACCGGCGGCGACGGCCACTTCACGACCGCCGGCACCTGGGTGAAGCTCACGGCGGGCGCGCACACGTTCCGGATCGTCGCCGAGGGGACGGGCCTGCTGCTCGACGCGTTCACCGTCACCGCGGGCACCGCGGCGACCAAGGCGCTCGTCGCGACCGGCGCCACCGCGCTCAAGGCGGGCGAGACCGCCACGATCACCACCGAGGCCGTGCACGCCGACGGCAGCCGCACCCCCGTCTCCGACGGCGTCACCTACGCCAGCTCGGACCCGTCGGTCGCCACGGTGGACGCGCACGGCGTGGTGAAGGCGGCGTCCTGGGGATCGACGACCATCACGGCGATCTACGACGGCCTGTCGGACGGCTATGCGCTGACCGTCACCGACCCCGCGCTGATCCTCACCCACGTCAACGACGACGACCAGCGGGTGACGTACTCCGGCGCCTTCGGCGTGGACCGGGGCCGCGGACTCGGCGACTACGGCGACGACGTGCACTACTCCACCGAGAAGGGGGACTACGCCGAGCTCACCTTCACCGGCACCGGCATCAGCTTCCTCACCGAGCGCTACACCGACATGGGGGTCGTCGACCTGTACGTGGACGGCGAGCTGCGGGCCTCGGCCGACTGCTACGGCCCGGTCCGCCAGGGGCAGCAGCGGGTGTTCCGGGCGACCGGCCTGAAGCTGGGCCGGCACACCATCCGCGTGGTCAACAGGCAGAGCGCCGCCGACACCGGACGGATCGCCATCGTGGACGCCTTCGTCGTCGAGGTGCCGCGCCCGTGGGCCGACGGCGCCGAGCTCACCGTCAGGACGAAGAAGACGTCGGTGCGGCTCGCCTGGCCCAGGTCGCCGATCGCGACCGGCTACGCCGTCCTCGACGGTGACACCGAGGTCGCCCGCGTCCCGGCGAACAGGACCAAGGCGAAGATCGGCGCGCTCGTGCCGGGCTCGGCGCACACGTTCACGGTACGGCCGGTGCTGCCGGGCGGCACGGTGCTGACGTTCGGGCTGACGGCCGAGGTGACGCTGTGACCTCCTTGCGCGAGGGAACGCTCCGGATCGAGGGAGCCGCCGACCCGGTCTCCGGGACGCTGCCGATCCTGTCCGGCGTGCGGCCCACCACCGGCGACGGCGTGGGCGCCGACGACGAGATGCGCGAGAACCTGGCCTACGGCCGGCCGCGCTCGCTCCTGCCGTACACCCGGCAGTGGGGGTACGGCCGCGAGCGCGCCGAGCGGGAACTGCCCACGGTTGTCCTGGAGAACGACCTGCTCACCGCCACGTTCCTGCCGGGGTACGGCGGCCGCCTGTGGTCACTCGTGCATCGGCCCAGCGGCAGGGAGCTGTTGCATCGCAACCCGATCCTCCAGCCCGCCAACCTCGCCCTGCGGGACGCGTGGGTCGCCGGCGGGGTGGAGTGGAACCTGGGCACGACCGGGCACTGGCCGCTGACCTGCGAGCCGCTGCACGCGGTCCGGGTGACCGCCGCCGACGGGACGCCGGTGCTGCGCATGTTCGAGTTCGAGCGGCTGCGGCGGCTGATCGTGCGCATCGACGCCTGGCTGCCCGCCGGGTCGCCGGTGCTCTACGTGCACGTCTCCCTCCACAACCCCTCCGACCAGGTCACACCGGTCTACTGGTGGTCCAACATCGCCGTGCCGGAGAGCGCTGGGAGCCGGGTGCTCTGCCCGGCCCAGCGCGCCTTCCACTTCGACTACGTGAGCGATCTGCGGCACGTGGACTTCCCCGGCACGGACGGCGCCGACCGCAGCTATCCGGCGCGGGCCGTCCGGGCGGCCGACTACTTCCTGGACCTGCCCGAAGGGGAGCGCCGCTGGATCGCGGCCCTGGACGAGGCCGGGTCGGGGCTCGTCCAGACCTCCACCGGCAGGCTGCGCGGACGCAAGTTGTTCTGCTGGGGGGCCACGGCCGGCGGCCGGCAGTGGCAGGAGTGGCTGTCCGGCCCCGGCTCACCGTACCTGGAGATCCAGGCCGGGCTCGCCAGGACCCAGCTGGAGCACCTGCCGATGCCCGGCGGCGCGACCTGGTCCTGGACCGAGGCGTACGGCCGGCTCGACGTCGACGCGGCGGCCGTGCACGGGAGCTGGCGGGAGGCGTGCGCGGCGGCGGCAGAGGCGCTGGAACGGCTCGTCCCTCCCGCCCGGCTGGAGGAGGCGCTCCGGGAGGCGGCGGCGTTCGGGCCGCCCGAGGAGTGGCTGGCCGAGGGCTCCGGCTGGGGCGGGCTCGAGGGGCTCGCCGGCTTCCCGCCGCCGGGCCCCGCACAGGCGCCCTGGCGACAATTACTGGACACCGGCCGGCTGCCGGTCTGCGACCCGCCCGCGCCCCCGATCACCGGCCGGCGCTGGCGGGAGGCGCTGGAGCGGAGCGCGGACGACTGGCACGCGTACTACCACCTGGGCCTGACGCTCCTGGCCGACGGTGAGGACGACGCGGCCCGCGCCGCCTGCGAGCTGTCCGTCGGCGCGCTGAGGACCCCGTGGGCGCTGCGCGTCCTGGCCTTCCTCGCCTCGTCGCCGCAGGAGGCGGCCGACCTGCTGCTCGAAGCCCACAGGCTGCGCCCGGACGTGCGGGAACTGGCCGTCGAGACCCTCGACGCCCTGCTCGTCGCGGGGCGGTCCGAGGCGGCGCTCGCCCTGATCGGGGAGCTGCCGTACCGCGACCACGGCCGGATCCGGCTGGCCGAGGCCAGGGCCGCGCACGCGACCGGCGACGACGACCGCCTGCGCCGCCTGCTGGCGGAGGGCATCCGCGTCGACGACCTGCGCGAGGGAGAGGTCTCCCTCGACCGGCTCTGGCTGGCCGTCCACCCCGGCGAGCCCGTCCCGCCCCGGTACGACTTCCGCATGTCCGGATGAGCTCCGGCCGTCAGAAGTAGTCCGCCGGCCAGTGGGCGGCGTTCGCCGCGCCGACCACGGGCGCCGGGTCGGCCAGGATCGCGCGGGCCATCCCCGTGCGGTCCCGCTCCGGGACGACGCTCGCGAACAGGTGCGGCAGGGCCGGATCGTCCCAGGTCAGCCTGGCCCTGCCGGTACGGATCCCCCTGGCTCCCGCCTCGGCGGCCAGGGCGGACAGCACCCCGGGCAGGTCACCGGCGACTTCGAGCACGTCGAGCACGCCGCCGTCCCATCGGACGGCGGCGTACCCGGCGTCCCCGGCCAGCAGTTCGACCGGTTCGCCGTACCAGACCGGCAGCCGGTCCCGCCAGTGCGCCTCGTCCCGCACGGCGGTCAGCGGACGCCGGGCGTTGTGCCGCTCGTACAGGTCCCGCAGGACGCCCGCGTCGCCCGCGGCGACCTCGCGCGGCCTCGGCCCGGTCGTGGCGGGGTGGCGCAACGGGCCGGACACGGTCCGGAGCTCGAAGGAGGTCCACTCCTTGTAGACCCCCGGCGTGCCGGTGAACAGCAGCGACCACGCGCAGCCGTCGTCCACCATCGCCTCGGCCGCCAGCGCCAGCAGCCGCCGGACGTGCCCCCGGCCGCGGACCGACGGGTGGGCGGCGACGTTGGCCACCCCGCCCACCAGCACCTCGCCGCCCAGGCCGTCGTGAACCCGGCGCGGCAGGTAGTACACGCACGCCGACACGTCGCCGGTCACGAACGTCCTGCCGTACCGGCCGGGGTCGGTCTCGTACAGGGGTACCACGTGCGGGGCGTCGAAGCAGGCGGCCCACAGCGCGTAGAGCGCCTCGCGGTCGCCGGGACGGGCGGTGCGCAGGGGCGTCACCCCATCCTCCCCAGGTGCTCCGGCGTCACCTCGTGCTCCAGCGGGACGCCCCCGGCGTACCGGGCGATCTCCTCGACCACCAGCCGGCCCTGGCGGGCCCGGCCCGAATCGGTGCCGGCCGCCTGGTGCGGGGTGAGCAGCGCGTTCGGCAGCTTGCGGAACGGGTGCCCGACCGGCAGCGGCTCCTCGTCGAAGACGTCGATCGCCGCGTCCAGCCGTCCCGCGCGCAGCTCCGCCAGCAGGGCGGCCTCGTCCACCAGCCACGACCTGGCGGTGTTGACCAGCCCGGCGCCGTCGGGCATCAGCGCCAGCTCCCGCGCCCCGAGCAGGTGGCGCGTCTCCGGCAGCGCCGGGGCGTGCACGGCGACGATCCGGCTGGTGGACAGCAGCTCGTCGAGCTCCACGGCGCCCTCGTGGTACGGGTCGGCCACGGTGACCTCGGCGCCGAGCGCGCGGACCAGGTCGAGGTAGGCCCGGCCGGTCCTGGAGGCGCCGATGACGCCGATCGGGCAGCCGAGGATCTCCCGCCTGGCCGGCGCCAGCTCGGCCGCCTCCCACGGCAGGTCGCCGCGCAGGGCGTGGTCGAAGCGGTGCACCTGGTGCAGCAGCGCCAGCGTGAAGGTCAGCGCCACCTCCGCCACCGACCGCGCCATGCCCGCGCCCGCCTGGGTCACCCGGATTCCGCGCGCCCACAGCTCGCCGGTGACGAACGGCTTGACCGTCGCCCCGGTGTGCGCGACCAGCCGCAGCCCCGGCGCCCGGTCGAGCAGCCCGGCGGTCAGCGGCGGCACCCCCCACGAGGTCACCAGCACCTCGGTGCCGGGCAGCGCCTCGGGGAGCGCGCGGTGGTCGTCGATCAGCCGTACGTCCCCCAGGGCCGTCAGGGCGGCGGGGTCGGGGAAGAACTGCGCGCGCAACCCCGGCGGGACGCTGACCAGGACGCGCACGGGGGAGTCAGCGGAGCCAGGCATCGCGGTGTTCCGCCACGAAGTCGTCGTCGGTCAGCCACGGGTAGGCGGCGCCGACCCGGGTCAGCTCCTCGGCCTGGCCGGGGGACAGGCCCTCGGCGGGGTCGAGGCACCAGGTGCCCGCCAGCAGGCCCTGCCGGCGCAGCACCTCGTGCACGCCGGCGATGCAGCCGGCGAAGGCGTTGGCGGTGTCGAAGACGGCGGCGTTGGCGTCGGTGAGCGCCGTGGCCCGGCCCCACCACGTCGCCGGGTCGTTCCGCAGGCCGTCGACCATCTCCACCGCGGCCCGGGTCCACACCGCCCACTGGCCGAGCAGCCCGCCGACGAAGCGCGCCCCGCCGGGCAGCTCGGCCAGCAGGTCGCCGATGATGTGGTCGTCGTTGCCCGTGTACAGCGCGACCTGGTCGGCCCGGTCGGAGGCGGCCACCCCGTGCGCCACGTCCAGCGAGCGGTAGCGGTCGAAGGCCGCCACCTTCACCGCGACCGTGGACGGCTGGTCGGCCAGCGCCCGCCAGAAGGCGCGCGACAGCGCCGGCCCGCCGATGGCCGTCTGGAGGTAGAAGCCGACGACCGGCAGCACCTCGCCCACGGCCTCGGCCCGTGCCAGCAGGTCGGCCTCGGAGGCGCCCGGCACGACCGGCGACAGCAGCACGGCGTCGTACCCGAGCGAGGCGGCCAGCCCGGCCTCGGCCACCGCCTGCGCGGTCGGGCCGCACGCCCCGGCGACGAGCACCGGCCGCTCCCCGGAAGACTCCCGGGCCACGTCGGCGGCCAGGCGGAGGACCGGCTCCAGCAGCCCGGCCCGGCGGATCTCGAACTGGGTCGTGTGCACGCCCACGGCCAGGCCCCCGGCCCCCGCGGCGAGGTAGTAGCGGGTGAGGGCGGCCTGGCGGCGCTCGTCCAGCGTCCGGTCCGCGGTCAGCGCCAGCGGGTGGGCGGGGATGACGGTCCCGGCCCGCAGGCGGGACAGTGCGGGATTCAGGGTGAGCATCAGAATCTCCCGTCTCGTACGGCGAACTTGGTGGGTTTGCCCGACGTCGGCAGCCCGGCGGCCAGCCAGGCGGCCTGCCGGTCGACGAGCGTGCCCAGCGGTACGTGCGGGTAGCCGAAGAGCCGGTGGCAGAGCGTGGCGTCGTTCAGCAGCGCCGTCGCGGCCTCGGACCCCTCGAAGGAGACCGGCTTGCCGAATCGCTCGCCGAAGGCGGCGGCCACCCGGCGCACCGAGGCGGTCTCGGGGCCGGTCAGGTTCAGCGTGAACGGCGTGCCCGGCGTCGCGTGGGCGAGCGAGCGCAGCACGACCTCGTTGGCGTAGCCCTGCCAGACCACGTTGACGTGGCCGGTCGTCACGTCCACCGGGGCGCCGGACAACACCCGCTGCCCGATGTCGGCGAGCACGCCGTAACGCAGGTCCACGGCGTAGTTGAGACGGACGATCGTCACGGCCGTGCCGCGGGTGGCGGCCGCGTGCCCGAAGATGCGCTCGCGCCCGAGGCAGCTCATCGCGTACTCGCCCACCGGCCCGACCGGGTCGCCTTCGACGCTCCCGCCCGACGCGACGGGCACCAGCGGGTAGACGTTGCCCGTGGACAGCGCGGCGACGCGTGCCTGGCCGTACCTGTCGGCGACGCGCGCGGGCAGGGCCGCGTTGACGACCCAGGCCAGGTACGGCGCGGCGGACGTGCCGAACTTGGCCCCGACCATGAAGACCACGTCCGCGGCGTCGGGCAGCGTGCCCAGGTCGCCGTCGAGCAGGTCGAAGGGGACGACGTCCACGCCGTGCGCGGCGAGGGCGGCGGCGGCCACGCGGTCGGACCAGCGGGAGACGGCGAGGACGCGGTCGGCGCCGCGCCCTGCGGCGTCCAGGCCGCGCCGGGCCAGGCGGCACAACGTGGGCCCCATCTTGCCCCCGGCGCCCAGCACGACCAGGTCGCCGGAACCGGCGGCGAGGTCGGCGACGAGCGACTCGGACGGCCGGGTGAGGTGCTCTTCCAGATCGTCGACGGAGGTGAACATCAACCCTTGATCCCCGACATCGTGACTCCTTCGGTGAAATAGCGCTGGCCGACCAGGTAGGCGGCGAAGATCGGTACGAACGCGACCGTGGCCCCGGCCAGCACGACGCTGAGCGGCACGTTCTCCGTCTGCAGGGAGGCGATGCCCACGGTCAGGGTGCGCATGTCGGCGCCGCCGCCGATGATGAGCGGCCAGAGCAGGTCGTTCCAGTGCCACAGGAAGACGAAGACGCCCAGCGTGGCCAGGATCGGCTTGCACAGCGGCAGGACGATCCTGATGAAGATCCGCCACTCGGAGGCGCCGTCGAGCCGGGCCGCCTCGAACAGCTCGTCCGGCAGGCCCATGATGAACTGCCGCATGAGGAAGACGGCCTGCGCGTTGGCGAGCGTCGGCAGGATCAGCCCCCAGTAGGTGTCCACCCCGCCCAGCTCGGCGATGAGCATGAAGGTCGGGATGAGCGTCACGTGGTAGGGCACCATGACCATGGCCAGGAACGACCAGAACATCGGCTCGCGGCCGGGGAAACGCTTCTTGGCGAAGGCGTACCCGGCCAGCGAGGCCAGCAGCAGCACGGCCACCACGCTGACCACGGAGTAGATCAGCGTGTTGACCGTCCAGGTGACCAGGTCGCGCCCGCCCAGCACCTCGCCGTAGGCGCCGAAGTCGACCGGCCAGGGCAGCATGCTCTCGGGGAACGTCACGGCCGTGCCCGGCTTCAGCGACAGCACGACCATCGCGTAGAAGGGGAACAGCGTGACCGGCGTGGCGACGGCCAGCAGGACGAACCTGACGACCTTCCCGCCCCTGGACGGCTCCAGCGCCTTGTACGAACGATGTGTCGTCACTTCGACCTCCCGATGATCAGGCGCTGGATCAGCGCGACCACGAGGGTCATGACGAACAGCGCGACGCCGATGGCGCTGGCGTAGCCGAAGTCGAAGTTCTTGAACGCCTGCTCGTACAGGGCCATGACCAGCGTGAAGCTGCCGTGCGCCGGGCCGCCGCCGGTCATCACGTAGACCAGGTCGAACACCTGGAAGGAGTTCGTCGTCTCGATGACGGCGACGAAGAACAGCGCGGGGCGCAGCTGCGGGGCCACGATGTAGCGGAACCGCTGCCAGGTGGAGGCGCCGTCGGTGAGCGCGGCCTCCTCCAGCTCCCGCGGCAGGTCCTGGAGCCGGGCCAGGACGATCAGCATGCCGTACCCGAACCTGGACCAGACCGAGACGATCACCAGCGCCGGGATGACCAGCGTGGTGGAGCCCAGCCAGGACTGCCCGGTGAGCTTGGTGATCGGCCCCTCGGAGGAGAACAGCCAGGTGAAGACCGTCCCGGCCAGGACCAGGCTGGTGACGACGGGCAGGAAGAAGACCGAGCGGAAGAACGCCGCCCCGCGGAAGGCGCGGCGCACCAGCAGCGCCATGCCCACCGAGGCGGCCATCGACGCCGGCACGTACAGGACCGTGTAGATCAGCGTGATGCGCAGCGACTCCCAGAAGACGGGGTCGGCGGCCATCCGCCGGTAGTTGTCCACGCCGGTCCACTCGGGGCTCGCGCCGATGGAGGAGTCGAAGAACCCCAGCAGCACCCCGGCGACGGACGGGCCGAACCGGAAGAGCAGGAAGAGCAGGAGGCACGGCAGGACGAACAGCAGTCCGGTCCGCGCCTCCCACCGCCTGACGTCGATCGCCGCCATCAGCCACCCAGCAGCGCGTCCGCGGCCTTGGCCGCGTCGGCGAGCGCCTGCTCGGGCGTCTTCTTGCCGATCAGCGCGGCCTGGATCTCGGGAGCCAGGACGCCCATCACGTCACGCGCCTTCTCGTGCAGCGGCCCGGCCGTGGTCAGGTCGAGCGCCTTCTCCACCTCGGCCTGCACCGGGTCGGCCGCGTACAGCGAGCCGGTGGACTTGCGCGGGGAGAAGTAGCCGGAGGCCAGGTCGTAGGCCTTGCTCGGGGCGGCGCCGGTGGCGAAGCCGATCCACTTGCCCGCCGCCTCCTTGTGGTCGGAGGCCTTGAGCAGGGCCAGCGAGCCGACGGTGCCGTAGGCGACCTGCTTGGCGTCGGTCAGCGGAGGCAGGACCTTGATGTTCTCCTTGCCCCAGAACGACTCCACGTCGGCGGGGAGCTGCTGCCAGGTGCAGGCCACCTTGTTCTGCGCGGTCCTGGTCTGCTCGAACTTGGGCAGCCCGGTCAGCAGGTCCTTCTCCACGAAGCCGCCGTCGGCCAGGTTCTTCAGGAAGGTCAGCGCCTTGACGCCCTCGGGGCCGCCGAAGGCCGCCGACTTGCCGTCTGGGCTGAACACGTCGCCGCCCGCCTGCCACAGCAGCGGGTAGAACGACTGGTTCAGGGTGGCGGCGGGGTCGGCCCAGTAGTTGGTGACGTCCACGTCCTTGGCCTTGAACTTCGGGGCCAGCGTGAGCACGTCGTTCCAGGTCTTGGGGAACTCGGTGATCCCGGCGGCGTCGAAGGCCTTCTGGTTGCAGACCAGCGGGTTGGCCGACATGAGGATCGGCGCGCCCATGACCTTGCCGTCGATGGTGACCGACTTCAGGGCGTTGTCCCGGTAGTCGGCCTTGTCGGCGAGGTAGGCGTCCACCGGCTCCAGCGTCCTGCCGTACTTGGGGAGCTGGTCGGGGATGAGGTAGACCACGTCGGGCGCCTTGTTTCCGGCGATCGCCGTGGACAGCGCCTCGTCGCGCTTGGCCCACGGGTAGATCTCGACCTTGACGTCGATGGCCGGGTTGGCCGCCTCGAACGCCTTGGTCTGCTCGTCCCAGAACGCCTGGTGCTTGGCCTGGTCGGCGATGTTCGGGTAGATCCACATGGTCACGGTCTGCTTCTCGTCGCCTCCGGAGCCGCCGCCGCAGGCGGTCAGGGTGCCGAGGGCGGCCGCAGCGGCGGCCAGCGCGCGCAGTCGCATGATGGTTCCTTCCTAGGATGCCGGCACGGTGACGACCGTGCCGCTGTGCCGGGCCTTCTCGGCGGCGAAGACCGCGAGGTGGCTGTGGAGCGACTCGGTGGGGCCCGAGCGCACGTGTGCGGGGTCGCCGGTGGCCAGCGCGGTGACGAAGGCGTCCATCACGCCGTCGTCGCCGCCGCCGTGGCCGTCGCCGGCGTTCGAGCCGGTCCCGGCGACACTGCGCCGGGTGCTGCGGCCGTCGCGGAAGTCGAGCACGTCGATCGTCTCGCCGTCGCCGATCAGCCGCCCGTGGGTGCCGAAGATCTTGGTCTGGCGGTGGGTCTGCTCGGTGAAGGCGGTCATGGTGAAGGTCGCGGTCGCCCCGCCGGTCAGCTCCATGGCGAGCACCTGGTGGTCGACCACGTCGTTGTCGCAGGCGTAGACGCACCTGCCGTACGGGCCGGTGCGCAGGGCGTCCATGACCTGCTCCTCGTCGTCGCCCAGGACGCTGGTCGGCCAGTCGTAGCCGCGGTCGAGGTACAGGCGCGGCGCCGAGTACGGGCACCGGGGCTCCAGGACGCAGTCGAGGCACCGGTCGGCTGCCTCGGCCGGGCGCCGCTCGGGCCTGAAGTGGCCGAGCGAGCCGAAGCTGGAGACCTTCTCGATCCTGAGCCCGGTGACGTAGGCCAGCCAGTCCAGGTCGTGGCAGGACTTGGCCAGCAACATCGGGCTGGCCAGGCGCTCGCTGCGCCAGGGGCCGCGCACGTAGGAGTGCGCCTGGTGCCACCAGCCGACCGGCTCCAGGTGCTCGACGCTCATGACCTCGCCGAGCACGCCGCTGTCCACGGTCTCCTTCACCAGCGCGGTGTAGGGGGTGTAGCGCAGCACGTGGCAGACGGCGAGCAGCACGCCCGTCTCGCCCACGGCCGACACGATCTCGCGGCACTCCTCCTCGGTCGGCGCCATGGGCTTCTCCACGAGCAGCGCGTAGCCCGCCCGCGCCAGGGCGACGGCGGGCTCCACGTGCAGGCGGTCCTGGGTGGACAGGACGACGGCGTCGGCCACCCGCTCGCGCAGCAGGTCGCGCCAGTCGCCGAACTCGCGCACCCCGGGGCCGGCCAGTCTTGCCCGGCGGGCGGGGTCGGGGTCGGCCACGGCGACCAGCTCCGCGCGGTCGGGGTGGGCGGCGATCCAGGAGGCGTAGGTCTGCCCCCGGTTGCCCGCCCCCGCGACCGCCAGCGTTACTTTGCGCATCTAGATCACCAGATTTCCCGAGGTGAGGACCTTGGGGCCGTCGGCCGGCAGCTCCCTGGCGACGCCCTCCTCGACGTTGCCCGTGTGCTGGACCACCTCGAAGGCCTTGATCGACAGGCGGCCGCCGCCGAACTGGCAGCCGGTCGCCATGTAGCGGTTCCTGCCGGAGTCGAGCTGGACGTGGGCTCCGGCGTTCTGGCTGCGGACACCGGCCAGCTGCCAGGAGACCAGCCCGGCGCCGTCCACCCGCGACAGCCCGGCCTCGGCCAGTTCGGTGCCGCCGTCGAGGCGGACGCGCTGGTCGGCCTTGCCGGCGGCGGCCAGGCCCACGTTCCTGACCGTGCAGCCGGTCAGCGACACCGACCCGGCGAGGACCAGCGGGGCCGCGCCCTCGGCGCCGTTCAGCGTGGAGCCGGACAGGCGCAGGTCGGCGCCGTTGAAGGCGTTGCCGCTCAGGCCGTTGAAGGTGGTCCGGCTGACGTGCACCGGCGCGGTCACGTTCGCCTGGACGATCTCGCTCTTGGCCGGGACGTTGAAGACGCAGCCCTCGATCAGGTTGGGGCGGCGCGACAACTTCGACTGCTGGGAGACGATCAGTGTGTGGCTGGCCGAGCAGCCGCGCATCTGCACGCCGTCGGCGTTGACCCAGATCATGCCCGAGCCGTCCAGCGACGGCTTGCCGATGACCTGGAGGTCCTCCAGCGTCAGGTCGGTGATCTTCACGCGGGCCACGAACCACGAGCAGACGTGCTTGCGCACCGTGATGCGTTTGGCCGCCGAGCCCCAGGCCGCGCCGGAGTTGGCGAAGGTCATCAGGCCGGAGTTGCCGGTGTAGGTCAGGTCGTGCTCGTACTGGCCGTGGGTGACGAACGGCCCCTGGTCGTCGCCGTCGCCGTGGCAGTTCTCCACGTAGCAGTAGGCGCTGGCGGTGAAGTCGTTCAGGTGGCGGGCGTTGGCCGTGTGGCAGTCGCGGACGTGGCCGTACAGGCAGTAGATCTGCTGGGTCAGGTAGCCCGCCCCGCCCCAGGTCACGCTGGCGGGGTTCTTCAGGGTGCAGCGCTCGGTGCGGAAGTGGGTGGCCCAGCGCCGCATGATCAGCGGCCAGAACGTGCCCGTCCCGTGGATGCCCTCGACGTCGCAGTGGACGGCGTACTCGTAGGCCAGCGGGTGCGAGCCGGTGTACTGGTCGCCGTCCGCGACGCCCTCGAAGCGCAGGTTGCGCACGTGCACGCGCTCGACCGGCTCGACGAGGGTCCAGGTGATCGTCCGGCCGGCGGCCAGCTCCCAGCCGTTCTTGTAGTTCACCCGGATGTGCGTGCCGTCGACGATCTGGGTGACCTCGACCAGCTTCTGCAGCTCGCGCTCCCAGCGGCCGGACAGCGCGTTGACCTCGGCGCTCCACCACTGCCCGACCTTGAAGGCGCCGGAGTCGGCGACCTCGAAGACGTCCGACAGGTCGGGCACCGCGGCGCCCAGCTTGTGGGTGACCGTGGTGGAGGTGACCTTGCCGCGGAAGAACAGCACCGCCGCGAACGGGTCGTCCTGGTCGGCCTTCTCGATGCCCACGGTGCGCATCGTGTGACCGCCGAAGTCCAGCACCAGGCCGGAGCGCTGGAACTTGTGCCGCTTGACGAAGTTCAGGTCGGTGTGGGCCTCGATCCTGGCGACGGCCGGGTCGTTGACCATGGCCTCCAGCGCGGCGTCGGCGGGCGTCCTGTCGTCGAGGACGCCGAACGCCCGGAAGTCGAGGCAGCCGTCGTGGAGCTGGATCCAGCGGCCCTTCGGCGCGGTGCCGAGCACGGTGCCGCCGTTGGCGGGCGCGGTGGAGGCCGCGTCCCAGCGGACGAGCTTGCCGCCGCCGTCGCCCGGCTTGAGATAGCCCGCGACCTGCGCCAGCGTGCCATCCTCCAGTTTGGCGGCCTCGAAGGCGAGCAGCTCGGCGACGGTGCCGACCGCGTGCACCTCGTCCTTGGGCTTCTTGTCCGGCTCGGCGAGCGCGGGCTTGGCCATCAGGACGGTGCCGACAGCCGCTAAGCCGGTGACGCGCAGGATGTCACGACGTTCCATGGGGTGGTTCCTTACAGTGCGAGGGTGTCGGCGATGAGGACGCGGGGGCCGGCGGGCGGGAAGGCGCGCTCGACGCCCTCCTCGGCGCAGCCGGTGTGCACCAGGACGGTGGCGGCGGTCAGGTCGAGGCGGCCGCCGGTGAAGCGGGAGCCGGTGGCGCGGAAGCGGTTGTCGCCCGTGGCCAGCTCGACGCGGGTGGCGTCGGCCGTACACGCGGAGAGTTCCCAGGTCAGGACGCCCGGACCGGCGGCCCGGCCGAGCGAGGCGCCCTCCAGCGTGACGCCCTCCAGGCGCAGCCGCTGGTCGCGTACGGCGCTCAGCTCGATCCGCACGCCGTCGAGCCGGCCGCCGCTGATCACGACGTCGGCCGAGCCCAGCGAGACCTGGCCCTTGCCGCTCAGGACGCACCCGGTGAGGCGCAGGGGGCCGGAGCCGCGCAGGGTGGCGCCGTCGAGGCCGGTGATGACGCACTCCTTGAAGTGCAGCGCGTTGCTCACCGGCGTCTGGACCAGCACCTGATCCTTGGGCAGGTCGAAGGAGCAGCCCTCGATGACGTTGGGCCGGCCGGACCGGTTGGAGCGCTGGCCGATCGCGACGGTTCTGGCCGAGCAGCCGCGCATGTGCAGGCCGTCGGCGTTCACCTGGAGCGTTCCCGCCGGGTCGAACGTCGAGCGCGGGATCACCCGGACGTCCTCCAGCGTCAGGTCGGTGATCTTCGTTCCGGCCACGAACCACGAGCACAGGTGCTTGCGCACGGTGATGCGCTTGGCGCTGGTGCCCCACAGGGCGCCGCTGTTGGCGATGTCCATGAGGCCGGAGTTGCCGGTGAAGACCAGGTCGTGCTCGTACTGGCCGTGGGTGGTGAAGGGGTTGCCGCCCTCGTCGTCGCCGTCGCCGTGGCAGTTCTCGACCGTGCAGTAGGCGCTGGCGGTGAAGTCGTTGAGATGGCGGACGTTGGAGGTGGTGCAGTCGGCGACGTGCCCGTACAGGCAGTAGATCTGCTGGGTCAGGTAGCCCGCTCCGCCGTACATGACGGTCGGGGGGTTCTTCAGGCTGCAGCGCCGGGTGCGGAAGTGGGTGCACCAGCGCCGCATGATCACCGGCCAGAAGCTGCCGGTGGCGTGGACGTCCTCGACGTCGCAGTGGACGGCGTACTCGTAGGCGATCGGGTGCGAGCCGGTGTACTCGTCGCCGCCGGGGGCGGCCTCGAAGCGCAGGTCGCGCACGTCCACGCGCTCGACCGGGTTGACCAGCGTCCAGGTCAGCGTACGGCCGGCCGCCAGCTCCCAGCCGTTCTTGTAGTTCACCCGGACGTGCCGGCCGTCGACGATCTGGGTGATCTGGACCAGTCGCTGGAGCTCGCGTTCGTACGTGCCGGCCAGCGCGTCGACCTCCACGGCCCACCACTGGCCGACCCGGAACGACCGCGAGTCGACCTCGAAGACGTCGGCCAGGTCGGGGATCGTGGCCGTGAGCGTGCCGGTGACGGTGGTCCCGGTCCGCTCGCCCTGGAAGAACAGGACCGCGCCGAAGGGGTTGTCGTGGGTGTTCTTCTCGATGCCCTCGGTGGTCATGGTGTGGCCGCCGAAGTCGAGCACGACGTCCGAGCGCCGGAAGGTGTGGCGCCTGACGAAGTTCAGGTCGGTGTGGGCCTCGATCCTGGCGACGGCCGGGTCGTTGACCATGGCCTCCAGCGCGGCGTCGGCGGGCGTCCTGTCGTCGAGGACGCCGAACGCCCGGAAGTCGAGGCAGCCGTCGTGGAGCTGGATCCAGCGGCCCTTCGGCGCGGAGCCGAGGACCGTGCCGCCGTTGGCGGGCGCGGTGGAGGCCGCGTCCCAGCGGACGAGCTTGCCGCCGCCGTCACCGGCGCGATGGTAGCCCGAGACACGCACCAGCGTGCCGTCGGCGAGTCGGGAGACGTCGAGCGCGAGAAGGCGCGCGACGTCGGCTACATGGTTCATGGGGGGAGGCCTTCGGGAGCGGGGTGATGGGAAGGCCGGGCGACGTGCGAAGGCGGGCAGGCGGCGGTGCTGCGGCCCCGACGTCCGGCGCCGGGGCCGCGGCGCTCGGAGTCGGATCTTCGCCCGAAACGATTGGCGAGGACGCTAGACAGTGGTGGCGGATCTGTCAAGCCGTCACGTGGGATGCCCGAGCTGCTGGGAGATCATCGCCGCGGTCTCCCGCACGTCCCTGCCGAGCTCCTGGTAGCGCCAGGCGGGCAGATCGCGCTTGAGCGAGGTGACGCTGATGGCGCCCACGCAGGCGCCGGTGTGGTCGCGCAGCGCGCTGCCGATGCAGAAGATCCCGTCGGCTTCCTCCTCGTCGTCGACCGCGTAGCCGAGCTCCCTGACCGTCTTCAGGTGGGCCAGCAGCAACGGCAGCTCGGTGATCGTGTGGCCGGTCCGGCGTGGCAGGCCGACGTGGCCGACGACCCTGGCGACCTCCTCGTCGCTCATCTCGGCCAGCAGCGCCTTGCCCAGCCCGGTGCAGTGGGGCAGCTCCCTGGTGCCCATCCGCAGGTCGACCTGGATGCGCTCGCCGTTGCTCACCTGGTCGACGACGACGGCCTGGCCGGCCTCGGGCACGGCGAGCCTGGAGTTCATCCCGGTCCGCTCAGTGAGCGCGACCAGCGCCGGCCGCGCGACGTCGCGCAGCGAGAGCTGCTCCTGGGCCCTGGCCCCCAGCCTGGCCAGCGCCATGCCCAGCCGGTAGCGGCGGTTCATGCCCTCGCCGTCGTCGGCGACCAGGCTGTGGCCGCGCAGCGTGTAGAGCGTGGCGAAGGCGGCGCTCTTGCTCAGCCCGCAGGCCGCGGCGATCTCGGTCACGCTCATGCCGCCGCCCTGCCCCACGCGGGACAGGACCTCCAGAACCTCGGCGGCGCGGGCGACGCTGCGGACCCAATATCGCGATTCCTCAGCAGCAGTGTTCGTCACAGCCGAACAGCTTAGCGGAATTCATCGTTGACCCCCACCCGTTCTCGTGTTTCAATCTCCCTCGTCTGTTCGGTATTGCCAAACACTGTTCGGAATTTGTGGCGGATGAGCAGCGCACCCCGGGCCGGGCCGGGCCGGGAGGCGCGTCAGAGGAGAGAGATTTGAAGCACCTAGCCGAGCGCGCACGCCAGGTCATCCCCGGTGGCGTGAACAGCGGGCAGCGCAGCATCCCCGGGCTCACCGACCTGGTGATCACCCATGCCGCCGGCGCCCGCTTCCGCGACTCGCAAGGACGGGAGTTCGTCGACTACCACGCCGCCTTCGGCCCGCCGCTGCTCGGCCACAACGACCCCGACGTCGGCGCGGCCGTCGCCGAGGCCGGCCGTACGGTCGACCTGTGCGGCGTCGGCGTCACCGCCGGCGAGGTGGAGCTCGCGGAGACACTGGCCGAACTCGTGCCGAGCGTGGAGAAGGTGCTCCTGACCAGCACCGGCAGCGAGGCCACCTTCCACGCCCTGCGCGTGGCCAGGGCCGCGACCGGCCGCCGGCTCGTGGTGAAGTTCCAGGGGTGCTACCACGGCTGGCACGACGCGGTCAGCCTCAACGTGATCTCCACGCCGGAGAAGGTCGGCACGCACGACCCGATCTCGACCGGCATCCTGCCCGAGGTGCTCCAGGCCACGCTGGTCCTGCCGTTCAACGACGCCGAGGCGGTACGCCGCGCGTTCGCCGAGCACGGCGACGACATCGCCGCCGTCATCCTGGAGCCGGTGCCGCACAACGTCGGCTGCCTGCTGCCCGAGCAGGAGTTCCTGCGGACGCTGCGCGAGGAGTGCACCAGGGCGGGGAGCGTACTGATCTTCGACGAGGTCATCACCGGCTTCCGCCACCACCTGGGCGGCTGGCAGGCGATCTCCGGGATCACCCCCGACCTCACCACCATGGGCAAGGCGATCGCGAACGGCTACCCGGTGGGCGCGCTCGGAGGCCGCGCCGATCTCATGGAGCTGTTCAGCTCGCGGCCCGGCGGCCCCGCCTTCTTCGCCGGCACCTACAACGGCCACCCGGCCGTCGTGGCGGCGGCCCTGGCCACGCTGCGCAAGTTGCGCGAGGAGCCGGTGCACGAGCACGTCTTCCGCCTCGGCGAGCGGATCAGGACCGGGCTGGCCGAGGTCTTCGCCTCGCTGGACATCCCGGCGCTGGTCAGCGGATACGGCTCGGTCTTCGTCGAATATTTCATGACCGGACCCGCCCGCACCTACGACGACCTGCTGCGCAATGATGCCAACATGTTCATCGGGTACCGCCGCCGCCTGCTGGAGCACGGCATCTTCGAGCTGCCGCTGAACCTCAAGCGCAGCCACGTCTCCTACGCCCACACCGACGCCGACGCCGACCACCTGCTCGAAGCGGCCGCCGCGGCGGCCAGGCCGGCCCGCGGCGACGTGCTCGACCTGACCGACGCCAGCACGATGGGCGGAGCCGATGCTCACCGTTGACACCAACCGCCCGGCCGGGCCCGCCGGCCGGATCAGCCGCGTCGAGACCCTCTCACTCGGCACCGCCTGGCGCGACTTCTCCTACGTGCGCATCCACACCGACGAAGGTCTGAGCGGCATCGGCGAGATCACCCACCCCTACCGGGGCCGGGAGACCTGCTCGCTGACCGAGGCCATGGCGCAGCGCCACCTGATCGGCGCCGATCCCTTCGACGTCGAGGAGATCTGGCTGCGGATGTACCAGGGCGACTTCCTGCGCGGCGGCGACGTCGGCGGCATCGTCGTCTCCGGCGTCGACCAGGCGCTCTACGACATCATGGGCAAGGCGCTGGGCGTGCCCGCCTACCGGCTGACCGGCGGCGCCTGCCGCGACTCGGTACGGGTCTACGCCAACGGCTGGTACACCGGCGAGCGCGACCCACAGGTGTTCGCGGCCAAGGCCAAGGAGGTCGCCGCCCGCGGCTACACCGCGCTGAAGTTCGACCCGTTCGGCGCCGGGCTGGGCGAGCTGTCCCGGGCCGAGCTGCGCTTCTCGGTCGACATCGTCGCGGCCGTCCGCGAGGCCGTGCCGGACCTCGACCTGTTCGTCGAGGGGCACGCCCGCTTCGCGATGCCGACCGCCGTCCGGCTCGTGCGTGAGCTGGAGCCGTTCGACCTCGGCTGGTTCGAGGAGCCGCTGCCGTGGACGCACATCGAGCGCTACGCCGAGCTGCGGGCCCGCGCCGCCATGCCCATCTCCGGCGGCGAGCACTTCCACAACCGCTACGAGTACGCCCGGCTGTTCGCCACCGGCGCGGTCGACATCATCCAGCCCGACCTGTCGATGGCCGGCGGGTTCACCGAGGTCAGGAAGCTCGCGGCGCAGGCCGACGTGCACGCCATGCTCGTCGCCCCGCACAACTCCAACTCCCCGCTGTGCACCACGGCCTCCGTCCACGCGGTGCTCGGCATGCCGAACCTGCTCGTCCTGGAGACCTTCGACGGCATGCTGGAGCCGTACGTCTTCGACGCGCTCAAGGGCGCCCTGCCCGTGGTCGACGGCCACATCGGGCTGCCGGAGCGGCCGGGGCTCGGCGTCGAGCTGGCCGACGAGGTCTTCGCCGAGCACCCGCCCTCCCACCGGTTCTGGAACATGTTCAAGGAGGGCTGGGAGAAGCGTGATCGTTGACGTCCACTCCCATCTGTTCACCTGCCCGGACGACGTCGGCGACCCGTTCGCGGCCGAGTCCGCCCGCGCGCACGGCGGTCACGTCGACCTGACCGTGCGCTGGGCGGACTACGCCGCCACCTCGCCCGCCGGCACCCGTACCGTCGTGGTGGGCGGCAAGGCCAGGCGCTCGGGCCTGTGGGTGGACGACGCCGCCGTGGCCGCCTACGCGGGCGAGCACCCCGACCGGCTCATCGGCTACCTGTCGCTGGACCCCACCCAGCCCGGCTGGCGCGACGAGCTGGAGCACGGACACCGCGACCTGGGGCTGCGCGGCATCAAGCTCATGCCGATGTACGCCGGTTTCGACCCGGCCGCGCCCGAGCTGGACGACCTGTACGCCTACGCCGCCCGCCACGGCCTGCCGCTGCTCGTGCACACCGGGACCACGTTCGTCTCGGCCGCGCCCCTGCGCTACGCGCTGCCGGTGCACCTGGACGAGGTCGCCATCCGGCATCCGGAGCTGCGCATGGTCCTGGCCCACCTCGGCCACCCGTACGAGGGGGAGTGCATCGCGGTGATCCGCAAGCACCGCCACGTCTACGCCGACGTCTCGGCCCTGCACTACCGGCCCTTCCAGCTCTGGCACAGCCTGCGCCTGGCCCAGGACTACGGGGTGTGGGCCAAGCTGCTGTTCGGCAGCGACTACCCCTTCACCACGGTGGACGCCTCGGTGGAGGGGCTGCGGGCCGTCGGGGCCGTCCCCGGCATCCCCGGCCTGCCGCCCCTGGACCGTGAGGAGATCGAGAAGCTCATCCACCGCCCATCGCTCGACCTGCTGGGGCTGTCATGACCGAACTGGCCGTGGTCACCGGGGCCGCCAGGGGCCTCGGCCGGGCCATCGCCGCGCGCCTGTCGGCCGACGGCTACCAGGTGGTCACCGTCGACCGGCCGGGCGCGGGCTGCGTGTACGGCTTCGACCTGGCCGACACCGAGGGGCTGGCCGGGCTCGCCGACGCCGTCCGCCGCGACCACGGGCCGATCCACGTCCTGGTCAACAATGCCGGGGTGGCCCGGCTCGAACACTTCAACGAGATCACCGTGGCCGGATGGCAGGCCGTCATGCGGGTCAACTGCGACGCGCCGTTCTTCCTGTCCCAGCGGGTGGCCGAGCACATGATCGCCGACGGCGTGCGGGGCAGGATCGTCTCGGTCTCCTCCAAGAACGGCCTCATGGCCGAAGCCGGTCTGGCCCACTACAACGCCTCCAAGGGCGCCCTGGAACTGATCACCCGCTCGCTCGCCGCCGAGCTGGGAGCCCATGGCATCACCGTGAACGCCGTCGCGCCCGGCATGATCGCCACCCCGATCGACGGCGACTTCCCCTTCGACCGCGAGGCGTTCGAGGCGGCCTGGGAGGAGCGCATCCCGCTGCGGGGAGGCTACGGCCGGCCGGACGACGTGGCGGGCGCGGTCGCCTACCTGGTCTCGGAGGCGGCCCGCTACGTCACCGGCTCCACCCTGGTCGTGGACGGCGGAGTGCTGGCCGACCAGATGCCGCGGCTGCGGTTCATGCCGCCGTACCGGAACTCCCTGAAACCCGGCGCCTGACCTGCGGCGCCGTGCGACCCCCTCGAAGGCCAGTGGTCTTCGAGGGGGTCGTCGGCGTTCCCGCCACTTGCCTTCTGGATACCGTAGGGGGGTATAGTGTGCTCGACGGCAACGAGCCGAGGGAGGGCTGGACATGGCTGGACGCGGCAGCGACAAGCAGGACCAAGGGATGCGGTTGCGCCGCATCGAGGGGCAGGTCCGCGGCCTGCAGCGGATGGTCGAGGACGACAAGTACTGCATCGACATCCTGACCCAGGTGTCGGCCGCGACCAGCGCCCTGAAGTCGTTCTCCCTGTCGCTCCTGGAGGAGCACCTGGCCCATTGCGTCGCCGAGGCCACCCTGAAGGGCGGTCCGGAGGCCGACGCGAAGGTCAAGGAAGCCTCCGACGCCATCGCCAGACTTGTTCGTTCCTGACCGGATTGAAGGAGAGACCGATATGAGCACCACCACCTACACCGTCAAGGGCATGACCTGCGGCCACTGCGTCAGCTCGGTCAAGGAAGAGGTCGGCGAGGTCGCCGGAGTGACCGGCGTCGAGGTCGACCTGGCCTCCGGCCTGCTGACCGTCGAGAGTGGCGGCCCGATCGACGCGGCGAGGATCGTCGCCGCCGTCGAGGAGGCCGGGTACGAAGTGGCGAGCCAGTCGTGAACACCGCGGCCAAGCTCGGCTCCTACGCCCTGGGGCTGGCCGTCGTCTTCGGCGGCGCCCTGGGCGCCGGCAAGGCCGTGGGGCCGGTCGGGTCCGCCCCCGCGGCCGGCCACACCGCCATGGCGGCCGCCACGGAGAGCGCGGAGAGCGCGGGTCACGACCAGCACGCAGCCCGGCAGACGACGAACGATACCCCTGGGGGGCTCCAAGTGTCCGAGAACGGTTACACCCTCAACCCGCTCACCGCGACGATCAAGCCCGGTGAGCCCACCGACTTCACCTTCTCGGTGACCGGCCCCGACGGCCGCCCGGTCACCGACTACCAGGTCCAGCACGACAAGAAGCTGCACTTCATCGTGGTCTCCCGCGATCTGGGCAGCTTCCAGCACGTCCACCCGGAGATGTCGCCCGACGGGATCTGGTCGGTCAAGGTCACCTTCCCCGAGGCGGGCGGCTACCGGGCCTTCGCCGACTTCGCGCCGACCGGCGGCGAGGCCCTGACGCTGGGCGCCGACCTGGCCGTGGCGGGCGACTACGCGCCCAAGCCGCTGCCGGAGGCGAGCCGTACGTCCAAGGTGGACGGCTACGAGGTCACCCTCGACGGCGACCTGACGCCGGGCCGGGCGAGCAAGCTCACCCTCAAGGTCAGCAAGGACGGCAAGCCGGTCACCGACCTCCAGCCCTACCTCGGCGCGTTCGGCCACCTGGTCGCCCTCCGCGCCCGTGACCTCGCCTACCTGCACGTCCACCCCGACGGCGAGCCCGGCGACGGCAGGACCGAGCCCGGCCCCGAGATCGTCTTCTACGCCGAGGTGCCGAGCGGCGGCGACTACCGCCTGTTCCTGGACTTCCAGCACGAGGGCGAGGTCCGCACCGCCGACTTCACCCTCCGCGCCGGGCCGAGGCCCGCCACGTCCGCTCCGTCGGCGACGCCCGGCGGACACGGCAACCACAGCCACTGAGCAGGCCACTGAGAAAGGGGAACGGTGATGACCTCTGTCACCGATGACCGGCAGAACGCGGTCGAACTCGCGATCGGCGGCATGACCTGCGCCTCGTGCGCCAACCGCATCGAGCGCAAGCTCAACAAGATGGACGGCGTGACCGCCACGGTCAACTACGCCACCGAGAAGGCGAAGGTCACCTTCCCCGAAGGCGTCGATCCGCAGCAGCTGATCGCCCAGGTGGAGGCGGCCGGCTACACCGCCGCCCTGCCCGCTCCGCCCAGGACCGAGGGCGAGGCGGGGGAGCGGGAGCCGGAGGACGAGCTGCGGCCGCTGCGCAGCCGGTTGATCACCTCGGTGGTGCTGGCCGTGCCGGTGATCGCGATGGCGATGATCCCGCCGTTGCAGTTCACGAACTGGCAGTGGTTGTCGCTGGTGCTGGCCGCGCCGGTCGTGGTCTACGCGGGCTGGCCCTTCCACAAGGCCGCCTGGACGAACCTGCGTCACGGCGCCGCCACCATGGACACGCTGATCTCCGTCGGCACCATCGCCGCGCTCGGCTGGTCGTTGTGGGCGCTGTTCTTCGGCAGCGCGGGCATCCCGGGGATGACCCACCCCTTCGCGTTCACCATCGAGCGCACCGACGGGTCGGGCAACATCTACCTGGAGGCCGCGGCGGGCGTCACGGCGTTCATCCTGGCCGGCCGCTACTTCGAGGCCCGCTCCAAGCGGCGGGCGGGGGCCGCGCTGCGCGCCCTGCTGGAGCTGGGCGCCAAGGACGTCGCGGTGCTGCGCGACGGCGTGGAGACCCGCATCCCCAGCGACCGGCTCGCCGTGGGCGACCGGTTCGTGGTGCGGCCGGGCGAGAAGATCGCGACGGACGGCGTGATCGAGGAGGGCAGCTCGGCGGTGGACGCCTCGATGCTGACCGGCGAGTCCGTGCCCGTCGAGGTGCGGCCGGGCGACGCGGTCACCGGCGCGACCGTCAACGCGGGGGGCCGGCTGGTCGTGCGGGCCACCCGGGTCGGCGCGGACACCCAGCTCGCCCAGATGGCCAAGCTGGTGGAGGAGGCCCAGACGGGCAAGGCGCAGGTGCAGCGGCTGGCCGACCGCGTCTCGGGCATCTTCGTCCCGATCGTGATCGCGCTGGCCCTCGGCACGCTGGGCTTCTGGCTCGGCACCGGCAACGGCGTCGGCGCGGCCTTCACCGCGGCGGTGGCCGTGCTGATCATCGCCTGCCCGTGCGCGCTCGGCCTGGCCACGCCCACGGCGCTGCTGGTCGGCACCGGCAGGGGCGCGCAGCTAGGCATCCTGATCAAGGGTCCCGAGGTGCTGGAGTCCACCCGCCGCATCGACACCATCGTCCTGGACAAGACCGGCACGGTCACCGAGGGCCGGATGACGCTCACCGGCGTGCACCTCGCCGAGGGCGCGGACGAGACCGAGATGCTGCGCCTGGCGGGCGCTCTGGAGCACGCCTCCGAGCACCCGATCGCCCAGGCCATCGCCAAGGGCGCCGCCGCCCGCGTCGGCGAACTGCCCACCCCCGAGGACTTCGCGAACGTCGAGGGCCTCGGCGTCCAGGGCATCGTGGACGGTCACGCCGTCCTGGTCGGCCGGCCGAGGCTGCTGGAGGAGTGGTCCCAGCACCTGTCACCCGACCTGGAACGCGCTCTGCACGCCGCCCAGGCGGGCGGCAGGACCGCCGTGGCGGTCGGCTGGGACGGCGAGGCCCGCGCGGTGCTGGTGGTCGCCGACGTGATCAAGCCCACCAGCAAGGAGGCCATCAAGCGGCTCCGGGCACTCGGCCTCACGCCCGTCCTGCTGACCGGCGACAACGAGGCCGTGGCGAGGACTGTGGCCGCCGAGGTCGGCATCGACGAGGTGATCGCCGAGGTGCTGCCCGCCGACAAGGTGGACGTCGTCAAGCGGTTGCAGGGCGAGGGCAAGGTCGTGGCGATGGTCGGCGACGGCGTCAACGACGCGGCCGCGCTCGCCCAGGCCGACCTGGGCCTGGCCATGGGCACCGGCACGGACGCCGCTATCGAGGCCTCCGACCTGACCCTGGTCAGGGGCGACCTGCTGGTGGCCGCCGACGCGATCAGGCTCTCCCGCCGGACGCTCGGCACCATCAAGGGCAACCTGTTCTGGGCCTTCGCCTACAACGTGGCCGCCCTGCCGCTGGCCGCGCTCGGCCTGCTCAACCCGATGATCGCGGGGGCCGCGATGGCCTTCTCCAGCGTGTTCGTGGTGAGCAACAGCCTGCGGCTGCGCCGCTTCAGGTGAACACCCGCGAAAAGGGCTCCGGGCGCCGACGCCCGGAGCCCTTTCCGCGTCCCCCGCCCAGGCTCTGATCACCCGCGAAGGAAGGACCCTCCTCGACCGCCCACCCCGACGACCTCCTCACCGTGTTCACCACCGAGGAGCTGCGCCGGCGGCAAAGCGTCAAGTGGCGTGAGTTCCCGCCGGACGTCCTTCCCCTGCGCATCGCCGAGATGGACACCCCGCTCGCCGAGCCCGTCGCCGACGCGCTGACGGCGGCCGTCGCCGGTCAGGGGCGGACCGCGCCGAGCAGCCGGTTGCGCCAGTAATCGTCCAGGTCGACGACTTTGACGACGTCACCGGTCTGGGGCGCGTGGACCATCCTGCCGTTGCCGGCGTACATGCCCATGTGCCCCAGCCCCTTTGCTGAAGAGCAGGTCACCGGGCTGCAACGCGTCGAGGGGGACGCGTCTGGCCGCGCCCCACGCCCATTGCGTCCAGGTGGTACGGGGCAGCTCGACGCCCGCCGTACGCCAGGCGGCCTGGGTTAGGCCGGAGCAGTCGTAGGAGCCGGGGCCCTCACCGCCGTACCGGTACGGCTTGCCGATCTGGGCGAAGGCGAACTGCAGCGCCTGGCGGGCGCTTCCGGAGGCCGGGCCGGTGTACCTGATGCCGGCGCTGTCGGGATCGCCGGTACGGAAGGTGCCCAGCCTGCGCAGCAGCTTGGTCTGTTCCGCCACGAGCTTGTCGGCCTTGGTCTTCTCCGCCCGTACCTTGTCGCGTGCCGTGGCGGCCTCCGCGAGGACGGTCCTGGCTTCGTCGCGCCGGTCGCGCAGGTCCTGGGTGGTCGCCCTGAAGGCCGCCAGCTTCGCCGCTCTGGCCTGGGAGATCTGTTCGAGGGAGGCCATGCCGCTCAGAACGGTCTCGGGGCTGCCCTCCGCGGCGAAGCGGCCCCAGCCCGTGAGGGGGCCCGCCTGGTAGTCGCTGACCGCCGCCGTGACGAGATCCCTGCGTAACAGGTCGGCCCGGGCGTTCGTGCGCTCGACCTCGGCGTCGAGCACGTCGTACGTGCGCTTCGCCTTCTTGTACGCCTCGTTCGCCTGGTTGTACTGCTCGACGACCTCGTCGGCCCGCTCGTTGAGCGTCACCAGCTTGGCCCTGGCCTTGGCGGGCGTGGGCGTTTCGGTCGTACTATCCGGCGTAACAGACGGCCGTCCTGGCTCGTGTGGAGATACGCACGCCGCGTCGAGCGCGTTCACCGGCACGCGGAAACGTCCGGCTCCCGTGGGAGCCGGACGTTGTCGACGACCTCAGCGGGCCGCCCGGTGCCCGGCGGCACGGCGGGCGTCGGGTGAGCCGTCGTAGGCGATGAGGACGGACATGGGGATCTCCTTCGGAGCTGTGTGCGTCGAGGTCAGCCGCGGGTGGCGGCGGTGGTCTCGTCGGCGGCCCCGGTGTGCGCGGCGCCCCGCGAGCGGAGCGTCAGCGCGGCGATCAGCGCGCCGGCCACCGCGATCCCGGCGGCTCCCACGAAGGCCGAGGAGAAGCCGTCGGTCAGCGCGGGCAGGTTCCCGAGCCGGCCGGCGCCGTTCGCGGCGGCGACGGCCGTCATGGCGGCCAGCCCGAGCGCCGAGCCGACCTGGTAGCTGGTGTTGACGATGCCGGAGGCCAGGCCGCCCTCCTCGGGGCGGGCGGAGGAGATGGCGGTGCCGAGGGAGGGGATGAAGGCCAGCGACATGCCGAGCGCGGCCACGAGGCTGGCGGGCAGGACGTCCACCGCGAAGCTGCCCTCGGGGCTGATCAGCGACAGCCAGCCCATGCCGACGGCGAGCAGGACGAGACCGGCCACCGTGATGGCTTTGGGCCCGAACCGGTTGATGGCGCGGGGCGCCAGGACGATCATGCCGAGCATGATGAGGACGGTCATCGGCACCAGGGCGGCGCCACTGGGGAAGGCGCTGTAGCCGAGCACCTGCTGCAGGTACAGGTTGAGGAAGAACCACATCGGGATCCAGGCCCCGCCGAGCAGGAGCTGGGTCAGGTTCGCCGCGGCGAGGTTCGGCGTACGGAAGATCGACAGCCTCATCAGCGGCTCGCGGCGGCGGGCCTGGATCGCGAGGAAGGCGATGAGCAGCGCCACCGCGCCGGCCAGCACGCCCCAGGTCTGGGCGGAGCCCCAGCCGACCTCGGGCGCCCGGACGATGGCGTACACGGCGGCGCCGAGCCCCGCGGTGACGGTCAGCGCGCCGACGACGTCGATGGATCCGCGCTGGGACCGGCCGGCGGGCATCAGGGGGCCGGTGGCCAGCAGCGCGACCAGGGCGATCGGGATGTTGATGTAGAAGACCCAGGGCCAGCTCAGGTACTCGGTGATGACGCCGCCGAGGAACACGCCCGCGGTGCCGCCCGCCGGGGCGGCGGCGCCGTACAGGGCGAGGGCCTTGGTGAGCTCCTTGGGGTCGTGGCCGAACAGCATCATCAGCAGGGTGAGCGCGGACGGGGCGATCAGGGCCGCGCCGACGCCCTGGACGGCGCGTCCGGTGAGCTCGACCCACACCTCGGGGGCGATGCCGGCCACGAGCGAGCCGGCGAGCAGGATCAGCCATCCGGCGCCGAACAGCCTGCGCGCGCCGAACAGGTCCGAGAGCCGGCCGCCGAGCAGCAGGAGCCCGCCGAAGGCGACGACGTAGGCGTTGAAGACCCACGACAGGTTCTCCTGCGAGAAGCCGAGCTCTTCCTGGATGCGGGGGAGGGCCACGCCGATGATCGACGTGTCCATGATGACGATGAACTGGGCCATGGCGATCAGGGCCAGGGCGGTCCATCGCCGGGGGGATGGTGCGGACATGAGCATTCTCCAGCGCTACGCCGTACCCCGGTGGGGGATGCGGGTGGTCTCTAGGGTCCTCTTCATACCTATAGGGGGTATGTGGCGATGAACATACATACACCGGGGGGGTATCTGTCAAGTCCGCGTGGGCGGTTCGTTCCGCGCCCGGGTTCGGGTTCTCTCAGTGGTACTGGTGGGTCACCGCGTGCCCCTTGCCGCGCGAGATCAGCCACTTGTCCACCGGCGTTGTCAGCGGGAAGGCCGCGGGCGGCGACCCGGCCGCGACGGCGTCGTCTACTACCCGTGACCGTAGGTCAGGGCGAGAGTGGCGAGTGGCAGTGGTGGGCCAGGAACGAGCCGACCCCCGGCGCCGGCGCCACCACCGCGGGCCCGCCGAGCGGCGCGATCGCAGCCCGGGGGCCCGATCGGACCACCCGGCGGCCCGCCGCCCGAGCACGGGCGGTCAGACGGCCGCCACCACGGTGTGGCGGGCCGGGACGGCGGCGGCGATCACGCGGGTCGGCCCCGGTGCGGGTAGACCTGGAGGGCCGCCTCCAGGGCCTCCGCCTCTTCGGGGGTGAGCCGTTCGAGGAAGTGCACGAGGGTGGCGGCCTGGTTGCCGCTGCCCGCGAGCGCGCGGCGCATCAGGTCGGCGGTGTAGGCCTCCTTGGAGGCGACCGGCTCGTAGACATAGGCGCGGCCGACGGCCTCACGCCTCAGCAGGCCCTTGGTGTGCAGGTTGTCCATCACTGTCATCACCGTGGTGTACGCGACCGTCCGCCGCTGCTTGAGGTCTTCGAAGACGTCGCGGACGGAGGCGGGGCGGCGCCTGGCCCATATCCAGTCCATGATCGTGGATTCGAGCTCGCCAAGGCCACGCATCATGCCCGTCATGCTACCCGCGATCGTAGTCAGAGCGTCTCGCGGGCCGCGACGGACCGCTTGAGCCTGATCAGGTCCTTCGGCGCGTTGACGGCGACCGCGCCCACCAGCACGCCGTCGCGGGCGAAGGCCACGGCGAAGCGGTCCTCCTCCGGGCTGCCCGTGACGACGCGGGCCTCGTCGGCCAGGTGGGGCAGGCCGGCCGTCTGGATGCGGGCGCCGTGCACGTGGGTGGCGAAGTTGGGCACGTCCGCGAACGGCTGCGCTTCCTCGGGGCCCGCCAGCAGGTTGCGGGCGGCCGCCGCGCCCTGTTCGTTGGCGTTGGACCAGTGCTCGACGCGGACCGGGGCGTCGCCGTACAGGCGGTGTGGCCAGCGGGCCACGTCGCCCGCCGCGACGACGTCCGCCGAGTTCGCGGCGTACAGCGTCGGCTCGCACAGGACGCCGTCGTCCACGGCCAGGCCGCTGCCCTCCAGCCATTCGGTGTTGGGCGTCACGCCCATGCCGCCGACGACCAGGCCGGCGGACAGGACGCGGCCGTCGGCGAGCCGCACCCGGCCGCCGGTCACGCCGGTGACGCGGACGCCGGTGACGAGCTCGACGCCGTTGCGCTCGTGGTGCCCGGCCAGCCAGCGCGCCGCCTCCACGCCGAGACCCGCGTGCATGGGGTACGGCCCGGAGTCGACCAGGGTGACCTTGCGGCCGAGCTGCCTGGCCGTGGACGCCACCTCGCCCCCGATGAACCCGCCCCCGACGACCAGCACGTGCTCGTGGCCGGAGTCCAGCTCGGCGCGCAGAGCCAGGGCGTCCTCGATGGTGCGCAGGGTGCGCACGCCGTCGAGCCGCCTGGGACGCCCGCCGCTCGCGATGACCAGGCCGTCGTAGCCGAGCTCGGTCCCGTCGTCGAGGACGAGCGTGCGGTTCGCGGCGTCCAGGCGTACGGCCTGCCTGCCGCGCAGCCACTCCTCGCCGAGCTCCTCCGCGCCGGGGAGCGTGACGTCCTCGTCGCCGCGCAAAACGCTCTTGGACAGCGGCGGCCGGTTGTACGGCATGTGCGTCTCGGCGCCGACCAGCGTGAGCTCGCCGTCGAAGCCCTCTCTGCGCAGGGTCTGGACGGCCCGCAGCCCCGCCAGCGAGGCGCCGACAACAATGATCTCACCAAGGGTTCTCATGCGAGGCACCATACTGGGAGGGGGTATGCGAGAGGCAATGTGACGCGCGTCTCATGTACCCCTCCTCCGTATGGCTTGCCTCTCGCGATGATCGGGCGTACGTTCGCTTCGTCACATACCCGGAAGGGGTATTCACGAGAGGGGCCAGGCGATGAGCACGAAGACCTACACGGTGTCCGGCATGACCTGCGGCGGCTGCGCGGGCACCGTCAAGACCGAGATCGGCAAGGTCGCCGGGGTCTCCTCGGTCGACGTCGAGCTGGCCACCGGACAGGTGACCGTCACCTCGGCCGACGCCCTCGACGACGCCAGGATCAGGGACGTCGTCGAAGAGGCGGGCTACGAACTGGTGGCCGTCTGAGCCGGCGGGGCCGTCGAAGCGGCGCCGGGTCGTGACCCGGCGCCGCTTCGGCGTTCCTCGGCCGATCAGCCCGGCCGGGTCAGTGCCTGGTGGAGGCTTCGGCAGGCGCGGGTGAGCGACGTCGAGCCGCGTTTCCCCGCATGGGCGGCCACCTCCGGGATCTCGCCGCGCGCGCCGACCCACGTGGCCAGATCGGTGGCCAGCACGACGGCGTCGGTGTGCGCGCGCCGGGCCCGTTCGCCCTCGCGCGGGAGGTGGACGGCCAGGAAGTGGCGCATGATCGTCCACACCTCGGCGTGCGCGCCCTGCTCGGCGGCCAACTCCAGGGAGGGCAACGCGCGGTCGGCCTCGTGGCGGGTACGGCGGCCGAGCAGGCCCAGCAGGCGGCCCGTCTCGGCGGCGGGGAGCGCGCCCTTGGCCGCGAGCTGAAGCAGCGGGGGAACCGCGTCGTCGCCCTCCACGGTGAGGAAGTAGGCCAGGACCAGGGCCGTGGCCGGGCCGGACGCGCCTTCGGCCAGCGCCAGGCCGCGCAGGTCGCCGATCGCGATGTCGGGCGGGTCGAAGCGGCCGATCAGGCCGATCGCCAGATGGGCCGCCACGAGCTCCCGGTGGTGGGGCGTCATGCCGGGCCAGAACTGCCGTGACGCGCGCCGGAAGGCAGGCGTCTCGGACGGCGCGGTCAGCAGCGTGTCGAGGTGCGCGAGTCCGGTGGGCTCCACGGGTCGCCAGCTCACCTCGGCGATGCCGCGCCGGTCGAGCCCGTGGTCGTCGTACGGCGCGCGGGAGCCGAGGGCGGCCCCCCAGGTCAGCTCCACCGCCGGGGACGGGAGCGCGCCGCGCTCGAACCAGCGGGCCACCACCGCGCCGGCCGCCGAGGCGATGCCCTTCGCGCGTTCGGCCAGGCCGGGGGCGGGGGCGGGCGGGAGGCGCAACAGGGCCTGTTCCAGGTCCAGCGGGAGCGGTTCGCGGCCGGAGTCCGCGCAGGCGGCCAGGCGGTCGAGCAGGGTCTCGGGGTCGAGGTGGCCGTCGGCGCGGGTGGGGGTGGCCAGCAGGACCGGGGGCAGGGCTGCGGCCTTGGCCGCGCGCAGGAGCTCGTCGAGGCGGGACAGCAGGAAGGCGTCGGGGCGGGCGCACTTCCGCGGATGGGGCAGGCGGCTCCAGTCGGCGGGCGCGGGTCGCGCGCCGGGGTCGTAGAGGTCGGGCTCGACGTCGTCCGTCCGCAGGAGCTCCTCCTGCACCTCCGCGGGCAGCTCGTGGAGCGGGACCATCGTGCGCAGGCCGGGGAACAGCCGGAAGGCCGTGGCCGCCAGGGTCACCATGCCGTCGTACAGGGCGTGCCCGAGATCACCGGCCGGGTCCGGGTAGGCCCGCGGACGCCCCCGGGGCGGACGCGACCCGGGCGGACCCGGATCCTCGCCGGGATTGACGAGTTCCCTGGCCAGCGCGGTGCACCAGTCACGAGGGGACTCCCACACCGGCGCGTCGTAGAGGACCGGCCGCAGGTCCTCGCCGAACCGCAGGGCCAGCGTCTCCCGCAGGGAGTCCTGGTTCGCCCGCGCCTCCCGGACGACCGCCGCCAGCCACGCCTCGACGCCGATCCAGCCCGTCTCCTCCGGCGGGCCGCTCTCCGGGCCGCTCTCCGGGCCGCTCTCCGGGCCGGACGTGGGGAACGGGCCGGGCACGGTGGCCTCGGGCAGCCGTCCCGGGGTGAAGTCGCCGGTCCAGCCCTTGACGAAGCGCTCGTGGAGCCGCCGGGCCGAGGCCGGGGGCAGCAGTTCGGCCCCCTCCAGGATCGGGGCGGGGTCGGTGAGGTGGGCGGCGTGCTTGAGGGTGAGGGCCACCGCGCGGTCGCGCACCTCGTGGGAGGCGTGCGCGTACGCGTTGGTCAGCGCGGTGACGTGGTCGGCCACGCGTTCCGGGTGGCGGCCGAGGTCGCGGTCGAGCCAGGTCAGGCCCTTCACGGCGAGCTTGGCCTCCTGGCGGAAGGTCATCGCCTCGATGGCCTCGGCGGCGTCCGCCGGGTCGAGGGGCGCCCGGCGTACCTGCTGCCAGGCCAGCTCGGCCACCGGGCCCGGCGCGGCGGCCAGCAGACGCAGGTAGTCGCGCAGCCGCCCGGCCGACTCCTCCGGTACGGGCGCCACGAGCGTGTGCAGCCGGACGAAGAACCGCAGGTCACGCGCGTCGCCGCCGAGCAGGAACCGGCGCACGCAGCCGGCGATGACCTGCTCGCGCGGCAGCGAGCGGGCGGTCAGGGCCAGCCAGTGGGACGGCTTCGGGGTGAGCGTCTCGCCGGCCAGCGCCCGGCCCGCGCCGGCCGCCTCGAAGATCCTCGGAAGCAGGTGCGGGGTCAGCGGGTCCTCGGCCACGGCCGCCGCCGACAACCAGGCCGCCACCAGCGGTTCGTGGTCGGGCGGGGTGGCCGCGCCGGCGCGCAGCAGCTCCAGCGCCAGCGGCACGACCCGGTCGTCGGGGCGGCGGACGCGGCGCGCCAGCCGGCCCGCCAGGTCGGCCCGCCAGGCCACCGGGCGACCGGAGAGCGCTTTCACCAGCCGGTGCGGGCCCGGCGCGCGCAGCCCGCGGGGATTGAGGTCACGCTTCATCAGCCAGGTGGCGGCACCGGCCGGGCCGGGGATGGTCGCCGCGCCCACCATCATCAGCGCCTCGGAGAGGCCGGGGACCTGGCCGTCGGGGCCCCAGGCGAAGCCGTCCCAGCCGATGGTGCCCAGCCGTGGGCGGACCTCGGCGAGCAGGCCCGGCAGCTCGGCGGCGACGGCGGCCCGCTCGGCGTCGGTGAGCGTCGGCAACCGGGACGCCAGCCCCTCGGTGTCGTGGGCGAGCACCAGATCCCTGATCCCGGCACGGACGTCGTCGAAGGTCATGAGGTGGCTCCGGTGAGCTGGGCGTGCAGGCGCCGGCACTCGTGCGCGAAGCGGGTCGTCCGGCGGCTGCGGGCGTACTCGGCGACGACCGGGATCTCCCCGCGCGCGCCGGTCCAGTGGGCGACGTCGGCGGCGAAGGCGACGAGCGCGGTGTGGGTCACGGTGACGCGCCGCCCCTCGCCGGACGACATCCCGGGCAGCATCCCGGGCAGCAGAGTCAGCAGGACGCGCCACACCTCGTGCTGGCCGCCGGCCTCGGCCAGCGCGGTCAGGGCCGCGAGGGCGGGGCGGGTCTCCTGCCAGGTGCGGCGCAGCACCAGCGCGAGCTGGCGGCCGATCGCCTCGGCGGGCAGCTCGCCCTTGGCGGCCAGGTCAAGGATCTGCTGGGTCACGCCGGGCACGCCGTCGACCAGGAGGAAGGCGAGGATCACCGCCGTGGACTCGCCCATCGGGCCCTGGGCGATCTCCAGGCCGGTGAGCTCCGCCGGAGCGCGCCACGTACCCCACTGGCCGCGCAGCAGGTAGGGCAGGAAGTTGACGGCCACGACCTCGCGGTGCGAGGGCAGCATGGCGGGCCACGCGCCGAGCGTGTGGCCGGACTCGCCGGTCGACCCGGACGGCTCGCGCAGCAGCACCTCGTCGATCAGCCGATGGCCGGTCGGGGCCGCTCGCAGTACGGGCTTCAACCTGACCTCGGTGAAGTGTTCCGGCTCGCCGTCACCGAAGTCCACCATGGACGCGCCCACCATGTGACGCCACACGTGGCCGCATTCGGGATCGGCCAGGCCGTCGCCGGCGAGCCAGCGGGCGGCCGGCCCGGCCGCCTCCGACTCGACCTTGGCGGCCCGCTCGGCCGCCTCGGGGTGATCGCCCCTGGGCAGCCGCAGCAGCGCCTGCGCCAGGTCGGCCGGCAGTGGCTCCACACCGGCGGCGGCGCACGTCTCCAGCCGGTCGATCAGCACGTCGGGGTCGAGGTGGCCGCTCATCCAGGTCGGCGTGGCCAGCAGCACAGGCGGCAGCGCGCCGGTCCTGAGGGCCTCGGCGAGTTCGGCGTAGCGGTGCAGCAGGAAGTCGTGGGGCGGGGAGACGCGATGGGGCTGGGGCAGCCGGTTGCGCCGCCGCCACTCGTCGTGCTCGGGCAGCTCCCTGGGCATGAACGAACGCAGCCGCGGCGGGACGAAGACGACGGTCACCTGCACCAGAGGCTCGTCCGGGTGCGGCGGGGGCACCGGTTCCCCCGCCCGCATCGCGGCGATCCGGACGGGGTTCACGCCGAGCTCGGCCAGGTGCTCGTAGGCGCGCTCAAGGAGGTGGCCGGGCATGGCCTCGGCGGAGTCGTCGTACCGGATGCCGGGCCTCGTCCGCACCGGGTGGAGAGGGTCGGGGTCGTTCAGGTGGATCCGGCCTTCGGCGAAGGGGATCTGCCGGTCGCCCTCGCGGGCCACCGCATGCTCGGGGCCGTCGTCGCTGGTCCAGGTGAGGAAGAAGGCGCGCAGCGGGGCGTCGTCGTCGAGGTAGCGGCCGGGCCCGTGGAAGCCGCTCATCATGATCCGCCGGGACGACGGCGGCTCCGCGCCGGGCTCCACACCACGGGTGAGGACGCGCATCCGCACGGAGTGGTTCGCGTCGTCCCAGAACGTCTCCGGCCGGATCGGCGGCACCTCCGGCACGCTGCCGGGGGTAACGAGCTCGGCGGCCAGCGCCGACTGCCAGCCGCCGGGTTCGAGGCGCCCCTCGCTGGTCCGCCAGTAACCGTGGTCCTGCCCGAAGTGCAGTTCGAGCTGGCGGCGCAGCGTCGCCCGGTCGCCGGCGGCGCCGGTGACGAAGGCCGCCAGCCAGCGCTCCTGCTCGATCCAGGGCTCGTGGTGGCCGGGGAGGAGCGACGGCTCGGGGAAGCGCCGTGCCCCGGCGGGCTCGGGCAGCGGCGGGAACTCCTTCCGCGCCAGCAGCTCCTCGACCGGGATCTCGCCGCCGAACCGCCCGGCCAGCTTCGCGCCCAGGTCCGCGGGCAGGTCGCGGACGCCGTCGAGGATCGCCTCGGCGTGGTCGGCGAACAGGACGGCGTGTCTCAGGGTCACCTCGACCGCACGCTTGCGCACCTCGAAGGACGCGTGCCCATAAGCCGTGGTCAGCGCGGTCACGAAGTCGGCGGCCGTCTCCGGCGTGGCCCGGACCGCCTGGTCGAGCCAGCGCAGGCCCATGGTGGCGAGCTTGGCCTCGGCCCGGAAGGTGAGCGCGTCGACCGCCTCGACCAGGTCGGCGTGGTCGAGCGGCAGCGCCCCGCGCACCTGCGCGGCGGCCAGCTCGGCGACCGTGCCCGGGGCCGACGGCAACAACCGCAGGTAGTCGCGCAGGCGGGGAGCGGACTCCGCGGGCGTGGGGTCGAGCAGCGTGTGCAGCCGGACGAAGAAACGCAGGTCCTGTGCCTCGCCGCCGCGCAGGAATCGGCTCACGCAACCGTCGAGCGCCCGCTCCCTGGGCAGTTCGCGGGCGGCGGCGGCCAGCCAGCGGCTGGGCCGGGGCTCCAGCCGCTCGTCACGGAGTGCGCGGCCCGCGCCGTCGGCGTCGAAGACGCGCGGCAGCAGCACGGACGTCAGCGGGTCGCCGGGCACGCTCGGCACGGACAGCCAGGCGGCCACCAGCGGATCGTGGTCGGGCGGCACGGCCCCGGACTCGCGCAGCAGCGCCACGGCCAGCGGCGCGATGCGGTCGGCGGGACGGCGTATCCGCCGGGCCAGCCGGATCGCGACATCGCGACGCCACTCCAGGGGCCGGGTGGCCGCCACCCGGCACACCTGGGCGACGTGGGGTTCACGGGCCCAGCGGCGGTTGACGTCGCGGCCGGTCATCCACGCCACGGCGGCGGCCGGGCCGGTGATGACGCCGACACCGGTCAGCAGCAGCGCCCCGGCCAGGCTGTCGAGCAGGTCGCCGACCTCCCAGGAGGACATCTCCTCGAAGTCGTCGGGGTGCTCGGCGCGTACCTGCTCGGCGCGGGCCCGGCGCAGCTCCTTGACCAGGCCGGGCAGCCGCCCGCCGAGTTCGGCGCGCTCCTGCTCGGTGAGCGTGACCAGCCGGTCGGCCAGGCGGATGACCTGGTTGCGGCTGATCAGGTCGCAGATCTCCGTCCACAGGGTCATCGGGAGACCTCCACGGCGGCGCGGGCGACGATCCGGGCGGCCAGCACGTGTTTGCACGGCCCGCGGGAGCCGCGATGGTCCCACCACCACTCGCAGGTGCAGGAGCCGTCGGCCAGCGAGACCTGGCGCGTGCCGCCCGAGGTGCGGACGGTGGCCGACTCGCCGTCGAGGCGTACCGCGCCCGCCTCGACGAGCCTGCGCGCCTTGGCCAGCCGCGGGTTGAGCAGGATCACGTTGTCCTTGTCGTAGGGCAGCTCGCGGTGGAAGTGGGCGGCCTCCGACAGGTCGTAGCCGACCCGGCCGGCGACGCCGAGCTGCGTCAGCGCGGCGCGTGCCCGGTCGGCGGGGATGCCGGCGCGGTCGGCCAGCAGGCCGATCTCGATCTCGGGCTCGAAGTTGAGCAGCATGCCCACCACGTCGGCGTCGTTCTCGGCCTCGTCGGTGGCCAGGTCGTCGAGCACCGCGCCCTCGCCGGAGAAGCCGCGCCAGCGCTCGGGGGAGAGGGTGAGCGTGTAGCGCATGCCCGGCAGCTCCAGCTCCCAGGCGCTGGAGGCGGCGTCGGACGGGCCGTACACCCGCAGGGACTTAGCGAAGCGGAGCAGCGGCAGGAGGGTGCCGAGCCGGTTGGGGCCGGCGAGCTGGACCGAGCCGGGAACCTGACGGTCGGACACCTTCAGCTCCCGCCCGGCCTGCGCCACCCACACCGTGCCCTTCCTGGGCAGCCCGCGCAGGAACCGCACCGCCGCCATGCCGGCCAGCTCGCCGCGCTGGTCCATGCCCGAGGCGATGACCTGCACCTCGGCGAACCCGCGCAGCCAGCGCTCGGGCAGCGGCACCTTCTTCTCCACCACCGCGCCGTCCAGCGTGGTCACGACCAGCTCGTCGAGGCCCACTCCCAGGTGCAGCGGGTCGCGCGCGCCGATGCGTGCCAGCGCCTCCCGCAGCGGCGCGTTCACGTCGACGTTGGTGGTGCCCCGGTCGAACACCTCGCCGTCGAGCGCGCCGTTGAGCAGGTCGAGCCGGGCGTACACGCCGCCGCAGGCCGAGAACGACTCGAACCGCAACCGGTCGCCGTTGCACGTCACCACCGGGTCGCGCACCCAGCCGGGCCGCGACTGCGGCTGGTGGTAGCGGGCCAGCGCCACGTCGGCGACGCCGAGCAGGGCCGCCGCGGCGGGGGCGGCCTGGGTCACCACGCCGCTGAAGAACCGGGGGGCCACGGCCGGGCCGGACAGGGCCCGGCCGCCGGAGGTCGCCAGACCGAGACGACCGTCGATGAGAGAGGAGGGCGCGGCGTACGTGTACGCCTGCGTCGCTGAAGTCATGGCCGGGACGATAGATCGGCCCACCGACAAGATCGCCGCCGCGCGTTCCCGCGGTCTTTGACGTCAGATCATCTTTAGTTACGGATGCTCTACTCATTTCGGACAAGCCGGTTTATGCTCTGGGCAACCTGAAGTGGATCACCCCCCCTGGGAGGCGCCCATGAAGAAGATGACCATCCGCCGCAAGAGCACGCAGCGCCTGATGTCCGGTGCCCGCCGGCTCTGGATCGAGTGGTGCTGGTAGGTGCCGAGACGGCGGGCGCTCTCGGGTGCCCGCCCCTGCGGTCTCCGGTGCTGCCGTGAACCGCTTCGACTGCCATCGCGGGCACGGGCCCTACGCCGGGGTCTCCGGCTTCCTCGCCGGGATCGCCGCCGACCGTCCCCGCCTGGCCGCCCGCCATCGGGTCGAGCTGTACGCGATCGCCCCCTGGCTCGACCGTACGGCCCGGCCGGCCGCCGAGGAGGAGCCGATCAGGTTCCACCCGGCCCGCCGCACCGCCTGCCTGGCGTACGGCGCGGCCGAGTTCGCCGCCTCCTGGGCCGGCACCCTTCGCCGCCCGGTCACCGTCACCTTCGAGCACGTCGCGCACGCCGACGAGACCACCACCGAACTGCTGGACACCCTGCTCCCGCGGATCGCCTCCACCCCGCTGCGCCTGGACCTGCGCGACGACGGCAGTGCCGAGCCCCCGCCGCTGCCCACGGCCCCGGACGCCGTCCGCGCCGCGCTCGGCGACAGCCTGGCCCGCGGCTTCTATCACCACGCGGCCCGCGTCGCCGCCCACGGACGCGCCGTCGTCACCCCCGACGGCGACCTGCGGCAGTGGTGGGCCTGCACCACCGGCCTGGCCACCGCCCTGGCGGCGCTGGAGCGCGCCGAAGAGGCGCTAGAGCTCTACGACGAGGCCCGCGCGGCCACCGCCGACCCCAAGATCAACATGTCCGCCGCGTACGCCACCGCCATGTTGTACGCCCGCCACCTCCCGACCGCCGGCCAGGACCCCGCGCGGGCGCGGCACTGGCTGGAACAGGCACTCCGGCTGGCCGAACACGTGGACGACCCGCGCCACCAGGTGATCTCCACCGTCTTCTACGAGCAGGGCCTGGCGTTGCTGGACGCCAAGGCCGGCGCGCCCGCCGAGGCGCTGCGGCTGGTCGACGACGGGCTGGCCAGGCTGACGGCGGTGCTGGCGCCGGGCGAGCACCCGCAGCACCTGGCCCGCCTGCGCCACAACCGCGCCCAGGTGCACCTGGCTCTCGGAGACCCGGAGCGGGCCCTGGCCGACCTCGACAGCGTGATCGCCCACGACCCGGACAACAGCGAGTACTACGTGGACCGGGCCGCCCTGCACCGGGCGGCCGGACGCGTCCAGTCCGCGATCAAGGACTACGGCACCGCCATCCGCTTGGGACCGCACCTGCCCGAGGCGTACTACAACCGCGCCGTGCTGCACCTGGAACGCGGCCGCGACGAGCGGGCCCGCGAGGACCTGGAGCACGTGCTCGCCATCGACCCGGGTCACCTCGACGCCCGGATCGCGCTGGTCAACGTCCACCTGGAGCGCGGCGCGCTCGACGTCGCCGAACGGGACGCGCTGGCCGGGCTGGCACTGGCGCCCAAGGACCCGGCGCTGCTGTGCACGCTCGGCCTGATCCGCTCCGAGCGCGGCGAACCGGCCGAGGACCTGTTCACGCAGGCTCTTGAAGGTGACGAGACGCTGGTCGAGGCGTGGACCAATCGCGCCGCCGTGCGCTTCGACCGCGGTGAGGTGACCGCCGCCGTGGCCGACCTGGACCGGGCGGTGGCCCTGTCGCCCGCGCCCGAGCCGCGCTACAACCGGGGCACCGCGCTGGCCCGGCTCGGCCGCTGGGAGGAGGCGGCCCGCGACTTCGCCGACGCGCTCGCCCAGCCCGGCCTGGACCGCGCTCTCCGCCGCGACCTCCGCGCCGAACTGGCCCGCTGCGACCGCGCCAGATCCGGCTGACCCGCGGCCCGGCTCGCCGTCCGCCCGCCTTGCCGACCCGCGGCCCGGCTCACCGCTCGGTGGTCTTGTCGCAGGTGGTGTCGCCGTCGGGCAGGACGCCGTCCACCAGGTACCGGTTGACGGTGGTGTTCACGCAGGTGTCGCCCGCGGCGAGGTAGGCGCCGTGGCGGAACGCGCCGCGCAGGGTGACCATGCGGGAGCCGGTCAGCGCCCGGTGCATCGCCCGCTGGCCGGGGAAGGGCGTGACGGGGTCGCCGTCGGCGCCGACGACCAGCAGCGGGACGTCGTTGCCGAGCCTGGTGGGCGGCTCCACCGGAGTGGTCGGCCAGAAGGAGCAGGGGCCGAGGTTGCGGGTCATCGGCCCGAACAGCGGCTCGTCCGCGCGGTGGGCCTGGATGTCGCGGAAGTAGGTCTCCAGGTCGCGGGAGGCGGCCCGGTCGGCGCAGAGGATCGGGGTCCCGGCCCGGTCCTCGGCCGCCCCCGACCCGGTGAACAGGCCGTCGAGGGTCTCCTTCAGCGACGCCGGGACGGTCACCGCCTCGCCGCGGGCGGCGCCGGCCAGCGTCCGCACCTCCGCCGCGAAGCCCGCGTACGCCTTGGCGCTGTCGTCGTAGAGGCGGATGAACAGCAGGTAGGGGACGTGGTGGGCGTCGATCCGGTACGCGCCCACACGCAGCGGGCGGCGGGTCGCGGCCCGGTCGACCCGCTCCACGGTGGCCAGGACCTCGGCCTGGGTGCCGCCCAGGCCGTACTCGGCGTCGCGGGCGGCGGCCCACGAGGCCCAGTTCCCCAGCGCGGCGTCGATCGCCGGGCCGTTCGCGGACAGCAGGTCGGGGCCGTAGACGTCCGGGTCGACCGCGCTGTCCAGCACGAACCGGTCGGCCCGGCCACCGAACAGCTGCGTGTAGACCGCGCCCAGGTAGGTGCCGTAGGAATAGCCCAGGTAGGACAGCCTGGGCTCGCCGAGGGCGGCGCGGACGACGTCCATGTCGCGAGCGGGGTTGCGGGTGGAGGCGTACGGCAGCAGGTCGCGGTTTCCCTTGACGCACCCGTCCGCCAGCTCCTTCATGAGGATGGCGCTCTCGTCGAAGGTGCGGCGGGCCGGGCCGGCCGACCGGGTGGGGGTGTCGGTCGTCCACCGGCAGCGGATCGGCGTGCTGCGGCCGACGAAGCGCGGATCCATCCCGATGAGGTCGTAACGGGCCGCGACGTCGGGCATGAGCCTGCCGAGCAACGGACGTGGCAGCCCGCTCCCGCCCGGACCGCCGGGATTGATCAGCAGGACGCCCCGGCGCGCGGCGGGGTCGGTCGCCCTGATCCGAGAGATCGCCACCGAGATGGTCCGCCCTCGGGGCCTGCGGTAGTCCAGCGGCACGGCGACCTCGGCGCACCGGGCCCCCGCCGCGTCCAGGGCCTGGCCGATCTCGTCGTCGGGACCGGTCCGGCAGCGGTGCCAGTCGAGCGCCTGGCGGTGGAACCGCGCCGCGTCGTCGGTCCGGGCGTCGCTCCTGACCTCTGCCGACGCCTGGCCGGTGACCGCCATCCCCGCCATCAGGGCCGCGCTCGCGGCGACGGCTGTGACGATCTTTCGTGCATGCACAGAAAGCCCCCTTTTCTGGTGATGTCGTCACCGACGCTAGGGGCCCGTGCCATTGACCTTGATCGGCCGAACGGCCGACCGTGATCGGCCTAATGGACATTCCCTCGCCCGGACCGGCCCGGCCACCGTCGGACGTTCAGTGGCCGTCGCAGCAGGCGGTACGGGCTCCCTGAAGGTGGACGGGGTCGTTCCACCAGTGGCCCGCCGTGCTCGGATGGACGGGGACGCGGGCCCTGACCCTGCTCGCGGGTGCGGAGGCCACGGGCGCCGCCTGGTCGGTGGCGGTGGCCGACGGGTAGGGCGCGAGAAGCCGCTCGACGGTGTGGTGCCGGCCGCCGACGACGACGGCGGTGACGTTGGCCGCGTCCTCGATGCGGGACAGCGGGTCGCCGTCGACGATGGCCAGGTCGGCGTACATGCCCTTGGCGATCCTGCCCAGCGGGAGGCCGAGCTGGGCCCCGGACGTGCTGGTCGCGGCGGTGAGCGTCTCGCGCGGGGTCAGGCCGTACCTGACCATGGCGCGCAGGTTCATGTGCAGGCTGAGCCCGAGATGGTCGATCGGCGCGTCGGTGCCGGCGGTGACCACGCCGCCGCCGCGGATCATCGCCGTGAGCTGCGCGACCTGGTTGGCGAGGTTCGTCCGGACCACCTGGACCGCCGCCGGGTCGGCGGTCTGCGCCGCGGTGACCGTCGCCCGGAGCTGGGCCATCCGCCAGTTCGGGTAGAGCCGGCGCACGCGTTCGTCGGTGACCAGCGAGGTGTCCTCCCTGTAGAGGGTGGAAGAGGTGAACAGGGTGGGGGTTCTGGCCATCTTCGAGGCGTTGAACATGGAGACGACGTCGGAGTAGGCGGACCCGACGTTCGTGACGGTGCGCGAGTAGCCGAACCGGTTGGTCGCGCCGACGTGCTCGGTCTGGTCGCCGCCCATGGCGATCGCCGGGTAGTGGTAGTGCGAGCTGACCGGTCTGCCCTGCCGGTGGGCCCAGTCGATGACCTCGCGGTGCCAGACGACCGGCAGCCGCACGTAGCACTTCAGCAGGTCGTAGTCGAGGGCGGCGGCCCGCCGCAGTTCGAGCCGCAACTGGTCGTGGGAGTACGTCGGGCGCATGAAGTTGTAGTAGATCCGCGCCCCGTCGATGGCCTCGCCGGTGCCCAGGTAGCGCGGCGCGAGCCGGGCGCCGGACTGCACCGACTCCCGTTCCTCGACCATGTGGTACGCGGGTGAGCCGGGCGACCGCGTCGTGGTGACGCCCAGGGCGAGCCACAGCGGGCCCTGCCGCGATCCGTAGGCGTAGCCCTGCATCTCGCGGTGATGGTGGATGTCGATCAGGCCGGGCATGACGAACCTGTCCCGGGCGTCGATCCGGGCGCCGGGCCTTCCTTCCCGGTGCGGCTCGATCGCGGTGATGCGCTGGCCTCGTACGACGATGTCGACGTCGCGGGCGACGCGGTCGGAGACGCCGTCCCACATGCGGCCCGCGTGGATGACGACCTGGTCGGGGCCGGGGTCGTTGCGCCAGGTCAGCCGCATCGGGATCGGCCGGGCGGGCCCGCCGTCGAGGCGCGTGCTCTTGAGACGTCCCTCGTTCAGGTAGAGCAGGGTGTCCGAACCGCCGGCCCAGACGGGGGCGTCGGAGACCTCTCGGGTGACCTGACGGGCGGCGCCGGTGGGCCGTCCGGACCTGTCGACGGGCAGGACCCACAGGAGCGATTCCATGGCGAAGGCCAGCATGGTGCCGTCCGGTGACCAGACGGGGCCGTCGTCCCCGCGGGTCTGCAGGGACCGGTGCGGCGCGGGGTCGACGTACGTGCCGGCGCCCGTGGCCCGGTCCACGAGCAGGATCTTGGACAGGCCCTCCCGGTAGCGCCGCGAGTACGGCACCACCGCGGCCATCGCCAGGGTCCGGCCGTCGGGTGACCAGGTCGGGCGGCCTGGCTCGAAGGTGGCGTCGTAGATCTTCTGGAGGTCGCCGGTGGAGACGTCCACGACCCACAGGGCGCCGTCCTGGTCCAGGTAGGCGATCTCCCGCCCGTCCGGCGACCACCGGACCGACAGGGCGGCGGAGTCGGTCAGCCGGGTCACCTGCCGGTCGGCTCCGGTGCCCAGGTCGCGGATCCAGACGTTGAGTGTGCCGGTGCGGTCGGTGACGAAGGCCAGTCGCCGTCCGTCCGGGGAGAAATCCGGGTCGGCCTTCCACCAGCGGTCCCGGAAAAGCGGTTCCGGGGTGCCGCCGGTAGGCATCAGATAGATGTCGTTGAGCGCGCGGAAGGCGATGGCGGAACCGTCCGGGGAAACGGCCGGGCTGCCGATCCCGACGACGGGGAACGGCCCCGGCTCGTCGAATACACGGACTTTCTTCTGGTACTTCGGGGTCGTCGTCGTCAGCGCGGCGGTGAAACCGACCGTGCCGACGGAGGCGGAATTGAGCCGGCGGACCCTGATGGCGCCCGCGGCGGTGTAGTAAAAGCGTCCGTCAGGGGCGAACCGGGCACGGAACGGGAAGATCTCCTCGCCGCTGACGAGGGTGCCCGCGGTGCCGGCCAGCTCGTTGGCGCCCGAGCGGAAGAGGTGGTAGGCCAGGTCGGTGCCGTTCGGCAACCAGGACGGCTGGTGGACGACCTGGCCGGCGGGCACCGTGACCGCCGTTCCGCGCGTGCCGGTGGCGACCTCGATGACGTCGATCCTGGTGTCGGCGACGACGAACGCGATCTTCCGTCCGTCGGGCGACCAGGCCGGTTCGTACTCCTCGGCGGAGCCGTCGGTCAGGACGCGGCTCGCGCCGGTGGCGACGTCGAGCAGGTGGATCCCGTAGCTGCCGCCCGCGTCGGAGGAGTAGGCGATGGTCCGACCGTCCGGGCTGTGGCGGGGCTCCCGGTGATCGAACGGGCCGGTGGTCAGCTTCCTGATCCCGGACCCGTCGGGGCGGATCGTCCACAGGTCGAAGACGCCGTCGCGGTAGGACTGGAACACGATGGTGCCGCCGTCGGGGGACCAGTCGGGCTGGGCGATGTCGTACAGGTCGCTGGTGAGCCTGCGGGCGGCGCCCCCGGAGGCGGAGCAGACCCACAGGACGCCGAGCAGGTCGAGGGCGAGCAGGCGGCCGTCGGGCGAGGGTGCGACGGCGAAGTCGGTGCCGGAGGTGACGGCCGTCCTGGCGGCGTCCCGCGCCGTGCCGGCCCTGGCCGGTGAGGACGGGACGAGCGCGGCGGCGAGGGCGGCGCCGCCACCGGTCAGAACGGCCCGGCGGGACGGGCGGGACGTCGATCCGGAGACGGAGACGGAGACGGAGACGGAGACGGAGGCGAACGCGTCGGGAGGAACCGGAGCAGGAGACATCGCGAATTTCCATTCCACTATTCAGATGGTCAGCGAACCGCTGAACGTGTTGACGCGCGAGTCATGGTCCCAGACGAAATGCCTTTTCGTGTGGGAGTTCATCCGATCGGCCATATGAAACAGGCATGAGGAATGGCCGGTGTGAACTCCGGTGACATTCGGACGGCGGTCGGACCGGAGCGCGGTCACGTCGGGCGGGACGCTCTGCCGGCCGGCGGCCACCGGAGTGGGTCCAGCCCCACCCACCCGTACGGCCACCCCCATACCGTGCCGAACGCGGTCTTCCTAGCATTTCTGCCATGACACCGCGAAGGGGACAGATCATGACGAGCACCAGCGACATCACGGCCACGACGACCGGCCTCGGCGACGCCCGCGCCCAGGAGGCGTTCGCCACGGTGAAGAAGTGCGTCACGCTCTTCGGCGCCGTTGGGGCCGTCGTCCTCGGGGTGGTCGCGGTGATGGCGTTCACCGGGCAGGAGGCGTCCGCGTTCATGTGGATCAGGGGAGCGATCCTGCTGGCGGTCGCCCCGCTGCTCCACCGCATGACCGTGCGCGCTTCGCAGGGGTCGTACAAGGCTTTCGACCGGGTGCGCACCCTGTCCGCCGTCCTGCCGATCGCGATCATCGGCGTCGACCTGATCCCCGGCCTCTGCCCGGCCTGGTACGCCGTCCTCCAGGGCCTGTCCGCGTTGCCCCTGGCCGGCGTCGCCTTCGTCACCCGGGGTGCCGCGCTGCGCGCCGCCTTCCCCGGCGAGAAGTGACGTCCTCGGGCCCCTGCCGCGGCGGCCCGCGCGGCAGGGGGATCAGGCGGGCGGTTCGAGCATGGGCACGAGGAAGCGCCTGGCCACCGCGGCCAGTTGCCCGTCGTCGTCGAGGTCGATGACGGCGCTGGGGATCGCCAGGAAAGAGGTGGAGATCCGGACCATCATCTCGGCCACGAGATCGGCGTCAAGGCTGCCGGACACGTTGCCCGCGCGCTGCTCCCGGCGGAGCTGACCGGCGACGAATCGCCGCACGGTGGCGAGGGTCTGGCCCCCGTCGGTCATCATGGACGGCACCAGCAGGTCGGGCTCCGTGGCGATGAGCCCGCCGATCAGCGGGTTGCCGCGGATGGCCCGCAACGAGCTGACGAAGCCGAGCACCACCCTGTCGGCCGGGGTGCGGGCCTGCTCTATGTCGATGAGGAACCGGTCGAAGTAGCGGCGGAACTCCCGGCGCACCACATGCTCGACCAGGGTGTCCTTGGTGTCGAAGCGCCGGTAGACCGTGATCCGTGACACCTTGGCCAGGCGCGCGACGTCCTCCATGGTGGAGCGTCTGATGCCCATCCGGCAGAACTGTCCGTAGGCCGCGTCGAGGATGCGCGTCCGTAACTCGTCGGGGTCGTCCACGCGTTCGACGGCGTCGACGAACGCGCGCTCCAGCAACGACTCCGAGCCCGACGGCGCCATGAAGCCGGACAGCACGGATTCCACGATCACCTCCTGGATCGATTCCGCCTCAGAGGCGGGTCTTGTGATGTCCATCACAACGTGCTCTCATGATGATACACGGACTCATGGTTTGTTTCTCAGTATCACCCACTTCTCGGCATCGGACGAGAAGGAGGAAGCGGCGTGGGAGAACTCGGCAGGCGTGGTTCCGGCGACGGCGCCGACACGCGCTCCCTGCTCGGTGGATCTCCGGCGAGCCGATCGAGACTGCCCTGAGCGGGACCCCCCATCTCGAAGGAGTGCAGAGCATGGCAGAGCTGAGCAGGCGCGAGATCCTGATCTCGGGCACCGCGCTGGGAGCCCTCGGCGCGTTGGGCATCACCTCTCCGGCCCAGGCGAAGACCCTGGCGGACGGCTGGACGTGGCCGGCCAGTGGCTCGGTCGCGGGCTCCGGCACCGGCGCCGACCCCCGATGGGTCTGGGACGACGTCGCCGATCCGCTCCTCGCCTCGCTGTTCGACCGCGGCGTCATCCCCGAGGTCAACCGGCTGCTGTACGACTGGAACCGCAACGATCAGCCCCTGCCCGCCGGGCTCCCGGCCGACCTGCGGACCTTCATCGAGCAGGCACGTCAGCTACCGGCGTGGGCCGACCAGAGCAAGCTGGACGCCGCGTCACGGTTCCACGCGCTCAAGGGGAACTACATCGTCGTCCTCACCATCGTCGGCGCCGGCATGCTGGCCACCGCCATCCCCAAGGAGGCCCGCGCGGTCTACTACTCCGCGGGCGGCGCGGACCTGAAGGACCGGGTCGCCAAGACGAACGTCCTGGCGTACGCGGTCAGGCCCCAGAACGCCTGGGGGCCCGGCGGGACCGCCGTGGTCGAGGCGGTCAAGACCCGGCTGGTGCACGCGGCCGTGCGGCACCTGCTCAAGTCGTCCCCCCACTGGCCGGGCCCGATCCCGATCAGCCAGGAGGACATGCTCGTCACGTGGCACACCCTGGCGACCTACTCCATGCGCGGGATGCGCGAGTGGAAGGTGCGCATCTCCTCCACAGAGTCCGCGGCGTACCTGCACTCGTTGCAGCTGCTGGCGCACATGCTCGGCATCAGGGACGAGTTCATCCCCGCCACCTGGGACTCCTCCTACGCCCAGTCGGACATCGTCCTGCCCAGGAACATGGGGCCGACCGCCGAGGGCGTGGAGCTCAACGACATCCTGCGGGACATGCTCGCGGAGCTGACCAGCCCGGGCAGCATCGACAAGCCCCTCGTCAACGCGTTCTCCAGGTACCTCACCGGCAACCAGGCGGCCGACTGGAACGGCATCCCGCGCGAGCCGCTGTGGGACCCGGTCGTCAAGACCGCCTGGCCGTTGCTCGTGCAGTTCAGGGAGGGGCTGATCGGGCTGCCGCTGGTGCCCGCCGCGGCCTGGCTCCTCGACGAGATGATCAAGAAGTGGACCACGTTCTACCTGACCAAGGGCGCACAGACCAAGATCGTGATCCCGACCGGCAACCGCCCCACCTGACCCTCCCCAGCCACCTCCGCCCCCCGGCCGAACCCCCGACGCCCGCTCCCAGGAGCGGGAGCGGACGTGCGTGGAGTTCGGCGGGCCGGGGGGTGTGGGTCAGACCAGGGGGTGACGGCGTAGCCGGTAGGCGACGGCCGACACCCACAACATCGCGCCGGTGACCCCGACGGCGAGGGTCAGCGAACCCCCATGGCCGCCGCTCATCGCCCAGCCGTTCCCGGCGATCACGGCCGCGCCCGCCACGAAGGACGCGACGGCCGAGCCGCGGGCTCCGGCCCGGGAGAACCGGCGGCCGAGGACGAAACAGGCCGCCGCCAGGGCGATGAAGGCGATCGAACCCGAGGCCATGTGCAGCACGGCGTGCCAGCTCATCGTCGTGGGCGGGCCCGCGGGGGTGCCGACGGGGAATCCGTCGCCGGCGTCCATCCGGAAGATCCCCGCGGAGATCATCCCGATGCCGTTGACCAGCAGGAGGCGGGGGAGCCACCGGCCGGCGGTGGCCCGGCGCAGGCCGTACGAGCCGGCGATCACCAGCGCGCCGACGACCAGGAAGTCGGCCACCTGGAGCCAGCCGAGCGAGCCGGTCGACAACTGGCTGAGCGGGTGGCGGATGATGTCGAAGCCCTCGCGGGTGAGCACCTGGGCCAGGTTGACCGCCGTCCACAGGGGAGCGGCGACGGCGCCGGCGGTCAGCAGGGTGCGGGTCGAGGCGGCGGGTGCGGGGGCGGTGGTGGTCGCGGTCATGGCCCGTGTCCTTTCGTGTTCTACTGCATACGCGACGAACGGGCGATGTGACAGGGAACGCACATGAGATTTCTGCTGACGAACGTGAGCGAGCGGCGCGACGACGAGACTCTGCACGTCGAGATGGGCAGGTTCATCCAGGAGCTCACCCAGGCGGGCGTGCTGCTCGCCACCGGGGGCATGGAGCTGGGCGGCACCGTACTGAGGTCCGCGGGCGGCGAGCTGACCGTGACCGACGGGCCCTTCGCCGAGGCCAAGGAGATGGCGGGCGGGTTCGCGCTGGTCGAGGTGGGTTCGCGGGAGGAGGCGCTGGAGATCTCGCGGCGCTTCTTCGCCGTCATCGGCGACGGCGAGTGCCACATGCGCCAGATCTACTGATGGACGCCGTCACGGCGGCCTGGCGGGACGAGTCCGCGCGGATCGTCGCCGGGCTGGCCAGGATGGTCGGCGACGTGGGCCTGGCCGAGGAGTTCGCCCAGGACGCGCTGGTCGCCGCGCTGGAGACCTGGCCGCGTGACGGCGTACCGGACAAGCCGGGCGCGTGGCTGATGACCACCGCCAAGCGGCGCGCCCTGGACCACCTGCGCCGCACCCGGCGGCACGACCGGGCCATCCGCGAGATCCAGCCCGAGCACGTCGAGAACCCCGGGCATCCCGAGTACTCCGAGCGGCCCGAGCACCGCGGGCGACCGGAGGGGGCCGAGGAGGCCGAGGTCGGTGACGACGTGCTGCGGCTGATGTTCGTCTCCAGCCATCCCGTGCTCCCCGCCGAGGAGCGGACCGCGTTGACGTTGCGGCTGCTCGGCGGGCTGACCACCGCGGAGATCGCCCGCGCGTTCCTGGTGCGGGAGGCGGTCGTGGCCGGACGCGTCGCGCGCGCCAAGCGCACGCTCGCCCAGGAGGGGGTGCCGTTCGAGCTGCCGCGGGGCCCCGAGCTGGCCGGACGGCTGGCGTCCGTCCTGGAGGTCATCTACCTGATCTTCAACGAGGGCTACTCGGCCACGGCGGGCGAGGACCTGATGCGGCCCGCCCTGGCGCTGGAGGCGTTGCGGCTCGGGCGGCTGCTGGCCGGGCTGGCCCCGGGGGAGTCCGAGGTGCACGGGCTGGTGGCGCTGATGGAGATCCAGCAGTCGCGCGCGGCCGCCCGTACGGGGCCGTCGGGGGAGCCGGTGCAGCTGCACGAGCAGGATCGTGGACGCTGGGACCGGGAGCTGATCGCACGCGGGTTCGCCTCCATGCTGAGGGCGCGGGAGGCGGGCGGAGGGCTCGGGCCGTACGTGTTGCAGGCGGCGATCGCGGTGTGTCACGCGCAGGCGGCCGGCGCGGCCGACACCGACTGGGACCAGATCGCCGCCCTCTACGGGGCACTGGTACGGCTGCTGCCCTCGCCGGTGGTGCGGCTCAACCAGGCGGTCGCCGTCGGCATGGCGGCCGGGCCCGAGGCGGGGCTGGCGCTCGTGCACTCGCTGCTGTCTGACCCGGCGCTGCGGGACTACCCGCCGCTGTCGGCCGTCCATGGCGATCTGCTGGCGCGGGCGGGGCGTGACGCCGAGGCCGCGGCGGCGTTCGAGCGGGCCGCCGCCCTCACCCGCAACACCGCCGAACGCGCCTTCCTCCGCACCCGCGCCACCCGCCACCGCACCTCCCCCCTCGACCGCACCGACGGGACCGAGCGGACCGGCGGCATCGCCCACGTCCATGGCGTGGTCCTGCTCGGGGAGGCGGCGGACCGGTTTCTGGCGCGGGAGGACCTGGACGCCGGGACGATCCGCTCGTACGGGCAGACGTTGCGGCGGCTGCGCCTGGACCTGGGGGCCGCCACGCCGCTGGCCGAGCTCACCCCCGCCCTGGTGGCCAGGGTGTTCGCCGCCGCCTGGAGCACGGCCGCGCCGAGGACCTGGAACCGGCACCGCGCGGCCGTACGGTCGTTCAGCGCCTGGGCGGGCCTCGGCGACCTGCCGGCCGGACTGCCACGGAAGCACGACGACCGGACGAAACGCCCCGCCGTCGCCGATCAGGCCCTGGCCGCGCTCTGGCGGCACCCGTCGCCGAGGGAGAGGGCGCTGTGGCGGCTGGTGCACGAGTCGGGCGCCTCGGCCGCCGCCGTCCTCGCGCTCAACGTCGAGGACCTCGACCTGCCCGCCCGCCGCGCCGCCACGATCACGTGGGGCGATGGCGCCGCGGCGCTGCTGGAGGAGCTGGTCGCGGGCCGGACCGGCGGCCCGCTCTTCCTGGCCGACCGCAGGCCCGCCCCCGCCCGGACGCCGGACCCGGCCGACCTGTGCCCCGAGACCGGCAGGCGCCGCCTGTCCTACGAACGCGCCGAGTACCTGTTCAAGCAGGCCTCGGGCGGCTTCACCCTGCACCAGCTCGCGGCGTCCGGACGCCGACCGGCATCAGAGCCGTCACGCGCAGGGGTGCGGTGACCGGCCGCGCGCGACGGCGGGAAATCGGGTCGACAGGCGGGTTTGCGGTGCATTGTGATGGTCCGGCCGCCCGCCGCATCGAGCGGGCCTGTCGCTGGAGTTCTTCTTGGCACTCACCGCGCCCGAGTTGTTCACCCACCTGAGCTTCTTCTGCACCGACGGCGAGGAGGGGCTGATGTACCTGCGGACCGAACGTTCGGGCGGCGACCTGCTCGCCGACGAGGGCTGCACGCTGATCGCGAACTGGGCGGAGGGGCAGAGCCAGGTCGAGTTCGCGGTCGTCCAGGTCGGCGAGCCCCTGGCAGCCCCGCGCCCGTCCTGACGAACGAGCCGGGAACGGCGGCCCCCGAGGCGCCCCTCGGTCGATCAGGCGTGGGCCGTCGCGGTGAGGCGTCGCAGCGCGGCCCGGGCGGGCGGGCCCCACGTGGCCTTGCCGCCCCGGCGGCCCCGGACGCCGGCTTCTCCGATGAGGAGCCCGCCCAGGGCGGCCCATACCGCCCACCCGCGGGCCCGGCGCAGGGTCGCGGCGTCCGGGACCGGCCGGTAGGCGGCATGGAAGAGGTCGGCGGCGCCGTCCGGGAGCAGGGACCAGGCGGCGGCGAGGTCGCAGGCCGGGTCGCCGGCGCAGACGTCCCCGAAGTCGATCACTCCGCAGAGGGTGCCGTCCTCGGTGAGGACGTTGGCAGGGTGCAGGTCACCGTGGAGCCAGACCGCAGGGCCCGCCCAGCCGGGCGCGGCGGCGGCGTCCTCCCAGACCGCCCGGACGGCGTCCGGGTCGGGGACCAGCCCCAGCTCGGTGGCCTCGGCGAGCCGCGCGGTCAGGCCCTCGACGTGCCCGGCCGGCGGCCCTCCGCGGCCGAAGCGGCCGGTGGGCGCCTGTCCGGGGGCCGGCCGGTGCAGAGCCGTCAGGAAGGCGGCCAGGGCGTGGGCCGCCTCGGCGGCGCGCGTGACGGGGGCGCGGTCGGCGGGCTCGCCCGGCACCCAGGTGGTGACGATCCAGGGATGCGGGAACAGCGCGGACGGCTCGCCGAGGCGCTTCGGGACGGGGATCGGCAGCGGTAGGCGCGGGGCGAGGACGGGCAGCCAGGCGTGCTCGTTGAGCAGCAGCGTGGCCGCGGACCCCGTCGCCCAGGGCAGCCGGACGGCGAGGTCGTCCCCGAGCCGCCACAACTGGTTGTCCCAGCCTCGCGCCCCGAGCCGCACAGGGCGGTCGGCCAGGTCGGGGTGCTGGTCGCGCAGCAGTTCCCGCACGAGCTCCGCATCGATCTCGATCTCGGTGTGGGCCATGCCGAGCACGGTAGCCGGGATGCCCCGGACACCGGACGTTCTCCGCGAGCCGCGTCAGTACCCGACGGTGAACCGTCGCTGGACGTGCCGGGGCAGCCCCCGACCATCGGCCCCCGCCGGGCGGCCCGGCCCTGGGGCGAGCGCCGGCGGGGTGGTCAGCGGTAGGGGCGGAACGTGCGGCGCAGGTCGTCCACCCATTCCCGGGGGATCTCCCAGGGGATGAAATGGCCGCCGCGGTCGTGGGCGGTGATGTTGACGTGGTTGTACCAGGCGCCCCGGTCGCCGTCGACGAAGCCCTGTATCCGCTGTTCACCGGTCGTCACGCCGGGCGGGTTCTCGAAGCCGACGAACGTGATGCCCGTGGGCGCCTCGACGACCGGCCAGCGGTCGTGCGACGGCGTCCAGGGATAGCGGTTGTTGTTGGCGTAGGTACGGATCGAGCTGTCGATCGTGTTGCCCGCCCAGAAGATCGTCGCGTGGGTGAGCAGGTCGTCCTTGGTGAACACGTTCTCGACGTTCCCGTGGTTGTCGGACCACTTCGTCCAGCGTTCCAGGATCCAGGCCAGCATGCCGGCGGGGGAGTCGGCCAGCCCGAAGCCGAGCGTGGACGGCGCGAGCACGTGCGCCGCCAGATGCACCGCGAACCGCCGGTCCAGCTCGACGATCCGGGCGTGCACGTCGGCGGGCAGGCCGTCGGGGATGGGCATGCCGCCGCTCAGGTCCCAGGCGCGGTCGCCGTTGAACATGGTGAGCTTCTGCGCCGCACCGGCACGCCGCCGACGTCCACCCGGTAGTGCTCGTAGGCGTTGATCGCGCGCTCGGCCGCACGCCAGTCGAAGCCGTCGGCCCAGTAGCCGACCAGCTCGCGCAGGTGGTCACCGCGCACGCCGTAGAAGCCGTCCTCGTTCCCTGCGGTCGCCGGCCATCTGGTCATGGTGAGCCTGCGGCGCAGGTCGTCGAGCACGTCGTCGGGTACGTGCAGCGGCTCGGGGCGCAACGGGAAGGGGCGATTCGTCAAGGGAAGTGTTCTCCTAGTCTTCGACACGCGCGGCGATCTCGGTCAGGCGGCCCAGGAGGCCCGCGTAGCGGGCCAGCGCCGCGCGCTCCTCGTCGCTCAGGTGCTCCACCAGCCGGGCGACCCGCGCCACCCGGTCGGCGCGCCGGGAGCGGACGATGCCCATGCCCTCCTCGGTGAGGGTCAGCAGGACGGCACGCCCGTCGCGCGGGTCGGGACGGCGCGTGACCAGCCCGTCCCGTTCGAGCTTGGCCACCAGGGCCGTGAGCGCGGGTTGTCTGAGCTGTTCCGTCGCCGTCAGGTCGGTGAGCCGCATCGGGCCCTTGCCCGCCAGCGTGTGCAGCACGGACAGGGTCGAGAAGCTGAGCCTTCTGACCGAGGGCAGCCGGATGAAGTACGTGTTGAACTCCTCGATCGCGCCGACCAGCTCGTCGAGGTCCAGAACGGGGTCAGGGTCCGCCTGAGAAGATGCCACGCCCCTTTATATCGAATTTCGATGTAAATAGGGACGCTCCCATCCCACTCATCGGGGACTTCCGATGGACTACACCATTATGGGGGGAGGAGAGGCCGCGGCCGGCAGATCGGTCTCCGGGCCGAAGAGGACCTTGGACAGGTGATCGACGCCGTGACACACGGCCCCGATCGCCACGCATTCGTCCCCGAGCACGGAGGCCCGCAGCTCCGGCGTGCGCAGGCACATCGTTTCGAGCTCGACCCTCAGCGGCTCCATGAGCACGTCCGCCGAGCGGGAGAACCCCCCGCCGAGCACCACCAGGTCGGGATCGACGGTGAGGGCCATCGCGGTGGTGGCCAGCGCCAGCACCTTGACGTAGCGCAGGACGGCGCGGCGCGCCTCGACGTCCCCCTGCCGGGCGGCCTCGAACACCGCTCCGGCGACCGCCTCGGGCGGCGTGCCGGGCTCGACCGAGGGGACGGCCTGGAGGAGCTCGCCCACGTGACCGAGGTTGAACAGCGGATGCACGCCGATCTCCCCCGCCGCGCCGCCGCTGCCGCGCAGGGGGACCCCGTCGAGCACGACGGCGGCTCCGGCCCGGCGGCCGACGTGCAGGAAGACCAGGTTCCGCGCGTCGCGGGCGATGCCCCTGCGGCACTCGGCCAGCGCGGCGAGCCTGCTGTCGTTCTCCACCAGGACGGGGCAGCGGAGCCGGGCGCCGAGGTGGTCGGCCAGCGGCACGTCCGACCAGTCCTGGATGGCCCGCGAGAGCACCACGCGTCCTTGCAGGTCGACGTAGCCCGTGCTGCCCGCGACCGCGAGCCAGACGTCGGGGGCGGCGGTGCCCGAGCCGGTCAGGCAGGACTCGATGGCCCGGTCCACGGCGGCCAGTCGCTCGGTGCGCGGCTGCTCGGGGGAGACCGGCTCCCGCGTGGTGTGCAGGACGTTGCCGTCGAGGTCGGCCACGACCGCGAGCACCTTGTGCGCTCCTATGTCGAGCCCGAGCACCCGGCCCGCCTCCGCGTGGAAGCGGTAGCGGCGCGCGGGCCTGCCCTTCTCCCCGCCGCTCGGGTCCATCTGGACCACCCAGCCCAGCTCCATCAGGTCCTTGACCACAGCCTTGATGGTGGCTCTGGCCAGGTCGGCGCGCTCGGCGAGCTGGGTCAGCGTCGCCGGCCCGCCCCCGCGCAGGGCCGAGAGCGCGGCGAGCGCGTTGAGCCGCCGGAGCCGCTGGAGGTCGCCGCCGGTCACGGAGAGCGTCACTGAGAACCCTTCTTGACGAATCTTAATGGTGAGCTCCATCATAAATCCAGATCGCGGCGCTCACCCAGAAAAGAGGCCAGATCATGGGCGTGGCCGCGGGCGGTTCGCGGCGACCGGAAGCCGAGCGCCATGGTACGACCCGCCGCCCACCCTGTCACTGACCGCCGATCCCCGCCCCCGACCCCCCTCAGGGACCTGTCTTGCTGCTGCCACGACCCGTCCGTCTGACCCGAGACGGCGGAAAACCCTTCGCCCTCACCACGACCACAGTGATCGCCTCGCCGCCCGGGCTCTCGCGGGTGGAGGGCTGGCTGCGTGCCGCGCTGTTCCCGGTGACCGGCCTGCCGCTGCCCCCCGGAGCGCCGGGGCCGGGGGCGATCGAGTTCACCCTGACCGCCGGGCTCGGCCCGGAGGCGTACCACCTGACCGTACGCCCGGACGGGGTGCGCATCGAGGCCGGTGACGCGGCCGGGGCGTTCTACGGCGCGCAGACCCTGCGCCAGCTCCTTCCGCCCGCGGCCTTCCGCAGCGCCGCGGTCGGCGAGCGGGACTGGCTGGTGGCCCCGGTCACCGTCGCCGACCGGCCGCGCTTCCGGTGGCGGGGCTGCCTGATCGACGTGGCCAGGCACTTCCTGCCCAAGCCCGACCTGCTGCGGTACATCGACCTGCTGGCCGCTCACAAGCTCAACGTGCTGCACCTGCACCTCACCGACGACCAGGGCTGGCGGGTGGAGGTGAAGGGATATCCGAAGCTCACCGAGGTCGGCGCGTGGCGCAGGGAGAGCCCGCTCGGCTCCCGCGGGCACGGCGTGTTCGACGGCCGCCCGCACGGTGGTTTCTACACGCAGGAGGACCTGCGCGAGATCGTCTCGTACGCGGCCGACCGGTTCGTCACCGTGGTGCCGGAGATCGAGCTGCCCGGGCACTCGCAGGCGGCCATCGCGGCCTACCCGGAGCTGGGCAACCTCGACGAACGGCTGGAGGTCGCCACGCAGTGGGGCGTCTCGCCCAACGTGCTCAACGTCGAGGACGCCACGCTCGCCTTCTACCGGGACGTGCTCGACCAGGTCATGGAGATCTTCCCCGGCGAGTACGTCTGCGTCGGCGGCGACGAGTGCCCCAAGGAGCAGTGGCGGCAGAGCCCGTCGGCCCAGCGGCGCATCCGCGAGCTCGGCCTGCGCGACGAGGAGGAGTTGCAGAGCTGGTTCATCCACCGGTTCTCCGACCACCTGGCGGCACGCGGCCGGCGCCTGCTGGGCTGGGACGAGATCATCGAGGGCGGCCTGCCGCCGGGGGCGACGGTGGCGTCCTGGCGCGGGACGTACGGCGCGGTCGTGGCGGCGAGGGCCGGGCACGACGTGGTCACCTGCCCCTTCACCGAGCTCTACCTCGACTTCCGGCAGTCGGACCGGCCCGACGAGCCGGTCCCGATCGGCAACGTGATCTCGCTGCGCGACGTCTACGCCTACGAACCGGTGCCGGCGGAGCTGGCGGAGGCCGAGGCCGGCCGCGTCCTCGGCGCGCAGGCCAACCTCTGGACCGAGCACATCGACTCGCCCCGTGCGCTCGACTACATGGCCTTCCCCCGGCTCTCGGCCTTCGCCGAGGTCGTGTGGAGCCCCGGGGGAGGCGACTTCGACGACTTCCGGGCGCGGCTGCACCACCACGAGCGCCGGCTCGCCGCGCTGGGCGTGGAGTACCGCAAGGAGACCGGCCCCGAGCCGTGGCAGACCCGGCCGGACGTCCGCGGCCGGCCTCGGGAGCGGGCGGAGACCGAGGCCGAGGTGGCTGCCTGGACCCGCGACCTGCGGCGGAACCTCAGCGAAGGGAAGCGGGCATGATCAAACGCCTGTCCGTCCTCCTGGTGGGCCTGTCCTGCCTGCTCGGCCTGGTCACCCCGGCCCAGGCGGCGGCTCCCCAGTTGTCGGCGTACTTCAGCAGGCCGGGCGTCGACGGCACGCTCGACGACTCCCTGCTGACCAGGTTGCTCGACCTGATCGAGCTGGCCGCCCCCGACTCCACGCTGCGCGTGGCGACCTTCGTGCTGGAGATCGAGGCCGTCAAGGACGCGCTGGTGGCGGCGCGCGGCCGGCGTGTCGACGTGCGGGTGGTGTCGGAGGGGTCCGGTCACCACCCGCTGCTCGACGAGCTGGCCGCCGCCGGCGTGCCCGTCACGCTCTGCGACAAGGGCTGCAACGGGCCGGACACCGACATCAGCCACCACAAGTTCTTCGTGTTCAGCCGGCTCACGGACGGCAGGACCGACGTGGTCGCGCAGAGCTCGCAGAACCTCAGCCCCGAGAACGGTCTGCACCAGAACATGCTGATCAGCTCGGGCGACGCCGGGCTGGCCGAGGGCTACCGGCAGGCGTTCGACACGCTGGCCTCCCAGGTGCGGACGTCGTGGCGGGCGCCGTTCACCTCCACCAGCGGCAAGGTCACGGTCTGGATGGAGCCCCGCGACACCGCCTACGACCAGAACGCCTATGGCAGCACCGACCTGGTCGCGGCCATGATCCGCGACGTGGGCTGCCCGGGCACGATCCGCGTGGTGCAGTCGCAGTTCGCCACGGACCGGCCGCTGGTGATCGCCGAGCTCAAGGCGAAGAAGCAGCAGGGCTGCGACGTCCAGGTACTCGTGGCCGAGGGCAACCAGACGGTCGCGACCGCCCAGGAACTCGCCAAGGGCGGGATCGTGGTGCACACCTTCCGGCCCGGCGGCTGCCACTACCCGGCGGGCGGCACCTGCGCGCCCGACGGCGTCCACTCGAAGATCATCCTGGTGGACGGGCCGTCGGCGGCGGCGGGCGGCGCGCGGCGGAGCTACGTCTACACCGGCTCCCACAACCTCAACAACGGCTCCCTGACCGCCTCGGACGACTCCTTCGTCCGCATCGACGACGCGACGACCTACGCGCTCTACGACGCGGACTTCGCCTCCATGCTGGACGAGGTCGTCAAGATCGTCCCGAGGGCCTACCCGGGGGCCGGGCTCCAGATGACCGCCAACGGCCCCGACGACCAGCGCGCCCCCAGGGCGGCCGCCATGCGATCCGGCTACACGGCGCTGACCTGGGAGGACGATCGCGATCGCGCCTCCGTGGACGGCACCGAGGTCTACGCGCGCATCTACCACGACGGGCAGCCGGTGACCGGCCCCGTGAAGGTCTCGATGGGCGGGGTCGGCTGCGCCACCGGCTGGAACCACGTCCAGCCGTCGGCCGGCGTGGACGACGCGGGCAACGCGTACGTCGCCTGGGCCGAGGACGGCGACTGCCGGGGCGAGCACAACATCGCGGTGCGCAGGCTCTCGCCCGCGGGCACGCTGAGCCCGGCGATCTGGGCCAACGACCCGCAGTGGAGCGGCGACCAGACCCGGCCGAGGATCGCGGTCCGCGGTGACGGCGGGTTCACGGTGGTGTGGGAGGACGCGCCGAGCGGAACCGTCCGCGCGGCCGGTTACACGTCGCCGACCGCTCGTGCCTTCGCCCCGCTCCAGGTGGGCCCGGGCAATCGGCCGGACGTGGCCGTGGACGGCGCGGGCACCGTCACCGTGGTCTGGCAGCAGGCGCCCGACGTGTACGGCAGGCGGATCTCGGCGACCGGCGCGACCGTCGCGCCCGCCACCAGGATCAACACCAACGCGGCCACCCAGCACCTGGCCCCGGCCGTGGCGACGACCCCGGTCGGCGACAGCGTCGTGGCATGGAGCGACAACGTGGCGGTCACCGGCGGCGACGTGACGACCGTCTGGCGGGTACGGACGCGAGGCCTGACGCCCTCCCTGGCGCAGAGGTTCGCGGAGACGCCCGTCGCGTTCGGGAAGTACGCGCCGAACACGGTCTCCGACGGAGGCAAGGAGTACCCGCCGCTCTGCGGGAAGGTCTCCTCGGTGGACAGGTGCGCCGTCCAGGGGACGCCGTCCGTCGCCGTGGACGACACCGGGCGGTTCGTGGTGGGCTGGACCGAGTCCGACGTGTGGAACGCCGGCCGCTCCCACGAGGTGTACGCCCGCGGCTTCAACGCCGACGGGACGACGACCGGCCGGTTCCCCTGCGAACGCATGAACCCGAACACGACCGGCGACCAGTCGGCCACCGCCGTCGCCGCCGACGGCCGCGGGTTCCACCTCTTCTACGTCGAGGACTTCGACGTCAACGGATACGGCGACGTCGTGGCCAGGACGGGCTTCACCAACACCGGATTCTGAGCCGAGATCGAGACCTGATCATCACCCCCCGACGCCGTCCTCCGGCTCGCCCGCCGACGGCTTCCAGAGAAAAGGAACTCCCCGTGCGCCTGCGTATGGCATTGGCCGCCGCCCTGGCGATGACCTTGGCCGGTTGTGGCTCCGGCACCGACACCACCGCCACCAAGTCCGGAAAAATCACGATCAGCTATGCGATCTGGGAGAAGAACGACCAGCCCAGCACCCAGAAGATCATCGAAGCCTTCCAGAAGAAGCACCCCGGCGTCACGGTCAAGCTTGAGATCACCCCGTGGGACCAGTACTGGACCAAGCTCCAGACCGCGGCCACCGGCGGCGCGGCCCCCGACGTCTTCTGGATGAACAGCCTCAACGTCCGGATGTACGCCAAGGGCGGCGTGATCGCCCCCTTCGAGAACGCCGACGTCAGCGCCTTCCCGCAGGCCATCGTGGACGGCTACCGCTACGACGGCAAGCTGTACGGCATGCCGCGCGACGTCGGCCTCCCCGTGCTCTGGTACGACAAGGAGCTCTTCGACAAGGGCGGCGTCGCGTACCCGACCGCCGACTGGACCTGGGACGACCTGCGGGCCGCCGCCAAGAAGCTGACCGACCCGGCCAAGAAGCAGTACGGCCTGCTGGCCCCCCTGTGGGACCAGGGCGGCTTCTACCCCACGATGGTCCAGGCCGGCGGCCACGTCATCTCCGCCGACGGCAAGAAGTCGGGCTTCGACGAGCCGGGCTCCATCCAGGGCCTGGAGTTCTGGACCGACATGATCAACAAGGACAAGGTCGCCCCGCCCGCCCAGGCGACCACCGACACCAACCCGGTGCAACTGTTCATGACCGGCAAGTACGCCATGTACTACGGCGGCTCCTGGCTGGCCACCACGTTCAAGGCCAACACCGAGCGCGGCGGCAAGGTCGACGTGGCACCCCTGCCCAAGGGGCCGGTGCAGGAGGCAGCCATCCTGCTCGGCCTGGCCAACTCCGTCTCGGCCAAGAGCGAGCACCCGGCCGAGAGCGCGCAGTTCGCGCAGTTCCTCTCCTCCGACGAGGCCGAGAAGATCCTCAGCGACTCCGGCGGCGCCTCGGTCTCCTCGCGGGCGGGCACCCAGGACGGCTGGTTCAACGCCTTCCCGGGCTACCACCTGAAGGAGACGTTCGACGCCTCGATCCCGGACGGCGTGCCGTACCCCGTCTCCCTCAACACCGCCAAGTGGCAGGACGTGCAGAACAAACTCCTGGCCGAGGCGTGGGCGGGCAAGCGACCGACCGCGGAGGCGGCCAAGGAGATCGCCACGCAGATGAACGAGATCCTGGCCAAGGAGTAGCCGATGGTGCTGACCGAGGAACGGGCCGCCGCCGTCAAGGCGCCGGCCCCGCCGGGGCGGCGGTCGCGGCGCGACTGGCTCTGGGGTTACGGACTGATCGCGCCCATGGCCCTCGGGCTGGCCGTGTTCTACCTGTGGCCGATCGTCCAGACGCTCTATCTCAGCTTCACCGAGTCCGGCGTGTTCGGCGGGCAGACGTGGGTGGGCCTGGACAACTTCGCCGCCCTCTTCGGCGACGAGGAGATGGTCGGCGCGCTGCGCAACACGCTGCTCTACTCCGTGCTCGTGCTGATCGGGGTGCCGCTGTCGATCGTGATCGCGGCGCTGCTGAACGTGCCGGGGCTGCGCGGGCTCGGCTTCTACCGCACGCTGTACTTCCTGCCGGTGGTCACCATGCCCGCGGCCGTCGGCCTGACCTGGCGTTACCTGTACAACGGCGACTTCGGGCCGATCAACTACCTGCTGGCCCAGGTGGGGATCGACGGGCCCTACTGGGTGTCCGACCCCGAGTTCGCGATCTACGCGGTCGCGGTGGTCGGGATCTGGACCTCGCTCGGGTACAACGCGGTGCTGTTCCTGGCCGGGTTGCAGGGCATCCCCAAGCACTACTACGAGGCCGCCTCGATCGACGGCGCGGGCAGACTGCGGCAGTTCTTCCGCATCACGCTGCCGCTGCTCACGCCCACCACGTTCTTCGTCATGGTGATCACGCTGATCAACGCGTTGCAGGTGTTCGACCTGGTTTACCTCATGATCGACGCCAAGAGCCCGGCGCTGGCGGGGAGCCGTACCATCGTCTACCTCTTCTACGAGCAGGGCTTCGTGCAGAACAGCCGCGGCTACGCCGCCGCGATCGCGGTCGTGCTGCTGGCCCTGATCCTCATGCTGACCGCCGTCCAGTTCAGGCTGCAGAGGCGGTGGGTGCACTATGAGTAGGCGCTGGATCGTGCACGCGGTCCTGCTCGCCGGCGGGTTGATCATGATCACGCCGTTCGTCTGGCAGCTCGTGGTCTCGCTGCAGACCGTCACCGAGTCGATGCGGGTGCCGCCCACGGCGGTCCCCTCCTGGCAGTGGCACAACTTCGCCGACGTGTTCCGGACCGTGCCGCTCGGGCGGCAGTTCCTCAACACGGTGATCGTGACGGTGGCGGTGACGGCCGGGCAGCTCCTGCTCTGCTCGCTGGCGGCCTTCGCCTTCGCGCGGCTGGACTTCCCCGGGCGCGGGCCGGTCTTCATGCTGTTCCTGGCCGTGCTGATGGTGCCGGGGGAGCTGTTCCTGCTCCCGCGGTACGAGATCATGCAGGGGCTCGGGTGGCTCAACAGCCTCCAGGCGCTCATCGCACCCGGGGTCTTCGGGGCCTTCGGCACGTTCCTGCTGCGGCAGTTCTTCAAGACCCTGCCCAAGGAACTGGACGAGGCGGCGCGGCTGGACGGCGCCAACCCGCTGCAGATCTACTGGTGGATCATGCTGCCGCTGGTGCGGCCGGGCCTGCTGGCGCTCGGGCTGCTGACCGTCATGTGGTCCTGGAGCAGCCTGCTCTGGCCGCTGGTGGTCAACACCGACCCGGAGATGATGACGCTCTCCGCCGGGCTGGCCTCGTTGCGCGGCCAGTACCTGACGAACTACCCCATCCTCTTCGCCGGGTCCGTCGTGGCCTCGCTGCCGGTGATCGTTCTTTTCGTGGTCATGCAGCGGCAGCTGATCGCCGGGATCGCGTTCACCGGCTCGAAGGGCTGATCCGCAAGTCTTTCCTCCCGCTGTATCCCCCTATTGAGGAGTATGCGTGCCTTCGTTCCGTAAGTGGATCGTTGTCGCCTTAGGCGTCACTCTGGCCTCGACAGCCTCACCGGCACAGGCCCAGCCGAAGCCCGTGGACGTGCAGCTGCTGTCCCTGACCGACTTCCACGGCTACATCACCCCGCAGACCAACGCCACCGACGGCACGATCAAGGATCCACAGGGGAACACCCTGGTGGTGGGCGGTGCGCCGTACATCGCGACGCATCTCGACCGGCTCAGGCAGGGGCACGAGAACACGGTCACGTTCTCGACCGGTGACAACTTCAGCGGCTGGCCGACCGAGGTGTCCTACCACGCCGACGAGCCCACGATCGAGTTCCTGAACAAGATCAAGGTGGAGTTCACCACGGTCGGCAACCACGAGCTGGACCGGTCGCTGGAGTTCCTGCGCGACCACATGGGCAAGGGCGAGTGCTTCGGCGAGATCGGGCTCGACAGCTGCTTCACCGGCTCCGACGGGCGGCAGTTCCCCGGCGCCGACTTCGCCATCTCCACGGCCAACATCGCCAGGAAGGGCGACACCCGGCCGGTGCTCCCGCCGTACGTGATCAAGCGCTTCCAGGGCATCCCCGTCGGGTTCATCAACCTGACCACGCCCACCACCGTGGACGGCTCCACCTCCTACCAGCCGTCGCTGGACAACCTGCCGCTGGTGGAGACGGCCAACAAGTACGCCGCCATCCTCAAGCGGCGCGGCGTCAAGGCCATCGTCGCCAACGTGCACGAGGGCGGCAAGGCCGGTGCGGACTACAGCGGCTGCGGTGAGCCGAAGAGCGGGCCGATCTGGGACTTCGCCGAGAACGCCTCGCCCGACATCGACGTCATCGTCACGGGCCACTGGCACTGGTACTTCACCTGCTCGCTCCCCGACCCCGCCGGCAACCCCCGCCCGGTCGTCGAGGCCGCCAACCACGGCCGCCTCATCAGCGAGATCAACCTGAAGCTCGACCGTCGTACCCGTGACGTCATCAGGCCCGGGACCACCGCGGTCAACCACCCCGTGACCCGCGACGTCACCCCCGACCCCGCCATGGTCAAGCTGGTCGACCACTGGAACGCCAAGCAGAAGGAGACCTACGCCAAGCCGTACGGGACCATCACCGGCGACCTCACCAGGACCCGCGACGCGACCGGGCAGAGCACGCTCGGCAACACCGTGGCCGACGTGGAGTACTTCGACTCCCAGCAGACCCAGGGCGGCAAGGCCGACCTGGCCATGGTGGCCGTGGCGCCGACCAAGGGCTCGAACTCGCTGCGCGGCGACCTGAGGTTCGCCAAGGGCACGAACCCCGCCGACGCCGACGGCCAGGTGCTCATGGGCGAGTCGTGGGCGGCGTGGGGCTACGCCAACCCGGTGCTCACGGTCTCGGTCACCGGCGCGCAGCTTGAGCAGGCCCTGGAGCAGCAGTGGCAGACGCAGGCCGACGGCACCGTGAAGTTCGCCCCGCTGGCCGTGTCCAGGAACGTGCGCTTCTCCTACTCCCCGAACCGGGCCGTGGGGGACCGGATCAACCCCGCCGACGTGGTGATCAACGGGCAGCCGCTCGACACCGGCGGGACGTACCGGCTCGCGGCGCTGGCGTACACGCTGCTCGGCGCGGACGGCTACACCGCCTTCGCCGGGTACACCGACGCGGTACGCGGCAGCCGCGACTACGAGGCCATGCGGGCCTACCTGCGGCAGGGGCCGCTGACCCCGCCCGCCCTGGACCGGGCGGTGGCGCTGCCGTAGGACTCCCCGTGGCTCGGGGTGGCGGCCTGGATGGCCCGGGTCGCCGCCGGGCAGGGCCCCGGAGCCGTCCCGAGAGGGACAAACCGGTCATTGCATGACTGGTAACGTCTGCGCGATGACGATTTCTCATGATGTCGAGGGCGACGGGCCGGCACTGCTCCTCCTCCACGCGGGGGTGTGCGACCGGCGCATGTGGGACGCCCAGTGGGAGGCCCTGATCGCGGCCGGGTTCCGGGTGGTCCGGTGCGACCTGCGCGGCTTCGGGCAGAGCCCGCTGCCCACCGAGCCGTACAGCAACTCGGGCGATGTGCTCGACCTTCTCGACAGCCTGGGCATCGACCGGTTCTCCCTGGTCGGCTCCTCCTACGGCGGGAAGGTGGCCCTGGAGGTCGCCGCGAGCAGCCCCGAGCGGGTGGAGGCGCTGGTCCTGCTCTCCGCCGCCCTGCCCTGGCGGGAGCCGAGCGCCGAGCTGCGCGCGGTGGGGGAGCGCGAGGACGCGCTGGTCGAGGCGGGCGATCTGGCGGCCGCCTCGCAGCTGATGGTCGACCGCTGGCTGGGCCCCGACGCGGGCGAGGAGGCCGGGCGGGGCGTGTACGAGATGCAGCTGCGCGCCTACGAGCTCCAGCTCGCGGAGGGGGCCGTCGGGCCGGTCAAGGTCCAGGTGGACCCGGCGGCCGTGACGATGCCGTGCCTGGCCGTGTCGGGCGCGCACGACGTCGCCGACTTCCGGCACACCGAGGCCGACCTGCCGGCCGCGCGCAACGTCGAGCTGCCCTGGGCGGCCCACCTGGCGAGCATAGAACGGCCGGCCGAGGTCACCGAACTGATCGTCGCCTTCCTGCGCGACCAGACCCGAGCCTGACCGGCCACGACGCCGTCGTCGAGAGCCGGGCGAACCCCGCACCGAGAGCCGGGCGAACCCGGCTCTCCCCACCCGCACCGGGACACCAGGAAAGATGACCACGCAGACCGACCGTCACGCCGACCGCGAACTCGTCCGGGCCGCCGCTGAGGTCGCCCGTACCCGCTGCCGGGGTGACAACCACACCATGGCGGCCGCCGCCCGTGCCCGGGACGGCCGGATCATCACCGCCGTGAACGCCTACCACTTCACCGGAGGCCCCTGCGCCGAGCTGGTCCTCATCGGCACGGCCGCCGCCCAGGGCGTCTACGAGCTGGACACGATCGTCGCCGTGGGGGACCGCGACCGCGGCGTCGTCCCGCCGTGCGGCCGTTGCCGTCAGGTCCTGCTGGACTACTTCCCGGCCCTCAAGGTCATCGTGGGCGACGGCGACCGCACCCGGACGGTCGCCATCGCCGATCTGCTCCCCGAGACCTACGTCTGGGCCGACCACCAAATGACCCCCGACCTCATGCCCCCGGCCTGACCCCTTCCCCAGGCGGGCCGCACGCCGCCCCGCGACCACCGGCCGCCCCAAGGACCGCCGCCGGACGCCACGGCGGTGGCCCCGGGGGGCGGTGTCCGGTCCGGAGGAGCAGGCGGGGGTGCCGGGGTGGGTCAGATCAGGCCCAGGGCGAGCATGGCGTCGGCGACCCGGCGGAAGCCGTCGATGTTGGCGCCGGCCACGTAGTTGCCCGGCATGCCGTACTCGTCGGCGGTCTGGAGGCAGCGGCCGTGGATGTCCTGCATGATCTCCTGGAGGCGGTGCTCGGAGAACTCGAACGTCCAGGAGTCGCGGCTGGCGTTCTGCTGCATCTCCAGCGCGCTGGTCGCCACCCCGCCCGCGTTGGCCGCCTTGCCCGGCCCGAACGAGACGCCCGCCTCCAGGAACACCTTGATGCCCTCGGGCGTGGTCGGCATGTTGGCGCCCTCGCCGACCGCGACGCAGCCGTTGTCCACCAGGAACGCGGCGTCCCGGCCGGTGATCTCGTTCTGCGTGGCGGACGGCATCGCCACCTCGCAGGGCACCTCCCACACGCTGCGGTCCGGGACGAAGACGGCGTGCTCGCCCCGGCGCTCCGCGTACGCCTCCAGGCGGCCCCGCTCGACCTGCTTGACCTGCTTGAGCAGGTCGAGGTCGATGCCCTTCTCGTCGAGGACGTAGCCCGAGGAGTCGGAGCAGGCCACCACGACGCCGCCGAGCTGCTCGACCTTCTCGATCGTGTAGACGGCCACGTTGCCGGAGCCCGACACGACGACCCGCTTGCCGTCGAACGACGTGCCGCGGGCCTTGAGCATCTCCTCCACGAAGAACGTGCAACCGTAGCCGGTGGCCTCGGTGCGTACCTGCGCGCCGCCGTACACCAGGCCCTTGCCGGTGATCACGCCGGATTCGTAGCGGTTGGTGATGCGCTTGTACTGGCCGAACAGGTAGCCGATCTCGCGACCGCCGACGCCGATGTCACCGGCCGGCACGTCGGTGTACTCGCCGATGTGCCGGTAGAGCTCGGTCATGAAGCTCTGGCAGAAGTTCATCACCTCGCGGTCGGAGCGGCCCTTGGGATCGAAGTCCGAGCCGCCCTTGCCGCCGCCGATGGGCAGGCCGGTCAGGCCGTTCTTGAAGATCTGCTCGAACCCGAGGAACTTGACGATGCCCAGGTAGACCGACGGGTGGAAGCGCAGCCCGCCCTTGTACGGCCCGAGCGCGCTGTTGAACTCCACCCGGAAGCCGCGGTTGATCTGCACCTCGCCACGGTCGTCCATCCACGGCACCCGGAAGATGATCTGACGCTCGGGCTCGCAGATCCGCTCGATGATCTTCGATTCGGCGTACTCGGGATGCTTGCCGAGAACCGGGCCGATGCTTTCGAGCACCTCGCGCACCGCCTGGTGGAACTCGACCTCGCCGGGGTTCCGGCGCAGGACGTTGTCGTAGATCGACGACAGTTTCTCGTGCAAGAAGGACTCCCTACATCACTGGTGCAGTCGTGCTCACTTTACGATTCGGCCGCCTGTGAGCAGCAGGCGCCCCGCCTCCGCGCGCCCGTCCCGGCCTCCCGGGTGTCAGCGGCGGCGTCAGGACGGCGACAGCGCGGTGTCAGCGCGGTCGGCGAGGGTTTACCCCATGAGCGGATCGGCGCTCACGCGACGAGGGAGAACGACGATGGGCAACGGCGACGGCGGCTTCTCGAAGGCCGGGCTGGGCAGGCTGCACGACGTGCTGGCGCGGCATGTGGACTCGGGGCGGATCCCCGGCCTGGTCGCCCTGGTCGGCCGGGGCGAGGAGACGCACGTGGAGGCGATCGGGACGATGCGGCACGACGGCGGCGCGCCGATGAGCCGGGACACGATCTTCCGGATGGCGTCCACGTCCAAGCCGGTCACGATGGCGGCGGCGATGATCCTGCTGGACGAGTGCCGGCTGCGGCTGGACGACCTGGTCGAGCCGTGGCTGCCCGAGCTGGCCGGCCGGCGGGTGCTCAGTCGCGTGGACGGCCCCCTGGACGACACCGTGCCGGCGCGCCGGCCGATCACCGTACGGGACGTGCTGACCTCCACGTTCGGGCTCGGCATGGACATGACGTCGCTGGGCACCCCGATCATGAACGCGGTCTTCGAGCAGGGCCTCACGCCCGACCTGCCGACGCCGATGCCCGAGCCGGACGAGTGGATGCGCCGCTTGGGCGAGCTGCCGCTGATGCACCAGCCCGGGGAGCGCTGGCAGTACCACATCGCCAGCGACCTGCTCGGCGTGCTGGTGGCCAGGGTGACGGGCCGGCCGTTCGGGACGTTCCTGCGTGAGCGCGTCTTCGAGCCGCTGGGCATGCGGGACACCGGCTTCGACGTGCCCGCCGGCGAGATCGACCGGCTGCCGCCGCTGTACGCCCCCGACCCGGCGACGGGCGAGTTCCACGTGTGGGACGAGGCGCGGGGCGGACGCCACAGCGAGCCGCCGGCGTTCCAGGGCGGCGGCGGGCTGGCCTCGACGGTGGACGACTACCACGCCTACTTCCGGATGTTGCTGAACGGCGGCACGCACGGCGGCGAACGCGTCCTGTCCCGGCCCGCCGTCGAGCTGATGACCACCAACCGCCTCACGCCCGCGCAGCAGGCCGCCCGGCACGCGATGGCGGTCGACAACGTGCACGTCTCCTTCGGCCAGGGCCAGCACGGCGGCTGGGGCCTCGGCATGGCGGTGCGCACCTACCGCGGCGACTACGCGCCCGTCGGCCAGTTCGGCTGGGACGGCGGCAGCGGCACCTCGACCTACGCCGACCCCGAGAACGGGCTCACCGGGATCCTGCTCACCCAGGTCGGCATGTCCACCCCGGACTCCGCCCGGCTCGTCCACGACTTCTGGACCACGCTCTACCAGGCGATCGACGCCTGACCGCAGGGCCGACGGTAAAGGAAGGTTTGCCTCCTGGGCCGCGTGCGGGAGGGGGCCGGGGTAGCGCGGGTTCTATGACCGGCAAGCGCGAGGACGATCCGTCCGTGGGTGACGAGGTCTCCTGGAAGAGCCACGGGTCCACGGCCCGGGGCAAGGTGGAGAAGAAGATCACCAAGAGGACGAAGGAGGCGGGCCGCACCGTCGCGGCCTCGCCCGACGACCCGCAGTACGTCGTGCGCAGCGACAGGAGCGGGCGCAAGGCCGTGCACAAGCCGTCGGCCCTGCGCAAGGACAAGGGCGCGACGTGAGCGGCGACCGGGACGTGGCGGCCGAGTTCGGCGAGGCCCTCAACATGACCGCCAAGGAGCTGGAACGCTGGCTGTCGACCGAGGAGTCGAAGGAGGTCGGCCAGAAGCCGGACGGCGGCGAGTCGACCGGGCACGCCTCCGGCCGCGAGATCGTCCGGCTCCTCCGCAAGGGAAAGTCGTCCTGGACCGGCCAAGACTTCGAGCACATGGCCAAGGTTTCCGACCAGCACAGCCTGCGCCGGACGCTGGGCGGGCCGGCGGTCGTCACCCGCGTGTGCTTCGACTCGGCGTTCTCCACCGGGCTGCTGTTCGGGCTGCGGCGGATCGGGGTGTTCCGCGCCGCCAGGTCGCCCGCGGCCCGCCGCCTCGTCGCCGCCGCGCTGTCCCGGGTGCACATCGGGAGTGACGGCTTCGCCGTCCGGGCCGACGCGGTCAACGGCGAACGGCACGCGGCGCTCGCCCTCACCGGCAACTCCCAGAGCCGGGTCACCGCCCTGGTCGCCGCGTACGTCGTGCGTGCCGTCGTCGGCGGCGCGCTGCCCGCCGGGGTGCACCACATCGACCAGCTACCGCCCCTGGCCGGCCTTCCCGAGGAACTGGCCGGCAACGGCGTCCGGCTGCACGACGTGCTCTGAGCCCGCCGCCGGGCGGGTCAGTCGTCGTGGGCGATGAGCATGAGCTGACGCCACAGCAGCACGACGAACACCGCGGAACCGGCGAAGGCGAACCAGAAGGGCGCCGCGACGCCGAAGTGGGTGGCCAGCACGCCGCCGATCACCGAGCCCACCACCAGGCCGGCGTAGACGCAGACGGTGTTGACGCTGCCCACCCGGCCCTGCAACTCCTGCGGGACCGCGCGCTGGCGGACGGTGCCCGAGGTCGTGCCCCAGATGAAGGCGTGCGCGCCGAAGACCAGGAAGACGGCTCCGGCGACCCACGGCGAATGGGTCAGCGCCAGGCCCAGGTGGGTGAACGTCTCGATGATGAGCCCGATCCGCATCAGGGCGCCGAGGCTGACCTTGCGGGTGATGGTCCCGTACAGGCCGGTGCCGATCAGGCCGCCGATGCCGCCGATGGTGGTCATCAGCCCGAACCCCATCGCGCCGAGGCCGAGCTGCTCCTGGGTGTAGAGGACGAGGACCGACCAGGCCGCGCCGAAGGTGAAGTTGAAGATCAGGATGGTGAGCGCCAGCGTGCGGACCGCCGGATGCCTGACGGTCCAGCTGAACCCGGCGACGAGCTCGCGCAGGGTGTTCGGCCGCGGCGCGCCGGCCGGCCGGTCCCGGGGCGGCAGCGTGATCCGGGAGACCAGGACCATCCCCGCCAGCACCAGGATCAGCTGGCTCGCGAACGGCCAGGTCAGCCCCAGTCCGAACAGCGCCGCGCCGACCGGCGGACCGGCGAGCTGGTTGAGCGTGATGAATCCGGTGCCGAGGCGGGCGTTGGCGATGATCAGGTCGTCCCGGCTGACCATCATGGGCGTCAGCGTGGACGTCGCGTTGTCGGCGAACACCTCGGCGATGGACCGGAGGGTGAGCGCCACCAGCGCCGTCACCACGGTCACGGTGCCGGTCGCCATGAGCACGACGAGCGCCGCCAGCACGACGCCGCGTAGCGCGTTCGCGAGGAGCACGATCCTGCGGCGGTCGTGCCGGTCGGACAGGACGCCCGCGTACAGGCTGAACATCAGCGGCGGCGCCCAGCTCACCAGGGCGGACAGCGAGATCATCAGCGGATCGCGGGTCAGCGTCGCGATCAGCAGGGGGCCCGCGGCGGCCGCGATCCCGTCACCGAGATTCGTCAGCCAGCTCGACGCCAGCAACCATCGGAACCCTGTCCCCAATCGGGCCGGCAGGACCCGCTCCACCACTGTGACCACGAGCGCAAAACCATACGTTTCACCGAGCGTCCATGGCAACGCGTTTTTCCCGCGCCGGACCGGAGCGCCCGCCGGAGCCGTCAGGGGGTGCGGAAACCCCGGAAGGTCACGGGCCTGCGGGTCCGGAAGCCGAGCCCCTCGTAGAGGGCGATCGCGCCGGTGTTGGACTCGGCCACGTGCAGGAAGGGACGGTCGCCGCGGGCCAGGATCCGCCAGACCAGGGCGCCGACCAGGCGGGCCGCGTGGCCGCGGCCGCGCGCCTCGGGCGCGGTGCAGACCGCGCTGATCTCGGTCCAGCCCGGCGGTCGCAGCCGCTCGCCCGCCATCGCCACCAGCTTCCCGTCGTCGAGGACGCCGAGGTAGTCGCCCATCTCGCGGGTACGCGGCCAGAACGGCCCCGGCCGCGTCCGGGCGACGAGGTCGAGCATGCCCGGGACGCTGTCCGCCCCGAGCACGGTGACCTCGCCGGACTCGGCAGGCGCCCGGCCGTCGGGCCAGATCAGCCGGCGGCCGTCGAGGGCGAAGACCGGCTCCCAGTCCGGCGGCGGGGTCGCCGGGGAGCTGAACAGGTCGGCGAGCTCGCCCGGCCCGAGCAGGTGGGCGAGGTCGGCCCACGTCCGCCCGTCCGGGTCGTCCGGCACCGAGGAGAAGGTCGCCACCCCCTGCCGGTACGTGGCCGCGTCGCCGAGCCGGCGGGCGAGGTGCGCGTGGCGTCCGCGCAGTGACGCGCCTACCGGGTCGTCGAGCGGGTCGTCGAGCGGGGTGGCGAGCGGGGTGGCGTCGCGGTCCGCCATCGTGGTGCGCCTCCCGGGTCGTGCGGGAGGGACGGGGAACCCTCCGGCGCCGGCCATCCCAGTGACACCGTTGTCAGAGACGTCGTGCCGGGTCAGGGGCGGGCCGCGGCCTCGATCGCCTGCCGCATCTCCGACGCGCCGTACCGCATCCGCAGGCCGACCTCGGCGGCCCGCGCGTGGGGCAGCATGTCGGTGATCCAGATCAGCCGGCCCGCTTCCTCGCCCTCCGGACGGACCTCGAAGGACGCGTGATGGTGCTCCAGCGGCGGTCGCGCGCCCTCCACGACCGCGTAGGCCAGGCGGCGGGCGTCGTCGTCGATCGCCAGGATCAGCTCGCGGATCACGTGCCCGTCCGGGAACGTCAGGAACCGCTGGTCGCCCTCGATCCGGGTGTCCTCGACGCGGCCGGGGAGCAGCCGTTCGTGCACGGCTGCGACGTCGCGCAGGACGTCCCAGATGTGGTCGGGGGAGGCGTCGATGACGATCTCGTGCCGGATGGAGGCCATGCGGGGGAGCTCCTCGTATTTGTTTACGTACTTCATCGTGAAGCACTTCGCTATCTTACGGCCAGGAGCACGGCCATCGCGGCCACAGCGCACCCGGACCATCCGCTGGGTGAGGGTGAACAGCAGGCCGTAGCGGACGAGCTGCGAGACCACCGCGATGCGCAGGGTAAACCCGAGGCGGACACGCACTCGTTCACGATGGTGAGCGCGCGCCGTCCCGCCGTCAGGGCCGGCGGGAGGTCGACGACCTGGTTGCGCCACTTGTGGACGCCGTCCTCCAGCGGCGGCCGCCGGGGCGCCGCCGGGGCGCCGTCGACGGTGATCGTCGCGTGTTGCAGGCCGACGCCCGCGTCCAGGCGGCGGGTCAGCCGTACGCCGGTGTTGGCCGGGCTGACGCTGACCGTGAACCGGCTCGACCCGCCCCGGGGGAACGCGCGGCCGTCGGCGGCGTGCCGCCCCCGTCCGCAACCGGCCCCGCGGCCGTCGGCGGTGTGCCGGTGGGTGGCTGTGAGCCGCGATCGTCCCGGTACCCGGCGGGCAGCCGGCTGATCCGCACCCGGTCCCAGGCCCGTTCCCACGCCGGGAGCTGATGGTCGGGCACGCGGCACCCCCGCAGGAACGCCACCATGACCGCCTTCTTGGGAAAGCGCCGACCGGCCAGCATGTCGGCGCAGGTGCTGCGCGGCAGCCGGGCGCCGCCCGACCTGTCGGCCCGCGCCTGCAACTCCCGCAACGACACGTCGGCCCGCGCGAACTGCTCGGCCAGCAGCTTCGCCAGGTCCTCGTGACACGTCACCGACTCCGGGCCGGTGGCCTCCGCGGCGCCCGGTGACGGTCCGCCGCCGTGGACCTCGCTCATCGCTCTCAACCCCGCCCTCTCTTGACCGGGCCATAAGGCCACGCGGACCAGCGACAGAAAGTGTACGGACGGCCGCGCTCCGTGTCCGGCGGAGCCTTCTCCGCCCGGCCGTCGCTACGCCGCTGTGCCGTGCGGGAGACGCGGCTCGACACCGCTCGGATCTGGGCGGCGCCAAGCGTGACCCGGTCGTGGGGGCATCAGCCGGACGCCCCGCGTGCGATCCCCCGCAACAGGTCAGGCGCTTTTCTCCTGGGGTTCGCCGGCCAGCCAGTCCCAGCTGGTGATCGTGGTGCGCATAAGGCGGGCGGCGGTGGACAGGTGGCTGTCGGCGCCCCAGAAGAGGGTGAGCGTACGGCGGCAGCCGGGGTCGTCGACGTCCACCCAGGCCAGGGGCGCGCGGGTGGTGGAGCGGCGGGCGATGGACGGGACGAGGCCGATGCCGAGCCCCGCGCTGATCAGGTCGGCGATGGCGCTGGACTCGTCGCCCTCGCAGACGACCCTCGGCGTGCGGCCCCGGGCGGCGAAGAGGCGGTCGAGCAGCCGGCGTTGCCAGTGTCCCTTGCGGGCGGTGACGAAGGGCTGGTCGGCGAGGTCGTCGATGGTCACCGACATGCGGCCTGCCAGCGGGTGGTCGAGCGAGGTGGCCAGCCCCACCGGCTCGTCGAGCAGCTCGACCGCCTCCAGGCCGTCGGCGTGGATCGGCTGCGAGGCGACGCACAGGTCGAACTCCTGGGCGCGCAGGCGGCGGGTCATGTCGTCGGCGGGCGTCCAGTGCAGCTCGACCTCGACCGAGGGATGGGCGCGCTTGTAGGCCGCGAGCGGCCCGGTGAGGGTCAGGAACGTCTCCGACGCCAGCCGTACGGTGCCGAACCCCTCGTCGGCGGCCTCGGCGACGGCTCGCCGTCCGGCGTCGAGCTCGCCGAGCGCCCGTTCGACGAAACCCAGGAACAGGCTGCCCGCGCCGTTCAGCCGGAGCCGGCCGCCGCGGTCGAACAGCGGCGTGCCCAGCTCGCTCTCCAGCCGCGCGATCGTACGGCTCAGCGACGGCTGCGCGACGCGCAGCTCCTCGGCGGCGGCGCTGAGGTGTTCGAGCCGGGCCACCACCAGGAACTGCCGGAGCGCGTTCAGATCCATCATGCCTCCCAACGCATAACACCATAGCAATACAGATCTTGGACAAGATAACCCGGAGGCCATAGCGTCGGAGCGTTTCACGAGGACGAGATGAGGAGGACCCTCGATGCTCACCGCCGTCGAAGGGCCGCGAGCCGACGCCACGCGGCGTACGGCACCCGTGGCCTGGACGCTGCGAGCGCTGGTCAGCGCGCACATGGTGGTGATCGCCGGGCAGCCGGTGTTCGCCGGCGTCTACCTGACCGGCGACTACGACAGCCTGCGCTGGCACTCGTTCGGCGCCGACGTGGTCACCTCCATCGGCTACCTGCAACTGATCGTGGCGATCGTCCTGTGGGTGCGCCTGCGCCGTCCCGGGCCCTTCCTGGCCACGGCGGCGGTGGTGGCGGCCGAGACGATCCAGTACTTCGCCGGGCTCGACGGCGCCTTGTGGCTGCACATCCCGCTGGGGGTGATGACGGTCGCCGCGCTCACGGTGCAGTTCATCGACGTCTGGCGCCGCCCCTTCCCGCGACGGGAGACCCGCGATGCCGCAGCGTGACAAGTGGATCCCGGGCGTGACCAGGCGGCAGGCGCTCGGCATCGGCGGCGCGCTCGGGTTGATGGCGGCCACCGGGCTCGGCACCTCGGCCGCGATGGCCCGCCGGCCCGCGATCACCGGCGCCGAGCTGCGCAGCGACCTGCCGCTGCCGCCGCCGTACCAGGTGCCGCTGCCGATCCCCGCCGTGCTGGCGCCGTCCGGCACCTCGGGCGGCGCGGACCGTTACGAGATCGTCCAGCGCGAGACGACCCTGGAGATCCTGCCCGGCGTGCGGACCCGGGCCTGGACGTACGGGGGCACCTTCCCGGGGCCGACGATCGAGGCGCGCCGGGGCCGGCCGATCACCGTGACGCACCGCAACGACCTGCCGGTGCCGACCGTCGTCCACCTGCACGGCGGACGCACCCCGGCGGCCTCCGACGGCTACCCGACCGACCTCGTGCTGCCCGAGGGCTGGACGGAGCCCACCATGCACATGGCACACGGCTCCGGCATGGGGAACATGCGCGACCCCCGGGCCGTGCTGAGCAGGCGGACCAGGGACTACACCTTCCCGCTGGACCAGCGGGCGACGCTGCTGTGGTACCACGACCACCGGATGGACTTCACCGCCCCCGCGATCTGGCGCGGCCTGGCCGGGCTGCAGATCGTCCGCGACGACGCCGAGAAGGCCCTCGGCCTGCCCTCGGGGCCGCGGGAACTGCCGCTCATGATCGCCGACCGGGCGTTCACCGCCGAGGGCGAGCTCGCCTACCCCGCCCTCGACCCCACCCTGCGGGAGCGGCCGGGCGTGCTCGAACCGTACCTCGCCGGGGTGCTGGGCGACGTGATCCTGGTCAACGGCGCCCCCTGGCCCGTCCACGAGGTGGACGCGGCCCGCTACCGGCTGCGCCTGCTGAACGCCTCCAACGCCCGCCACTACGAGCTCGAAGCCGTGCTCGACGACGGGCGGCGGCTCGACCTCGTCCAGATCGGCGCCGACCAGGGGCTGCTGGCGTCCCCCGTCACCCACCGGGTCCTGCCGATCGCGCCGGCCGAGCGCTACGACGTGGTCGTGGACTTCGCCCGCGTCCCGGTCGGCGGGCGCGTGCGGATCGTCAACCGGCTCGGCACCGGCCGTACCCGGGACGTGATGGCCTTCCGGGTCGCGCGGGCCGCGGCCGACGACAGCAGGGTCCCGCGCGTCCTGTCCACCGACCTGCCGGAGTGGCGGCGGGCGGACGCCGTACGGGTGCGCGAGTTCTCCTTCCGCGCGGGCCGGATGCACGACGGCCGCGGCTGGCTGATCGGCGGGCTGCCGTTCGACCCCGCCCGGTCCGACGTCACCGTGGGCCTCGGCGACGTCGAGGTGTGGCGGATGGTCGCCGACGTCCACCACCCCGTCCACCTGCATCTGGTCGGCTTCCGGGTGCTCTCGCGCAGCGGCCGGCCGCCGTTGCCGCACGACGCGGGGCTCAAGGACACCGTCTCCCTGCGTCCGGGCGAGGCGGTGGAGATCATCACCCGGTTCGACGGCTACCGCGGCCGCTACCTCTTCCACTGCCACAACGCCGAGCACGAGGACATGGCCATGATGGCCAACCTCCAGGTCGTCTGACCCCCTCGCCACCTCGGTCCCGTTCACAAGGAGACTTGCCATGCCCGCCGATCCCGGCATCGTCATCATCGGCGCCGGCCTCGCCGGCGCCCAGGCCGCCCGGGCCCTGCGGCTCGACCACGGCTACGACGGGCCGATCACGCTCGTCGGCGACGAGCACCCCCTGCCCTACCAGCGTCCCGCGCTGTCCAAGGGCTACCTGCTGGGCACCACCCAGGCCGCCGAGCTCGACGTCCTGGAGCCGCGCTTCTACGCCGCCCACAACGTCGGCCTGGCCCTCGGCGCCCCCGCCACCCTCCTCGACCTGGACGGCCGGCGGGTGAAGCTGGGCCGCAACGTGGAGCTGCCGTTCGGCCAGGTGCTGATCGCCACGGGCTCCCGTCCGCGCCGCCTCCGGGTGCCGGGCGCCGACCTCGACGGCGTCCACCACCTGCGCGACCGCGAGGACAGCGACCGCCTCCGCGAGGCCCTGCGCGCGGCCTCCGACGTCGTCGTCGTGGGCGCCGGCTGGCTGGGCTGCGAGGTCGCCGCCGCCGCCCGGACGCTCGGCGTCCGCACGACCGTGGTCGACCCGCTGCCCGCGCCGCTCTACCACGTGCTGGGCGACCGGATCGGCGGCGTCGTCGCCCGGCGGCATCTCGACCACGGCGTCGACCTGCTGACCGGCGACGGCGTCGAGGCCGTGCTCGGCACGCGCTCGGTCGAGGCCGTGCGCACCGTGGCGGGGCGGCGCATCCCGGCCGACCTCGTCGTCGTCGCCGTGGGCGCCGTCCCCAACACCGAGCTGGCCGAGGCGGCGGGGTTGCGCGTCAACGGCGGCATCCTCACCGACGGCCATCTGCGCACCTCGCACCCGGCCGCCCTGGCCGCCGGCGACGTCGCCCGCCACCGGCACCCCCGCTACCTGAAACCGGTGCGGATCGAGCACTGGGACAACGCCGTCGTCCACGGGACGGCCGCCGCGGCCACGCTGGTGGGCGAACCGGTGACCATCGACCACGTCCCGTACTTCTTCTCCACCCAGTACGGGTCCACCCTCGAATACGTCGGCCTCCCCACCACCTCGGACCGCGTCGTCACCCGGGGGGAGCCCGGCGAGCCCGGGTTCACCGCGTTCTGGCTCGACCGCGGCGTCCCGGTGGCCGCCCTGGCCATGGACGCCCACGGCGCCGCCGGACACCTCCGCGCGCTGGTCGCGGCCGGGCACACCGCCGATCCGCGACGGCTCGCCGACCCGGGCGTCCCCATGGCGGACCTCCTGCCGTACAGCCCCGCCGACGCCTCCTGAACGGCGGCGGCGGCCCGGCCTCAGACGCGGACGACGGCCGTGTGCGTGTGCCCGCGGCTGCCGCCGACCTCGACCTTGACCGCCCGCTTGGCCCGGCGCACGCCCCGGTCGCCCTCCTTGACCGACTTGACCGGCCACGGCAGCTTGATCCGCACCTCGTCGGCGGTCCTGGACGGGTCGGAGACGGCCAGCCGTACCCGGTGGTGGTCGCGGCGGAGCAGCAGGGCGCACGGGCCGTCGGCGGCGAGCGGCCCGTGCGGGGTCTCGACGGCCCCCGCGCGCCAGAACACCGCGGCGAGCAGGTCGCCCCGGGCGACGGCCTGCACCGTCCGGGAGTTGGCCAGGATCTCGACCCGCCGGCCGTAGGCCGCGGTCTGCTCGGCGGTGGCGTCGGGCAGCACGGCGTAGGCGTAGCGGGCCCTGCGCGGGTCGACGCCGTGATCGACGACGATGGTCGTGTAGTGCCTGGTGACGGGGGTGCGGTCGCCGCCGGTGGTGGCGCCGGTGTCGATGTCGCGCCAGCGGCCGGTGCGCTTCTCGCGGATCACCTTCGCCTCGGCGCCGTCGAGCAGCGCGTATCCGGCCACGCCGGACAGGTGGACCCAGCCGTCGCCGCGGGTCAGCGGGGGATGGGCGCCGTGGGTGTTGCGGTTCTCCACGACCGTCTCGACGCGGCGGCCGTCGGAGGCGGTGATGCCCGCGCCGAGGGCGATCACCCCGTCGTCGAGCAGGAACCACGCCTTCCTGGCCCGCAGCGAGGAGCCGTCGGCGATCAGCTTCATTGCCGCCACGCCGTACTCGCCGTCGAGCGCCACGCCGCCCGCCCACGGGGTGGGCGGCAGGCGGCGCGCGCCGTGCGGGAGGTCGGCGCGCCTGCGGGTGTCGACCGTGGTGCCGGGCAGCCGGTACGGGTCGATCGTCGGCCACAGGTCGTCGTTCCAGTGGGTGAGGTCGGCGGTGTACAGGTACGTCATGCCGTCGCCGGTGTACCAGCCGTGCAGGTTCTCCTGGTTCATGGCCTCGGCCGCGCCGATGCGCTCCGAGCTCATCGCGATCGCGTACGCCCAGGTCGGACGCCGGTGCACGACCCGGTCCATGTCGGCGAAGACGTAGGTGCCGGTCGTCCGGGGGCCCACCGGCACCGACGCGTCCGCCAGCAGGGCCTCGGCCCGCGCGACGCCGGCAAGCGGGGCGACCGTGTCGTACGGGACGGCCTGGTTGCGGACGAGCCAGCCCTTCACCAGCGGACGCCAGCGCCGCGCGTGGCGTTCGGGCGCCGCCTCCAGCAGCGTCAGGATGGCCTCGATCGCCTTCTGCCCCGAGTGGTGGTCGCGATGGCCCTGCACCGAGATCTGCCGGCCGCGCACGCAGTCCATCATCAGCCCGTCGAAGATGAACGGCGTGAACGAGCGGTCCACGATGTCGTAGACGTTCCCGATGCCGTCGATCTCCCACGGTGACCTGGCGAGCATGGCGATCAGCTTGGCCACGCTCTCCAGGTAGTCCACGCCGTAGCTGCCGTTGTAGGGGTACACGTCGTGCTGGATGAACGACCCGTCCCGGTAGAAGCCGTCGCCCGGCCCTCCGGTGCGGCGCAGCAGGTCGGAGACGGCGTTCCTGGCCCGCTTGATCAGGCGGGCGTCGTGGGTGAGCAGCCCGCGCATCGCCACCGCCATGGCCTTGCTCGCCCGGTTGGCGCCGGTCTCGACCACGCCGGGGTGGCTGACCCGGCGCTCGGGGTCGGGACACCAGTGGCGCAGCGGGCGCAGCCAGCGGTGGAGGCTCTCCTTGGGCAGGCCGTCGTAGAGCAGGGCGCAGGTGTCGGTCAGCGCCCGGGGGACGCCGATCTCCCACCAGTACCAGTTGCTGCCCCGGCGGTCGAGGCCCTCGCGGTAGGCGTGCTCGTACAGGAAGTCCAGCGCCCCGGCCGCGGTCTCGGCGACGCGCGGGTCCCGGTGCATGTCGGTGCCCGGCGTGGCCCAGCCGAGCGCCAGCGTGCGCATGCGGTTGTAGGCGCGGTTGAAGTTGCCCGTACGGGGGTCGTCGAGCGGCAGGTCGGGCCACAGGCTCGGACGGCCGGGGGCGGGGTTCATCTTGCGCAGCACCGCGTTGGCCGAGCCCTCGACCGCCCGCGTCTTCTCCAGGTACGCGGGGTCGTACGTCGCGCCGGCCAGCAGGCTCACCCATCGCTCCCGGGCCGCGTCGAACGCGGCGGCGCCGGCCGCCTCGGCCGGCCGTTCCCACAGGGCGATTCCGGCCACGGCCGCGGCCCCCAGCAGGGCGGACCGGCGGCTGAGGGGGTGGGTCATGGAAGCCTTTCGACAATCGGCCAACTACCAGATGAAAAGATCCTATGTCGGGGCGGAGGCCGATCATTTCGCCTTCGCGATGGGTTGTCGGGCATATACCGTCTTGAACTGTTCGCTCCGGCGATCGATCATCGAGGTCAGTAGCGCTTCCTCGCGTCAGAGAGGATCTCCATGATTCGCCGCGCATCGCTGGCCGTCCTGCTCGCCCTCGGCACCCTCACCGTCATCGGCTCGCCCGCCCAGGCCCGCGCCTGCCAGATCGACTACCACTGCGAGACGTATTACTACAGCGACTCCGCCCACACCACGCTGGTCGGCGTCAAGTACGAGAACTGCGTGGGCGACGTGACGTGGGTGGGCACCCGCGGCTCGTACCCGGAGTTCTACGAGACCCCCTGCTAGGAAGGCGCCGTCGCGAACCCCTGACGCCGTACCGGGCTAGTACCCGATGTGATCCCGGAACACGGCGTGAGGACATCGATGGGCCCACCTGACCTGCTCGGCGAAGAAAGGGACGACGCGCTGCTGGTCGCGCGGTCCCTGGAGGATCCCGGCTGCTTCGGCGAGGTGTTCCGCAGGCACGCCCCGCCGCTGCACCGCTACGCCGCCCGCCGCCTCGGCGGCGACCTCGCCGACGACATCGTGGCGGAGACGTTCCACACGGCCTTCAGGGTCCGCGCGCGTTACGACCCCTCCCGGGGCGAGGTGCGGCCGTGGCTGTGGCGGATCGCCACCAACCTGATCAGGCGGCACTACCGCTCCGAGTTGCGCATGTTGCGCGCGTTGACGCGTACCGGCGTGGACCCGGTGCTGGACGGCCATGCCGATCGCGTCGCCGAGCGGGTCAGCGCGGAGGCCGAGAGCCCCCGCCTGGCCGCCGCGCCGGCCGCCTTACGCAAGGGCGACCGCGACGTGCTGCTGCTCACCGCTTGGGGTGAGCTGAGCTACCAGCAGGTCGCCGATGTGCTGGACATCCCCGTGGGCACCGTGCGCTCGCGGCTGAACAGGGCACGCACGAAGGTGCGCCAGGCGCTTGGAGGAACCGCCGATGCATGAGATCGACCAGCTCAAGCGGATGAGGTCGCAGGTCCCGCTGCCCGACCCCGGCGAACTGGAGGCCCGCCTCGCCTGGCGACCCGGGGAACGCCCGCCCGCACGGCGTGCGCGCGTACGGCTGCTCGTGCTCGCGCCGGTGACGGCGATGCTCGCGGCCGTCGTCCTGACGGTCCTGTCGGCGACGCCGCCGGGGGAGGCGACGTCGTACGCCAACGCCGCCGTCGCGGTCACCCGGGAGGGCGGTGAATGGGTGGCCAGGATCAAGGACCCGCTCGCCGAGTCCGCGAGGTACGCCGAGGCGTTCGCCGCCGTGGGCCTGGATGTCGGGCTCCAGCTCGTACCGGCCTCGCCCGCGAGGGTGGGCGACCTCGTGCTCGTCAAGGACATCTGGCCGGCCGGCCACTTCCAGGGCGGCCTCGAACCCGAGGGCTGCCGGATCGGCCAGACGGGCTGCCACCTCACGTTCCGCGTCCCCGCCGGCTTCAAAGGCCCGGTACGCCCAGCTCGGCAGACCCGCCACCCGCGACGAGCCCTATCAGGCCGCCGCCATGGCCACCGACTCCGGCGAGATGCTGCAGGGCGTCACGGTGGAGGACCGCCGCGTGCGCGAACTGCGCGCCGAGCTCCGCAGACGCGGCCTGAAGGCCGTCTACGAACGGGTCCGCGACGATCCCGGCAACCCGGACATCAACCACATCGACGGCATACGTGGCGCATTCCACCTGACGTACGAGCCGGTCGGCGCCGTCGACGTCGGCGATGACTGGCTCGTGTGGCAGGCCTGGTCGTATCGCGAGGGCGTGGTGCGGCTCCAGGTCACGCCTGGCCCGCTGCGCCCGATCGCCCGGCACTGACCGCCCTCACACGGTGATCACGATCTTCCCGAACGGCCGGCCCGACGTGTAGTGGCGGTAGGCGTCGGGGGCCTGCTCGAAGGGGAAGACGCGGTCGATGACCGGGCGGATCCGGTGGGCCTCGATGGGCCGGTTCATGGCCAGGAACTGCGCCCGGCTGCCGACGGCGACGCCCCGAAGCGTGGCTCCCGACCTGAAGACCGCGCGGGGGTCGAGGGGCGGCGGGTCGCCGGCGACGAACCCGACGCTGGCGACCTGCCCCGCGATCGCGGTTGCCGCGAGCGACCGCTCCAGGTCGCCGGCGACGTCGATGACGTGTTCCGCGCCCTGTCCCGCGGTCAGCTCGCGGACGCTGGCCGCCCAGTCGGGGGTGGCCCGGTAGTCGACGACCTCGTCGGCGCCCAGCTCGTACAGCCGTTCGGCCTTGGCCGGGCTGCTGGTCGTGGCGATCACGCGGGCGCCCAGCGCCTTGGCGAACTGCAGCGCGAACAGCGACACCCCGCCGGTGCCCTGGGTGACGACGGTCCGGCCGGGCATCGGGCCGGGGCCCTCGCCGGTCAGGGCGTTCCAGGCGGTGACCGCGGCGCAGGGGAGCGTCGCGGCCTCCTCGTAGGACAGGTGGGCCGGGATCGGCACGAGCGCGTGCTCGTCGAGCAGCGCGTACTCGGTGAGCATGCCGTCCAGCGAGCCGCCGAGCTGCGGCAGGTGCCGGAGGGCGAACGGGCCGTCCTGCCAGCTCGGGAACAGGGTGGCGGTGACCCGGTCGCCGATGCCGGCGGACTCGACGCCGGGGCCGGTCGCGACGACCTCGCCGGCGCCGTCGGAGACCGGCACCACGTCCGGTTTGACGGGGAGCACGTAGTCGCCGCGCAGGATCATCAGCTCGCGGAAGCTGAGGGAGGTGGCGCGTACCGCGACCACCACCTGTCCGGGGCCGGGAGTGGGGACGGGATGTTCCTTGATCGACAGGCCGTCGATCCCGGCTCCGCTGTCGACGTGGTAGCTGCGCATGACGGTCATCAGGCGGTGGCCAGAGGGACTTCGCCGGCGGTCTTGCTGAAGCCGAGGGCCTCGACGATCCGCCCGTCGCGGACGCGCATGAGGTTCACGCCGCTGACCCAGTCGGAGGGGCCGGGACCGTAGCGGTAGTGCCAGTGGATGGTGGCCCGGTCGCCGGCGACGATCACCTCCTGCGGCTCGAACCTGCTGGTGAGGTCGTCCACGAGCGCGCCCCACCACTCAAGGCACGCCTGGCGGCCCGTGACGCGCTCGCCGGTGGGGGCCGGCTGGACGGATTCCATCACGCAGTCCTCGGCGACCAGGTCGTCGAGCAGGCCGCGGTCACGTTCGACGAAGGCGCGGTTGAAGCGCTCGATGACGTCGGCGGTGGATGAGTGGGACACGGTTCCTCCAGGTGGAAGCCGGTAGATCGATCGGTCTATCTATGTATATCGACCGGTTGATCTACTCGTCAACCCGTGGCAACCTGGGTTCCATGACAGTTCGTACGGGACCCGGCCCCCGGGAGCGCCTGCTGGAGGCCGCCGACCGCCTGATCTACAGCCACGGCGTGAACATCGGCGTCGACGCCCTGCTCAAGGCGGCCAACGTGGCCAGACGGTCGCTGTACGAGCACTTCGGCGGCAAGGACGGCCTGATCGTCGAGGTGCTCCGGTCGGCCGCCGACGCCGACGCGGCCGACTACCGCCGCACCATGGACGCCGCCGGCCACGACCCGCGCGAGCGCCTGCTGGCCGTCTTCGACCGGCTCGGCGAGATCGTCGCCGCGCCCGGCTTCCACGGCTGCCGCTACCTGGCCGCCGACCTCGGCCTGGCCGACCCCGCCCATCCCGCGCACGAGATCACCCGCGACTACCGGCGGCAGGTGCACGAGCTGCTGGCGCGCGAGCTGACCGCCCTCGGCCACCCGCGCCCCGGCCACGGCGCCGACCAGCTCCTCATCCTCATCGACGGCCTCCTCGCCGCCGGCGCGACGCGCTCCGGCACCGACCCCGCCGTCGCCGCCCGCGAACTCGCCGAACACGTCATCGCCCCCTGATGGGTCCGGGCGCGGAGAGCGGCTACCGGGCCGCCACGGTCAGGCTGGTGTACGGAGTGGCGGCCCCGGGCCCGAGGAGGTCGAGCGCGAACCCCTCCGGGATGCGGCGGCCCCGCAGCCGCGACGGCTGACCGCAGAACAGGGGCCTGTTGTTCCGATGCCCCACCCGCGTCACCCGCTCGGGACGCCCCTCCAGCCGCAGCGTCTCGGCCAGGGCGAGCGTCATGAGCGGCCCGTGGAGGCCGCGAGCGCGGCGACCGGCGACGGATCGACCAGCTCGTCACTGACGACGATGGACGGCTCCCACACCCGCATGCCCTCACCCACCCCCGCCGCGACCGCCATCCGCCCACGGTACGCCCCCACCCGTCGGGATCGCCCTGGCGTCGCTCGACCATGACGCCCGGCCTGCGTCGTGGCCGGGGGGGCGTGGAGCTCGGGTTCTGTCGGGAAGGCGGGCTTACCGGATAGTGTTCCGCGTTGGCGGCGCCGTCTCTTCGGTGCTCCTCCGCCGGGGGTCGGTGTGTGCTGCGTGCACACCGACCCCGCGCCGTCGCCCGGGGGGAAGGGGCGATCGTCAGCGGGCGGCGATGATGCCGCCGGGCAGCAGGGCGCCGAGGGTCGACGTGTCGTTGATCATGTTGAGCACGTCCAGCACCGGCTGCACCAGCGCCCCGACGGGCCCACCGGCGGCCAGCGAGTCGGCGGAGGCCGGGGTGGTGACGGCGACGGTCAGCAGCGCGCCACCGGCGAGAGTGCAGGCGATACGGCCCATGAGCTTCATGGACACCTCCGTGAGAGTTACCGAGAGTGATCGTCTAGCACCCTATGTGATCGGCGGGCGGACATCCGGTAAGGCACACGGTCAGATCGGCTGGACGGGGAGCATGACCTCCACCGTGGTGCCCGCGCCCGGCGCGCCGGTGACCAGGCAGATGCCGCCGAGCTCTGCCGTGCGTTCGCGCATCGAGGTCAGGCCCACCCCCGAACGGTGCTCCGGCGGCAGGCCCCTGCCGTCGTCGGCGACCAGCAGGCGCAGCGCCCCGGCCTCGCGGCGCAGCTCGACCCGGACGCTGGTGGCCCGCGCGTGCCGCCGGACGTTCGTCAGCGCCTCCTGCGCGATCCGGTAGACGGCCACCTCGACGGCGGCGGGCAGGCCGGTCAGGTCGCCCTCGGCGACCACCTCCGCGGCGGGACCGTCCGGCCCGGCCAGCGCCCGTACGGCGGCGGCCAGGCCCAGGTCGTCCAGGGCGGGCGGGCGCAGGCCGTAGACGAGCTGCCGCAGGTCGCCCGTGACGGCGTCCATGCCGGTACGTAGCTCGCGCAGCAGCCCGTCGGCCGCCTCCGGGGAGGTCTTCAGGCTCAGGCGGGCCATGTTGACGGTCATGGCCAGCCCGCTGAGCGTCTGGCCGAGGCCGTCGTGCAGGTCGCGGCGCAGCCGGCGGCGCTCCTCCTCGCGGGCGGCCAGCATGCGTTCGCGAGAACGTTGCAGGTCGGCGGCGAGTCGGACCGCGTGGGCCACGTCGGCCGCGTACGGGACCAGCGTGTCCAGAACCCGTTCGTCGTGCGCGGCGGGGAAGCGGCGCGCGGCGGGCGGGCCGACCAGGAGCCGCCCCACCCACTCGCCGTGCCAGACGAGGGGCACCTCGCGCGGGGAGTCGCCGAGCCGGTCGTCGTCCGTGCCGGCCACGCTGACCGGGTGGCCGGGCTCGCCGCTGGTCACCTCGATCGCCACCCCCTGCACCGCCAGGCCCTCGCGCAGCACGCCGATCACCGCCGCCAGCGCCTGCGCCGGATCGCCCCGGCGCACCTCCTGGGCCAGCCGCTCGGCCAGGACGCGCGGATCGCCCACCGGCCCGTAGAGCAGGCGGTCGACCGCGCGTTGCAGCGTCCGCCGCAACGGCTGGAAGAACGCGCCCGTGAGCAGCGCGGAGGCGAGCCCGGCGACCTGGTGGTACCCCGACACGATCAGGCTCGACAGCGTGGCCATCCCGAAGTAGACCCCGCCGATCACGGCCAGCAGCCCGGCGGCGACGAACGTCCGGCTGATGACGGTGTCGATGCCGTAGAGCCGGTAGCGGGTCACCGAGATCACCATCGACACGGGGATGACCGTCGCCCACGCGATCGACAGCCACTCCAGCCCGGGCACGACGATGGCGACGAGCATGAACACGATGTACCCGGCGAAGGAGAACAGCGGCCAGCCGATCTGCCGCCGGACCGTCGAGTCGGCCCGGCGGAAGCGCAGCAGCATCGACCACGCCGCCAGCGGCAGCGTCGAGAGGATCCCGGTCCAGGCCACCACCGTGACCACCGGCCAGATCGGCGCCAGCTCCGGGACCTGTAACGGGTTGGGGATGACCGCGGGCAGCGGGTAGCCCTCGGCCGGCGGGTCGGGACGTACGAACATGTGGGCCAGCTCCACCGCGGTCGACACCGCGCCCAGCAGCACCACCAGGCGCCAGCGCCGCGACGGCAGCCTGCTGTCGGGCGAGTACAGCGGCAGCAACATCTCCAGCAGCAGCCCGGACACCGCCCAGCCGACGTGCGCAGGGAACCGCAGCCACCCGGCCAGCGCGAGATCCCCGCCCGCGGCGGCGGCCAGCATCGCCGACTGGCAGAACGTGTTGACCGCGCCCCCGAGGCCGCCCGCGCACATCAGCCACGCCAGCCTGAGCCGCGGCCGGTGCATGATGAGGAACGCGCTGAACGCCGGGAAGGTGACCCCCGCCGCCGCCAGCGGCGTGAAGATCTCCGGCAGCCGCCACCCGGACGGAAGCGCCGCGTACATCAGGATCGCCGCGAGCACGAGCACCGGCGAGACCACGGCCATGACGACGGCGACCACCCGGGCTGCCCACGCCATCCGTCCCCGCCTTCCGGCTGCCGTCCCCGCCCGACCCTAGCGTGCCTGTGGAACGGTCCGCCATGCGCGCCTCCGCGGGGCCCGGCTTGACCGTGCGGCGGACGGCCCGCGCGGCGGGTCAGCGCAGCGACCGCAGCAGGGCGCTCCGGTCGAGGGCGTCGATCGGCCACGTACGGGAGCGCAGGGTGCCTCGATCGCGGTAGGCGCGCATGATCGCGACGTGTTCGCGCAGCCGGACGAACCCCCGCAGATCCTCCTCGGTCCGCCACACCGAGAGCGAGCCGACCCGGCGGCCGGCGAGGTCCACCCAGAGCCACATGCCCACCGCGCCCGGCAGTTCGGGCCAATGGCGGCTCAGGGACCGGCCGCGCCGGGCGATGCCGGGCAGGTCGAGGAGCCGCCGCATGCGGAAGTCCGTCAGGGCGGCCACCAGGGGCCCCGGGCTGTGGCTCTCGGGGCCGGGGATCCAGCGTGAGGTCAGCATGCGGCGCCCGGTCCGGCGGCGGTGTCGTGTGTCATGCCGCCAAACTATATTAACGACCGATCGGTTGCATACCTGTCAGGACTCGCCGGGGGCGAGGGCGTCGGCGAGTTCGCGCCAGTGGGGCATCGCCGTCCGGTCGGGCTCGATGCCGATCACCTGCACGGCGACATGGTCGGCGCCCGCGTCCACGTGGGAGCGCAGCTTGCCGACGACGGTCCGGGCCGAGGAGGTCCCGCGCCTCGGCGGTGTGGGCGACGTTCACGTGGTAGGTCTGGGCGCCGGCGGCGCGGTCGCGGGCCAGTTCGAGCATCTTGGCCCCGTACGCGGCCAGGATGCGGCGTACGCCGCCCTTCGGGACGGGGTTGACGGTCTCCAGCCCGTCCATCTCGTCCAGGTAGGTGCGCATGGCCTTGAGCGGGGTCGTTCCGGGGCGGGGATCGCCGCCGAACCCCAGGCCGAGGAGGTGCCGGTCGGGGTAGGCGTCGGCGAGCAGCAGGGCGGCGCCGTACGTCCACCTGGCCTCGCGGGCCCAGATCTGGGCGATGCCGTTCACGATGTGCATGCGTCGCGTGCAGGACAGCGGGCGCCGCCGGGCCCGCGGGCGGCGTCTACAGGGTATGGCCGAGGGTGGCGACGAGCTGGGCGATGCGCCGCTCGTCGCGCCTGTAGTGCGTCCACTTGCCCACGCGGGTGGCGCGTACCAGGCCCGCGCGTTGCAGCTCGCTCAGGTACGCCGACACCGTCGACTGCGCCAGTCCCACCCTGGCCTGGATGTGGGTCACGCACACCCCGACCTCCACCGCCAGTTCGCGAGGGTGGGCAGCCAAAAGGGGACGCAAAGCCTCGGTAGATTCTCCGCACCCGAAGTAATCCATCCAGTCAAGACGATTGCCTTGAATAAGGCGATCGCCTTATATTCCGAAGTGTCGGGCTTTCAAGCTGGAGGACGCATGACCGCTGACGCGATCCCCGATTTCCCCTTCGACCGCGCCACGGCGCTGGAACCGCCGCCACAACTCGCCGACCTGCGGGAGAAATGCCCCGTGGCCCACGTACGCCTGCCCAGCGGCGACGTCGCGGCCCTCGTGACCAGGTACGACGACGCCCGAGCCGTGATGGCCGACCCCCGCTTCAGCCGCAACCTCGCCCGCGAGGGCGCCGCCCGGCTGTCCACCACCGAGGACGGCGGCCTGTTCAGCCGGCGCAAGGACGGCGCCGGCGACATCGGCGAGGGCGAGGGCCACATGCGGTGGCGGCGGCTGCTGAGCCGCTGGTTCACGGCACGGAAGATGGAGGTGTGGCGCCCCCGGGTCCAGGCCATGGCCGACGACCTCCTGGACTCCATGCTGGCCAAGGGCTCCCCGGGAAACCTGTCGTCCGGCCTGGCCCTGCCCCTGCCGGTACGGGTCATCTGCGCGCTGGTCGGCGCGCCGAGCTCGGACCAGGAGAAGTTCGCGCACTGGTCGCGCACGATGCTGACCCTGACGCGCAACACCCAGGAGGAGGTCGACACGGCCTACCGGGAGTTCAACGCGTACGTGTCGGACCTGATCGACCGCAACCGCGCCGATCCCGGCGACGACCTGCTCAGCGAGCTGACCCAGATCACCGACGCCGAGGACGGCAGGCTCAGCCAGGACGAGCTCATCGCCACCGTGCGCGGGCTGCTGCTGGCCGGCCACGAGACCACGTCCAACATGATCGCGATCATGACGGCGATGCTGCTCTCCGACCGGCGGCGCTACGAGGCCGTGATCGACGACCCCGACCTGATCCCGGGCACCGTGGAGGAGGTCCTGCGGCTGGACAGCACGTTGTCGGCCATCGGCGGCGTGCCCAGGTTCATCACCGAGGACGTCGAGCTGAGCGAGGTCACCGTGCCCGCCGGCAGCACGCTGATCCCCAACATCCCGGCGGCCAACCGCGACCCGGCCAAGTTCGCCGACCCCGACCGGTTCGACCCGCGCCGGGAGAACAGCAGCCAGCACCTCACCTTCGGCGCCGGCCGCCACTACTGTCTCGGCCAGCCCCTGGCCAGGCTGGAGCTTCAGGTCGTCCTGGGCCTGCTGGCGCGGCGGCTGCCCGGCCTGCGCCTCCGCGACGCCCCCGACGAGCTGCGGCTGCGCACGGGCGGCCTGTCCGGCGGCCTCCAGGACGTGTGGGTCACCTGGTGACCCGCTGACCTCTGCCGGCGGCATGGGATAGCGTTCGGGGACGGTGGTGGAAACGAGATCGAGGACCCGTCATGGACGTCAGTACGGCGGTCGCCGCGCCGTCTCCCCGCTCGATCCGCGCCAAGGACCGGATCATGCAGACCGCGGAGCGGCTCTACGCCGAGCACGGCTTCGCGCACGTGTCGATCCGGATGATCCGCGAGGCGGCGGGCCAGCGGAACAAGTCCGCCGTCCAATACCACTTCAGCACCCGTGACGAGCTGATCCACGCGATCCTGTCCCGTCACGCGGCCGCCATCGACCGGCACCGCCTGCCGATGGTGGCCGCACTGGAGGCGTCGGGCGAGGTGTCGCTGCGCGACTGGATCACGTGCGCGATCGCGCCGAGCATCGAGCACCACATCGACCTGGGCACCCCGTCCTGGTACGGGCGATTCCTCGCCCAGGCCGTCGTGGAGCCGTCCCTGCGCGAGTACGCGGCGCAGGCGACCCTGAGCACGCCCTCGTTCCGCCGGCTGGAGCTGCTGCGCCCGCCGTCGATGCGCGACCGGGAGCGCGAGCTGTCCGAGCGGCAGGCGGCGATGATCCGGCTGCTCGTCGTCCACATGAGCGCCGAGCTGGAGGCCGACCTGGCCGCCGGCCGCGCCGCCGCCGGTTCAGTCGAAGAATCCTGGCGGGCTCTGGGCGAACATCTTGTCACCGCCGTCTGCGGACTCAGCGGCGCCCTGCTGCCCTAGAGATTCTCTGTCCGGCACGCGCCCGATCTCCCCGCCGGTGCCGCGAGGGGCGCCGAACCGGCGGACCGCCTGGTAGTACAGCTTGGCCAGCGCGTTGCAGCTCGGCTGACGGAAGATCGGGTACCCGGCGCACACGTGCTTGAGGTCGAAGAGGAACGCCTTGTCGATGTGCTCCTTGTTCGCCCGGAAATCGCCGACGGCCTGGTAGTTGCGGTAGCCGAAGTCGTGCCGCACGCACGCGATCCGGAAGTCGAAGCCGAGCGGCTGGTCGGGGCTGTTGGAACAGCCGTCGCTGGACCAGTCGAAGCCGAAGTCGGCCCACGACCTCTGGTCCGTCCAGGCGTCCCCCCAGGCCGCGGCACTCGACTCGGTGGGCTGCGTGAAGTCCGAGAGCGCGGCGATCTTCTCCTCCAGCGTCACCGCCTGGGCCGGCGGCGCGGTCGCGAGGACGGCGACCAGAGAGAGAGCGAGCGGGACCGGCGTCGCGAGAGCCCGTCTGACCATGGGAACCTGCCTGTCTCGACCGGGGCGGGAACATGTCATGGTCAGGTTCGCCCGCCGGCCCGGCGAGAGCCGGGAACTGCGGGGAAACCGGCGGCAAAGGTCGTGTCCGGTTTCCGGCGAGGGACGCCGGGGCCGGTCAGGTGAGGGGGCGGGTCATCCCGGGCCGTCCGCCTGGTTCATCTCCTCGGCCCGCGCCAGGGCCTCGGCCAGGGGCGGGACGTCCCAGACCGTGCGTTCGGCGTCCGTGGTGACGGGGTCGACGCGGTAGCCGCTCGCGCGCGGCTGTTTCCAGTACGGGTATCCGCCACGCTGCCAGCGTGCCGGGACAACCCGGGGCGCGCAAGACGGCGCCACGCCGCAATATAGGGAAAATGTAGGGTCGGCTCCCGTTGACGCTTTTTTGGGCCGGGGCGATGATGGCCGCGAAAGGGGCGTCCGCGCCTCCGCCGGAAATGAGGGAATGCGTGACCCTGCTTATGCATACGAATACTCGACGCTCCGGGGCCCCGGCCGGCGTGCCAGGGAAGTGTCGCGACGTGGCCGTGAGCTGCGATTTTCCGGCGAGTGGTGGCAGGGGCTGAGCAGATGAAGCCCGCGCGGGGCGACACGGCACTCCGCCGCGCCGGCCGTACCGAGTTCGCCGCCGATTTCGGGGAGCATGAATTCATGCCCATCAGGACCGGCGCCCCGGCCATTGACTCCCGCTGGTGCGGAATTCTAGAACAGTCATCGCGGAGAAGCGTTTCCGGCGCTGCCGGTGAAAACGCGCGGCGAGTGCGGCACGCGACATTCCGTACAAGGCGCGAGCGGAAAAGGTGCGCGCGCGACGGAGAGGCGTGGCATTACGCGCCCGCCGCACGCCGGCGACGAGACCAGAGCCCGAGAGGGCGCGGCGAGGCTGGCGGGGCGGCATGAGCGACCTCGTCGCCTCCGCCGCCGACGCCCTGCGCGCGCTCGACGAGGCGCTGCTCGGCCTGCTGAAGGCGCTCCCGTCCGAGGATCCCGGCGCGCGGGCCGAGCTCCGGGCGGAACTCGTGCGGGCGGGCGTCACGGACGAGGTCGCCGGCCGCTGCCTGCGCGTCCTGCGGATGGTGCTGTCCGGGGAGCACGCGCGGCCGAGCGACTGGATCGGGGTGACGGCGGTGTTCCAGTGCGGCTTCTGCGGCTCGGTGCCCGATCCCGCCGATCTCGTCGTCGGCAAGGCGGTCTCGATCTGCCTGGGATGCGCGCTGCTGGCGACGGCCGGGACCACGCGCGGCGAGCGGGAGCGGGCGGAACGGCCCTGCGCGTTCTGCGGCGCGCGGGCCGTGCCCGCCCATCTGGGCGCCGACGAGGACATGGCCGTCTGCCGCGCCTGCGGCGAGCTGGTGCTCTACATCATCGCCAGCAAGAAACGCGCCGGCTGAAGCAGCCGGGCGGCGGGGTGTCAGCCGCCCTGGGTGTAGACGGTCCTCCATCGCGAGCACCGGCCGACGGGCCGCTTGGAGGTGCCGCGGCACACCTGCGCCCTGATCTGCAGCGCCCCACCGACGTTCTTGCGGAAGGAGCCCGTGCTCCCCATGCAGTTGTAGACCCCGTGCGTACGCCAGCGGCCGTTGCTCGCGCTCTGGTACCTGATCAGGACCCACGAGCAACCCTTGCCGCGGTCGTCGTCGAGGTGGCCGGTCACGGCGAGCCCCGACTGCCCGGCCACGACCTTGCCCCGGGCGGTCGCCAGGCCGTCGGTCGAGTGCAGGGCGCCCCACCTCCAGCTCGTGGGGTCGGCGGCGGCCGCCGTGCCCATCGCGGTGAGCGTGAGGACGGCGGCGCCCAGGGCGGCCAGGACGCGGGTCGGAAGATGGTTCGTCACCCGTCCAGGACTACCGGCCGGTACTTGTGGCCGACTTGGAAGCGGGATGTGGGATCAGATCGACGGGCAGCGGGCCGGGGCGGTGCCGTAGGCGTACCGGAGGAAGTCGACCAGGTAGGCCGGCCAGGCGTTCCAGTCGTGGCCGCCCTTGGTGTAGCAGTAGCGGTGGCCGACGCCGAGGGTGGTCAGCGTCGCGTCGAACTCGCTCGCGTACGCCCCGAGGATCGGCTCGTTCACGCCCGTGGCGTCGTCGCTCGCCCGGGTGTCGTAGCCGCAGGCGGCGGGGGCGGGTTCGGTGCCGTCCGGGACGTGCGGGAGGCTCGCGCAGCCGCCGGCGTAGAGGGCCAGCCGTCCGTCGTAGGGGGCGTACTTGCCCTGGGTGACCAGGTCGGCGGGGTTGGCGGCGGGCCAGTCGTCGACCGTGCGGCCGTGGAAGACCGTGGTGGTGTGCGGTCCGAACAGGGTGTCCAGGCGGTAGCGGCGCTGCACCTCCTGGTCGAGGACGGGCAGCGGGCTGCCGTTCTCGTACTTGTTGACGCGGAACTCGCCCAGGTCGGTCAGGTCGATCGCCGCGCCCGACTGCCACATGGAGTCGGAGATCGTGCGCTGGGCGGGCTTGGCGCGCAGGTCGATGCCGGGCGAGAACGCGCCGACCACGGAGAAGACGCCGGGGTGCGCGGCCGCGTACCGCAGGGTGCCGTAGCCGCCCATGGACAGGCCCGCCAGGCCGCGTCCGGACCGGTCGGCGACGGTGTTGAAGTTGGCGTCGATCCAGGGGATGAGCTGATTGATGTGGTACGTCTCCCACTTCGGGGCGAAATATCCGTCCGTACGGCCGGCCCAGTTCGCGTACCAGCCGGTCATCCCGCCGGTCGGCATCACCACGATCCCGTCGAAGGAGCCCGCGGTCCGGACGAGGGAGACGAGGTCGGCCTTGGTGGTCCACGAGTCGTAGTCGTCGCCGCCGCCGTTGATCAGGTAGAGCGTGCGGTAGCGGGTGGCGCGCTGGGGGTCGTACCCCTTGGGCAGGTAGACGCGGACGGTGATCGGGCGCGACAGCGGGCTGATGACCGGGGTGCCGCCGGACGCCTGGAAGATCGCCGTCGAGGTCATCGTGACGTCCCGCAGCTCGGAGCCGTCGCTCTGCGGGTGGCGTCGCACGTCGGCGCAGGTGATGCCGTAGCCGTCGGCGTGGGGGAGCACGGTCGCGCACCCCGCCGCCTCCGCGGGCGCCGCCTGCGCCACCATCGTGCCTGCGAGCAGCAGTAATCCGGCCAGGGGGGACATGAACCGCATGGTTCTCCTTCGGTTCGGACTCCGGACCGCCCCAACCTAAGGGGGGACCGGCGGCCCGCGCGTCAACCGCCGGTCCGAAGGTGGTCAACTTCTGCCGTACTCCTCAGCGCAGGTGGGCGGCCGTCCAGCAGTCGGGCGCGCCGGTCCTGCCGCAGGTCGTCAGCCCGCGCAGGATCCCGGACAGGTAGGCCGTCCTGGCGTTGCCGGGGTCGTTCGACTCCTGGTGGGGGTCGGTGACGGTGTCGTAGTACTCGGGCTTCGGGTCGCCCGCGTACTCGACGTACAGCTCTCCGGCGGTCCGTACGGCGTTGTACGTGGGCGGCTGCGCGTTGCCCTTCTTCAGCCGGTCGGCGTCGGGGTCGGGCCTGCCCGGCGTCCGCGGGTCGGGTTTGACGTGCTCGACCAGCGCCGCCTGCCGCCAGTCCGTGACCTGCCGGCCCTGGATGAGGGGGAGCAGGCTGCGGCCGTCCCTGCTGTCGCGGACCGCCGGGGCGACGCCGGCCATGTCGAGGAAGGTCGGGAACAGGTCCACGTTCTGGGCGACGGCGTTGGTCACCAGCCGGTCCTGCTGTCCGGTGATCGGCCGCCTGACCAGCAGCGGGACCCGTACGTCGTGGTCGTAGGGGGTGGACTTGCCGCGTACCAGGCGGTGCTGGCCGAGGTGGAAGCCGTTGTCGCTGGCGAACACGACGTAGGTGTTGCGGCGCTCCGGCTCGGTCAGCGTGGACAGCACCCGTCCCACCATGTCGTCGACCGACTGGACCATGCGGATCCGGTCGCGGAAGTCCTCGCGCAGCTCCTCGGCGCGCTTGGCCTCGATCGGGGCCCTGCGGACCCAGGAGGGCTTGTCGGCGGTGTCCTCGTCGTAGGAGGGCAGGGTGGTGACGTCGATGCCGGCGCAGTCGGGGCCGCCGCAGTCGCCGTGCGGGAACTCGCCGGCCGGGAAACGGTCCTTCGGACGGTCGCGCGGCGCGGGCGGGAAGCGCGGCTCGGTGTCGCCCGGCTTGACGTCCACCCGGTTGTGCGGGGAGAAGGGCGAGACCTGGAGGAAGAACGGCCGGCCGGGGGCGTGCTCGCGGGAGCGCTCGATGAAGCCGGTCGCGCGCCGGGCCAGCTCGTCGACCAGGTACGTGCCCTTGGAGGGGGCGATCGGGCGCCTGCTGCCCGACTCCTCCCTGATGTAGCGGGTGAGCTGGTACCTGAACTCGTTGTAGCCGCCGCCCGCGGAGACGTGCCACTCGTCCCAGCCGGGCGGCACCTGGTAGCCGGGGCGGGCGGGGTACTCGTTGATGTACTTGCCCAGGTAGCCCGTGCGGTAGCCGGCCTGGTGGAGGGAGACGGCGTAGGTGCGGCTCTCGTGCCGGGCGAAGGCCTGGTAGCCGCCGCGGTCGTAGCCCTGGTTGGTCCGTACGCCGGTGTTGTGGGGGAACTGGCCGGTGAACATCGAGGCCCGGGAGGGGCAGCAGAGCGAGTCGGACACGTAGTAGTCGGTGAACGTGGTGCCGCCGTCGGCGAGGGTGCGGACCGTGTCCATGTAGGGCAGCAGGTCGGCTGACAGGTCGTCGACCAGGAAGAAGATGATGTTGGGGCGGGTGGGGGCGGGGGCCGCCGTGGGGGCGGCGGTCGCGGGGGAGGCGATGAGCAGGGCGAGGACGATGGCCACCACCGCAGCCACGCTTCTCCTGATATTTCCGGACAACGACATGACTGCCTCGTAAGCGGTGGGGAGGGGAGGAACGGCGCTGCCCAGTAATACCAGACAAACCTCCCATCAAGCACAAAACCCCCCATGGCTCCACCGGCCCTCCCGCCCCCGAGATGGAACGCCGGCGCCGCAAGACGGAGGCGCGAAGCGGGGGGCGTCAAGGTGAGGAGGCGCGGAGGCGAGGGGAAGGCCGAGGTCGCCTCGGGGCGGCGGCGGGCCGGGGCCGTGGGCGCGCTGGGGGCGCGCCTGGTCCGGGGGCGGGGGCGGTGTTCGGAGGGGCCGGGGGTCAGGTGGTCAGGACTCGGGTCAGGGTTTCCTGGACTGTGGTGCGGACGGTGGGCGGGTCGTCCAGGTCGAAGCCGACCACCAGGCCGTCCCTGACCAGGAGCAGGATGTCGGCGGTGCGCTCCGCGTCGGGGTGGCCGTCGGCCGCCAGGAGGTCGCGGTACAGGTCGCGGGACCAGCGCCGGTGCTCGGCGATGGCCTCCCGTACGGGATGCGCGGGATCCGGGTACTCGGCCGCGGTGTTGACGAAGGGGCAGCCACGATAGGCGGCGCCGGACCCGAACTCGCACATGAACGCGAAGATGGCCTCCAGCGTCTCCCGCGGTGAGGCCGCCCGCAGGGTGGCGACCAAGGCCCGCTGCGTCGCGCCCTGCTCCGCGATGTACGCTCGGACCAGCTCGTCCTTGCTCGGGAAGTGGTGGTAGAAGGTCGCCTTCGCGACGCCCGCCGCGGCGATGATCCGGTCGATCCCCACCGAGTGCACGCCCTCGGCGTAGAACAGCCGCGCCGCGGTCTCCAGGACCCGGGTACGGGCCGGGCTCGGACGAGGTTCCTTCACCGTCTCTGCGCTCACCCCTTGACGCTACCAGACAGACCTGTCTAGTCTCATGGCCAAGCCGGGCAGACAGACAGGTCTGTCTGGCGACGATGGAAGGGCAGACGAGACATGAGCATGTACACCGCCATCGCCACCTCCGCGGGCCGCGACAGGCGCGCGGTCTCCTCCGACGGCAGGCTGGACGTCAAGCTGGCCCTGCAGAAGGAGCTCGGCGGCGACGGCGAGGGCACCAACCCCGAGCAGCTCTTCGCCGCCGGCTACGCCGCCTGTTTCGCCTCGGCGATGCGGCTGGTGGCCGGGCGGAAGGGGCTCGACGTCTCGGACGCGTCGGTCACGGCGGAGATCGGCCTGTCGCCCAACGGCGCGGGCGGCTTCCAGCTCGACGCCACGCTCCGCGTCGAGCTGCCCGACGACATCGAGCCCGAGGCCGCCCGCGAGCTGGTCGAGGCCACTCATCAGGTCTGCCCGTACTCCAACGCCACCCGCGACAACATCCCGGTCAACCTGATCGTCGAGTGAGCGATCCCGCGCCGCGGAAGATCGTACGGAGGTAAAGACGGGCGACTTGAAGTGTGACATGTTACATGCCACGCAAATCACTCTCTCCGCGGCGGCCGTCCTCCTGGCTGATCGCCGCGCTCTGCACCCCACCCGTCTCCGGGTCCTAACGCCGGACGCGGTCCGCACGCGGGGTTGCGGGCCGCAGGGCGATGGGCGTTTACGACGCTTTTAGGCGGTTTCGTGCATGGTTGTCGTGTTGCATCCCATAGAGAGGAAAGATCATGACCTCTGGGCCTGACGGATTCGGCACGGCGGAAACTCTGGCGAACGAGCCGCCAAGGCGCCGATTCCCCCGCTCCGTACTGCTCGCCGCGGCCACCGCGGCCGTCATCGTCGGGGGCGGGGGCGTCGCCGCCGCCTCGGTGCTCTCGCCGTCCCCGTCGCCCACCGGGACGCCCCCGGCCGTCGCGACCCCTTCGGCCAGTCCGTCGGACTCGCCGTCCGACAAGGGGCGGGGCTGGGGGCGCGGGTTCGGCGGCCCGCCCGTCCACGGCGAGTTCGTCGTCCCAGACGGGCAGGGCGCCTACGTGACGGTGGCCACCCAGTACGGCGACGTCACCGCCGTGGACCAGGACTCCGTCACGGTCAAGAGCGCCGACGGCTACACCAAGGAGTACGCCGTCAACGCCGACACCCGGGTCAACCGCGACGAGGGCATCGGCGCGATCAAGGCCGGCCAGAAGGTCATGGTCAGCGCCAAGGTCACCGGCGGCACGTCCACCGCCGTCACCGTCCACGACGTGAGCGCCCGCGACGGCCGCGGCCGGCACTCCCACGGCGACGACCACCGGGACGGCGGCAAGGACGGCCACCGGCACGGCGACCAGCCGCCCACCCCGTCGCCCAGCTCCACCTCCTGACGGACGCCCATCCCGTAGCGGCGGTTATGCCCCCCGTATATACCCTCGGTATATAGTGGGGGCATGAGCGTTCCTCTTGCGCTGCTCGGCCTCCTTGAGCGGGAGCCGAGCCATGGCTACGACCTGAAGCGCGACTACGACACCTTCTTCGGCCGCGGCAAGTCGCTGCCCTTCGGCCAGGTGTACTCCACCCTCGGCCGCCTGGCCAGGGACGGCAAGGTCACCGCCGGGGAGAACGAGCCGGGCGACGGCCCCGAGCGCAAGCGCTACGCGATCACGCCGCTCGGCGCGCGTGAGGTCGAGGCGTGGCTGAGCGAGCCGGTCGCGGCCGAGCCGTACCTGCAGACGGTGCTGTTCACCAAGGTCGTGCTGGCGCTGATGCTGGGCCGCGACGCGGCGGCCTACCTCGACCTCCAGCGGGCCACGCACCTGCGGCGCATGCGGGAGTTCGCGCAGATCAAGCGGGGTGACTCGCTGGCCGACGCGCTGCTCGCCGACCACGGCATGTTCCACCTGGAGGCCGACCTGCGCTGGATCGACGTCACGCAGGCGCGCCTGGACGCGCTGGCCGAGCTGGTGCGGGCGTCGTCGTGATCCTCGAAGCGCGCGAGATCAGCCGCTCCTACGGCCGCACCCCGGCGCTGCGCGAGGCCAGCCTGGGAGTGGACGCCGGGGAGGTCGTGGCGGTCATGGGCCCCAGCGGCTCGGGCAAGTCGACCTTGCTGCACTGCCTGGCCGGGATCTTCACCCCCGACAGCGGCGAGGTGTGGTTCGACGGGCGGCGCATGGACACCATGAGCGACGACGGGCGCACCCGCCTGCGGCGCACCGCGTTCGGCTTCGTGTTCCAGTTCGGGCAGCTCGTGCCGGAGCTGACCGCGGCCGACAACGTCGCCCTGCCGCTGCTGCTCGCGCGTACCGGGCGCAAGGAGGCGTACCGGCGGGCGGCGGGCTGGCTGGAGCGGCTGGAACTGGCCGAGCTGGGCGGCCGGCGCATCGGCGAGCTGTCCGGCGGGCAGGCGCAGCGGGTGGCGATCGCCAGGGCGCTGGTGACCGGGCCGCGGGTGCTGTTCGCCGACGAGCCGACCGGCTCGCTCGACTCGCTGACCGGCGAGCACGTCATGGAACTGCTGGTCGGCCTGGCGCGCGAGGAGGGCACGACCGTCATCGTGGTGACCCACGACGCCCGCGTCGCCTCCTCCGCCGACCGGGAGGTCATCGTCCGCGACGGCAGGCTCACCGACCCCTACGCCGGCCAGGTCGTACGGTGATCGCCCTCGGCCTGCGGCTGTCGCTGGCCGGAGGCAGGGAGGTGGCCGCCCGGCTCGCGCTGATCGTCGCCGGGGTGGCGGTCGGCGTGGCGGTGCTGCTGACCACGCTCTCCCTGTTCAACGCCTTCCAGACGGCCAACGAGCGCACCTGCTGGGAGTGCACCAGCGGCACCGCGCCCAGCGGCTGGGCCCTCGACGCCACCGCCACCGGCGCCCTGTGGAACTACCACGAGGACTACTACGCCGGCCGCGTGATCAGACGCCTCGACGCCGCCGCGCTCGGCGACCGGGCTCCCGTCGTCCCCGGGCTGTCCCGCATGCCCGCGCCCGGCCAGTACCACGTCTCTCCTGAGCTGGCCCGGCTGCTGGACTCGGCGCCGCGCGCGCAGCTCGCCGACCGCTTCCCCGGCGCCAGGGCCGGGACGATCGGCCGCGCCGCGCTGTCCGGCCCCGACGACCTGACCATCGTGGTCGGCCGTACGCCCGAGCAGGTGGCCGCCCTGCGCGGCACCCGGCAGGTGGACACGACGGCCGACGAACCCGCCGTCGACGACAACGCCGACATCTACCGGTTCGCGTTCGCGATCGCGGCCGTCGGGCTGATGGTGCCGCTGCTCGTGCTCGTCAACTCCGCCACCCGGCTGGCCGCCGCCCGCCGTGAGGCGCGTTTCGCCGCGATCCGGCTGGTGGGCGGCACGTCCCGGCAGGTCAACCTGTTCGCCGCGGTGGACGCGGCGCTCGGCGCGCTGACCGGCGCGCTCGCCGGGATCGTGCTCTTCCTCCTGGTACGCCCGGCTGTCACCGCCGTCCGCGTCACCGGCTCCCGGTTCTTCCCCGACACGGTGACCCCGGCCGCCTGGCAGTACGCGGCCGTGCTCGCCGGCGTCCCGCTGCTGGCCGGGGTGAGCGCGTTGTGGTCGCTGCGCCGCGTACGGATCTCGCCGCTGGGCGCGCTCAGGAAGGGCGCGCCACGGCCGCCGCGGGCCTGGCGGGTGATCCCGCTGCTGGCCGGGCTGGCCCTGTTCGCGAGCCCGGCGTTCCAGACCGAGGACCGCGAACCGAACGCCGGGCTGGCCGCGGCGGGCCTGGCACTGACCATGGCGGGGCTGATCCTGGCCGGCCCCTGGCTGACGATGCTGGCCGCCCGCCTGGCCGCCCGGCTGACCAGGGGGGCGGCGACGCTGCTGGCCGCCCGGCGGCTGGCCGCCGATCCGAAGGCCGCGTTCCGGTCGGTGAGCGGGCTCGTCCTGGCGGTGTTCATCGGGACGGCGATCGCCGGGATCGTCCCCGCCGTGGTGGACGGCCAGCGGGCGGTGGCCGGCGGCACATTGTCCGGCGTGCTGCGCGCCCCGCTCGGCGAGCTCGGCGGCGGCGGGTTGTCGCCGCGGGCCGGGGCCGACCTGGTGGCCCGGCTGCGGGCCTACCCGGGCGTCGGCGTGATGCCGATCTACGCCGCCAAGGAGGAGGAGAACCGGATGATCGACCCCGAACGTCCGCCGCCGCCCCGGGCGGTCGTCGAGTGCGCCGACCTGGCCCGCTTCCCCGCGCTCGGGCAGTGCCCGCCGGGCGCGCGGGCCGTCGCCGGGCGGTTCGACCGCGTGGTGGAGGCCGACAACCCGCTCACCATCGACAAGCTGATCCCCCTCGCCGACGCCGGCAGCGCGCCCGTCTCCGCCGACGGACTCAACCTGGCCTCCGTGCTGGTCGCCATGGCCGACCCGGCGGCCCTGGAACAGATCCGCACCCTGCTGGCAGGGCAGAGCACCGGCCCGCCGATGACGTTCGACGAGGTCGCCCAGGTCCGGGCGACGCTCTACACGCAGGCCGAGAACATCGCGCTGGGCATGGTCGCCCTGACCCTGCTCGCCGGCGGCTGCAGCCTGCTGGTGGCGGTCGGCGGCGGGCTGGTGGAACGCCGGCAGCCGTTCACGCTGCTGCGGCTGGCGGGCACGCCCGGCCGCACCCTGGGCGCGGTCGTGCTGCTGGAGTCGGCGCTGCCGCTCGTCCTGGCGGCCGTCGTCGCGGCCGGGGCCGGGTTCGCCGTGGCGGCGCCGTTCATCGACGGGCTGGGCATGAAGGGGGCCTCCCTGGCGATGCCGGGGCCGGTCTACTTCGCCGGCGTCGGCGGCGGGCTGGCCGCGTCCCTGCTGGTGATCCTGACCGCTCTGCCGCTGCTGCGGCACATGACCGCGCCCGACAACGCGCGCTTCGAATAGGAGCCACATGAAGCTGCGAGCACCGACTGCGGCGTTCGTGCCGGCGATCGTGCTGGCCGTGGTCGCCGCCCTGCTCACCGGCCCGCCGTCCGCGGCCACCGCCGGCCGCTACTCGGCCGAGATCCGGCGCACCGAGTACGGCATCCCGCACGTGTCCGCCAAGGACCACGGCGGCCTCGGCTTCGGCTACGGGTACGCCTTCGCCCAGGACAACCTGTGCGTGCTGGCCTCCTGGGTGGTGACGCTGCGTGGCGAACGATCCCGCTACTTCGGCCCGGAGGCCGAGTCCGACGACCCGGTGCGCCCGGTCGCCAACCTCACCAGCGACCTTTATCACCGCAGCGTCGCGGAGTCCGGCGTCGTCCGGCGGCTGCTGGCCCGGCCCGCCCCCATCGGGCCGAGCGCCGAGCTGCGCGAGCTGGTGGACGGGTACGCGGCCGGCTACAACCGCTACCTCGACGACACCGGCGTGGCCGACCTGCCCGACCCCACCTGCCGCGGCAAGTCCTGGGTCGGCCCGATCACCGCCGAGGACGTCTGGGCCAACCTCCTCGACCTCAGCCGCATGTCGGGCGGCTCCGCGCTGAAGGAGGCCATCGTCGGCGAGGGCGGCGGGGGAGAGGGCCCGCGGCGCGCCCCCGGCAGCAACGGCTGGGCGCTGGGCCGCGAGGCCACCCGCGACGGCCACGGCATGCTGCTGGCCGACCCGCACTTCCCGTGGAACGGCGTCCGCCGCTTCTACCAGGTGCAGCTCACCATCCCCGGCGTGCTCGACGTCGCCGGCGGCAGCCTGTACGGGACCCCCGTCGTGCAGATCGGCCACAACAGGACCGTCGCCTGGACCCACACCGTCTCCCACGCCCAGCGTTTCACCCTCTACCGGCTCCGGCTGGCGCAGGGCGACCCCACCACCTACCTGGTCGACGGCCGGCCCGAGCCGATGGGCCGCCAGGACGTCGAGGTGCCGCTCCAGGACGGCACCTTCGTCTCGCGCACCCTGTTCACCTCCCGCTACGGCCCGGTGCTGGCCGCCGGGCGGAGCAAGGAGTACGCGTACGCGCTGGCCGACGTCAACGCCGCCAACCTGCGGGCGGCCGACGAGTGGCTGGCGATGTCCAAGGCCGGCGACGTGCGCGGGCTGCGCGCCGCCCAGGACGCCCACCAGGGCATGCCGTTCGTCTACACGCTGGCCACCGACGTCGGCGGGACCGCGTCCTTCGCCGACGCCTCCGTCGTCCCGCGCGTCACCGACGCCCAGGCCCGCCGCTGCGCCGAGCCCTCGCCCGACCCGTCGATCGACGCCTTCGTCCTGGACGGCTCGACCTCGGCGTGCCTGTGGGGCAAGGACCCCGACGCGGTCGTGCCGGGCATCTTCGGCCCCGGCGGCAAGCCCGGCCTGACCCGCGCCGACTACGTCGCCAACTCCAACAACAGCCCGTGGATGACGAACCCGGCCGCGCCGCTGACCGGCTACGACCAGGTCTGGGGCGCCGTACGGACCGATCTGGAGCTGCGGCCCCGGGTGAGCCTGGACATGATCGACCGGCGGCTCAAGGGCTCCGACGGGCTCGGCGACCCCGGCTTCACCCTGGAGACGCTCCAGGCCACCGCCCGGAGCAAGCGCAACCACGGCTTCGAGCTCATGCGTCCGGACCTGGTGGCGTTGTGCCGGGAGCACCGCGAGCTGCGGGCCTCCTCGGGGGAGCGGGTGGACGTACGGGACGCCTGCCGGACGCTGACCCGCTGGGACGGACGCGCCACGCTCGACGGCGAGGGGGCCGTGTTGTGGCGGCGGTTCTTCGACGGGCTGCAGGTCCCGGTCAAGCCGGGGGAGCCGCCGCAGGGCTGGTGGCGGGTGCCGTTCGAGCCCGCCCATCCGCTCACCACGCCGCGCGGCCTCAAGCGGGACGACCCCGCCGTGCGGCGGGCCCTGGCCGACGCCGCGCTGTTCTTCCGGGCCAACCACCTGCCCCTGACCCTCACCACCGGCCAGGCCCAGCACTACGCGTCGGTCCCGATCCCCGGCTGCACCGAGGGGGAGGGATGCTTCGACCGCGTCCGCAACTCCGGCCCGCTCGGCGAGGACGGCCGCTACCCCGACGTGAACACCGGCTCCAGCTTCATGATGGCCGTCGAGCTCACCCCCGACGGCCCCCGCACCCGGACCGTCCTGACCTACTCCCTGTCCGCCAACCCGAACTCGCCCCACCACACCGACCAGACCGCCCTGTTCTCCCGCGGCGGATGGGTCACGGAACGCTTCACCGACGCCGAGATCACCTCCGACCCCCACCTGAAGGTCACCGGCGTGAGCGGCTGACCCCTCGGGCCGTCCGCCCTCCGGCGGACGGCCCCCGGTGGTCTTGTGGTGGTCGGACCCGAGCCCTATTGTCACCCTTCGTGAAACCCCTCATGATCTTGACGATGGCGGGCGTGCTCACCGCCTCCTCGGCCGGCACGACCTTGACCGGCACGGCAGCCGCGGAGAGCGCCGCCTACCCCGTCAAGCACCCCAAGCTGATCGCCAACCCCCTCTACGAGGCGGGCCCGCTCCCCACGACCACCTGCGCCGAGCCGCCGGTCAAGCGCCACAACCTCAAGCAGGCCCGCGCCTACGTGGACGCGGTCGTCGCCTGCCTGGAGACCACCTGGGAGCAGCACCTGACCGGGGCCGGGCTGCCGTACGAGCCGGTGAAGGTGCGGCACATGAACCGCATCCCCAAGAAGTACTGCGGCATGGCCGTGGACGACGACGACTCGCAGATGTGGTACTGCGGCAAGACGCGCACGCTGGCCGTCCAGATCGGCAAGGACTGGACCGACGACCCGAGCGACCTGTGGCTGTTCTACTTGACGGCCTATATGTACGGGTACCAGGTGCAGAACCTCGTCGGAATCTCCGACGCCTACGACGTGATCCCGTACTCCAGCAAGGCCGAGGGGCGGGAGCAGGGGCGGCGCGGGAACCTCCAGCTCGACTGCCTGTCCGGCGCGTTCATCAAGAGCGTCTGGCCCCTGGAGGGCAGGTCCGGCAAGGACTGGGACTACTTCCTCACCCTCCCCACCGGGGACAAGGAGGGCAAGTACAGCTGGTACGGCAGGACCGCCACCGTCCGCGCCTGGATCAAGCGCGGCTTCGCCACCGGGGACCCCGGCTCCTGCAACACCTACACGGCTCCCTCCTCCAAGGTGTTGTGAGCCACCCTCGCGGTGTCGCTGACCAGGTGTCATGCCGGTGGCCGGGGGCATGACCTGGGCAAGGGCATCTCGGGGGGTGCGGTGGGCGGACAGCGGCCGGAGGGCGGTGCGTACGGCGGGGACCTCGGGCCGTTCGGCGCCGAGAAGCTCCGGCGGCTGCAGGCGAGCCTCACGCAGATCGAGGATCTGCACGGCCGGATGGCGCGCCTGCTGGAGGCCGTCCTCGCGATCAGTTCCGAGCTGGAGCTGAACGCCGCGCTCCGCACGATCGTGGAGGTCTCGGCCGACCTGGTCGACGCCCGGTACGGCGCCCTCGGCGTGCTCAACGAGGAGGGCGAGTTCGCCGACCTGTTCACCTACGGGGTCTCCGAAGAGGTGTACGAGGCCATCGGCCGCCTGCCCACCAGCCACGGCCTGCTGCAGGAGCTGATGGCCCACCCCCGGCCGCTGCGCGTGGACGACGTGCTCGCCCACCCCAGCTTCCGCGACTACCCACCCGGCCATCCGGTCATGCGCACCCTGCTGGGCACGCCGATCCTGGTCCGCGGCACCGCGTACGGCAACCTGTACTTCGCGGACAAACGTTCGGGCCTGCCGTTCACCGGCGACGACGAGCGGATCGTCGCGGCGCTGGGCAGCGCGGCCGGCGTCGCCATCGAGAACGCCCGGCTCTACGAGCGCATCCGCCGCAACACCGAGGAGTTCCAGCGCAGCCTGCTCCCGTCGCTGCCCGACCTGCACGGCCTGTGGGCCTGCGCCCGCTACCTGCCCTCCAGCACGGTCCCGCGCATCGGCGGCGACTGGTACGACGCGATCGTCCTGCCCGACGGCGTGCCCTGCCTGATGGTCGGCGACGTGATGGGTCACGACCTGCGCTCGGCCACCGTCATGAGCCAGATCAGCAACATGCTGCGGGTGCTCGCCTACGAGCACTGCGAGCCGCCGTCCCAGATCCTGCGCCGCCTCGACGAGATCCTGCACGCCCTGCACGGCGGCCCGATGGCGACCGTGCTGCTGGCCCGCCTGGAGGAGTACGGCGGCACCGACTGGCGGTTGCGATGGGCCACCGCCGGCCACCTGCCCCCGCTGCTGCTCCCCACCGGCGGCCCCGCCCGCTACCTGCGGGCCGAGGGCGGCCACCCCCTCGGCGTCACCCCCGACCTGGCCCGGCCGGACCACCAGCAGATCATCCCGGCCGGGTCCGTCCTGCTGCTCTACACCGACGGGCTCGTCGAGGACCGCGCGCACGGTGTCGACAAGGGCATGGAGAGCCTGGCCCGCACCGCCTCCCAACTGCGCCACCTGCCCATCGAGGAGATGTGCGAGCTGTTGCTGGCCCACCGGGGCGACCGCTTCACCGACGACGTCGCCCTGCTCGCCCTGCGCCTGGGCGAACCGGCCGACCTGCACGCCGACTGAGCGCCCCGGACGCCGCACTATCGTGGCGTGGATGAACACCCCCGAAGCGGAGATCGACATCGACGACGCCCTCGTCGACCGGCTGATCCGCGCCCAGCACCCCGACCTGGCGGGCCCGCTCACGCTCGTCGCCAACGGCTGGGACAACGTCGTTCACCGGCTGGGCGACGGCCTGTCGGTACGCCTGCCGCGCCGGCGCGTCGCCGTCGACCTCGTCGTCAACGAGCAGCGCTGGCTGCCGGTGCTGGCCGGGTACGTCCAGGTCGCGCTGCCCGTGCCGGTCAGGCTGGGCGTGCCGGGCGAGGGCTACCCCTGGCCGTGGACGATCGCCCCCTGGTACGAAGGGCGCACGGTCGCCGACGTGCCGCCGTCCGAGCGGGCCGTCGTGGCCGTGACGCTGGCCGGTTTCATGAACGACCTGCACCGGCCGGCGCCGTCCGACGCGCCGCGCAACCCCGTGCGGGGCGTCCCGCTGGCCCACCGCGACCGGGCGGTGCGGGAGCGGATGCCGTTCGTCGCCCGGCGGGACGAGCTGCTGCCGCTCTGGGAGCGGCTGGTGGCGCTGCCGCCCTGGCCGGGCCCTCCGCTCTGGCTCCACGGCGACCCGCACCCGGCGAACCTCGTGCTGGACGGCGGGAAGCTGGCCGCCGTCCTCGACTTCGGCGACCTGACCAGCGGTGACCCGGCCACCGACCTGGCCGCCGCCTGGCTGGTGTTCGACCAGGACGGGCGCGCGGTGTTCCGCGCCCACGTGGACGCCGACCAGGCGACCTGGGAACGCGCGCGGGGCTGGGCCCTCGTCATCGGCACGGCCCTGGCCGCCCATTCGGCCGACAACCCCGCGATGGCCGCCATCGGCGCGCACGTGCTCGACCAGGTGCTGCTCGATGACCGGATGTGACAGATAACTGTCGTTGCGGTCATTCCGCCGATTCGGTGAGAATCGGGTCATGCCCGCTGCCCACCGCGTCGTCATCGCGCTCTTCCCGGACGTCGACCTGCTCGACGTCACCGGCCCGGCCGAGGTGTTCGCCCTGGCCAACCGGGTCGCCGGCCGCGCCCTGTACGACGTGCGGCTCGCCGGTCCCCGGGGCGGCCAGGTCACCACGTCCGCCGGGGTGCGGCTGGTCGCCGACCTGACGTTCGACGAGGTCGGTGACCAGGTGGACACCCTGGTGGTCCCCGGCGCGGTCACCGCCACCACCCACTGGTCCACCGCCGCGCAACTGGCCGCCGACCACCCCCGGGTCACCGTCGATGCCGATCCGATCTTCCTGCGGTTGCCCTCGCGGCCGGAGCCCGCCTGCTGGAGCGCGCCCGCGCCGCCGGGGCACGCGTCGTGCACGTCGTCAACGACGGCGGCCCCGGCAGCCCGTACGACGTCCGCGCCGAGATCGGGGCCATCAGCGCGCGGGTCGCGCCGCGTGACGGGGAACCGGTGGTGGTCAAGACGTTCCCCGACGTCTTCCACCAGACCGGGCTCCAGGACGTGCTGACGGGGCTGGAGTCCGGGCCCGACCTGGTCCTGGCCGGCTTCATGACCCACATGTGCGTCACCTTCACCGCCCAGGGGGCCTTCCGGCTGGGCTACCGTCCCACGGTCGTCGCCGACGCCTGCGCCACCCGTACGCTCGCCGGCCCCGGCGGCGCGCCGCTGCCCGCCGACGCGCTGCACGAGGCCGCCCTGACGACGATCGGCGACCTGTTCGGCCTGGTGGTCCCCACGGCCGAGGCCCTGCCCGCCTGAGCCGGCCACGGGGTCAGCCGGTGGCGGGACGGCGGCGGCCGGCGACCAGGCGATCGGCGGGCGTCCGGCGACGCGCGGCCGGAACGGACGCGGTCCGGTCGGTTCGGTCGGTTCGGTCGGTCCGGTCGGTCCGGTCGGTGGCCACGAGACGGTCACCGGTCGGGTCCGTCGTCAGGCGGTCGTCCCGGTCCGTCGTGAGATGGTCGTCCTGCGGCGTCGTGAGGTGGTCGTCCTGGGGCGTGGCGGGGTGGTCGTCCGTCCGCTCGGCCAGGAGGCGGCGCAGCTCGCGGCGGCGGGCCAGCTTGCGGCTCGTCCCGGCCGCGATCAGGAAGGCGCCGAAGATGAACGCGGCGGCGGTGGCGGCCCCGGCGCTGAACAGCTCCAGGTCACCGACCCGGAAGGTGACGCCCATCAGCGTCAGCGCGGCGGCGGCGGTGGTCGTCGTCTGCGTGAACAGGACGACCACGGCGGCCGATCCGGCGGCCATGAGCAGCAGCCCGAGCAGGACCATGGTTCTCACTCTCCTCGAACGTCGGCGATCACGATTCCTTGACGCTGCCCAGCATTTCTTTACTTATGTATGGGCATGCGTCCGGCGTCGAAAAAATGGCCGCGCATTCGAGCCGGGAATGGCGTCCCGGGGCATCGCTAATTGCACTCCGAAAAAAGGCGCATTGAGCAGCGACGCTGCGCCGTACGGGCAGGTCGCGGGGTTTGTCGGCCGATGGGCAGGGGAGAGCGGACCAAGAAGGGAAGTGATAGCAGTGAAAGTCGACACTTTCCGGCTCCTCGCGAACTCCGCAGGAGAAACCGTCGTTCTGCACCCGGCCGGGGACCTTGACCTGCACACCGCCGGCGCCATCGAGGATTGGGCGACCGGCTATCTCGACGGCACGCCGGCCGCCGTCACTTTGATCGATCTGTCCGACGTCGGATTCATGGACTCGGCCGGTCTCGGCGCGCTGATCGGCGCGTGGAAACGCATCACCGCCACGGGACGGACGGTGATGGTCGCCGCGCCGACCCCGCAGCCGGCCAGACTGATGCGCATCACCGGTCTGGAAGGACGCCTCGGAGTACGCGCCACCGTCGCCGAGGCCCTGGAAGAGATCATTCCCAGGCGGACGCACGCGCCCGCCTAGACCGCGCGCGGCGTCAGCCGTTCTTCGCCTTGGCGTACTCGGCTGCGCCGCCCGCGAAGTCGTACAGGACGACCTGTTCGTCCCCGACGACCCAGGCGTCGTGTCCGGGCGGGCACACGAAGACCTCGCCCGGCCCCGCCTCGGCCTCGGTGCCGTCGTCCATGCGCAGGCGCATCCGCCCCGAGACCACGAAGCAGTTGTGGTGCACCTGGCAGGACGGCGTCCCGGCGATCGGCTGCACGGACTCCGACCAGTGCCATCCCGGCTCGAACGTGGCGATCCCGAAGGTCAGGCCACTCAGCTCGCAGATCTCCAGGTGGCCTTTCGGGAAGTCGCGCCGCTCGTCGGGCTTGTCGATGCTCTTGACCTCGATCATGGCTCATCCCCCCTCGTCAGCTACCTTCTTACGCTGAATTATCCATAACGAGGGGTTCGCCGGGGCAAATATCCCTTTGTGGGGATGGGTACGGCCCCCGATGTGGGGCCGTACCCATGTCGTGCGGACTATCCGGCCCAGGGCAGCGAGTCGGACGGCCACGCCCGCTTCGTCTGCTTCCTGAGCGTCTCCTCAGGCGTGCCCACGGCGCAGCGGGTGCCCTGCGGCGGGACGGTCAGGGCGATGAGGTACTGGTCGATGATGTCGGTCTGGCACTTGTCCTTGCCGTAGATGCGGTGACCCCAGCCCTCGTACGTGAGCAGCACGGCCTTCGGGCCGAGCTGTCGGGTGGCGTTGGCCGACCAGATCCACGGCGTGGCCGGGTCGTGGATCGAGCTGCCGAGCAGCAGCGGCGCCTGCCCGGTGTAGCGCAGCGTGTGCGGCGGGTTGACCGGGGCTCCGGAGTTGAGGCAGATGGGCAGGTCGTCGGTCGGGTACGGGTGGTACTTCGTGTCCGGGGCCAGGTAGCCCGCGGTGCGCATGAGCTCCGCGTACTCGGCGTAGCTGCTCACCTTGAGGTTGTAGTCCTGGCACAGGATCCTGGTCGGCAGCTCGGCGACGTCGCCGTCCACCGGGCCCCGGCCGGGCAGCGGGGGCACCCACTCGGGGGCCGGGCCGCCGTTCAGCCAGTTGATCACTTCGCTCAGCGTGCGCCAGTCGGGCCCTTCGTTGCCCAGCGCGGCGTTGTAGATGACCTGCAGCTCGGTCACCCGCTGGCCGGTGCTGGGGTAGACCAGCTCGCCGCGGCGGGCCTTGTCCAGCAGGCTCTTCCAGATGGCGCGGATGTCGCGGCCGTTCAGGACGCAACTGGGGTCCTGCTCGCACCAGCCGACGAACTGGTCGAACCCGTCCTCGACGGCCAGGGCCTCGGTGGCGAAGAAGCCCTTCAGGCCGAGGCTGTGGTCCATGTTGCTGTCGAGGGCGAGCGCCCGGACGCGGCCGGGGAACAGCTCGGCGTACATCTGGCCGATCAGGGTGCCGTACGAGATGCCGTAGTAGGTCAGCTTCTCCTCGCCGAGGGCGGCGCGGAGGGCGTCCATGTCACGGGCCACGGAGACGGAGTCCACGTGGTCGTAGAGCGGGCCGGTACGGGCCCGGCAGTCCGGGTGCAGCTTCTTGGTGAAGGCGTTCCAGGCGTCGAAGTCGGCCTGGCTGCGCATGACGGTGGGCGGCATCTGGTTGTAGACCGACGCCGAGCAGATCACCGGGTGGCTGCGGCCCACGCCGCGCGGGTCGAAGCCGACGATGTCGAACCGCTGCTGCAGCTCCTCGGTGTAGGACCCGGGAGCGCCGTAGACGGCCTCCACGCCGGATCCGCCCGGACCGCCGGGGTTGATCACCAGCGAGCCGGCCCTGGCGGCCGGGTCGGTGGCCTTGCGGCGGGCGACGGCGAGGTCGATCGAGGGCCCGCCCGGCCTGGACCAGTCGATGGGGACGGTCAGCTTGCCGCACTCGGCGCTGGGCTCCTCCTCGCAGGGCGCCCAGGTGATCGCGCTGGTCGCGGTCTTGGTGGTGGTCGTCGCGGTCGTCGCGGCGTTCGCCGCCGGGACCGGGACCAATGCCGCCAGCGCCATGAAGGCAGTGGCGAGCAGAGGGAGTCTTGTTCGCAAAATGGTGCTCCAATCAACGGTCGGTGCGCCCCCGTGGGCACTCGGCCGACCTTGATCATCGCGGGTCGCGAGTGCGAATGGTGGCAAAATCGGAAATTTCCCAAGAGTGCTCACTCCGGCCCCTCCTGGGCCCTTCGCCGGCTCGACGGTCACCCGATTCGGTAGGCGTGGATCACGGTCTGCTCCACGGTGTCCCCCGCTCAGCCGGCGCAGAGGGCGGTGTCGAAGGCGGCGAGCAGGTGGTCGCGGGCCTTGCCGCCGTTGGCCGAGCCCGTGGTGTACACGGTGGCCGTACGGCCCGCGCGGTCGCGTCCGCTGAAGGTGGACACACCCGGAATGTCGCCGCCGTGTCCCCACAGCTTTCCGCCGCAGCTCAGCGGGATCTCCATGACGCCGTAGCCGTAGCGGGCGCCCTTGGGCCAGCCGGGCTGGTCGACGGTGACGTACGAACCGGACTTGACGGACAGCGACCGCCAGAACGTGTCGAGGTCGCGCGGCGTCGAGACCAGCCCGCCGCTGGCGCCGAACGCGTGGCCGGGCAGCCGGGTCACGTCCACGACCCCGTCCCGGGGGCGCAGCGGGTGCACGCCGTAGGTGTGCGCGTGCGGGCCGCGAACGCCGGTCTCGCCCTTGGCCGGCCAGTACGTGTCCTTCATGCCCAGCGGCTTCAGCACCAGGTCGCGGCTGACCGCGCGGAAGTCGCGCCCGGTCACCGCCTGGGCGACCAGGCCGAGGACCATGTAGTTGGTGTTGGAGTAGGCGAACCGGCCGCGCGGCGTCGGTTCGAGGGAGAGCGCCGGCTTGAGCAGGTCCTGCTTGTCGATCTTCGACCAGTCGGCGACGGAGGTGAAGTCCGGCAGGCCGCTGGTCTGCTGCAGGAGCATCTTCACGGTGATCTCCCGCCCGTCGATGCCCTTGCCGCGGATGACGCCGGGCAGGTACGTCTCGACCGGTTCGTCCACGTTGACCTTGCCCTGGTCGGCCAGCTTCAGCACGGTGGCCGCGATGATCGACTTGCTCACGCTGGCGACCCTGAACCGGCCGTCGGCGCCGGGCATGGGCTGCTCGGTGCCGCGTCGCGCGGTGCCGGACGCGACCGTCGCGGTCCTGCCGTCCGGCCGGCGGATGTAGGCCATGGCGCCGGGCACGTCCGGGGAGGCGGTGAGGGCGTCCAGCCGCGACTGCAACGACGGCGCGCGGTCGGCCGCGAACGCCGGAGCCACCGGCGCGAGCGCCAGCGGGACGACCACGAGCAAGGCGAGTGCGCGCCGGGTAGCGGAGGAAGGCATCGGGACTCCTTGTAGCAGTTGATCAAGATATGTCCCGACTCTGCCGAATTGGCGGGTTTGCCACAGTCACGGCACCACCCACCCTCAAGCGGGGGTTGCCCCTACCAGCCCGGCGCGCGCGTTCTCGCCTACCGGGCGGGGCGGGCGAGGGCGAGGGCGCGGCGGACCAGGCCGGCGTTGTCCGCCGCCGTACCGCCGTCCGGGTCCAGCAGGGTGTCCTCCAGGCCGATCCGGGTGGCGAGGCCCAGCCGTACGGCCTCCGCCACGAGCGGCCACGTCGCCGGCCCCTCGCCGTGCAGCAGGCGGGGGGCGGGCGACCCCTTCAAGCGGTCGAGGACGGCCGCCGCCCGGGGGACCGCCTCCTCGTACGGAGCGTCGATCACCTCGACGAGGATGCGCGTCATCCGCCCGGCCAGCCCCGACGCGAGGTGGCGGAGTGTCTCAGTGGGCGGCGTCGAGGCGGGCGCGCTGGTCGCCGGTCAGCTCCAGGTCCACGGCGGCCAGGTTCTCCTCGAGCTGGGCCACCGACGACGCCCCGGCCAGCGGGATGATCGGGAACGCCGAGCCGATCTGCCAGGCCAGCACCACCTGGTTCATGCTCGCCCCGCACTCCTTGGCCACCTCGCGCAGCACGGACAGGCGGGCCGGGGTGCCGGGGTGGTCGTAGTCCGGCGGCACCTGCTTGTCCTGCCGGGTGTAGGCGCCGCCGAGCAGCGGTGAGTAGGCCACCAGGGTCAGGCCGGGCTCGGCGCGCAGGTAGCTCAGCAGCTCGGCTCCGGCGTGCCCGAGGCTGCCGTCCTCGAAGATCGACTCGGGCATGTCGAAGCGCGGGCGCAGCAGGCTGTGCTGGTACTGCAGCAGCTCGTACCCGGTGACCCCCGCCGCGGCGGCCAGGGCGCGGGCCCGTTCCACCCGCCAGATCGCGTGGTTGCTCGCCCCGAGCAGGCCGACCGTGCCCTCGGCCACCAGGGCGCCGAAGCCCTCGACGGTCTCGGCGAGCGGAACCGCGCGGTCCTCGATGTGGGCGTAGAGCAGGTCGATGCGGTCGATGCCGAGGCGTTCGCGGCTGCGCTCGGCCGACTCCCTGATGGTCCTGGCCGACAGCCCCTCGGCGTTGTCGACGTAGCTCGTGCCCGGCGCGAGCGGCCGCGCGCCCAGCTTGGTGGCGATCACGATCTCGTCGCCGACGCCGTTGCTGCGCCGCCAGCGGCCGAGCAGTTCCTCGCTCTGGCCGCCCTGGCCGCCGTCCACCCAGAAGGCGTAGTTGTCGGACGTGTCGATGAACGTCCCACCGGCCTCGACATAGCGGTCGAGGATGGCGAACGACGTCTTCTCGTCGGTCACCGAGCCGAACATCATCGCCCCGAGGGCGAGCACGCTCACCTCACGGCGGGTGTCCGGGTTCGTGCCGATCGTCCGGTACTTCATGCTGTCTCCCCACATCGTCACGTTCTGTACGAGGCCCCGGAAGGGGAGTCTGGGCGCTGGAGCGGACTCCAGGTCAAGCGGACCAGCGATCTTCTTGAAGGTCGACGTGCGGGACCGCCAGGTTCCCTTGCAGGGCCCCGCGCTGGACGCAGCGGCTGACGGACGGACGCCCCGCCGGTGGTGAGCCGCTCCGGGGGAAGGGCGTCGGTATGATGGGCACGGCTTCCCCGCGTCGGGAGCCGCGGCGGTGGGGCCCGCCGCCTCCCGCCCGTACGGGGGTAACCGCGGTGTCGGCCGCCAACGGTCCCTGCCAGAGATGTGCCACGCTCATGTGCTGGTAGGAGATGCCTCATGACCCAAGCCCGTCCCCCCAGGCCCGGCCCGGGCGGCGCGCACGCCGCCGAAGGCGCCGAGGCCGGCGACGCGTCCGCCGTCGAAGGGACGCGGGTCGATCCGCGGGCCGCGGTCGATCCCGACGTCGATCTGCATGTGCCCGCCCAGCGCAGCGAGCTCGCCCGCGCCCCGATCGCCACGCTGGCCGTCATCGCGGCCGGCGGCGTGCTCGGCGCGCTCGCCCGGTACGCCGTCCTGACCGCCTTCCCGGTGCCGCCCGGCGGCTTCGCCTGGCCGACGCTGGCCGTCAACGTCAGCGGCTGCCTGCTGATCGGGCTGCTCATGGTGGCCATCACCGAGGTCTGGCAGGCCCATCCGCTGACCCGGCCGTTCCTGGGAGTGGGAGTGCTGGGCGGTTTCACCACGTTCTCCACCTCCATCGCCGACGCCCACGGGGCCCTGGCCGCGGGCGAGCCGCGCACGGCGCTCGCCTACCTGGCGGTCACGCTGGTCACGGCGCTGGCCGCGGTCTTCCTCGGGCAGGCGCTCGGCCGCGGCCTGTTCGGCCGGTTCGCCACCAGCGCCGAGGACGCCTCCGCCACCCGCGCCGAGGACGCCTCCGCCGCCGGCGGCGAGGGCGCGCGTGCCCCGCACGACGGGAGGCGGCCGTGACGACGTTGCTGCTGGTGGTGCTCGGCGCCGCCGTGGGCGCGCCCGCCCGCTACCTGATCGACCGTGCCGTCCAGGCCCGGCACGACAGCCTGTTCCCGTGGGGCACCTTCACCGTGAACGTGGCCGGGTCGGCGCTGCTCGGCTTCCTGCTGGCGCTGCCCGCCGGCGACGGCGTGCAGGCTCTCCTGGGCACGGGCCTGTGCGGGGCGCTGACCACGTACTCCACCTTCGGTTACGAGACCCTGCGGCTGCTGCAGACCGGCGCCCGCACCTACGCCGCGCTCAACGCCGTGGCCGGCGTCGCCGCCGGTCTCGGAGCGGCCTGGTGCGGCATCGCCCTCGCCCAGGCCGTCATCCCGTGAGCGGCCGGCGCGTTTGACGATCGATCGACGGGAAAGCTGAACGGGGCCGGCGTACCCCTTCCCGACGTCCGACAGACGAGACGATCATGCATGTGGAGTTGGAGTTGCGCTGTCCCATCAGCGCCGATCTGGCGTTCATCCGCGACCTGGTGCGCGTCCACGGCCACCACGGCGGACTGTCCGGCGAGCGGCTGGAGGACCTGGTGCTCGCGGTGAACGAGGCCGTCACCAACGTCCTCGACCATGGCGGCTCGGCCGGCCTGGTCACCGCGACCCGGGACGCGATCGGTGTCTGCGTGGAGATCCTGGACACCGCGGGCCGCCTGACCCCCGACCACCTCGACGCCGCCGGCGTCGACCCGACCGCGTCCCACGGCTTCGGCCTGTGGGTGATCCGGCAGCTGTGCGACTCGGTCGCAGTGGAGCGGACCGTCGTCGGCTCGCGGCTGCGGTTGCGCATGCTGGTGCCCTCGGAGATCCCGTGCGCCGCCGGCCGCCGCCTCAGCGGCACCTCGGCCGGCGGCGCCTTCCCCTGGTCCTGAGCCCGGCACTTTCCCGGCTACACGAAGTCGGCATGTCAGTAATCATCCGATAACGTAGTGTGATGATGGCTGATCGGGGCGACGTCGGGCACCGACCGGAAGGCTCCGGTTCCGGCGCGCAGCCGGAGGAGTGGCTGCTGCGCGCGGCGTTCGAGGGCACGGGCATGGGCGTCTACCTCACCGATCTCACCGGCCGCATCACGTGGGTCAATCCCAGGGCGGCGGCCCTGCTCGGCTTCCCCGCCGACGAGCTGCGCGGCGCCGACGCGCACCAGACGCTGCACCGCCGCCTCGACGGCGGCCTCCCGCCCCGCTCCGGCTGCGAGCTGGTGACGGTGTGCCGGCACGACCGGTCCGTACGCAGCGAGTTCGCCACCTTCGCCACCGCCGGCGGCCGGCTGCTCCCGGTGGCCTGGGTGGCCTCGCCCCTCCACCGCGACGGCGAGCCCGCCGGGGCCGTCGTGGTCTTCATCGACGTCGTCGAACGCCTCGACGCGGCCGGACGGCAGGCCGAACAGCTCGTCCGCGCCAAGAAGCTGACCGAGCAGTTCCGCCTGCTGACCGAGATCAGCACCGTCCTCACCCAGACGCTGGACGTCCGCGAGGCGATGACCCGGCTCGGCCGGCTGCTGGTGCCGCGCCTGGCCGACTGGGCGGCGGTGGACATGTTCCTCGGGCCGCGCGAGCTGCGCCGCCTGGCCATGGCCGCCGCCGGGGCCACGCCGGTGGATCCCTCCTGGTTCGGCGAGCTGCCGTCCCTGCCGAAGGGGCCTTCGCGGTCGGCGCTGGTCCGGGTGCTGCGAGGGGAGCAGGCCCTGCTGCTCGGCCCCGAGCAGATCGCCGCGCCGCCCGACGGGCCGCTGGCCGCCGCGCACGACGCCCTGTTCAACGTGCTGGGCGGCTCGTCGGCGATCGTGGCGCCGCTGCGTACGCCGCGCCGCGTGCTGGGCGCCCTGACGGTGGCGCGGACGGACCCGGGGCGGCCGTACACGGAGGCCGACGTGGACGTGGTGGCCGATATCGCCCGCACCGCGGCCCTGGCGGCCGACAACGCCTGCCTGTTCGGCCAGCAGCGCGACATCGTCGACACCATGCAGCGCCACCTGCTGACCGCGCTGCCCCAGGTCGACCACCTGCAGCTCGCCGCCCGCTACCTGGCGGCCCCGGCCGGCTCCCAGGTGGGCGGCGACTGGTACGACGCCTTCGTGCTCCCCGACGGCGTCACCGCGATCGCCATCGGCGACGTCGCGGGCCACGACCTGGAGGCCGCCGGGCAGATGGCCCAGCTCCGCAACATGCTGCGCGCCCTGGCCTGCGACCACAAGGAGTCGCCCAGCCTCATCCTCGACCGGCTCAACAAGGTCATGGCGGTGGCCAGCGACGCCCCCACGGCCTCGGCGATCCTGGCCAGGATCGAGCCGCCAGAGCCGGGGGGCGAGCCGGGCGCGCGGATGTTGCGCTGGACCAGCGCGGGCCACCTGCCGCCGCTGCTGGTCACCGCGCACGGCCAGGCCCGCTACCTGGAGGAGGGCCAGTCGCTGCTGCTGGGCGTGCACCTCGACGACGTGACCCGCCACGACGCCCTGGTGCCGCTGCCGCCGGGCAGCACGCTGCTGCTCTACACCGACGGGCTGGTCGAGGTGCCCGGCGTCAACCTGGACACCAGCCTGGCCCGGCTGCGCCGCCACGCCGCGACGCTGGCCCGGCGTCCGCTCCAGGACTTCTGCGAGCAGGTGCTCGCCCTCGCGCCGTCGCCGCGTACCGACGACATCGCGCTGCTCGCCCTGCGCCTGCCGCCGCCCGGGCAGTAGGGCGGCCCGCCACCGGTAGGGGCGGTACGGCGGTCAGGGCGCGGTCAGCGCGGCCTCGATCGCCGGGCCGTGGAGCTCCAGCCACGCCTCACGCCGCTTGATCAGGTCGCCGACGCCCTCCTCCCACATCCGCGCCCAGCCGCCGCCCTGCTCCTCGGCGATCTGCCGCATCGAGAACCACGACCGCCGGGTACGCAGCACGGCCACCTCGACCAGGCGCGAACGGTCCACGCCGGACATCCCGTACGCGTCGGCGAGCAGGCGGCAGCGGCGCGGCACGTCCAGGCCGCGCAGGGGCGGGTCGGCGTCGGCCGGGTCGGCCAGCGGCGCCCAGTACAACATCGCGTTCATCAGCTCCTCCACCCGGGTGGCCGGCCTGGCGATGTCGAAGTCGATCAGCCCGGCCGCCACGCCGTCGCGGAACACGATGTTGTCCGGCGTGTAGTCCAGGTGCCCGACCAGCTCCGGCGGGTACGGCGGCGCGGGCGGCATGCCCGGCGGCTCGGTGAACCCGAAGTCGGCCCGTACGCCGTCGGGCGGGACGAACCCCGCCACCGCCTCGTGGTAGGCGCGTACCAGCCGGCCCACGGAGGCCAGCCGCTCCTCGTCGGCCAGCCACCCGGGCCTCGGATGTCCGGCGACCTCTCCTGGCACGAAGGTCAGCACCTCGCGCCCGGCGGCGTCGATGCCGAGGAAGCGCGGCGCGCCCGCGAACCCGGCCTCCTCCAGGTGCCGCAGCAGCGCGTGGACCAGCGGGGCGTTGGGGCCGACCGGGCGGCGTACGGTGTCGCCGACGCGTACGACGCCTTCGGTGACGTCGCCGCCGGCGAGCGGGATCTCGGGCTGGGGGTCGTCGGGCTCGATGTAGGTGAAGGAGCTCATGGTTCCCTCGGTAGCTGCGGGAGTGGGCCGGTCATGATCTCATGCCGGAGGAGGACCCGCCGCACGACTTCCGCGACGGCGGCCGGGTGGGTGAGGTGCGGGTGGTGCCCGGCCCCCGCCACGACGGTGACGGGGGCGGTGACGGGGGCGGTGACGGGGGTGCGTCCGGGGTGGCCGGTCAGCGGGTCCAGCTCGCCGGCCACGAGGTGCACGGGGACGGGGCCGTCGAGCAGCGTACGGAGGGCGGCGCGTTCGGCGGGGAGGTGCGCGGCCCGCAGCGCGCGGGCGGTGCGCCGGGCCACCCCGGGACGGCGGAGCCCGGCCGCGGCGCTCGCGACCGCCCGCCGCGCGCTCTCCGGCGGCGGCGCCGCGCCCAGAAGGGTGGCCGCGAGCCGGTCGGGGCCCGTCCTGCCGAGAAGGGGGCCGGCGAGCAGCCGGATGAGCGCGGACGGCCGGCGCTGGAGGAAGTAGGGGGACACCAGGACCAGGGCCGCGACCCGGCCGGGATGGGCGGCGGCGTACCGGAGCGCCGGCGCGGCGGCGGCCGAGTGCGCGACGATCACGGGACGGGTGCGCACCGGCCCCAGCAGCTCGGCCAGCCATTCCGGCGACGTGGCCGCCGCGGGAGAGGAACGTCCCGACCCGGGCAGATCGGCGACGAGTGCCCCGGGAGAGGAACGTCCCGACCCGGGCGGATCGGCGACGAGTGTCCCGGAGTGCGCGGAGGCGGGGGTTGCGTCCAGGTCGTCGAGCACGCCGTGCCAGGACTCGCCGTCGAGCGGAAGCCCGTGCAGGAGGACCAGGCCCGGCGACGTACGGTCCCCGGCGACGTAGGTGCGCGACCCGGCGACGTCGTGGAAACCGCCGGGACGCGCGGCCGGGGCGGCTCCGAAGCGGTCCGCGACCAGCCGGTCGGCCCAGCGGCGCAGCGCGTCCTCCACCGGTGGCCGCCGGAGCCCCGCGGACGCGGCGACCCGGTCGGCCGAGCCCGTGTCGTACCGGTCCTCGGTCAGGAAGCCCAGCGTCTCGGGGTCGGCGCCGGTCAGCGCGGACGGCAGGCGGCGGATCAGGCCCACCGGCACGCGCACGCGCGGCGGACGGACGCCGAGGTGGTCCGCGAGCAGCCGGATCAGGTCGGGCAGGTCGGGCGTGGCGGGGTCGAGCACCCAGTGCAGCCCGCCGGGTTCGGGGTCGTGCTCGGGCACGGCGGCCATGAACCGGGCGAAATCATCCACCGTCACCACGGGCACGAACGTCCGGGCGCCGCCCGGCAACGCGGGCAGCCGGCCCGTCCACAGGTCGCGGACGAGCCCGGCCAGGCCCAGGTACTGGCCGGCCTCGCCGGTGAGCGAATGGCCGATGACGCTGCTCGGGTTCACCACGGTCAGCGGCACGCCCAGCCGCGCCGCGGCGACCCGTACGGCGGCGTCCCCCTCGGCCTTGGAGCCCTCGTACGCCCCCTTGTCCCGGTACAGGGCCGCGAGCTCGGCCTCGGGGAGCGGATGGCGCGGACGCGGGTCCAGCCCGACGCGGTACCCCGACACGTGCACCAGCCGGCGCAGCCCGGGGCGGGCCGCGGCCCAGTGCAGCACGTTGAGCGCGCCTTCGACGTTGACCGCCCTGGCCTCTTCACGTTCCATGCCGAAGCGGTAGACCCCGGCGGCGTTGAACACGTCCCGCACGCCCGCCGGGCCCCCGCCGGCCGCGCTCAGTCCCAGGCCGGGCCCGGCCGTGAGATCGCCCTCGACGACCGTGAGCCGCGTGGCGGGCACGCCGTGCTCGCGCAGCCAGCCGCGCAGCCCGCCGTCCGCGCGGCGGACGACGGCCGTCACCGTACGGCCCTGTTCCAGCAGGCGCAGGACCGTCCATCTGCCGATGAAGCCGGTCGCGCCGAACACCACGGCGTCTTCCATGACTGTCCCTCTCTAGACCGATCTGCATATTCTGTGGGCACGGCGAACCGCCGGCTCAGGCCAGCAGCCTGACGACCTGGCGGCGGGCCCGTTCGACGGGCAGGGGGGAGCGGCTCGCGCGGGCCAGCACCAGCGAGCCCTCGATCACCGCGAGCACGGTCGCCGCCAGGTCGTCGGCCGCGCCGTGCCCCTCGGCGCGCAGGGCGTCGGCCAGCCTCCGCTGCCAGCCCTCGTAGATGCCGGCGCAGATCCGCCGCAGGTGCTCGTTGGACGAGGCGACCTCCAGGGCGACGGTCGCCACCGGGCAGCCCTTGGCGTACCCGGCCGCCACCATCCTGTCGGCCAGCGCGTCGAGGAGGGCCGGCACGAGGTCGCGGGCGCCGGAGAACGTGCCGGACAGGTCGTCGATCATGGTGTCGACCTCCCGTCCGGCGGCGGCGAGCGCCTCGCCCACCAGTTGGTCCTTGCCGCCGGGGAAGTGGTGGTAGAGCGACCCGCGAGGGGCGCCGGCCACCGCCAGCACCTCGTTGAGCCCGGTGCCGTGGCAGCCCTGGGCCTCCACCAGCGTGCGGGCCGCCGCGATGATGCGCGCCCGCGTCTCGTCCCCCTTGACCGCCATGCGGCCCACACTAGACCGGTCTGCATATTCCTGTCCACGCGAGCCGCTCGCGGCGGACCGGCCGCCCCATGCCGCGAGGGGCGGCCGGTCCCGGGATCAGGCGGCCTCGTTCCGGCGCTGGCAGTTGATGCAGAACCGGGCCAGCGGGCGGATCTTGAGCCGTTCGAACGGGATGCCCGCCTCGCAGTGCGAGCAGCGGCCGTACGAGCCGGCCGTCAGCCGGTCGAGGGCCTGGGTGAGCTCGGCGATGGCCCGGTCGGCCGTGGCGAGGGAGGCCAGCAGCTCCTGCCAGGTGCCGTCCGCGCCGCTGCCGTCCTGGGCCTCGGCCTGCAGGCCGAGCAGGTGGCGGCTGCGCCGTTCCAGCTGCTCGTCGATGTCCTGGCGCAGGGACTGGAGCTGCACGGTGCTGAGGTGTTCGGTCATGGTGTTGTCCTTTCCGCGCGGATGCGGGGGTCTCAGAAGGCGGTGACGGGTGCCGCGGGGCGCAGGCACAGGCGCAGCAGGCCACGGACGGTGGCGTGCTGCGGCTCGGGCGCGGCGTTGATCCGGGTGCGAAGGGCGGTGTGCAGGCGGTCGAGCAGCCGCGTCTGCAGCGCGCCTCCGCCGGTGACGGTCAGGCCGTTCTCGCGGACGGCCGGGCGCAGGTGGGCGGGCTGGCGGCGCAGCAGGCCGGCGGTCATCTCCACGACGCCGTCCAGCGCGTCCGGCAGCAGGCCCGTGCTGGTCGTGGCGCTGAGCTGGAGCGCCGCCGCGTCGCTGACCGCGCCGCCGCCGACGACGACGGCCTCGACGATGCCCGCCCCCACGTCCAGCAGCAGGTACGGCCCCGGCCCCCCGACGTCCAGACCGGCGCCGGCGGCCGCCGCCAGCGGCGCCTCGACCAGCGTCACCTGGCAGCCGGCCGCCTCGGCGACGGCCGCGCGCACCGCCTGGCGGTCGCTGCCCGTCGCGGCCCTGGGCACCGCGGCCATCACGTGCTCCAGCGGCCGGCCGCCGGAGAGCCAGGCGTCCTGCAGCACGAGGTGCACGAGCCGCAGGCAGGCTCCCGGGTCGACCACCATGCCCCGGCGGATCGGGCGGACCGGGATCCCGGCCGCGCTCTCCGGCGACGGGACGACGACCGCCGAGGGACGGTCGGCGATGGCGAACCCGTCCAGGGACAGCGAACGGGTGCGCGAGGTGCCCAGGTCGAGCACCACACGGGCGCGGTGGACCGCGGGTGTGCGCGGTGAGTGTTCGTGGACTGTTCCGGCGTCGGACATGACGATGATCGGCTCCTTGCTCTGACAGGGAGGACTCGTACGCGAAGGAAGGGAGGACTCGTACGCGAAGGACGAGAGAAAAGGCGCGTCCGCGGGGACGCCACGACGGCGGCCTCCGGCCGCGCGGGAACCCGCGGGCCGCCGGGCGACGCGCGGACCCGGCCGTGCGAAGGCCGGGCGCGACGACCGGCCCCGCGGCGCGCTGTGGCGGGCCGGGAGGCGGCGACTCGTGAAGAGGGAGGGAGCTAGATCAGCGGCGGGCTGCGCGAGCCCGCCGTCCGGTGACCGACCTGCTGCGGGTCGCGGAACGCGGCCGCGTCGGGGCCGGGCGCCGGGAGCAGCGCGAGATGGGCGGCCGGGACGTGCCGCGCGCCGCGCAGCGGCGGCCACAACGACAACACGTGGTGCTCACGGCCGCTGGACGCCTGGGGCGGCAGGCTCGGCATCCGGTCGCCGCCCTTGTCCGGGGTCCACGCGTGGCCGGCGGACAGGGATCGCGGGGCCGCCTGGCCGTCGGCGTAGGAGGGGCCGGCGACCAGCAGGGACAGCAGAACCAGGCCCACCACGCAGCACAGCGCGACGGGGCCTCGTGGCACTCTGCACGGTCCCTTCATAAGGCCGACCATAGCCCAGGCGATGGGAAAAGGCATTACCGTCCGTTTTCCCGTCCGGCGGCACGGCGTGGCCCGCCGGGGGCGACGGGGTGCGGGGGTGGCTTGAGCGTCTGGAGGGACTCCGGGGGCTGGTGGGGCGGGGGTCCTGACGGCTGGAGGGCGGGGTTCGCCGGGACATGGGCGCGATGGCCGGTCGCCGGACCGGGAGCCGGTCTTCGTCCGGATGGCCGGTACGCGCCATGTCACCGGGAACCCCGCCTGCCGTCTGAGCGGGAACCTCGACGAGGGCTGCTATTTAGAAGCCGTCGAAGTTCTCGCCCCACTCGCCCCAGTCGTCGTCTTCCTGGTGGTCGTCGTGGCCACGGTCGTCGCCGTCGTGGTCGTGGTCATGGCGGTCCGGCTTGTGGATGGACGGGCGGCCGGGACGGCCTTCCAGGCCACGGGGACCCTGAGGACCACGGGGGCCCACGCGGTGGTGGTGGCCGTGGTCTTCGTCGTGGTCTTCGTCGTGGCCGCCCCACCAGCGCGGACCGCCCCACCAGCGCGGACCCCACCAGCGAGGACCGCAGTGACGCCAGCCGCAGCCGCCCCTCAGGACCGGCTTCTCATCGGCTGGGCTCTGATACGACGTCGTGCCGGCCGTGCTGGCCTGTGCCGGCACGTGGCCGCCACCCAGCAGCAGCAACGCGCTCGTGGCGAGCACCGCCGCCGGCTTGTTCATCATTGATTTCATCGCGCTTTCCGTTCAGAAGTTTCCAGAACCGCCGCGGGACTTCTCGACTGCCGTCGGTCTCCGGCATGAGCAGTCTTACCCGCGCATTGAGTTCGGAGTTCTGACAAGACAGGCATGAGCTCCTAAAGCTTGACCAGATTTACCAGGCCCTTACAGCCGACTTGTCCAGTTTTATTGCGACAAGGAGCGGTGGTGTCGCTTTACTGTGACTCGATCATTCCGTAGCGCTGTCGCCCCGAAAATGCGGTGCCGCCGGGAACATGCGCTCGGGGGCGTCGGCGCGACCGGCGCGGGGGTGCCGGTCGCGTCCGAGGTCCGCTATCGTCACTGCCGTACCTGAACTAGACAGTGAGGTGAAGCGTGGCGGATCGTACGGACGTCCGGCTCGAAGTGCTGACCGGCGACCAGGCGCTCGCGCGCCGGGCGGAGCTGATCGACCTCTACCGCGAGGTGTTCACCGGGCCGCCGTGGAACGAGGGGGAGGGCGAGGTCGCCGACTTCGGCGTCCGGTTCGCCGCCGACGCCGTCCGGCCCGGCTTCCGCGCGGTCCTGGCCGTCGGGGACGCGGGACCGTGCGGGTTCGGCACGGCCTGGCCGACGGCGTCCCCGCTGCCGGAGACCCGCAGCTACGGCAAGGTGCTCGCGGCGCTCGGCCCGGACGGGGTGTCCCGGCTGCTGGCCGGCGCGCTTCAGGTGGACGAGCTGGCGGTCGCCCCGCGCGCCCGCGGCCGGGGTCTGGCGGGCCGCATTCTGGAGCTTCTGTGCGGCCAAAGCCGGAGCTGGCTGCTGACCTCCGTGCACGCCCCCGACGCCATTCGACTGTACGAACGCCTGGGCTGGCGGCGGGCCGGTGAGAACGGGGGAATTGTGGTGTTCATCAAGCCCGAGTAACCACGAAGTTTCACGGAAACTCTGGATTAGTGTGGATATCTATAACAAAACCACGCGGATATTGAATAAGTCGGACATTGGCGCATCGAGAAGGGTGAGGGGACCGTCGCCGGAGGTCCGGTTTGCCTTTGAGCGCGGCCGTCTACTGCGGCATGCCCTGGGCGCTGAACGCCACCTTCGCGGCCAAGAAGGTCTTCGCCGAACGCGGCCTGCTGCCACTGGTGAGCCCCCCGCCGGTCGAGACGGGTCAGCGGAGGGTTCTGCCCTGAGCGCGCGTTCACGCCGGCCTCGTGCCGGTGGACGGCATGAGTAGGGACTACTCGGAAAAGGGAGGCCCGCGCCTCCGCCGAGATGGCCGTCGGAGGCGCGGGCCGTGCAGCGGATCTTGTCAGGTGCTGCGTCCGCGCAGCAGGCGAATCGTGATCGCCGCGCCGAGCAGGACGACGGCGCCCACGACCCAGGGCAGGGGGGTGCCCCCCGGGCCGGGGACGCCGTAGCCGCCCGCGTAGCCGTCCCTGGCATAGGCGCTGCCGGGGAGTTTGGCGGCGTAGCGCTGCTGTGCCAGCCGCCGGTAGTCGGCCACGGGGACGCCCGCCCGGCCGACCGACTGCGCCGCCTCGGCGTTGAGCGGCACGACCGTGCCGTCGCGCAGGGCGTACCAGGCGTTGAGCTGCGGCTCGCGGAACACGGTGCCGGTCTGGCCCGCGTACGTCTGCTCGTCGTCGCCGCCGGCGATGTTGCTGACCACCCACGTGCCCCGGCGGTCGCGGGTCGTCCAGACGGAGGCGGTCTGCCCGTCCGGCGCGGTGGCCCCGGTGGCGAGGAAGGCGAAGCGGGCGATCTCCGCCGACCGCCCGGCGACGAAGTCCGGGTTGAGGTCGTTGACGGCGACCGTGGGACCGTCGATCCGCGCCGCCACGGGGGCGAGGCTGGTCTGCCTGCCCTGGCCGGCGAAGAAGCGGCCGACCGTGTCGCCGGCGCCCGCGGCGGCGGCCCTGGCGGCGTCGATGTCGGACTGGGTGGGGGCGCCGGGGTCGGCCAGCGCGGGGCTCGGGACCCACAGGAACAGGGCGGTCAGGGCCGCGACCGCTGCGATGAGCTTCATGTCGATGGCCTCCCTCACGCGCCGATGTAGTCGAGCGAGTGGGTCCAGAAGAACGAGGAGTTCGAGACGTAGTAGCTGTAGGTGGACCAGTTGTAGCGGGTGCTGGACGGCCACGGGTTGCTCCAGTACACGTACGACGAGCTCTGGTCGTAGCCGTAGATGACCTCCATGTGGCCGCCGCCGCTGGTCCACTGGATGCGGGCCATGATCGGGCGTTCGGCGTCGATCTCCCTGACGATGGCGGCGTAGGTCAGGTAGTCGTAGACGTACACGCCGGGGCTGATGCCGATCTGGCGGAAGGCCGTCTGGTCGTTGCCGAGGGTGGCCTGGTTGTTCGGGCAGCTCGTGTTGACGCCGCGGTTGAAGGCCAGGTTGCAGAACTGGTTCTGGCTGTAGGAGTACCCGTAGTAGGCGGCGACGGAGTTGCCCGTCGCGGCCCAGCACCAGTTGGAGTACTGCTGCGACTGCTGGGTGAAGTTCAGCTTGTACCAGGTCGCGGCCTCGGCCGGGGGGCTGCTCGCGATCCAGGTGGCCGCCGCTAGGGCGAGGGCCACGGCCAGGCGGAACATAGGCGCTCCTTCTGCTGGGGGGTGCTGCGAAGGATGTTCGACCTGCGGTGATGCCCGTACAAGGGGGAGCGGATTTCCCTGACAGATCACTGTGGAAGGTGACATTTCATGACGTTCATGAAGTGATGACGAATCTGTGGAAATCTGTGAACATTCACAACGTGGCGGATGAGCTCCAGGCCGCGCTGCGCGCGGGCCCCTTTCACGTCGCCCTGCGGGCCGCGGTCGGAGCGCGGGGGCTGACCCTCGAACGGCTGCGCCACCGGCTGGCGCAGCGCGGCCTGCACGTCGGGGTGAGCACGCTGAGCTACTGGCAGCAGGGGCTGCGCCGGCCGGAGCGCGAGGAGTCGCTGCGGGCCGTGGGGGCCCTGGAGGAGATCCTCGATCTGCCGCCGCGTGCGCTGATCGGCCTGCTCGGGCCGCCGAAGCCGCGCGGCCGCGCGCCCGGGGTGGCGTACTCGACCCTGTTCCGGCCCGCCCAGGTGGTCTCCGCCATGCTGGACGAGCTGGACGCGGTGGCCGACGACCGCCGCCTGCACATCGCCGTGATGTACGAGTCCCTGCGCATCGGCCCCGACCGCAGCCTCACCACCCGCGAGACCACGCAGGTCGTGCAGGCCCACGAGGAGGGCGCCGACCGCTACATCATGATCTACCGCGGCGACGCCGGCTGCGACGTGGACGGCGTCACCGTCACCGCCCTTGAGGACTGCCGCGTCGGCCGCGTCACCAGGGACGGCGCGACCGCCACGGTGGTCGCCGAGCTGCTGTTCGACCGGTCGCTGCGGGTCGGGGACACCCACGTGCTGCGCTACGAGATCGCCGACCTCAGCGGCGCCGAGTCCTGCTTCTACGAGCGCGGCTTCCGCTTCCCGGCCGGCCAGTACGTGCTGCGCGTGGCGTTCGACCCGGTCGAGCTGCCGGTGCGCATCCACCGCTTCGCCCGGCGCGGTCCGGGCGGCGGCGAGCTGACCGCCTCCGAGCTGACGCTGAACTCCCAGCACGCCGTCCACCTGATGGCCGCCGCCCTGCAGCCGGGCCTGGTCGGCATCCGGTGGGCCTGGCCCTGAGCGGCGCGTCGCCGTCACACTCCGGCCGCTGTCGCGTCCTGTCGTCGACAATGACGATGAACGGAGAGGCGATGACCATGAGAGCGATACGCGTTCACCGGCCCGGTGGCGACCTCGTCCTGGAGGACGCGCCCATGCCGCGCCCGGCCACCGGCGACGTGGTGGTACGCGTGCACGCGGCCGGTTTCGTCCCCGACGAGCTGGACTGGCCGGGGACGTGGACCGACCGGGCCGGGCGGGACCGGGCGCCGTCCGTCCCCGCCCACGAGGTGGCCGGCGTGGTGTCCGAGGTCGCCTACGGCACCACCGGCCTGTCCGTGGGCGACCGCGTCTTCGGCCTGACCGACTGGCACCGCGACGGCGGCGCGGCGGAGTACGTGGCGGCCGAGGCACGCGACCTCGCCCACATCCCCGCGAACGTCACCTTCACCGAGGCGGCCGCGCTGCCCCTGGCCGGGCTGACCGCCTGGCAGGGCCTGTTCACCCACGGCGGCCTGGAGGCGGGCCGGACGGTCGTCGTCCACGGCGCGGGCGGCGGCACGGGCACGCTCGCCGTCCAGCTCGCCCGGGAAGCCGGCGCGCACGTCGTCGCCACCGGCCGGGGGCGCGTCGCGGGCCTGGCGGTGGAGTTGGGCGCGCACGAGTTCGTCGACCTGGAGCGGCAGTCGTTCGAGGAGGCGGTCGGGCCGGTGGACCTGGTCTTCGACACGATCGGCGGCGACCTGCTCGCCCGCTCGGCGGCGAAGGTCAGGCCGGGCGGCGCGCTGGTCTCGATCACCGCGCCGCCGCCGGTCGTCCCCGAGGCGGGTCGGGCGGTGTTCTTCATCGTCGAGCCCGACCGGGCCCAGCTCGCCGAGCTGGCCGCGCGGGCGGGGGCGGGGCTGCTGCGCGCCCACGTCGGGGCGGTGTATCCGCTGGCCGAGACCGGGCAGGCGTTCCGGGCCAAGCGCGGCGTGCCGGGGAAGGTCGTGATCGAGATCTGAGGACCGGCGCCCGGTCGTCCGGGGGGCGGGGCTCGTCCCGAGAGTGGCGTCCTGCCGGGGCAAATGTATGGATATTTCGGCTTATTGAGGAAACCTTGACCGGCCTGCCGTATGACCGTCCGGGCCACGGGCACGCGCAGTTACGGAGCCACGCGACTCGCTGACTCCCCGTATCGAAGGAAGGAACCGCCATGCCGCAGAACAAGGCCCGCAAGACGAAGTCGGGCGACAAGGACAAGGACAAGGACAAGAGCCGGAGCTCCTCGACCCAGAGCCGCAGCACCGGGGAGAAGAAGTCCTCCGCCAACAAGTCCCAGGACACCAAGAACCTCCCGGGCCACCACCAGGGCTGACCCTGCCCGGCATGACGGCGTGACACCCGGCCTCCGGGCCGCGGGTCACGCCGTCTCTTGTGTCGGGGTTGTTCCTGTCTGTGGACAGATGGCCAGAATGAGGAGACAGTTCCCCGCCCCTTCAGCCTCTCCATGCACAACGTTCACCCGTGCGCTCCAACGTGTCCGCTCGAAGGGCACGCCGCCTGAACGGCTGCCCGTGAACGTCATGGAAGGACCGGATGCAGCCGATGGCAGCACGACAGTTATTGGGCGGTTCAAGGAGCAGGGGACGGCTCGCCGTCACCACCGCGCTCGCGGCGGTGCTGGTGGGCGGCGTCGTGACGGCGGCGTACGCCGACCCGGGGGAGCAGGGCCGGGGACGGCCGACCCCCACCCCGACGAGCACCCCCGCCCCGCCCACGCTCACCCCCGCCACCGGCTCGTACCTGGAGGGCACGGCGAAGGTCGCCGCCGTCCCGGTCACCGCCGGTGACAGCGTCACGAAGCTCGACATCGACGGCGCCCCCGTCACCGCCACCACGACGGTGGGCGTCTCCAAGCTGGCCTTCGACGTCGGCTCGAACTCCACCGAGGCGCAGTACCACAGCTACGTGCTGGTCAACGGCGCGTACAAGGCCGAGATCGGCAACTTCGTCAACCAGCGGGCCACCATCGAGATCCCGAACGGGCACCTGGTCAAGGGCGAGAACACCGTCGAGATCGTGGTCGGCACGATCCAGTCGTCCTGCGGGCAGAACCACGACGACTTCGTGCTGTCCGACGTGGGCCTCGAACTGCTCGGCGAGGTGGCCGACGGCGAGGACAACCCCTACACCCTCAGCTTCGGCGACGGCAACTGCGGCAGCAACACCACGCTGCTCAAGCGCGCCACGCTCAAGTTCTTCACCCAGTCCGACCCGCGCGGCACGACCGGCCTGGCCGCCGACGTGGACACCACCGAGCTGGCCAACGGCGAGCACGTCATCAGCGCCGCCACCGCGGCCGGGGCGACCGTCAGGAACACCGTGACGGTGAACAACGCCCCGGCCGGCGCGCCGCGGCTGCTGCCCACCGACGGCACGCTCGTGGCCGGCGCCAAGACGGTGTACGCGACCGTCCCGGCGACCGGGGCGGGCGGCGTCGAGTCGCTGACCGTGGACGGCGGCAAGCCGGTCACCAAGGCCACGCTCGGCAACGGCGCCGCCATGCTCGCCTTCGACGTGGGCGCGGACTCGATCGACGACAAGTACGACAACTTCCTGCTGGTCAACGGCAAGCGCATCGACCTGGGCGGCACCTGGGCCGGCCGGCGCGTGACCGTCGCGGTCCCGGCCAGGTTCCTGGTGCCCGGCGAGAACACGATCAAGGTCGTCACCGGCGACTACAAGGAGTCCTGCGGCGTCAACCGCGACGACTTCACGATCGCCGACCTCGCCCTGACCCTCGACGGCGCCACGGTGACCGGCCAGGACGTCAAGCCGTCGTACGCGCTGGGCGACGGCGACTGCGGCAGCGACCAGGCCCTCCCGCGCGAGGCCGAGCTGCGCTACACGATCGACGCCCCCGCCGTGCACGTCACCGAGACGCTCGGCTCGGGCCGGGCGACGCTCGGCTTCACCGTGGGCAGCAACTCGATCGAGGCCCGTTACCAGAGCTTCGTGCTGGTCAACGGCCAGAAGGTGGTGCTCGACGGCGACTTCGTGAGCCGCCGGGTGGACCTGCCGATCCCGAACGAGTACCTCGTGCCCGGCTGGAACACGATCGACTTCGTGGCCGGCACGTACCCGACGTCCTGCGGCGCCAACCGGGACGACTTCGCGATCTCGAACATCGTCCTGACCCCGGCGCAGGGCACCGCGACCGGTCAGATGATCAAAACCTCGTACGGCATGGGCGACGGCAACTGCGGCGACACGGTCAACCCGCTGACCGAGATCGACCTGGAGTTCCTGGTGGACGCCCCGGCCCGCGGCCTGCGCGCCGACCTCGACACCACCGCGATCAAGGACGGCCGGCACACCCTGGCGGCCAGGTCCACCTCGGGTGAGACGGCCGACCGCGTCCTGATCACCGACAACTCCGCGCCGAAGGTCGCCAGGAGCGTCCCCGCCGCGGACGAGAAGATCACCGCGACGGTCGTCCTGGACGTCAAGCTCGAAGACGCCTCCGGCGTCGTGTCCGGGCCGGACGTCAAGCTCGACGGCCAGGCCGTGGAACTCGGCGCCCAGGTCGGCCCCGGGCTGAAGGCGGGCCGGCACACGCTGTCGGTCACCGGCGTCGACGGGCTCGGCAACACCGCGGCCCAGGAGATCGTGTTCGAGTCGGCCGGCATCCCGGACGTCCCCGCCGAGCTGACCCCGGCCTTGGGCACGGCCGACGTGTCTGACCCGGTCACGCTGTCGGCCAAGGTCGGCGAGCCCGGCGGGGGGCAGGTGTCGGCCACGTTCTCCGAGGCCAGGATCCTCACCCCGGACGAGGGGTTCCAGGGCACGGCCACGACGCTGCCCACGACGCTGAAGGTGCCGGGCGAGCAGCGGGTCAGGGCCGAAGGGCTCGAACCCGGCGACGGCAGGACGCTCGACGCCCCCACCGGCCGCGACCTCGTCTACCAGCGGTACGACGTCAAGGTGCAGGGCCACGTGGACTCGCCCGTCCTGCGCTGGGAGGGCGTCGTGGACCCCGAGCGCCTGGCCTCGCTGCGGGCGTGGAACACCGAGGCCAAGGCATGGGAGCTGCTGACCAGCGCCCGCGGCGCGGCCGACGGCAGGACCGTCCTGACGGCCGTCGTCGGCCCCGAGTACGTGGACCGGCAGCAGGTGCACGTCATGGTGACCGGCGAGGACCCGTTCGCCGACGACATCGACCCCGGCGACCCGAACGGCTTCGCCGACCCCGCCACGTACGACTTCTCGATCGTGCACTTCACCGACACCCAGTACATCTCCGAGGGCGCGGTGGAGCAGGAGAGCGCGCAGGAGCGCGCGGTGTGGGAGTCGGCCTACGCCGGGATCGTCAACTGGATCACCACCAACAAGGACCAGCGCAAGATCTCCTACGTCGCCCACACCGGCGACATCATCGAGAACAACATCCGCAAGCCCGCCGACGAGGCCACTCAGCGCGAGGTCGTCGGCGAGTTCGAGGTGTCGTCGAAGCAGCAGCGCGTGCTGGACGAGGCCGACATCCCGAACGGCGTCATCGCCGGCAACCACGACAACCAGTCGGGCACCGAGGACGGCCCGGAGGCGATCTACAACAAGTACTACGGCCCGTCCCGCTACCAGGACGCCTCCCAGGGCTGGCGGCACGCCAAGTACGGCGGCCCGTGGAAGGAGGGCGACAACCAGAACCACTACGACCTGTTCTCCGCGGGCGGCCTGGACTTCGTGGTCGTCGGCCTGTCGTACGGCGTGACCAGGGAGGAGGCCGAGTGGGCCGACTCGATCTTCAAGAAGTTCCCCGGCCGCAACGGCATCCTGCTCTCCCACGACTACCTCGTGCCGAGCACCAACCCCGACGGCCGCGGCGCCGCCTTCTCCGCCCCCGACGGCTCGATGCTCTACAAGACGGTGGTCGAGAAGAACCCGAACGTCTTCCTCATCCTGGCCGGTCACGAGCACGGCGTGGGCACCAACGTGAAGCCGAAGGTCGGCCAGGTCGGCAACGGCGTGGTCGAGCTGCTGGCCGACTACCAGTTCTACACGGTCTCGGCCGACCGGCTCGGGCTCACCGAGATCGGCGGCTACAAGCCGGAGGACCAGCTCCAGTTCGGGGCGAGCTACTTCCGGCTGCTGCAGTTCGACGTCAAGCGGGCCGAGCTGAGCGTGGACACCTACTCCCCGCTGCTCGGCGACTTCGGCGCCGGCGAGTTCGACCCGCTGCGCCGCTACGACGGGCGCGAGGACAACATGGTCCTGCCCGTCGACCTCACCACCCGGACGACGAGCTTCAAGACCGACTCCCTGGCGCTCTACAAGCCCACGAAGATCATCGCCAGGAGCACCGCCGCCTCGGGCCAGGTCGCCTCGGTCACCTGGAGGCACCTCAAGGACGACACGGCCTACGCCTGGTTCGTCACGGCACGCTCGGCGGGCGGCGGCGTCACCGCCTCCGAGCCCAGCGTGTTCGTCACCAAGGACGAGCACGGACGTCCCGGCAAGTGGGACCGGGACTCGCCCATGTACCGCTGGTTCAACCGCTGATCCGTCCCCTCCGCCGCCCCGGGCCCGCGCCCGGGGCGGCGCCCTTCCCCCCGAACCTGGAGAGACAAGACATGCCTCGCAGGCGCTGGCCGTACGCCGTCGTCCTCGCCGTCATCCTCTGCGGAGCGCTGGCCGACCTGCTGCACCCCGCCCCGGCGGCGGCGCACGACGCCACCACGAAGGCCCACGCCGAGGTGACCGGCACGGCCACGGAGGTCAGAGTCGTGCTCGACCTGGAGTACGACCTGCTGATGAAGTCCGCCTGGCTCTACGCCGAGGCGTACGAGGCCAAGGAGCGCTCCGAGCAGCTGCGGCAGCTCGCGGTCAACCGCGACGCCGTGTTCGGCTACGTCACCCGCCGCTTCGCCGTCGCCCGCGCCGGCCGGCCGTGCGTCCCCCGGCAGGCGGGCGGGGCGGACGTGCACCCGCGCGGCAAGGCCGCCTTCGCGACGCTGACCCTGGCCTACGCCTGCCCGCCGGGGGACGGTGGCGAGCACACGATCTCCAGCGCCCTGTTCCCCGACGCCGAGACGTTCGTCCACAGCACCCAGACGCTTCTGCGCTACGACCTCGACGGCAACCGGGGCTCGGCCGTCCTGACCGCGGGCAGCCCGGCCCTGCGCGTGGCGGAACGCGCGGCGGCCGGCCAGATCGGCGAGTTCTTCCTGCTCGGCGTCGAGCACCTCGTCCTCGGGCTGGACCACGTCTTCTTCCTGCTCACCCTGATCATCGGCGCCCGCGGCGTGCGCGACGTCGTGGTCACCGCCTCCGCCTTCACCGTCGCCCACAGCATCACGTTCCTGCTGGCCGCGATGGGTGTGGTGGACGTGCCCGCGGCGGTCGTCGAGCCGGTCATCGCCGCCTCGATCGTCGTCGTCGCGCTCGCGAACCTCCTGGGGCGCGACCGGCCGGGCGCCTGGCGGCTGCCCGTCGTCCTCGCCTTCGGCCTGATGCACGGGCTGGGGTTCGCGGGCGCGCTCGACATCCGCGAGAGCGGGTCGTGGGAGCTGCTGCTGTCGCTGCTGAGCTTCAACGTCGGGATCGAGGTGACCCAGCTCGCGATCATCGCCGTGCTCTTCCCGCTGCTGGTGCTCCTGCGGCGGACGGCCGCGGCCCGCTGGGCGGTGGCCGCGGTGTCGCTGTCCATCGTGGCGGTCAGCCTGTACTGGTTCCTCGACCGGATCCCGCTCCCGCTCTGAGCGCCCACAGGCGGCCGGCTCCCCAGGCGAGCAGGGCCAGCACGCCGACCAGGAGGTATTCGATGGCCGGGATCCTGATCGCCTCGTTGGTGCCGGCGAGGTCGCCGCGCAGGGCGTAGACGACGAGCAGGGCCGCCGCGTAGCAGCCGGTCAGCGCCCAGCGGGCGGCGCGCGACAGGCCCAGGCCGTGCATCTGGGTGATCACGAAGACGCCGAGGAAGCCGAACAGGAACATCGGCCACAACCCGTCCGGGCCCGAGGTCATGACGGCCACCAGGGTGCCGTGGACCACGACGGCCAGCTCCAGCGTCACCGTCCAGTAGCGGTTGGTGTGCGCCCTGGTGAGGAACAGGCTGCCCTGGAGCAGCAGCAGGAACATGTAGAAGAAGCCGATCAGGTGGCCGGGCGTGGACTCGGCCGGGTGGTACCAGAACGTGTAGACCGCCGCCCAGCTGAACAGGTAGCCGTGGTAGCGGCGGGCGAAGTCGACGATCTCCCGCTTGATGGGCGCGGGCCTGCCCAGGAACAGGCCGCGCCGCCGGTTCTCCATGATCAGGACGACCACCAGCAGGAGGATGACCGAGCCCTGGGAGCTGTAGATCGACACGTCCTGGGCCAGGCCGTCGTAGAACAGGTGGGTCTGCGCCGTGTGCAGGGCGACGAACCCGGTGTTGACCGCCAGCGCGACGACGTTGACCGGGTGGAGGCCGGCGGAGTAGCGGCGGACCCGGGTCTGGGCGTAGTGGATCAGCCACCAGGACACGATCTGGTGGGCGGCGTAACCCGCCCAGGCCGACAGCCTGGTCCACACGGTGGGCTCGGGCAGCTTCCAGTAGTACCAGGACGCGCCCTGGTCGGGCAGCAGCACGACGTCGTCCAGCCGCCGGCCGAGGAACCAGATCAGGCCGGTCAGGACGGCGCTCGCGACCACCCCCGCGACCAGTACCGTCTCAGGACGGAGCGCGGCCAACGTTTTCTTTCTATGATGGAATAGTTCCACGATAGAAATATAAGGGGTGACATGACGGCGTACGACCTGATGGTCCTCATCCGCCGGCTAAACGTGGAGAGCGACCGGTTCGTGGAGGGCTTCGCCGTCGGGCACCGGCTGCACAGGACCGACATGAACGCCCTGGTGGTCATCCTCGACGCGCACCTCGCCGGCCGCCCGCTCTCTCCGGGCGGCCTGGGGGCGGCGCTCAACCTCAGCGCCCCCGCCACGACGGCCCTCCTCGGCCGGCTGGAGCAGGCCGGCCACGTCGTACGGCGGCGCGACGCGGGCGACCGCCGCAAGGTCGAGGTCGTCATGAACGAGCAGGCCGTCGAGCTGGCGGGCACGTTCTTCGCCCCGCTGGCCCGTCGCCTCACCGCGGCGATCGACGCGTTCACCCCGGCGGAGCAGGAGGTCGTCGGCAGGTTCCTCGCGGACGCGATCGAGGCGACCGTGGCGGCCAGGAAGGAGCACGAGGCATGAGCGCGTCCCGTTCGATCGTGATCACGGGCGGCACCCGCGGCCTCGGGTTCGGCCTCGCCCGCTCGCTGACCGCCCTGGGCCACCGGGTCACGGTGTGCGGCACCGGCCCCGGGCGCGTGGCCGCGGCGGGGGCCGAGCTCGGCGTGCCCGCCGTCGTGGCCGACGTCGCCGACCGCGCCCGCCTCCAGGACCTCTGGGACGAGGCCGTACGGCGGCACGGCCGGGTGGACATCTGGGTCAACAACGCCGGGATCTCCCACGACCGGCTCCCGCTGTGGCGGCTGCCCGCCGACGAGGCCCGCGCGGTGCTGGAGGTCAACCTGCTGGGCACGGTCAACGGCTGCGCGGTCGCGGTGGCGGGCATGGCGGCGCAGGGCGGCGGCCACGTGTGGAACATGGAGGGGCTGGGCGGCGACGGCCGCACGGTGCCCGGACTCGGCGTCTACGGCGCCACCAAGCGGGCCGTGACGTACCTGACCCGGGCGCTGGCCGAGGAGGTTCCCGAGGGGGTGACGGCGGGCCTGCTCAGCCCCGGCATGGTGGTCACCGACCTGCTCACGCACGGCTACTCGGAGGCCGAGCGGGCGCGGGCGGCCAGGATCTTCGCGATCCTCGCCGACCCGGTGGAGACCGTGGCGCCGTGGCTGGCCGAGCGGGTGGTCGGCCGGGCGCGCAACGGCGCCCACGTACGCCGGCTGACCCCTGCCAAGATCGCCTATCGCTTCGCCAGGGCGCCCTTCACCCGCCGCCCCTGACGGGACGGACCGCGTCCGCTCAGCCTTCCTGCTTGCGGACCAGGAAGCCGCCGCGGCCGTCGAACTCCACGGCGTACACCGCGTCGAAGCCGTCGGAGGCGCGTGGGCGGCGCAGTCGCCTGAGCGTGGCGAAGAGGCCCACCTCCGGGACCCGCGCCCGGCCCAGGCGCTCGGCGTTGCGCTGGAGCGAGGCCTTCACGTTGGGCGGGAACCAGTAGGCCACCACCCGCGCGCCGTGCTCGCGGCCGGCCACGATGAGCGGCTGCCACTCCTCGGGCGAGGCGTTGGTGTTGTCCACGGCCACGTTCCGGTCCTCCTCCAGCGCCTCGCGGATCAGCCGGAGCTGGCGGTGCTGACGGCGGCGCGCGTTGGGGAAGTCGTCCTTGCTCACGTGCGCGTGCGTGGCGGCCAGGCAGCGCCGGTAGAAGGTGGACTTGCCGGAGGCCTGCAGGCCGATGAGAACGGCCACCTCCCGATCGATCATGGTTCCACCCTATTGCTCCCTGGACAGGCTAACGTCGTTAGCCTAGAGTGTAGCTAACAATGTTAGCCGAGGAGGGCATCGTGACCGCAATGACCGCCAGGCGGGTGGCCGGCCGTTCCGGGTGGGCCGTGCTCGCCGTCTTCTGCCTCGCGTTCCTCGTCTTCGAGGTGGCCAAGCACGGGGGCGCCACGCCGGTCAGCTCGGCGTTGTTCGCGCTGGCGCCGTACGCGACCAGGTTCGGCGGGCCCGCGGTGGCGCACGACCTCGCCCACCGTCCGTGGATCCCGCTGGCCGTGCTGGTCGGATGCTCGCTCTCGCCGCTGGGCTGGGTGCCGGTCTTCACCGCGGGGCTGGCCTGGCTGACCTACGTCGCCGTCGCCCGGTTCCTCGGTCACGGGCCGAGGAGCGCGCGTGGCTGACCTGTCGCCGCGCGCCGGGCAGATCGTGGCGGCGGCGCGCGAGCTGGTCGAGGCGGGCGGGGCGGAGGCGCTGACCATGCGTGCGCTGGCCGCGCGGCTCGGGATCCGCGCGCCGTCGCTCTACAAGCACTTTCCCGACAAGTCGGCCGTGGAGGCCGGGCTCATCGCCATCGCCCTCGCCGAGCTGGCCGCCGTCCTCGAACGCGCCGAGCGTGACGGGGGAGGGGGTGGCTCGGACGGTGGGGGGCTGGTGGTGCTCGGGCGGGCCTACCGGGCGTACGCGCTGGCTCATCCGCATCTGTACCGCCTGATGAGCGCCGGGCCGCTGCCGCGCGACCTGCTGCCCGCCGGGGTCGAGGAGCGGGCCGCGTCGCCGCTGGTCCGGATCGTGCGTGGCGAGGCCGCCGCGCGTGCCGTCTGGGGGCTGGCCCACGGGCTGGTGATGCTCGAACTCGACGGACGCTTCCCGCCCGGCGCCGACGTCGAAGCCGCCTGGACCGCCGGGATGTCCGCGTTCGCGGCGGCGGTTCACCGGGCGGGCGGAGGCCGGCCGGGCGGGGTCAGGGGCGGGGGCGCAGGCCGTCCAGGGTGAGGGTGAGAAGGCGGTCGGCGCGGGCCGGGTCGGGGGTGGCCTGGGCGATGCCCGCGGCCAGCTCCACCAGGTCGGCCACCTCGACGTCCCCGCGTACGGCCCCCGCCTCCTGCGCGGGCCGCAGCAACCGCGAGGCGGCGGCGCGCAACCTCGCCCAGCAGTCGAGCCCCGCGCCGTCCTGGGCGAGCATCATCCGCGCGCCGAGCCCCCGGTCGGTCATGGCGTGCGCGACCAGCGACCGCAGCCAGGCCACCAGCGCCTCGCCGGGCGGCAGCTCCTCGCCCGCCTCCTCCGCCCGCGCGCACAGGCGGGCCAGCCGCCCCTCGAACACGGCCACGAGCAGCGCCTCGCGCGTGGGGAAGTGCCGGTAGAGCGTGCCCGCCCCGACGCCGGCCCGCCTGGCGATCTCGTTCAGTGAGGCGTCCGGCCCCTCTTCGGCGACCACGGCGATGGCCGCCGCCACCAGTTGGTCGTAGTTGCGGCGCGCGTCGGCGCGCATCGCCCGTGCCGGCACTGGACACTCCCGCGGGTTGAATCGGAGAACATCTCCGATTATAGTCCCCGACGTAACCGGAGAAGTTCTCCGCATAGACGGGACGGTGACCCATGACCGACAACCCCCACCACGACGACGGCCCCCGCCTGGGCAAGGTGGGCCTGTGGACGTTCGCCCTGGACGAGCGCCCCGCCGGGGAGTTTCGCGAGGCCGCGGCCGAGATCGAGGAGCTGGGTTACGGCGCGGTGTGGTTCGGAGAGGGGTTCGGCCGCGACTCGGTGAGCCAGTCGTGGCTGCTGCTCTCGGCGACCAGGCGGATCACGGTGGCCGCCGGCATCGCCAACATCGCCCTGCGCGACCCGATCGCGATGGCCGCCGCGGAACGGGCGCTCAACGAGGCCCACCCCGGCCGGTACGTCCTGGGCCTCGGCGGCCACCGCGTCACCGACGAGTCGATCCAGATGGACGGCTACGCGATCCCCAGCCGCGGCCGGGCGGTGTCCACGATGGGCAGCTACCTCGACGCCATGGACGCCATCCCGCTGAGCTCACCGGCCCCGGAACGCGCGCCGCACCGCATGCTGGCCGCGCTCGGCCCGAAGATGCTGGACCTGGCGGCCCGGCGCACGCTCGGCTCCCACACGTACTTCGTGCCGGTCGAGCACACCGCGCAGGCCAGGGAGGCCATGGGGCCCGGCGCCCTGCTGGCCGTCGAGCAGGCCGTCGTGCTGCACCCCGACCCGGCCAGGGCCCGCGAGCTGGCCACCGAGCACGTCTCCTTCTACCGCACCGCGGCCCCCCACCAGGCCGCCAGCCTGCGCAGGCTCGGCTTCGGCGAGGACGAGATCGAGCACGGCAGCGACAGGCTGGTGGACGCGATCGTGGCCCACGGCGACGCGGCGGCGATCGAGAAGCGCGTACGGGCCCACCTCGACGCGGGCGCCGACCACGTGTGCCTCCAGGTGCTCACCGACCGCCCCGGCGAGGTGCCCCTGCCCGAGTGGCGCGAACTGGCCGCCCTGACGTCCCTGTGAGAGATCAGAGGGCGTGGCGGTAGCGCACGGCCTTCGGCGACCGCCTGCCGCAGCCGGTCGGCCACCTGGTCGCGGTCGTGGTCGCCGGCCCGGATGTCGGCGTCGTCCGTCATGGCGACCACTCTAAGGATCTTCGGACGCGCGGGCTCAGTCTTGGGCTGCCCGGTAACCGGTGGCGCGGAACAGGAACGAGGCCCACGAGCGGTAGGGCCGCCACGACTCGGCGATCTTGCGGTAGGCGCCCGCCGGGGCGTCCTCGGGCAGCCCGTACGCCTCGCGCAGGATGCCGAACAGCCGGGGCTCGTCGCCGGGGAACGCGTCGGGCGCGCCCGCCCCGCGGATCAGGATCAGACCGGCCGAGAACGGCCCCACGCCGGGCAGCGCGCAGCTCGGCCAGGGCGTCCTCGGGGGCGAGCGAGCGCAGGTGCTTGGTGGTGAGCACGCCGTCGAGCGCCGCCCTGGCCAGACCGCGCAACCACTCCTCCTTCTGGACGGGCAGCCCGAGCCCGCCCGCGTCCACCAGGCTCACGGGCGGCGGGAACGCCTGGTACGCCTGCCCGTCCACGGTGACGGTCGCGCCGTACCGGTCGGCGATGCGCTGCTTGATCCGCGAGGCGACGAGCATCGACGAGCGTTGCACGATCACCGCCCAGCAGGCCGCCTCCCACGGGCTCCAGAAGCACACCGGCCGCAGCCCCGGACGATCCCGCTGCACGTCGCCGAGCACCGGGTCGGCCTCGCCGAGCGCGGCGAATCCGGTGGCGTCCACGTCGAGGGAGAAGATGCGGGCGACCTCGCCCCGGATCGCCGGGCCGGGGGCGCGGGTGGTGGTGACGGCGACGCCGCCGGGGGCGGCGGTCACGCTCACCCCGATCGGCAGCCAGTCGGACTCGGCGCAGTAGGCGAAGCGCAGCGTCCGGCCGTCGGAGGGCAGCGCGCTGGTGGCCGGCCAGTCCTCGACGAAGCGCAGCGCCGAGCCGAAGTCGAACGGGCCCTCCGCGGTGAGCGTGAATCCGTGGGTGGTCATGGGCCGTATGGTAAGCGCGCGGCGTACCGGGCCGGACCGTCCGTGTGGCCTGCGGCGGGAGGGGTAGGGCGCACCACAGAGCCCGCCGCGCCGGCCCGAGGAAGGACGCGAGGTCATGTCCGAACTGCTGACCGGGGACTTCTACGAGTTCGAGAACCTGCTCTCGGCCGACGAGCGCGAGCTCCTGCTGCGGGTGCGCGCGTTCCTGCGGGAGAAGGTCGTGCCCGTCGCCAACGACTGCTGGGTGCGCGCGGAGTTCCCCGTCGAGCTGGTGAAGGGCTACGCCGACCTCGGCATCGCGGGCCTGGCCCATCCCGAGTGCCCGGGGCCCAGGCCGAGCGGCCTGCTCAGCGGCTTCCTCGCCCTGGAGATGGCGCACGCCGACGCGTCCATGGCCACGTTCTTCGGCGTGCACACCGGGCTGGCCATGGGCAGCATCGCCGAGTGCGGCTCGGCCGAGCAGCGCCGGCGCTGGCTGCCCGGGATGAGCAGGATGGAGAAGATCGGCGCGTTCGCGCTGACCGAGCCGACCGGCGGCTCCGACGTGGCCGGCGGCCTGCGCACGACGGCCAGGCGCGAGGGCGACACGTGGGTGCTCGACGGCGCCAAACGCTGGATCGGCAACGGCACGTTCGCCGACCTCGTCGTCGTGTGGGCGCGCGACGCCGACGACGGCCACGTCAAGGGCTTCGTGGTGGAGAAGGGCGCCCCCGGGTTCACCGCCACGAAGATGGAGAACAAGATGGCCCTGCGCACGGTCCAGAACGCCGACATCACGCTGCGCGGCTGCCGCGTCCCCGAGTCCGACCGGCTGCAGGAGGCCGGCTCCTTCCGGGACACCGCCAGGGTCCTGCGCCGCAGCCGCAGCGGGGTCGCCTGGCAGGCGGTCGGCATCATGATCGCCGCGTACGAGATCGCCCTGACCTACAGCAAGGAGCGCGAGCAGTTCGGCCGCCCGATCGGCTCGTTCCAGCTCGTGCAGGACCTGCTGGTCAGGATGCTGGGCAACGCCACCGCCTGCTTCGGCATGGTCGTCCGGCTGGCGCAGCTCCAGGACGCCGGGATCTACCGGGACGAGAACTCCGCGCTGGCCAAGGCGTACTGCACGTCGCAGATGCGCCAGGTCGTCGGCTGGGCGCGCGAGCTGCTGGCGGGCAACGGCATCCTGCTGGACCACGACATCGCCAGGTTCGTCGCCGACGCCGAGGCGATCTACTCCTACGAGGGGACCAGGGAGATCAACACCCTGATCGTCGGCCGGGCCGTGACCGGGTTCGGGGCCTTCGTCTGACCCGGCCGGTGGCGGGCGCGCCGCGAGCCCGCCCGCCACCGCCGGTCTTCTAGTCCCGGACGGAGGCGGGAGACCGGTGGTCGTCCCGCTCGGCCGCCGGCCGCCTGTCCCACGTCCGGTAGAGGATCGACCGCGCGGCCACCACCACGCAGAACACCCCGAGCAGCAGCCCCCACGTCACGTCCGAGAAGAAGTGCATGCCGCGGTAGAGCCGGGAGAAGGCGACGATCAGCGGGGCCGCGATCCCGATCGTCCAGATCACCACCTGCAGGGCCCGGTTGCGTACGTGCGTCGTCAGCACCAGCGCCAGCCCGCAGTAGAACGCGACGGCGGCGCTGACGTGTCCCGAGGGGAAGCTGGACGTCGGCGGCGCGGGGTCGAGGTGGTGCACCGGCGGACGGCTGCGGCCGACGGGCTCGGTGGTGGCCAGGAAGACCAGCGACTGGCCCCAGACCGCGGCGATCATGAAGATCGACTCCCGCCAGCGCTTGTAGACCAGCCGGAACAGGATCACCGCCACTGCCGTGAACGCCACGACGTACGGCGTGTCCGACAGGCTGGTGCCGTAGTCGGTGAGCGTGTTCCACAGCGACGTGCGGATCGAGGCGAACTCCTTGCTCACGGCCACGTCGCCGGGCTGGGGGACGCCGACGATCAGCAGCCCCATGCCGTACGTGACGGCGCCCATCAGCACCAGAGGTAACACCAGCGACAACGCGTAGTACCGGACATGCTCAGCTTTGCTCATCGGGCACCTTCACCGGTTCGGGTTCCATACCTTCGGTCAGCGGCGCGGTGGGCCGGCGGCCCGTGTCGCGCCGCCACGTCTCGAACGCCGCCGCGGTCGCGGCGATCACCGCCACGCCCAGCACGATCCCCGCCACGACGTCGCTCACCCAGTGCACGCCGAGGGCGATCCTGGTGAAGCCCACCGAGACCACCACGAACCAGGCCAGCACCCAGGCGAGCCGCCGCCCCCACCGGGGCAACATCGGCAGCAGGAGCAGGGTGACGACCCCGGCCCCGAGGGTCACGTTGACCGCGTGGCCGGAGGGGAAGGAGTCGCCGGGCGCCAGCGCGACGGGGTCCGGCAGGTGCGGACGCACCCGCGCGACGAGGATCTTGAGGCCGAGCCCGATCAGGCCACCCGCGGTCACGGTCGTGATGGCCCACAGCGCCAGCCTGCGCCTGCCGTGCACCAGCAGCCAGACCGTGAACGCGGCCACCGCGATCCGCCACGGCCACGGGCCGAACAGGTCGGTCCAGACGATGAGCACCCTGGTCACGCCGGGATGGGCGAGCGCGTACTCGTGCAGTTCGCGGGCCACTCCGGAGTCCAGGCCGTTGAGCGGCATCTTGGCCACGACGAGCAGCAGGGAGAACGGGATCATGAGGAGCGCGACGGCGAACGCCGCGACCGTCAGCCGCGGTCCCAGCCTGTGGAGCAGGAACGTCTTCATCAGAACCTCCGCGATCTCCGCAGCTCCGGCGGCCGGCCGTCGGGGTCGACGGCGAACCGGTAGAGCGGCATGGCCATCGCCTTGCGGACCCGGGACAGCGTGGGGGCCGGGTGGGGGCGTAACCGGCCGGACGGGCGGGGACCCCGGCAGCCGGCCGAGTGCCAGTCCTCCAGCCGGGCCGCCGACCCGGCGAACGCGTCGAACGCGGCGACCGGGTCGCACAGCTCGTCCAGCCGGGCCTCCGACTTCTCGTCCAGGTGCTCGGCCATGAGCGCCAGGCGCAGGTCGCGGGCGAACCTCAGGGCGCCGTGCGGCGGCCTCGGGTCCTCCCGCTCGTCCAGGACGGCGCAGCTCAGCTCCGAGTCGTAGGTCCACGAGCGCAGGTTGACGTTGTCCGACCCGACCGAGGCCCACACGTCGTCCACCACGCACACCTTGGCGTGCACGTAGACGGGGGTGCCCTGGTGGTTCTCCAGGTCGTAGATCGCGACCCGGTCGCCGCCTGCCCTCATCAGCCGGTTCAGCGCCTCGACCCGGCCGATCAGGCTCGCGGGGCCGGCCAGCCAGCCGTCCTGGTCGGGGTGGCGCGGGACCACGATGATCATCCGCAGCTCCGGCTCGCGCTCCAGCGCCCGCGCGAACGGCTCGATCACGTCCGTGGACCACAGGTACTGGTCCTCCAGGTACACCAGCGACCGGGCCCTGCCGAGCACCTTGTGGTAGGCGTGGGCGATGCTGCGCTCCCCGTCCGGCGCGAACGGGTACGCGCTGTGCCGGGCCGGGTAGGTGCGCAGGAGCTGCACGTGGTGCGTGCCGGCGCGCGGGGGCGGCGGGCCCGGGTCGGGCAGCGGGGGAGCGTCGTCCAGCTTGCTCACATGGTCGCGCAGGCGGCGCAGCGGGTCCCTGGTCTCGGGGGCCGGGTCCTCCCAGCGTTCGCAGAACGTCTTCTCCACCTCGGCGACCGCCGGGCCGTGGATGGCGAGCTGGATGTCGTGCCAGGGCGGGCGGGGGCCGTACACGTCGGGCATCGGGCAGGCTTGCGGGTCGCCCAGGTGGTCGGCGTCGTCGCGGCGGCTGTGGCACAGGTCGATGCCGCCGACGAAGGCCACGTCCGCCGAGGGGTCGCGGTCGTGCCGGAGGATGACGAACTTCTGGTGGTGCGAGCCGCCCGGCTTGGTCCGCGTGTCGAGCATCGCCTGCCCGTGCGCGTTCTCGATCCTCTCGCCCAGGTGCCGGTTCTCGGCCGCGCTGAAGCGCAGGCGGTCCAGGTGGGAGCGCCAGATGAGGCCCCTGACGATGGCGCCGCGCTCGGCCGCGGCGCCGAGGGCCGCGCCCACCGTGGGTCCGTCGTCGGTCAGCCGCTCGTCGGGGTCGCCCCGCCAGTCGGCGAACAGCAGCAGGTCGTCCTCGCGCAGCGCCTCCAGGCGGCTGTTCAGCTCCGCGAAGTACGTGGCGCCGTGGATGAGCGGTCGTACGTCGTTGCCGCTGGACCAGGCGTCGAGCCCGGTCGCCCGGTTGTCGCGTTCCTCGTCGGTGAGGAACCAGTCCTGGATGCGCATTCGGCCACCGCTACCCGCGCGAAACCCATTCATAACCCCGCAAACCACGGGTAGTGCGGAAGGAGTGTCCCCCACTATCGCAGTTGTCGCACATCAGAAGAAGATCCTCGGCGCCGGGCTGGACCGGCTGCGCGTGCTGCTCACCGAGCGGGACGTCGGCGAGCTGATCTGGCACGAGGTGCCCAAGAGCAAGAAGGCGCCCAAGAAGGTGCGCAAGGCCCTCGAAGCGGGCGCGGAGCTGGTGTTCGTCTGGGGCGGTGACGGCATGGTGCAACGGTGCGCCGACGCCATGGCCGGCTCCGGCGTGCCGATGGCGATCCTGCCCGCCGGGACCGCCAACCTGTTCGCCGGCAACCTGGGCATCCCCACCGACCTGGAGGAGTCCGTACGGATCGGCTTCGAGGGCCGCCGCGCCGAGCTGGACCTCGGGCTGCTCAACGGCGAGCACTTCGCGGTCATGGCCGGCGCCGGGTTCGAGGCCGAGATGATCGCCGAGGCCGACGGCAAGGCCAAGCGGAAGTTCGGCAGGCTGAGCTACGTCAAGGCCGCCGTCCGGCACGTGGGCGGGCCCCTGGTGCCGATGAAGGTCAAGGTGGACGGGGCCACCTGGTTCGAGGGGGAGGCGAGCTGCCTGCTGCTCGGCAACGTGGGCACGATCGCCGGCGGGGTCGAGGCGTTCGACGACGCCCGGCCGGACGACGGCTGGCTGGAGGTCGGGCTGTCCACGGCCAAGGGGCCGATCCAGTGGGCCAGGGTGATGGGCAAGATGGCCGCCGGGCGGTCGGAGGACTCGCCGTTCGTGCGCATCACCCGGGCGCGCAAGGTGTCGGCCCGGTTCGGGTCGCCGCTGACGTACGAGCTGGACGGGGGCGACCGCGAGGCCACCACCAAGCTGAAAGCCGAGGTGGCCCCGGGCGCGCTGACCGTCTGCCTGCCCTAGCCCGCGCGGGCGGCGTCCATGACCCGGCCGGCGTCGCGCTCGAAGGAGGCGCGGGCGCCGAGCGTCAGGAGGCCGCCCACGATCATGGGGACGACCAGCAGGTACATGCCGCCGATCAGCGAGCCGAACCGGTCGGAGGCGATGCCGACGACGAGCGAGCCGAACGCGCCGGCCGCCGTGATGAGCAGTTGCAGGACGGCGAAGCCGAGGCCGCGCGCGGCGGCCGGGACGACGTCGGCCACGCAGGCCGTCATGTTCGGGATCGCGATCGACATCAGCGAGCAGGCCAGCAGGACCAGCGCCGTCATCGGGCCGATCGAGTCCATGGCGAGCGCCCCGGCCAGCACCGCCGCGCCCGCCGTGATGCCGCCGCCGCCGGCCAGCAGCCTGCCGCCCTTGCGGGTGCCGTGCCACCTGCGGCCCAGCCAGGAGCCGACCAGGGTGCCGGCCAGCGTTCCCGCGATGGTGATCAGGCCGCTCAGCGAGCCGGCGGCGCCGACGCCGACGCCGTACTCGCGGACCATGAGGGTGGGCAGCCAGTAGAAGACGCCGGCCAGGCCGAGGGTGAGCAGGCCCAGCCCGGCGCACACGAACAGCAGTGTCGGGATGCGGATGACCTGCCCGAACTGCTGCCAGAAGGGCGCCTTCGGCGTCGCGGGCCGGGCCGCCCCGGCGGACGACCCGACGGGGGCTCCGGCCACCATCCGGTCCAGGTCGCCGCGGCCCGGCTCGCGCAGGAACCAGCACAGCACCGCCGTGAGCACGCCGGGCACCACCATGACCAGGAACGCGGTGCGCCACGAGTACATCTCCGCCAGCACGCCGCCCAGCAGCGTGCCGACGCCGCCGAGGTAGGTCGTGACGCGGGTCAGCCCGTACGCCTTGGCCCGGCTGACCGGCGGGTAGTAGTCGGCGAGCAGGCTGCCGGCCGCCGGGTTGTCGATGTTCTCGGCCGCCGCGAGCAGCACCCGCATCAGGTAGAACATCACGAAGCCGGTGGCCAGGCCCGACCCGAGCGTGGCGACGGCCCACAGCAGGACGACCACCGCGATGATCCGCGTACGGCTGAACCGGTCGGCGAGGAAGCCCGCGGGCAGGGAGACGATCGCGGCGGCCAGCGCCGCCGCGGTGGGGATCGAGCCCGCGGCGGTGTCGCTGAAGCCCCACTCCTTCTGGACGAGCGGCAGCACCCCCGACAGCAGGTTGTACTCGATCCGGTCCACGAGCCCGACGATGAAGAGCACGACCAGCGGCGCCCAGCCGAACGGCGCCCGGGTCTGCGCGTCGATGGCGCCGGCGCGCGGCGATCCCAACGTCCTGACCATGCTCACCCTTCCAGTAGGAAAATCTAGAATGCTGTTCTAGGCGAACGTTCTAGCCAGAGTGGCAGAAGTCACACGATTCGTAAATGGCCGTTTTCTGGGAAATTTCGCAGTTTGGGGTTCATGTACGGTGATCTGCATGAACGCAGCGCAGGTCTCGGGGGCGATGCTGGTCGCCGGTACCACGTCCGACGCGGGCAAGAGCGTGGTGACCGCCGGGATCTGCCGCTGGCTGGCCCGCCAGGGCGTGCGCGTCGCGCCCTTCAAGGCCCAGAACATGTCGCTGAACTCCTACGTCACCGCCGGCGGCGCCGAGATCGGCCGCGCCCAGGCCATGCAGGCCCAGGCCGCCGGGCTCGAACCGGTCGCCGACATGAACCCCGTCCTGCTCAAACCGGGCAGCGACCGCCGCAGCCAGGTCGTGCTCCTGGGCGAGCCCGTCGCCGACGTGGACGCCATGGAGTACGGCGCCCTGAAGGACCTCCTGCGGACCACCGCCCTGGCCTGCCTGGAACGGCTGCGCGCCCAGTACGACGTGGTGATCTGCGAGGGCGCCGGCAGCCCCGCCGAGATCAACCTGCGCCGCGGCGACATCGCGAACATGGGCCTGGCCAGGGCCGCCGGGCTGCCCGTCGTCGTGGTCGGCGACATCGACAGGGGCGGCGTGTTCGCCGCCTTCCACGGCACGGTCGCGCTGCTGGACGCGGCCGACCAGGCCCTCGTCTCCGGGTTCGTGGTCAACAAGTTCCGGGGCGCCCGCGAGCTGCTCGAACCCGGCCTCGACATGATCAGGAAGCTCACCGGCCGGTCGGTGTACGGCGTGCTGCCCTGGCTCGACGGCCTCTGGCTGGACGTCGAGGACTCCCTCGCCCTGGACTCCCGCCGGGTCGCGACCGGCCGGCCGCTGGGCAGGCAGACGCTGCGCGTGGCGGTCGTCCGGCTGCCCCGGATCTCCAACTTCACCGACCTTGACGCGCTGGCCGCCGAGCCCGGCGTGGTGGTGCGCTTCGTGACCGACCCGGTCGAGCTGGACGACGCCGACCTGGTCGTGCTGCCGGGCTCGCGGGCCACGGTCGAGGACCTGGCCTGGCTGCGGCGTACCGGCCTGGCCGACGCCCTCCTCGCCCGGCGCGGGCCCGTCCTGGGGATCTGCGGCGGGTTCCAGATGCTCGGCCGGGAGATCGTGGACGAGGTGGAGTCGCGGGCGGGCCGGGTGGACGGGCTCGGGCTGCTGCCGGTGCGGGTCGAGTTCGCGCCGGACAAGCGGCTCGGACGGCCGGTCGGGCGGGCCTACGGGGAGCCGGTCAGCGCGTACGAGATCCACCACGGCCGGGCGACGGTCGAGGGCGGCGAGCCCTTCCTGGACGGCTGCCGCGCCGGCGACGTGTGGGGCACCACCTGGCACGGCGCCCTGGAGAACGACGCCTTCCGGCGGGCGTTCCTGGCCGACGTCGCCGACCGGGCCGGGCGCGCCTTCGTCCCCGCGCCGGACACCGACTTCGCCCGCCTGCGCGAGGCCCGCCTCGACGCCCTGGGCGACCTGATCGAGGAGCACCTCGACACCGACGCCCTCCTGGGCCTGCTGCGCGACGGCCCCGCCCCGGTCCCCTACCTGCCGCCGGGCGCCCCCTCACCCTGACCCGGTGCCTCCTGATCCGGTGCCTCCTGACCCGGCGTCTGCTGACCCGGCGTCTCCTGATCCCGCGCCGACCGCTGGGTGGTGATCCAGGCGTCGATCTCCTCCCACTGGGAGTACAGCCAGCGGACCTGGCTCTCCCGGTCCCGGGGCACCTCGGCCGCCGGCACCCGCCACCACTTGGCCGTGATCCGCGCCGCGTACGGCAGCCTGCGCCACACGTCGCCGATCGTGACGAGGTCGTCCAGGCCGGTGTGCGCGACGAAGATCACGTCGGCCTCCGGGCAGGCGGTGATCGCGGCGATGGCCCCGCCCGGCCGGGGCGGCAGCAGGTGGTCCATGCCGCGCGCCCGCTCCGCCTCCTCGGCCAGCCCCTTCTCCTCCAGCCGCCGGATCGCCAGCCGCCGCCGGCGCGGGGTGAAGTTGCCGCCCTCCGGGAAGATCACCAGCGCGTCGCGCTCGTCCATGGTCGCCGACAGCCGCCGGATCTCCTCGATCACCCGTTCGCGGCCGGACCGGCGCGGCACGAAGGCGTTCGGCAGGCGGTTGATCACGACGTCGAGCGACGGGTCGTACTGGAGGGCGGCTTTCATGACGATCCGGGGGCGGCGTTCGTACCGGGACAGCAGGTGATAGATCAGCAGGAAGGAGTCGCCCGGCCCGGCGTGCCGGGAGAGCACCACGATCGGGCGGCTCAGCCGGGCGGCGCGCTCCTGCGGGGTCGGCGGCGGCTCCTCGACGACCAGGGTCAACCGGAAGATCCGCACGGCCGCCGCGTACACCTTCGACAGGAACCAGCGGATCAGCGCGTAGTGCCGCTCCTGGCGCCGGGCCCGCCCGAACGCCCCCGACAGCCACAGCCCGAGGCAGGCGATGAGGACCGCCGACTCCAGCGTCAGCCAGGCCGCCCCGAACCAGACGAACCGCAGCCCCCTGCGCTGGGGCGGTGGCAGGCGCAAGGAGGCGCCGAACGTGACCAGGAGCCACAACGGCAGCGTCACCAGCATGAACACGGTGACCACGATCACGAGCGGAGCCAGGACGATCCGGCGCACGATACGCGGGGGGAGCAACAGCAGCCTCCCTAGGTCAGCCTCCCTGAGGTCGGGTCTTCATCCTCCTTCTGTCCGCAGATAGCGGGAAGAAGCCTCGTACGCCCGGTCGATGTAGGTGGAGATCTGGGACAGGTCCCGGTAGCGCAGAGATGACAGCGGCTCGGCGACCCCCGCGGGCATCACGTGCACCTCCACCCCCGGCGGCAACGTGGCCATCTCCTCGGCGAACCGGTAACGCCGCGCGATCTCGAACGCCACCATCCCCACCTCCCAGAACCGCCGCGGCGCGGTCAGCGGACGCTCGATCCGGCCGACGTGCAGCACGTAGACCCGCCTGGCCCCGAGCTGCACGGCCCGGCCGACGGGGATGCTGTGCACCAGCCCGCCGTCGAAGAAGTGCTCCCCGCCGATCTTCACGGGCGGCAGCAGCCCCGGCACCGCGCACGACGCCAGCACCGCCTCCACCAACGGCCCGCTGGTGAACCAGTGGGCCGCGGCCCGCTCGACCGAGGCCGCCACGCACTGGAACGGCACCGAAAGCTCCTCGATCAGCTCCGTGCGCACCGTCCCGGCCAGCACCTCCCGCAGGGGACCGTTGGGATGCAGGTGGGTGCCGGTCCTGGCCAGCGTGGACAGCCTGGTCACCCACGACCCGGCGAACGCCGTACGGACGACGTCGGACCGCCACAACGAGGTCAGCCGGGCGACCGCCCGCGCGGGGTCGGCGGCGATGAGCGCGCCGTTGAGCGCGCCCACCGACGTGCCGACGACCAGGTCGGGCCGGATGCCGAAGTCGTCGAGCGCCTGAAGCATGCCCACCTCGTGAGCACCGAGCACCCCACCGCCACCGAGTACGAACGCCGTCTCCACGCACCTCACCCTGCCCCATTTCCGGTCGCCGTGTCCTGCGCCGTCGCCTGCGCCGTGTCCCGTTGCCGTGTCCCGTTGCCGTGTCCCGGAAGGGAACCGGGCGGGACGCTGCCGACATCGGCCAATGACCCCGGCGGCGCCCCGGCGGGACGATTCCGGCATGACAGCAGTGGTTCAGGCCGAAGGGCTGACCAAGTACTACGGCGGGCGGCGCGGGCTCGAAGACCTCACGCTGGAGATCCGGCCCGGCGAGATCTTCGGCTACCTCGGGCCCAACGGCGCCGGCAAGACCACCACCATCAGGCTGCTCCTCGACGTGATCAGGCCCACCCGCGGCACGGTCCGCGTGCTCGGCCAGGACCCGCGCGCCGCCGCCACCCGCGCCCGCATCGGCTACCTGCCGGGCGAGCTGGCGCTCGAAGGACGCGACCGGGCCCGCGACTACCTGAGCTTCCTCGGCGGGGTCCGCGGCGGGGTGCCGAGCAGCCGCATCGAGGAGCTGGCCGAACGCTTCGACGCCGACCTGTCGGTGCCGATGCGCAAGCTCTCCAAGGGCAACAAGCAGAAGGTCGGGCTGATCCAGGCGTTCATGCACGAGCCGGAGTTCGTCATCCTCGACGAGCCGACCAGCGGGCTCGACCCGCTCGTCCAGCAGGAGTTCCTGGCCATGGTCCGGGAGGTGCGCGCGTCCGGCCGGACCGTCCTCATGTCCTCGCACGTGCTGGCCGAGGTGGAGAGCGTCTCCGACCGGGTCGGCATCGTGCGCCGGGGCCGTCTGGTGGCCGTGGAGAACGTGGCCGCGCTGCGCGAGAAGGCCGTACGGCGGATGGAGCTGCACTTCGACGCCCCCGTGCCGCCGTCGGCGTTCGAGGGCCTGCCGGGGGTGCGCGACCTGCGCGTGGAGGGCGCCAGCGTCCGGTGCACGATCGACGGCCGCCCGGACGCCCTGCTCAAGGCCGCCGCCCGGTTCACCGTGGTGCACCTGGTCAGCGCCGAGCCTGACCTCGAAGAGATCTTCCTGACCTACTACAGCGAGGAGGAACGGCACCATGATCGCCAAGAGTCTGCGTGACCACCGGCGGGCCCTGATCTGGTGGACCGTCGGCATCAGCGCGTTCATGGCCCTCTACATCAGCATCTTCCGCAGCGTCAGCCAGGACCCGAGGACGTTCAACCAGCAGGCCCTGGCCAAGTACCCCGGCCCGCTCAGGGACCTCATGGGCGGCATGCCGGACCTGGCCCTCGGCGTCAACTTCCTGCAGACGGTCGTCTACCAGCTCTTCGTCCCGATGTTGTTCGTCGTGCTCGCCACGATGACGGCCAACCGGGCGATCGCCCAGCCGGAGGAGGCCGGGACGCTGGAGCTGGTCGTCACGCTGCCGGTGGACCGCAAGCGGCTGGTGCTCCAGCGCTTCTGCGCGCTGGCGCTGGCGCTGCTGGCGGTGTCCGCCGTGACGCTGGCCGTGGCGTGGGCGGCCGGCGACGCGGCGGAGATCGGGGTGCCGTTCGACCGCATCCTGGCCGCGCACGTCGGGGTGCTGCTGCTCGCGCTGTTCTTCGGGACCGTGGCCCTGACCGTCGGCGCGGTGACCGGGCGCAGGATGATCGCCTCGTCCGTCGTCGGCGTGTGGGTGGCGGCCGGGTACATCGTCGTCACGCTCGGCCGCGGCGTGGACGCCATCGCCTGGCTGAAGTGGGTCTCGCCGTTCCACTACTACGCCGAGGGCCGGCCGCTCTATGAGGGCCTGCCGGTCGGGGACTACCTTGTGCTGGCGGGAGCGACGGCAGTGCTCGCGCTCACCGCGATCCTGTCCTTCGACAGGCGTGACGTAGGAGTGTGATGGTGCTCTCCAGGATGCCCGCCGACCTGCTCGGCGGGCATCGTCAGGTGCTGGCGGGGGCGGCCTCCGGCCGTCCGCCCTCGCGGGAGGCGCTCGACGTCTGCCGCGCCGACGGCACGCGCGCCGCCGAGCAGGGCGTCCCGCTGCGGACGCTGGTGGACGGCGCGCTCGCCGCCGCCGAGGGCCTGCCGCACGTGCTGCCCGCGCTGCGCAGGGCCGTCTCGGCGCTCATGGAGGGGTACGAGCTGGCCCAGCTCGCCGCCATCAGGGGCGAGGAGACGGCCCGCAGGGAGTTCGTCGACGACCTGCTCCAGGGACGGGCCGAGCGGCTGGCCGAGCGGGCCGAGCACTTCGGGCTCCGGCTGGCCGAGTCGTACGTGGTGGCCGCCGCCCGCGGGCTGCGCGACGGGGACCAGGACCGCATCGAGCGCGACCTGATCGCCCGGTTCGGCTCGCACAACGTGCTGGTGGCCGTGCGCGAGGGGCTGCTGGTGTGCGTCGTGCCCGCCACGCTGCCCGCCGCCGTGGGGGAGTTCACCCATCACGTACGCGCCCGCTTCCCGGCCGGATGGCGGGTCGGCGTGGGACGGCCGCACCGCGGGCCGGGCGGCGTCGTGACCTCCTTCCGGGAGGCGGCCGGGGCGCTGGAGCTGGCCGACGCGCTCCGGCTCACGCTCGACGTGGTCAAGGCCGCCGACCTGCTGGTCTTCCCCGTGCTGCTGCGCGATCGCGGCGCGATCGAGGACCTGGTGACCAGTGTGCTGAGCCCGCTGCTCCAGGCGAGGGGCGGGCACGAGCCACTGGTCGAGACGCTGGAGGCGGTCTTCGCCGCGCACGGCAACCAGGCGGCGGCGGCCCGGAGGCTGCGGATCAGCCCGCGGGCGGTGACGTACCGGCTGGAACGCATCCGCCGGCTGACCGGCTTCTCACCCGACGACCCCACCCAGCGCTTCACCCTGGAGACCGCGGTCCTGGGCGCGCGGCTGCTGGACTGGCCCTGGGATCAGACATCCCTGGACGTTTGTTGTCAAGCAGCGAGGTCGTTTGATCGGTGCGACCAGGCGGTTGCCTGGTCGTAGGGGCTGTGGGTTTTGAGGC
>NZ_JBIUBJ010000010.1:0-265459 GCF_044547985.1 Nonomuraea sp. NPDC052265
TATGCATGTAATTCATGCACTGGCTTTTAACACACTGTTGAGTTCTCAAGAAACGGACGCGTACTTCCTCACCAGAACCCGTTCCCGGATCCCCGTTCGGAGGCGTTCATTTCGTCTTGCGTTCTTTCGTTGTGTCTTAATTCTTTCAGCCGTTCAAGTCTCTGTCAAATTGACCGGACTTGCTCGACCTGCGGTAATTAAGTCGCGCCCCGCTTCCGGGACAACCCCTCTAACTTACCAGCTCATTCAGACCGCTCTGAACCGTCTTGAATGGACCAGAAGGAAGTGGGATTTGCCGGGCTTGTCTTGAGGCTCTTGCGAGCCCCTTGGCCGCCCTGCGCGAAGCAACTCTAGCAGTCTCCCGCGCCTACTTCGCGCCACACAGGTAATCGTAGGGTCCTTCCCTCGTCACAAGATCGTCAAACCTGGGTCATGTCGGCCCGTACCGACACCTGGAGTCAAGCCGTCAGCAAGTCAACCGCAATCGCTCCTCGGTACGAAGGTAGCCACGAGCAGACTGCGCTCTCGGAGGTGCCCGCCATGACCCGCTCGGAGTTCGACGACATCCGTGCCTTCCTCGCCGATCCGGCGACCCACGCGGGAGACCTCCTGGGGATCGCCCGAACCCTGATCGACGACCTCGAACACGCGCGCATGCGCGAGGCCGTCCTGCGTACCCACTACCTGCGGCTGCTCACGGCGGCGCGGGCGACGGTGGCGGCGGACATGGCCGGCGCGCCCGACCCGCTCGCCTTCCTCACGCACGAGCTGGCCGAGCGCGGCCAGCTGCCCGAGGACGGGGAGGCCGTGCAGCGCATCCTGTCCGACGCCCGTACGGCCGAGGCGCTGCTCGCCCACCTGCAGGAGGAGCAGCAGCAACAGCCGCCGGCCCTCCGGGTGCGCGGCATGCGTCTGCGGCGGTGTGTCGGGGCACACCGGACACTCCCCCGCTGAGCCGACTGCCCCAGCTACTGATCGTTCTGTGCCGATCCGGCATGGTTCGACCGGATGAGGACTGTGGCCATACCCGGTCTTGGCTACCCGGCTGTAAGACTGCGCTTATGTGGCAACGGCGGCTGAACTGGTCGGCAATCATCCTGGTCGGGATATTTGGTCTGATGTGGATCGGTGTTGTGATCTATGCGGACCAGGTGTCTTCTTTGTGGGTGCGTGCCGCTCAGGTGCTCTTCGGCGTTCTGTTGTTCGGGTGGGCCGTGCTCAAGGCGGTCGTCCTGGTCAGGGATCAGGAGGGCTGAAACCGGTATCCCATGCCGGGTTCGGTCAGCAGGTGCACCGGGTGGGCCGGGTCGCGTTCGAGCTTGCGGCGCAGTTGGGCCATGTACTGGCGCAGGTAGTGGGTTTCCTTCAGGTAGCTGACGCCCCACACCTCGGTCAGCAACTGCCGCTGGCTGATCAGTTTGCCGGGATTGCGGAGCAGGATCTCCAGGAAGTGCCATTCCGTCGGGGTCAGCCGTACGCCGCCTGAGATCGTCTTGCCGGCGAGGTCGATCACGTGATCGCCGAGCCGCACCGTCGCGGGTTCCTCTTCGTGCTGGTTCGTGCGGCGGGTCACCGCGCGGATGCGGGCCAGCAGCTCGTCGATGCCGAACGGCTTGGTGACGTAGTCGTCGGCGCCTGCGTCGAGCGCGTCCACCTTGTCCGTGCTGTCGGTACGTCCCGACAGCACGATGATCGGGACCTTCGTCCAGCCCCGCAGCCCCTCGATGACCTCGACCCCGTCGAGATCGGGCAGACCGAGGTCGAGGACGACCAGGTCGGGATGCCAGTCGGCGGCCTGGCGCAGCGCCGACGCGCCGTCTGGCGCGACCGCGACCTCGTAGTGCCTGGCCGCCAGGTTGATGCGCAGGGCACGCAGGATCTGGGGCTCATCGTCGACGACGAGCACGCGGGTCACGGGGCCCTCCTCAGTGAGACGGTCATGGTGAGCCCTCCTCCGGGCGTGTCCTCAAGGAGGAGCGTGCCGCCCATCGCCTCGGTGAGGCCGCGTGAGAGTGCGAGACCGAGCCCCACTCCGGTGTGGTTGTCGCGGTCGCCGAGTCGTTGGAAGGGCAGGAACACCCTTTCATGTGCGTCCGGGGGGATTCCTGGACCCCTGTCGATGATGCGCAGCTCGACGTGTTCGCCGTGCCAGCTCGCGGTGACGAGTACGGGTTCGCCGTCGGGGCTGTAGCGGACGGCGTTGGCCATCAGATTGACCAGGACGCGTTCGAGCAGCGCCGGGTCGGCCTGGAACTCCGGCAGGTCGACCGGAATGTCCCCCTTGACGCGGTCATGCAGTGGGCCGAGGTCGTCGATGGCGCGGGGCAGCACGTCCTCGACGGCGACGGGGCGCAGGGTGACGCCCAGGGCGCCGGCCTGGAGGCGGCTCATGTCGAGCAGGTTCGAGACGAGGCGGTTCAGTTTGATCAGGGACTCGTCGGCGGTGGCCAGCAGTTCGGCACGGTCTTCGTCGGACCAGGCGATGTCGGTGTTGCGCAGGCTCTCCACGGAGGCCATGGCGGAGGCGAGCGGGGTGCGCAGGTCGTGACCGACGGCGGCGAGCAGCGCGGTGCGCATACGGTCGGCCTCTGCCAGCGGCTCGGCGCGCTCGGCCGCCTCGCGCAGGCGTTCCTGGCGCAGGGCGACGGCGGCCTCGGCGGCGAACGCCTCCAGGACGCGACGGTCGCTGGCGTCGAGCAGCCGGCCGCGGGTCGCGAGGACCAGCCGGTCGTCGATGGTGACGACGCCGCTCCCGCCGTCCGGGGCGGTGATCGGGGGGCCGCCGGACGTGGCGACGATGCGCCAGTCCCCCGGCGGGTCGTCCCGTTCGAGCAGGGTGACCGCGGTCAGTCCGAATGTCTCGCGCAGCCGTCCGAGCAGCGAGGGCAGCGCCGATTCCCCGCGCAATACGTGTCCGGCCAGCGTGGAGAGCACCTCGGCGTCCGCCCTGGAACGGGCCGCTTCCCTGCGGCGCCGGGCGGCCATGTCCACGACGGTGCTGACCATGGCGGCGACCAGGACGAAGATGGCCAGGGAGAGCACGTTCTCCGGCTCGGAGATGGTCAGGGTGTGCACCGGCGGCGTGAAGAACCAGTTGAGCAGCCCGAACGCGAGCACCGCCGCCGTGAGCGCCGGCCACATCCCGCCCACCAGCGCGACGCCGACGACCAGCAGCAGGAAGAGCAGGATCTCGCTGGGCAGGCTCAGGTCCAGGGGCGCGATCACGCCGGTGAGCGACGGCATCGCGACCAGCGTCAGCGCCCAGCCGGACAACCTTCGCGTACGCGTCAGTGCTCCCCCGGCCGGCGGCCGTCCCGACCCCTTCCTGACGGCTTCGTGCGGGACCATGTGCACGTCGATCGAGCCGGACAGCGTGGCCGTCGTCATGCCCACTCCGCGGGTGAACAGCTGCGCGAGCCGTCCTCGCCGGGAGGCGCCGAGGACGAGCTGCGAGGCGTTCACGCCGTCGGCGAACTCGATCAGCGTGCGCGGGATGTCGTCGCCGACCACCTGGTGGTAGGTGCCGCCGAGGTCCTCGACGAGCTTGCGCTGGCGTACCAGGTTGGCGGGGTCGCTCGCGGTGGACAGGGCGTCGGCCCGGGTGACGTGCACGGCGAGGAGGTCGGCGCCCTTGGTCCTGGCCGCGATGCGGGCGGCGCGGCGCACGAGGGTGTCGCCCTCGGGGCCGCCGGTGAGGGCGACGACCACGCGTTCGCGGGCCTCCCAGGTGCCCGCGATGTCGTGGTCGGTCCGGTACGCGGTGAGTTGGCGGTCAACCCGGTCCGCCACCCAGAGCAGGGCGAGCTCCCGCAGGGCGGACAGGTTGCCGACGCGGAAGTAGTTGGCGAGGGCCGCGTCGACGCGTTCGGGCGGGTAGACGTTGCCGTGGGCGAGGCGGCGGCGCAGGGCCTCGGGTGACATGTCGACGAGTTCGAGCCGGTCGGCCCGCCGTACGAGATCGTCGGGGACGGTCTCGCGCTGCGGAAGGCCGGTGATCTGCTCGACCACGTCGCGCAGGGACTCCAGGTGCTGGATGTTGAGCGTGGAGACGACGTCGATGCCCGCGTCCAGGATGTCCTGGACGTCCTGCCAGCGTTTGGCGTGCCGGGAGCCGGGCGTGTTGGTGTGGGCCAGCTCGTCGACCAGCACGGCCTTGGGGCGGCGGGCGATGACCGCGTCGGCGTCGAGCTCGGTGAAGGTGGCGCCGCGATGGAGCAGGGTGTGGCCCGGCACGATCTCCAGGCCGTCGAGCAGGCGGGCGACCTGGCCGCGGCCGTGGGTCTCGACATGGCCCACGACCACGTCACGGCCGCGCTCCTTGGCCCGTCGTGCCTCGCTGAGCATGGCGTACGTCTTGCCGACGCCGGGCGCCGCGCCCAGGTAGACCCGCAGCCGCCCGCGCGACGTGCTTCCCATTCCTCCAGGTTACGGCTGGTATGGCGGGGCGACTCCCCAGCCCCAGTGCGGAACCGGGGCCTCCGGTGGCGGGGTCGCGCCGGGCTGGGAGTTGTGCACGGCCAGCCGGGTGCCCCATTCGATGTAGCCGGCGAACGCCGCCCTGAACTCGGGGTCGTCGGGCAGGCCGACCTCGTCGGCGGCGTCCATGAGGAGGTTCACCCAGCGGCGGCGCTGCGGTTCGGTGATCGCCCGGCTCAGGTGGTGAGCAAGCATGTGGGGATATCCGCCGCGTTCGTGGGTGTACCGGCCAGGGCCGCCGAAGACCTCGCTGAGCCACATGGCGACGTACTTGGGGTGTTCAGGGTCCATGTGGGCGAACAGCGGCCCGATGAGGTCGTCCTTGAGGACGGTCCGGTAGAACGTCGCGGTCAGCCGTTCGAACGCCTCGGTTCCGCCCGCCCATTCGTAGATGGTCGGGACTTCTTTTTCCGTCATGTAATCATGTAATCAGCATGATGGTCGTCCGACAAGGGTGGCTGTTGATCAGGTCCGGAAACGACGAAGTCCCTGGTCGCCGTGTGGCGACCAGGGACTTCGGATTGGTAGCGGGGACAGGATTTGAACCTGCGACCTCTGGGTTATGAGCCCAGCGAGCTACCGAACTGCTCCACCCCGCGTCGGTGTGTTGTTTCAACTATAGCGCCCTTTCGGAGTCCTCCGACCCGGCCGGGCTTGTCGGGGCGAGTCGGCGGCATGACCATGGGCCTCATGCTGCTGAAACCTCTCCCGCCACGCCGCCGGTTCCCGCGCCGGCGGTTGTTCTTCGTTGTGCCGCCCGTGGCGCTGGCCCTGCTCGTCATGGTGCCCATATGGGGGAACGACCTTCGCTTGGCGAACATGGAGGATCGGCTCCTCGCCCATCCCCTGCCGCCCGGGACCTCCCTCAACGCCTCCGGGGTGCAGGGGCCGGTGGGGGTGCAGGAGGGCAACGGCGACCACTGTGACTTCCTCGTCAGGTTCTCGTTGCTCACCAGCCTGTCCGAGGCCGAGCTCACGAGCTACTACGACAAGGCGGGCGGCAGGGTGTACTACAAGGACGGTGATCCCGCATCCGCGGTGGTCGAGTTCCTGGACACGGACGACGCCGGATGGGACCCGCGGTGCCGCTGAAAAGCAACGAGGCCCTGGCCGTCGGCCAGGACCTCGAATCTTGGTAGCGGGGGCAGGATTTGAACCTGCGACCTCTGGGTTATGAGCCCAGCGAGCTACCGAACTGCTCCACCCCGCGTCGTTGTCTTGCTTCTCAAGCCTATCGGCGACGAGGGATGGACGCAAACTGAATGGGCTAGGTCGTGCCTCCGGCCTGTGTGCCCGAAGGCGTCGGCGTCGGCGTGGACGTGGCCGGCGGTGAGGCCGACGGGGTCGCCGAAGGTGATGCCGACGGGGAGGCCGAAGGTGCGGCCGAGGGCGACGGGGTCGCCGCCGGCTTGACGTTGGCGCTCTCGATCTGCTTCAGCGCCTCCTCCAGCCGCTTCTGCGCCTTGCCGTACTCGTCCCAGTTCGGGGGGCTGGCCTGGAGGGCCTTCTGGGCGTCCTCGTAGGCCTTCTGGGCGTTGGAGATGGCGGTGTTCATCGCCGACGTGTTCGTCTGGTTGGGCGTGGTCTGCTGGGGCTGGGTGTTCTGCTGTTGCTGCTCGCCGCCGAACACCTGTTCCAGCGCCTGGTCGAGGGTGTCACCCGAGCCGACCTTGTTGCCGAACGCCACCAGCACCCGCCGCAGGATCGGGTACGGCTCCTGGCCGGTGCCCGCCTTGGTCTGCACGTAGACGGGCTCGATGTAGATCAGGCCGCTCGCGTACGGCAGGGTCAGCAGGTTGCCGTACCTGACGTTGGCCTGGCCGAGGCCGAGGGGGCCCAGCTCGCCCGAGAACTTGTTCTGGAAGTTGTTCTGGGCCTGACCGGGGCCGGGGACCGTGGTGTTGGACGGCATGCGCAGGATGCGCAGCTTGCCGTAGTCCTTGCCGACCGTGGAGCCCGCCGCCATGAACGCCGCCAGGTTGGGGCCTTCTCTGGGGACGAAGGTCGTGGTCAGCGAGAACGACGGCTCGGACTCGTCGGGCATCGTCGCCGTCAGGTAGTACGGCGGCTGCTTGACCGACTGGTTGCCCTGCGACGGGTCGCTGGGGATGTTCCAGAAGTCCTGGGCGCTGTAGAAGGCGGCCGCGTTGGTGACGTGGTAGCGCGACAACATGTAGCGCTGCACCTTGAACAGGTCTTCCGGGTAGCGGATGTGCGCCTGGAGGTCGGGGCTCATCTGCGAGGCGGGCTTGATCGTGCCGGGGAAGGCGTTGGACCACGTCTTCAGCACCGGGTCGTTGCCGTCCCAGGCGTAGAGGGTGACCGTGCCGTCGTAGGCGTCGACCGTGGCCTTGACCGAGTTGCGGATGTAGTTGATCTCGTCCTGCGGCTGCTGGGCGACCACGCGACGGTCGGTGGCCAGGTCGCGGGTCATGTCGCCGAGGCTCTCGCTCTGCGAGTACGGGTACGCGTTGGACGTGGTGTACCCGTCGATGATCCAGGTGATCCGGCCGTCGACGATCGCCGGGTAGGCGTTCCCGTCGAGGGTCAGGAACGGCGCGACCTTCTCCACCCGCTCCCGCGGGTTGCGCACGTAGAGGATCTTGGAGTTCTCGTTGACGTCACCCGACAGCAGGATGTTCATCTCGCCGTACTTGGCGGCGTAGACCAGCCGGTTGAGGGCCGAGCCGATCGGCACGCCACCCTTGCCGGTGTAGGTCGTGTTCTGCTGGCCCGTCTTGCCGCCGGAGACCGGGTAGTCGAGCTCCTGCGGGTTGCTGGGGTTTCCGCCGGCGATGACGTACTCGGTGGAGCCGGGGTTCTCGCCGAAGTAGACGCGCGGCTCCTTGAGCCCGGTCGAGGCGGCGAGGTCGCCGGTGACCGGCATGTCCTTGCTGTCGTAGGCGGGCAGGCCGCCCGCGTCGACCTGGTTGCCCGGCGCGGCGACGAAGCCGTAGCCGTGGGTGTAGACCAGCGCGCGGTTGATCCAGTTGTTCTGGGGCGCGGGCGGGCCGAGCAGCTCGCGGACGCCGACCACGTGGTCGACCAGCTTGCCGTCCTTGCCCGGGTAGCGGTCGACGTCGAGCTGGTCGGGGAAGCCGTAGAAGCCGCGGATGCGCTGGGTCTGCTCGAACGTGGACGACACCAGCGCCGGGTCGAGCAGGCGTACGCCGGTCACCGACTCGTCGCCGCCGGCGCTGACCTTGGTCGGGTCGGCCTGGGCGTTGTAGTCGATCACTTCGGCGTTCTGCACGTCGTAGGCTGATCGGGTGGATTGGATGTTCCGGTCGATGTAGAGGGCTTCCTTGCCCTGCTGGTTGGGCTTGACCTGGAACTGCTCGACCAGCGCCGGGTAGACGCCGCCGATCAGGATCGCCGAGAGCACGAGCAGGCCGAACGAGACGCCGGGCAGCATGCCGCCGGAGCGCACGACTCCGGCGAAGAACAGCACGGCGCAGATCAACGCGATGATCGCGAGGATGTTCTTGGCCGGGAGCACGGCGTTGACGTCGGTGTAGGACGCGCCGTGCACGTAGCCCCGGTCGGAGAAGACCAGACCGAACCGGTCGATGTAGTAGGCGACGGCCTTGAGCAGGACGAACACGCCGAGCAGCACGGAAAGGTGGATCCGCGCGGCCCTGGAGGCGTGCACGCCCGGCGACTGCAGCCGGAAGCCGCCGTAGAGGTAGTGGGTGATCGTGGCCAGGACGATCGAGATGATCACGGCGGTGAACAGGAAGTTCAGCACCATCCTGATGAACGGGTAGTCGAACATGAAGAACGAGATGTCCATGCCGAACAGCTCGTCCTTCTTGCCGAACGTGGCCCCGTTCACGAACTGCAGCCACGTCTTCCACTGCCCCGCGAACGAGGAGCCGGAGAAGAGCGCGAGCAGGCCCATGCCGACGATGAAGATCAGCTTGCGGTGAGGGTCGAGCGCCATGCGATAGCGGTCGGCTCCGCTGCCGCCGCCGAACACGGCGGGGCCGAACATCGGCCGGGTCCGGAAGGCCAGCAGCATGTTGCCGCCCACGATGCCGACCATGAGCACCGCTCCGACGAGGAACAGCACGATCTCGGTCAGCAGCACCCCGGAGAAGACCGACGTGTAGTTGGTCGCGTCAAACCACAGGTAGTCGGTATAAATCCCAGAAAAAAGAAAAAACAGGGCCACGATCGCGACCAGCGCGATGACCACAGGCAGAAGCAGCCGCGGCCGGCGTGGCAAGCGCATCGCCCTGCCGGCCCCTGGGGTCCGGAAGCTCAAGGCCAACCCCTCGTCGTGATGAAGAAACGGTCCGTGTCTGGCAACTTACACCGCAGCGCCAGCCGTACGGCTAACGCACGGCGCTCGCCGGAAGTTTCATCCGGCCTCACAAGCGGGCACATTGCCCTTCCCGGTGCGCAGCGCGTCGAGCGCGAGCACCGCGTCGTGCAACGTGTCGGCCTTGACCAGCCGCAAGCCGTCGGGCACGGCCTTCATGGCCTCCGCGCAGTTGTCGGCGGGGGTGAGGAAGACGGTCGCGCCCGAGTCGCGGGCCCCCACCATCTTCTGGGCGATGCCGCCGATGGGCCCCACCTGGCCCTCGGTGTCGATGGTGCCGGTGCCGGCGATGCGCTTGCCTCCGGTGATCTCGCCGGGGGTCAGCTTGTCGAGTATGCCGAGCGAGAACATCAGCCCGGCGCTCGGCCCGCCGACGTCGCCCACGTTGATCTCGACGTCGAAGGGGAACTTGAACTTCTCCTGCATGAGCACGCCGACGAGCGGCTTGCCGTCCTTGCTGGCGATCGGCTGCAGGGAGACGTCGAGCTTCTGGCCGCCCCTGGTCACGTTGAAGGTCACGGTCTCGCCCGGCTTGTGAGCCTTGACGGTGTCTCCGACGAGCTGGGAGTCGGTGGCCGGCTTGCCGTCGACCGAGTTGATCTGGTCGCCCTTCTGCAGCTTGCCGTCGGCGGGCTTGCCCTTCTCGGTGGACAGCACCGTGACGACCCGGTCGTAGTGGATCTTGAGCTCGTTGAGCGCGGCGGCCTTGGCGGAGTCCTGGGAGTTGGTCATCTCGACCGCGTTCTCCTCGTCGACCTTCTTCGCGTCGCGGCCGGGCGGGAAGATCGTCTCCTGCGGGACCACCGCGACGGTCGGGTCGATCCAGCCGCGCAACGCGGTCAGCAGGTCGATCTGGGCGGCCGGGCCACCCTGGTAGGCCACGGTGACCAGGCTCAGCGCGCCGCTGGTCGGATAGGTCTGCCGGCCGCTGATCGAGATCACCGGCTTCTTGTCGATCTCGCCGATGGTGTTCTCGGTGGGCCCGGGGCTCAGCACGACGTACGGCACCGGCCGGAACGCGCCCACGACGCCCAGCGCGAGCACGAAGAAGCCCGCCAGCAGCAGGGTGAGGACGCGTCGTGACATGGTGATGAGCTTATTCGCAGGCGCCGACCCACTCGGTCTCGCCATCGGCGAACACCTGGTGTTTCCAGATGGGGACCTCTGCCTTGAGGTCGTCGATGAGCCTGCGCGAGGCCTTGAACGCCTCGTCGCGGTGTGGCGAGGCCACGGCGACGATCACCGCCGTGTCGCCGAGCCCCAGGTCGCCGACCCGGTGGACGGCGGCCATCGCGGTGACAGGGAAGTCGGCCGCGACCTTCTCGGCGACCCGGCGCAGCTCGTCGGGCGCCGAGGGGTGGGCGGAGTAGGAGAGCCGGGTCACGGGTTTGCCGTGGTCCTGTTCGCGGACCGTGCCGATGAAGATCGCGGTGCCGCCCGCCGCGTGGTCTCCCACCGCGGCCAGCACCTCGTCCACGGACAACGGGGTGTCACGAATGCCGAGCAACCGGATGACGTCCACGGAAAGAGCCTAACCTCACGTTCCTACTGACGACGCTTCTTGCGCACCTGCCGGACGATCGCCGCGGTGCCGATGACCGCGACGGTGGCGCCGGCCGCGGTGAGCGTGGCCTCCTTGACCGGCAGCCGCCTGCCGACCACGGTGGTCCTGTTCTCGCGGAGTTCGAGGAGCTGCCGGAAGGCGGCCTCGTTGGTCCACGTGGGCTTCCAGCCCGCCTCGCGCAGCGCCGAGCAGTCGACGACCCACGGATAGACGACGTAGTGCAGGTCGGTCGCGGGGGCGGGGGTGATGCCGAGCCGGTGCAGGCGCTGCGCGGTGCCGAACGTGAGCCCGGCCGGCAGCTCGAACCGCCGGATCCCGGACAGCTCCTCGACCTGCTCCTGCTCCAGCCAGCCGTCGGAGCCCACGGCCACCACTCCGGTGACGGCCCCCTTGGCGGCCAGCTCCAGCGCCGAGATCAGGTCGTCGATGTGGCAGAACTGCCAATGAGGGCTGCAGCCCTTGACCGTGAGCAGCCTCGGCGACTCGAAGTGCCGGGTGATGACCGTGTCGACGCCCGGACCGACGACCGCCGCCGGGCGCAGCACCGTGACGTCCAGGCCGGGGTGGCTGCGCAGCGACCTGCGGACCAGCGACTCGATCTCCAGGTAGTCGCCCACGACGCCGGTGTCGGGCTCGGCGGCCACCGGGGAGTCCTCCGGCAGGGGGACCTCATTGTCGGGCGCGGCGCCGTAGACCATGGCGCTGGTGACCAGGATCACCCGCCGCACGCGGGCGGCGGCGCAGGCGGTGAGCACCGTTTGCGCTGCTCTGAGGTTGTACGCGCGCCGCGCCCCGGGGTCGGAGTCGACGGCGTAGTCACCGGCCAGATGGACCAGGACGTCGATGTCGGAGATCCGGTTCGCCAAGAGCGGATCCCGTACGTCGATCACTCTCCACGTGGCTTCCTGGACGTCGCCGCGCTCCTCGTCGATGGCCACCACTCTGCGGAAATCCGCGGAGGATGCGAGCCTCACGAGCAACTCGCGGCCGATGCCGGAGGCCGCGCCGGTGACGGCGACGACGGGTTGGCGCGGGCGTTTCGAGGTAGGCACCAGGTCCTCACTTTGCACTGATCCGCCGTAGGACGACTAACGTGGCGGATGTGGACTCCTCCATCCTGCACGAGGTAGAGCGGTGACTGACCTGCCAGGTCGCGAAAACGACCCTAACGAGAACCCGTTCGCCATGTTCGGCAACCCTGAGCAAATGGCTCAGGCGATGCGCCAGTTCGCCGACATGTTGTCGGCGCCTCAGGGTTCAGGCCCTGTCAACTGGGACATGGCCAAGAACATCGCACGACACGCCGTGGTCGCCCAGGGCGATCCGAGCGTCATGGAAGGCGAGCGCCGACAGATCGTCGAGGCGCTGAGCCTGGCCGACCTGTGGCTGAACGAGGCGACGACACTGCCGAGCGGCGTGTCCAACCCGCAAGCCTGGAGCCGGTCCGAGTGGATCGAGAACACGGTCCCGGTCTGGCGGAAGCTTTGCGAGCCCGTTGCCGAGCGCATGGTCGAGACCATGGGCGGCGCGCTCGGCGGCTCCGGGCTGCCGCCCGAGGCCCAGCAGATGGCCGGGCCGCTGATGGGCATGCTCAAGCAGATGGGCGGCATGATGGTCGGTCAGCAGATCGGCCAGGCGCTCGGCTCGCTGGCGCGCGAGGTCATCGGCACGACCGACATCGGCCTGCCGCTGTCCGGCACGGCGGCGCTGCTGCCCGGCGGCATCGCCTCCTTCAGCGAGGGCCTTGAGATCCCCGCCGACGAGATCAGGCTCTATCTGGCGCTGCGCGAGGCCGCGCACCACCGGTTGTTCCAGCACGTCCCGTGGCTGCGCTCGCACCTGCTCGGGGCCGTCGAGGAATACGCCAAGGGCATCACCGTGGACACCTCCGCGCTGGAGGAGCAGATCCGCGGGCTCGACATCAACAACCCCGAGGCCATCCAGGAGGCGCTGAGCGGCGGCGGGCTGCTCAAGCCCGAGGAGACCGAGCGGCAGAAGGCCGCCCTGGCCCGCCTGGAGACGATGCTCGCCCTGGTCGAGGGGTGGGTGGCCACGGTGGTCGACCGCGCCGCCGACGGCAAGCTGCCCTCGGCCGTCGCGCTGGCCGAGACCGTACGCAGGCGCCGGGCGACCGGCGGGCCCGCGGAGCTGACGTTCGGCACGCTGGTCGGGCTGGAGCTGCGGCCCCGGCGGCTGCGCGAGGCGGCGGCGCTGTGGCGCGCGCTGGAGAGCGAGCGCGGCGTCGACGGCCGCGACGCCCTGTGGGGCCACCCCGACCTCATGCCGACGGCCGAAGACCTCGACGACCCCGACGCGTTCGTACGCGGCGAGGCGACTTGGGACATCTCCCAGCTGGAGGCCAAGCCCCACGAGGAGAACGGCGGCGAGAACGGCGACCAGGACGGCGACCAGGACGGCGGCCGGTGACCCTGCACGACGACGCGGTGGCGGTGCTGTCCTCGTGGACCGCGCCGACCCCCGAGGAGGAGGCGCTGCGCGCCGAGTTCCTCGGCCATCTGCGGACGTACGACGACGCCATGTGGCGCGCGTGCGCACCCGGCCACCTGACGGCCACCACCGCCGTGCTCAGCCACGACGGCGCCCAGGTGCTGCTCACGCTGCATCCGAAGGCCGGGCAGTGGTTGCCCATGGGCGGCCACTGCGAGGACTTCGACGCCACGCTTGAGGCGGTGGCGCTGCGCGAGGCCACCGAGGAGTCGGGAATCTCCGGACTTGAGCTGCTGCCCGGGCCGCTGGCCGTGGACAAGCACGAGGTCTGGTGCCATCCGCCGCGCAGCTGGCACCTCGACGTCGAGTACGCGGCCGTGGCCCCTCCCGGCGCCGAGGCCGTCATGAGCGACGAATCGCTCGACCTGCGCTGGTTCCCCGTCGACGAGATCCCCGAGCTGTCCGACGAGGCCACGCGCCGGCTGGCCGCACGCGGACGCGCCGCTCTCAGCTCGCGCTCCCGTTCGCTGGGCTAGAGTCCTTCGCATCGTTCCAAGGGGGGCCGCGTGGAGACTTCTGCCGTTGGCGGCACGATCGTGACGCCTGGCCGCAAGCCGCGCAAGCTGCCCGGCAACGTCCTGACCTGGCTGGCCGTGACACCCTTCGCGGCCTGGGCCGTGGCCAGGGTGGCCGGGCTGGAACGAGGTTCGCTGCCCACGCAGCTCATGACCGCGACGCCGTACGCGGCGGCCGGGTCCCTGGTCCCCCTCCTGATCGCGGCGCTCGGGCGCAAGCGGGCCGCGACGGCCGTGGCGCTGCTCACCACGACCGCGCTCGGGTTCAGCGTCCTGCCCCGCGCGCTGGGCACGGCCGAGGCCACGACCGGCAGGCCGTTCAGGGTCATGACCATCAACATGCTGTTCGGCAGGGCCGACGCGCAGGTGATCGTGAACCTGGTCCGCGAGTTCCGGCCCGACGTGCTGAGCACGCAGGAGCTGACCCCGGGTGCCGTGGCCGACATGGACGCGGCGGGCCTGAAGGAGCTCATGCCCCACCGCATGCTCGAGGACGAATGGGACGCGGGCGGCAGCGGCATCTACTCCAGGCACCCGCTCCAGCCGCTCTGGGACGTCGTCCCCCCGGTAGGGCACAAAATGCCCGCCGCGATGGTGTCGCTGCCGGGCGGGAAGCCGATCGAGTTCGTGGACGTCCACCCCTACCCGCCGCTCGGCCCCAACGTGGTCAACTGGAACGAGGCGCTCTCCAGGCTTCCTTCCGCCAGCCGCGAAACCGTGCGGATCCTCGCCGGCGACTTCAACGCCTCGCTCGACCACGCCTCGCTGCGCAGGCTGCTGGCCCGGGGCTACAAGGACGCGGCCGACCAGGTGGGCGCGGGGCTGATCCCCACGTGGCCGGCCAACAAGCGGGTGCCGCCGATCATCACCATCGACCACGTGCTGGTGGACGAGCGGGTGGGGGTCAGGGAGGTCAGCGTGCGCGACGTGCCGGGCACCGATCACCGTGCCGTGCTGGCCGAGCTGACCGTGCCCTGAGGGGTGGTCAGCGGCTCGTGATCAGGGCGCGGGTGTTGTCCCAGCCTTCGAGACCGGGATCGAGGCGTTCGACGTCATCGAGGGTGCGCAGGCGGTGCCAGCCCGAGGTGGTGGCGACCCTGCGCGGGCCCGGGGCCTGGGCGCGGAGGGTGGCGACGACGTCGGGATCGTCGAGGTCGGGATCGGCCCAGCCGGGGAGCGGGAGCGGGCAGGCCAGCGCCACCGCGCCGCCGCCCGCCGCCGGGCAGACCGTGATCTCGGCCCTGCCCAGCTCCCTGAACAGCTTGCCGACCAGCAGCGGAGGCAGGTCGGGCGCGTCGGCGTTGATCACGGCGACCTGGTCGCCGGACAGACGGCCGAGGACGGACCGCAGCGGCTCGTCCTCCGCGATCGTGATGATCTCCGTGCCGGGCCAGACGATGTCGTCGAGGCCGGGGACCGCGGTGATCAGGACCGGGGTGACGAGCTCCAGACCGGCGACCATCTCGTAGGTGTCCTCGGCCACGGCCTCCAGGAACTGCCGTGGATCGACGCCGGGGGGCGCCGCTTCGGCCATGTGGCCGCGTACCAGGACGGCGACGATGCGCGTCAACACTCCTCCGGTGCCGTGTGGGCCGCCGCGGAGAATCCTTCGAGGAACCCGCGCGCCCGCTCCGCCTTCGGATACTGTTCTACCAGCGCCCAGAACCTGGGGCCGTGACTCGGCACGATCAGGTGCGCGAGCTCGTGGATGATGACGTAGTTGATGACCCACTCGGGCAGGCCCTTGAGCCGGGTCGAGATCCGGATCGTCGCGTTCTCCGGGGTGCAGGAGCCCCAGCGATGCTGCTGGTTGTCGACCCATCGGACGCTCGCGGGGTCGGGCCGGCCGTCGAGGTACTTCACCGACAGCTCCCTCGCCCGTTCGAGCAGGGCCTCGTCGGTCGGCCTTCGTCGTTCTTCCTTGGCGGCCAGCCGGTCGAGCATCCGGCTCACCCATTCATCCGCGTCTTCGCCGCTCAGCCAGGCTGGCAGGAGCACGATCGTCTTGTCGCCGTCGCGGTAGGCGGAGACCGTACGCCGGCGACGAGAACTGCGACGGACCTCGACTGTCTCGGGGGGCACATATGCACGTTAGCCGAGACTGACGAAATTCCACAGAGGGTGGACGTTGTTTCTGCTGGTCAGATGATTAAGAGCCGGTGAATTTGGGCATGCGCCTTTCCCGATGCGCCGCCAGGCCCTCCAGCAGGTCGGATGATGCCATGGTCACGGGCTGGGCCAAGGATTCCCACCTCAGGGCGGCTTCCAGGTCTTGATGGTCTTGGTTCAGGGCGACCTTTGTGAGCCGCGTGGCAACTGGAGCCATCTGTGCGATCTTCTTGGCGATGACCGAAACCTCGGAGAGGAGGTCATTCTTCGGGAAAGATTGATTTACCAAGCCTTTATCTGCCGCTTCCGTCCCGGTAAGCGCGCGGCCGGTCAGGAGCATCTCACGGGCCAGTCCCGTACCTCCCCTTCTCGGCAGCAGATGGGTGGCGGCCATGCCGGGGTGCAGCCCGAGGCGGGTGAAGGGGGCCAGGAGTTCGGCGTCGTCGGCGGCGTAGACGAGGTCGCAGGCCAGGGCCACGCACAGGCCCGCGCCGACGGCTGGACCGTTGACGGCGGCGACGGTCGGGACCTCCAGGCCGGCGATCATGAGCCAGGTGCGGTAGAAGGCGAGCATGCGGTCGCGGAGTGGCGGCACAGCCTCGGTGCCCCGCTCGCCGATCCACGACAGATCGCCGCCTGAGGAGAACGCGCTGCCCGCGCCGGTGACGACGACGCAGCGGAGGTCGCGGTCGGCGGCCAGGGCGGTCATGGTTTCGCGCCATTCGGCCGTCATGGTGTCGGTCATGGCGTTGCGCAGATCGGGGCGGTTGAGGGTGAGGAAGACGACTCCGTCGTCTTTGCGGTCGACCAAGAGCTCGCTCATGCGGCGAAGCGTAACGCCCTGCGGCGGGCGGACGCGGTGGGGCGGTTGTCCACAGGTCAGGCGTAGCGGTCGGAGGTTGTCCACAGGCGGCGCGGAACCAGCTCGGGATCTTGGTCGGACGTGCGAACCTTCCGGCCATGAGGCCACGTGTGAAGCCGGCGCTGCGGCGCATCCTCCGCGACGAGCACACTCTCCAGTACGGCGTGCATCCCCTGCGGGCCATCACGCTGACCGGCCTGACGAGATCGGTGCGCCAGTGGATCGAGGGGCTCGACGGCACCCGCGACCTGCGGCGGGTGCTGCGTGACGCGGCGGCGGCCGGGCTCGACGAGCCGTGTGCTCAGGCTCTGCTCGACTACTTGGCCACGCGGGGCGCCCTTCACGACGCGGGTCCGTTCCCGGAGCCGCTGCGGGAGCTGTCCCTCGCCGAGAGAGATCGGCTGAAACCCGACCTCGACGCGCTCGACCTCGCCTCCAACACTCCTGAGGGTGGCGTCGAGCTGCTGCGACGTCGCCGGGAGGCGAAGGTACGGGTCTACGGGGCCGGGCGGGTGGGGGCGCAGATCGTCGCCCTGCTCGCGGCCGGCGGGGTCGGCGACATCCGCGTGATCGATCCGGGTCCGGTCCGGCCGGGGGACATCACGCCGGGGGGCCTGACGTGGGCCGAGCTGGGGTTGTCCCGGGAGGAGGGTGCGGCGGCGGTCGCCGGGCGGCTCATCTCTCCCCCGCCGACGAACGTCTCTGCGGCTGCCGTTCCCTCTTCGCGACGTCGTACCTCGTCGCCGCAGCCCGCGGCTCGGAACGCGACGTCGGCCGGTGGCGCCACCGGCCGGCCTGGGCGGCCGGGCATCGTGTCATCCGGCACGGCCGCTGCTCGGCCGATGCGCTCGGACGTCCCGTCGCCCCGCAGCGGTGTCGCTCGTGTCCCTTCTCCTGGGCCGCCTCCTCCGACGGGTGCTGAGCAGCGCGGTGTGCCGGAGGGGGGCCAGGACGTCGTCCCGTCCTCGAAGGTCCTGGCCGGAGCTCCTCATCTGGGGGACGGGACCGCGCGTCCCGACCTCGTCGTCCTCGCGCCCGTCGGGCCTCTTGACGGGGTGCTGGTCAACGAGCTGGCCGACTTCGGCATCCCGCATCTGCTGGCGTCGGCGTTCGAGGGGCACGGTTCCGTCGGTCCGCTGGTGCTTCCGGGGGAGACGACGTGCCTGCACTGTCTTGACCTGACGCGCCGGGATCACGACCCGGCCTGGCCGATCGTCACCGCGCGGCTGGGCGGCTATCCACCCGGGGAGATCGCCTGCGACACGACTCTCGCCACGCTCGTCGCGGCCGAGGTGACCGGTCATGCGCTTGCTCATCTCGAGGGCCGTACGTCCTCTGTGACGAACGGCACAATGGACGTAATGCCTGATTGGTGCTGGAAAAGACGGTCGTGGAGCCCTCATCCGCAATGTCGTTGTATGCGAAACAATCCTTATTCGCTAACAATGGACGTGTCACCTACCAGCGACTGACGTGCTCAGGGGACGACCACGAAGGGGGGAAGCGGCATCTCGGGAGAGGTTCCGCGCATGAGTGTGAGCGATCTTCCGCGTCGGGCAGTCACCCGCTCCGCAAAGTTGGCCACCCTTCCGCTCGGGTTCGCCGGGCGGGCCGCCCTCGGCCTGGGCAAGCGCATCGGCGGCAAATCAGCAGAAATCGTGGCCCAGGAGGTTCAGCAGCGTACCGCCGAGCAGATCTTCAAGGTGCTCGGCGAGCTCAAGGGCGGGGCGATGAAGCTCGGGCAGGCATTGTCGATCTTCGAGGCGGCGCTCCCGCCGGAGATCGTCGGCCCCTACCGGGCGACCTTGACGAAACTCCAGGACGCCGCCCCTCCGCTTCCGGTCGCCACCGTCCACAAGGTGCTCGCCGAGCAACTGGGGGACGACTGGCGCAGGCATTTCCTCTCGTTCGACGACCGGCCCACGGCCGCCGCCTCGATCGGCCAGGTGCACAAGGCCGTCTGGAACGACGGGCGCGAGGTGGCCGTCAAGATCCAGTACCCGGGTGCGGGCAAGGCGCTGCTCGGCGACTTCACGCAGCTGGCCCGGCTGGGCAAGATGTTCGGGGCGCTGCTGCCCGGCCTCGACATGAAGGCGCTGCTGGCCGAGCTGCGCGAGCGGATCGCCGAGGAGCTCGACTACCTTCGCGAGGCCGAGGCCCAGCACGCCTTCGCGCTGGAGTTCAACGGCGATCCCGACTTCCACGTCCCCGATGTGGTGGCGGCCAACGAGATGGTGCTGGTCAGCGAGTGGATGGACGGCACTCCCCTGTCGCGGGTGATCACCGAGGGCAGCAAGGAGGAGCGTGATCACGCGGGGCTGCTGTTCGTCCGGTTCCTGTTCTGCTCCCCTGCCCGGGTCGGCATGCTGCACGCCGATCCCCACCCGGGCAACTTCCGCGTCCTGGCCAACGGCAAGCTCGGCGTACTCGACTTCGGCGCGGTCAACCGGCTGCCCGGGGGGTATCCGAAGGTCTTCGGGCAGCTCACGCGCATCTTCAACCAGGGTGACATGAGCACCGTGATGACGGGTCTGCGCGAGGAGGGCTTCATCCGTCAGGACATCGACATCGATCCCGACGCCCTGCGGGGGTTCCTGGCCCCGTACGTGGAGCCGACGGCCGTGGAGGAGTTCACCTTCAGCCGGGAGTGGCTGCAGGCTCAGGCGGCCAGCGTCACGGATCTCCGTCCGACGAACGTGGTCCGCCAGCTCAACCTGCCGCCGTCGTACGTGCTCATTCACCGGGTGCATGCGGCCGGCGTCGGCGTCCTGTGCCAGTTGGGCACGACGGCCCGCTTCCGTGACGAGGTGATCCGCTGGGTCCCGGGCTTCGCCGACGACCCCAACGGCGAGGCTCTGGCGATCGGCTGACCAGGCGGCGTTCTCGCTCGGGGGAAACGGGTGTGAAGGGGCGGGCTTCGTTCGCTGCTATGTGGTGACTTCGGCGGTTGTCTGACTGGGGGTTACGTCTGGGAACCGCCGTGTCTGGCGTCGCGGTGACGAGTTCCGACAGGCCGGCCGCTGGAGGGTGGCAGGTGTTCGGGGAGCGCTTCGAGGGAGGCCGGGCGAGCTCGGGGTCTTGCGGAAGGCTCTACCGGACCTCGTGTCGGCACGGGCACGAACCGATCTTGTACTGCGGCATGGTGGAGGCCGGTCTGCACCAGAGCACTGCGGCACAAGTCGAGGCTGGCCTGCGCCAGAGCTGTGGGGCAGGGTCGGTGTCACGAGGGGCCTGATCGGTGATCGGCTGGTTGTGCCGTCATCGCGCTGCGTGGACGCAGCCTCTACACGGGATCATCCCGTTCGAGATCACGCGGCCATGGTGCCTTCATCGGCGTGGATGTGCCGGCGAACCACCGACCGAGCTTGCCACCCATGAGCGCCGGGTGCGTCAGGGGTGATGTGGTGTCAGGGGTGACGTTCCTGGATGCGGATCAGGTTGCCGGAGGGGTCGCGTACGGCGCAGTCGCGGACGCCGTACGGCTGGTCCATCGGCTCCTGGACGATCTCGGCGCCGTTGGCCTTCAGTCGTTCGAAGGTGGCGTCGAGGTCGGTGGTGGCGAGATTCACGCCGGCGAAAGTGCCCTTGGCCATCATCTCAATGATGGTGCGGCGTTCGTCGTCGGTGATGCCGTAGCCGTTCGCGACCGGTGGCTGCAGGACGATGGAGGTGTCCGGCTGGCCGACCGGGCCGACCGTGAGCCAGCGCATCCCCTTGTAGCTGACGTCGTTGCGTACCTCGAAGCCGAGGGCGTCGCGGTAGAAGGTCAGGGAGGCTTCCGGGTCGGTGTGCGGGAGGAAGCTGGAGTGGATGGTGATGTCCATGGAAGTCACGCTAATTGGGGTTAGGTAAGCGCGGTCTCTCGGTTCCTGATGGGTCTGGTCACCTGTTTCGCCACGCACGACGGCATGCCCGCGGTCGCGCTCGCCGCGCGGCGGCGGTAGACGCTGGGGGGTATGCCGACCAGTTCGGTGAAACGGGTGCTGAAGCTGCCCAGCGAGGAACAGCCGACCGCGAAGCAGACCTCGGTGACGCTCATGTCGCCGCGGCGGAGGAGTGCCATCGCGCGTTCGATGCGGCGGGTCATCAGGTAGCCGTAGGGGGCCTCGCCGTACGCGCGGCGGAACTCGCGGCTCAGGTGGCCGGCTGACATGTTCACGCCGCGGGCCAGGGCTTCGACGTCCAGCGGTTGGGCGTAGTCGCGGTCGATGCGGTCGCGGACGCGGCGCAGCAGGGCGAGGTCACGCAGGTGTTGCGCTTCGGCGGGTCTGCTGGTCACATGCGCCATCGTACGTCCCTCCCAAGGTCGGGCGGCACCGCCGGACGGCGGCACGAAGGACGGCGCGGACGCGAGGGCGAGGGCGGACGCGAGGGCGAGGGGGCATGGGGAGAGCCGGGCGCTGGGTGCGCCCGGCTCTTCAGGTGCAGGCAGGGATCAGGAGATCCTGCGCCGGCGGCAGGATCTCCGCGATCACAGCTGCTGGCTCAGCGCCCTGCGCAAGCGGTCGTTGGCCCGCTTGACCTCGCGTCGCGCCCGCTGTACGCGGCTCACGCGGAGGATGAGGCGCTGCTCCTCCGCCTCTCGGTGGAGAGTTTGTATTCGGTCATTCACCATGTCATGAAACAGATGCGGCACGGACAGGCTCCTGGTGGAAGAAGTGTTCATCGGTGTTCTGGTTCTCTCTCGCTCGTGAGGCTGGAAGGTGGTCAGGCAGCGACCGGGTGCTTGCGGGGACGCCCGCGCGGACGCTTGCGGGGAACGATCGTTCCCCTGAGGATCAGTTCGCCGCCCCAGACGCCCCACGGCTCCTCGCGCTCAAGCGCGCGGGCCAGGCAGGCCTGCTGGATCGGGCAGCCGCCGCAGAGAGCCTTGGCGAACTCGACGTCCTCGGGTGACTCTGCGAACCACAGGTCAGGGTCGGTACGACAGGGGATCTTGGCTTCGTCGATCAGGTCCATGATCGTCTTCGCCCCCATCTGCTTCTCCTTCTGATTGAGCTTTTTGATCTTGTCGGGCACCTCGGAGGTGGTCGGGGATCGCGGACAAAACAAAGAGGCCGCGGATCCTGTGTGCGGATCCGCGGCCTGGGGGCTGCTATGTGCCGGTCAGGTTATGACCGGAGCATCCCTCCAGGGTTGCGGACCGCACAGTCCACCCTTGGTGAGCTGGTTGGTCGGGGCAGCGATACCTGCGCCATAGACAGGAACGCCTTGCGGAGCGGCAACGCCCGTGTGGGCTCGCGCGTAGAAGGCGGGGGCCTGGATACGGGCAGACTTCTCCTGCCGCAGCTTGGCCGCCCCATCGACGAGCCTCACCGAGTCACGGCATGCGGAAGCGAGCCACTGCGTGGCCGACATCTTGATGCTCATCACCGGGGCTCACCTCCACTCATCAGATCGTCGGAAACAGGAGTGTCCGACTCGCTTGTCCATGACCCTAAACCGGGAAGCCGGGAAGGGGCAACATATTTTCTACCTGCGATTTTGTGACACAACCACGGTGTCACAACCCGCTGTGGCGCGACTACTTCGCCACGCGGATCATCGCCTCCTGGACGACGGAGACCACGAGCTCGCCCGACGCGGTGAACATCTCGCCGCGCGCGAGCCCCCGGGCGCCCGCCGACCAGGGGGCCTCCTGGGCGTACAGGAGCCAGTCGTCGGCCCGGAACGGGCGGTGGAACCACATCGCGTGGTCAAGGGACGCGCCAATGACGTTCGAGGCCCCCCAGGCCATGCCGTGGGCCAGCAGGATCGTGTCCACGAGCGTGAAGTCCGAGGCGTACGCGGCCAGGACGACGTGCAGCAGCGGGTCGTCGGGCAGGTCGGCGTCGTAGCGGAACCACACGTTGGTCTGGGCGCTGCGCAGCTCGGGGTTCAGGTGCGCCTCCCACGTCAGCGGCGAGACGTAGCGGGCGTCCACGGGCCGCGGGCGCGAGAGCCACTCCCGCAGCTCGGGGTGATCGCCCAGCACCTCCGACATCCTGTTCTGGAACGTCGGCAGCGTCTCGGGGGCGGGCACGACCGGCGCCACCGACGCCTGGTGTTCCACGCCCTCCTCGAAGATGTGGAAGGAGGCCGACATCGTGAAGATCGCCTTGCCGTGCTGGACGGCGACGATCCGGCGGGTGGTGAAGGACCGGCCGTCGCGCAGGCGCTCGACGTTGTAGACGATGGGGATCGACGGGTCTCCCGGCCTGATGAAGTAGGCGTGCAGCGAGTGGACGTGCCGGTCCTTGGGGACGGTGCGGCCGGCCGCCACGAGGGCCTGCGCGGCCACCTGGCCGCCGAAGACGCGCTGGATGCGCTCCTCCGGGCTTCTGCCCCGGAAGATGTCGAGCTCGATCTGCTCAAGGTCGAGCAGATCGAGCAGCTCCTTCAGCGCCTCGTTCACAGGGCCCCCTCACAGACGAACATTCCATGGACAAGTCTGACGTGCCACGCCTGTTCCCCCAAACCCGCCCTGCCTTGCCGGAATGCCCTCGTCCCGCCGTTTCGCCCGGTCGGGAAGGAACTCACGCGCGAGGGGACCGGCCGTACGTGAGGGATCTCACCCGCGGCACAGGCCGAGGACGGCCTCGCCGTAGCGGTCGACCTTGACCCGGCCGATGCCGGCGATCGACAGCAGCTCCTGCTCGGTGGCCGGCGCGCGTTCGGCGATGGCCTGGAGGGTGACGTCGGTGAAGACGACGTACGGCGGGATCTTGGCCTCCTTGGCGGTGGCCGTGCGCCAGACCTTGAGGCGTTCGAGCAGGGCCTCGTCGTACTCGGCGGGACAGGTCGCGCAGCGGCCGAGCTTCTGCTCGGCTGCGGCGACCAGCGTCTTGGCGCAGACCCGGCAGCTCACCGGCGCGGCGACCGTGCGGCGTTCGCCGGCCGGGGTCGTCACGCGGGGCGGCGTCGAGGCGCGGCCGGTGAGCCCGTCGAGGAAGCGGGAGGGGCGGCGGCTCTTGCGCCCGCCGGGCGCGCGGGCCAGCGCCCAGGAGATCGACAGGTGCTCGCGGGCACGGGTGACGCCGACGTAGAGCAGGCGGCGCTCCTCCTCGATCTGCTCGGGGGTCTCGGCGTAGATGATCGGCAGCATGCCGTCGGTGACGCCGACGAGGAACACCGCGTCCCACTCCAGGCCCTTGGCCGCGTGCAGCGAGGCGAGCGTGACGCCCTCAACCGGCGGCGCGTGCTGCTCGGAGGCGCGGCGTTCCAGCTCGGCGACGAACACGGGCAGGTCGGCGCCCTCGGCGGCCATGTCCTCGGCCAGGTCGGCCAGCGCCTTCAGCGACTCCCACTTCTCCCTGGCCTTGCCGCCGCCGGGCGGGGCGGGGGTCAGGCCGACCCCGGCCAGGATGTGGTGCACCTCCGAGGCCAGCGGCTCGCCCGCGGCCGACCGGGCGGCGCCGCGCAGCAGCACGACCGCCTGCCGCACCTCGGGACGCTCGAAGAAACGCTCGGCACCGCGCAGCACGTACGGGATCTCGGCCTTGGACAGGGCCTCCTCGTAGGACTCCGACTGGGAGTTGACCCGGAACAGCACGGCTATCTCGCGCGAGAGGACGCCCTTGTCCAGCAGCTTCCTGATCGCCCGCGCGACGCCCGCGGCCTCGGCCGGCTCGTCGTCGTAGTCGGAGAAGACCGGTTTGGGACCGTCGGGGCGCTGGGCGATGAGTTCGAGGCGGTTGGGGGTCTTCGACTTGGCGATGACCAGGTTGGCCAGGTTCACGACCTGGGGGGTGGAACGGTAGTCGCGGACCAGCCTGATGACCGCGGCCGCCGGGTGCTCGACGGCGAAGTTGGTGAGGTAGCGGGGGCTGGCGCCGGTGAACGAATAGATGGTCTGGTTGGGGTCGCCGACCACGCAGATGTCGTCGCGTCCGCCGAGCCAGGTGTCGAGCAGGAGCTTCTGGAGCGGGTTGACGTCCTGGAACTCGTCCACGACGAAGTAGCGGTATTGCTGGCGGATCTGGGCCGCGACCTCCTGGTGCTCGGTCATCACGGCCGCCGTCAGCTCAAGGATGGTCTCGAAGTCGACCAGGTGGCGTTCGCGGCGGATACGTTCGTAGGACTCGTAGAGCCGGGCCACCTCCTCCGGCGAGCCGGGCGGCGTGCGGTGGTGCTTGGCGGCGGCGGCCACGTAGTCTTCCGGGCCGATCTGGGAGACCTTGGCCCATTCGACTTCGGCCGCGATGTCCCGCAGCTCGGACCGGTCGGGATTTTTCCGCATCTGGCGGCAGGCTTCGACCAGCACCGGCAACTTCGACTCGATCACCGAAGGGGCCTCGCCGCCGATCACGCGGGGCCAGAAGTAGGTGAGCTGGCGCAACGCGGCCGCGTGGAACGTACGGGCCTGGACGCCCGGCGCCCCCAGCGCCCGCAACCGCTGCCGCAACTCCCCCGCCGCCCGGGTGGTGAACGTCACCGCGAGCACGCTCGGCGCGTCGACCACCCCGGTGCGCACCGCGTGGGCGATGCGATGGGTGATCGCCCTGGTCTTGCCCGTGCCGGCGCCGGCCAGCACGCACACGGGGCCGCGCACCGCCTCGGCGACCGCCCGCTGCTCCGGGTCAAGTCCGCTCAGGACGTCATCCACGCTGTTCACCCGATCTTCCTCCCCGCAAGTGGCGCCGAAGCACTTTATTCTGGCAACATGCGGCCCGACGTATGTTCATAGTCACCGAGATGCAAAGGAATGGTCTCTTCCCCCACAATGGGGCCGACCATGCTGCATGGGGGAAAGGAAGGCCGTGCGAACAGCGGTTTCCGTGAGCGCGCTCGTGCTCGCTGCCGTGGCGCTCACACCTGCCGTCGCGTTCGCGGCCGAGCCGCCCGTCCCTGTGGTGACCAACCCCACAGACCCCGACGGGCTCGGCGGGCTGGCCACGGAGACCCTTCCCTACGGCTCCCAGCGTCACCAGGACATGGACGTCTGGTGGACGCCCGACGGCCAGAAGCGTCCCGGCGTCTTCCTCATCCACGGCGGCTGGTGGTCCGGCGGCGACAAGAAGTACATGAAGGAGATCACCCGCAGCTACGCCGACCTCGGGTACACGGTCTTCAACCTCAACTACCGCCTCTCCGGCGAGGCCGCCTGGCCGGCGCAGCGCACCGACGCGCTGGCCGCCATCGCCCTGGCGCGCAAGCATGCCGACCGCTGGGCCTTCGACGCCGGCAAGTACGTCGTCGTCGGCTTCTCGGCGGGCGGGCACATCGCCGCCTCGGTCGGCACGTACGGCAACGGCATCGCGGGACTGAAGGGCGTGGTCGGGCTCTCGCCGATCATCTCGCCGCTGCGCGCGTACGCCGACGGCGAGAAGACCGCCGACCACGACAAGCGCAAGCTGCGCGAGGCCGCGATCCGGCTGGCCGGCGGCTGCGAGCCCAAGGGCAAGTGCTCGCGCGTCTGGGCGAGTATGGAGGTGGCCTGGCACGCCAGCGCCAAGGACGCCCCGATCCTGACCGTGCACTCCGAGGACGAGTTCGTGCCGCCGACCCAGAGCCAGCTGCTCAAGCAGATGCTCGGCCAGGTGGGCGTGCCGATGACGATCATGACGGCGCCGGGCACCAACCACAGCGCTCCTCTCTACCGGGAACCGGGCGTGGCCGAGCGCGTGCAGGCGTGGATCGCCGAGCGCATCGGGTAGGGATTAAGCGGACGCCTCCGCGTTGTTGCACGGAGCGCCTGATTTCCTGACCTTGGAGGGACAACCCGACATGGCGCTCACGGTCTACAGCACAACCTGGTGTGGCCCCTGCAAGCGGCTGAAGTCGCAACTCGCCCGCGAGGGCATCACGTTCGACGAGATCGACATCGAGCGCGACCCGGCCGCCGCCGAATTCGTCATGAGCGTCAACAACGGAAACCAGACAGTTCCGACCGTGGTCATAGAAACCGCCCACGGTCGGATCGTCCGCACCAACCCCTCCGCTCGCGAGGTCAAGGCCCTGCTCGGAGCGGCCTGATCACCAGTCACCGAGGAGCTCGCCGCCGTACCACGTCTCGATCAGGCGGCGGGCTATCGACACCGGGGGCGGCAGGCGCACCTCGCCCGACCGCAGCGCGGCCACCAGCTCCTCACGGCTGAACCAGCGCGCCTCGGCGATCTCGTCGGCGTCGGGGGTCAGCGTGGTCGTGGTGGCGTCGGCGAAGAAGCCGAGCATGAGGCTGCGCGGGAACGGCCAGGGCTGGCTGCCCAGGTAGCGCGGGTTGACGACGTTGACGCCGACCTCTTCGGCGACCTCGCGGACCACCGCGTACTCCAGGGACTCGCCCGGCTCCACGAACCCCGCCAGGATCGACAGCCGGCCCTCGGGCCACTGGGGGCCGCGGGCCAGCAGGCAGCGGTCGTCCTCGTCCCTGATCAGCATGATGACCGCCGGGTCGACGCGCGGGAAGTGCTGACTGGAGTCCTGGGGGCAGACCCGGACGTGGCCGCCGGCCTGCACCGTCGTGCGGGCGCCGCAGCGGGGGCAGAACTGGTGGGTGGCGTGCCAGGCCTCCAGCGCCACCGCGTGGACCAGCAGGCCCGCGTCGCGGTCGCCGAGCAGGCCGCCGACCTGGCGCAGCCCCGCGGGCACCGGACGGCCCTCGGGCGTGTCGGTCAGGCTCATCGGCATCGTCACCCGGCCGTTGAGGTCGCCGGCCGGGGTGCCGGGCAGCGGCGCGGCCACCGCGAAGTAGACGGCGCCGCCCTCGACGCCGAGCAGATAACGCTCGCCCGGTGGCGCGTCGGCGGGGGCGTAGAGCACCGCGTGCACCTCGTCCCCGGACCGCCGCACGAGAGTGTGGCCGTTGTCGATCACCAGCACCCTGGTCCCGGGGTCGGCCCACGCCTTCTCCAGCCATCGATCGTCGGCACGCAGCGCCGACGATCTGTCGATGGTCCCCCGTGCCAGGAGCAGTGGGCCGATGAGTTGCTCTTCCGCGGTCTTCTCCACTGGCCGCCCCTCCCCAAGTTCCTTGTCATCCTATGACCTCGCGGTTAGCCGCCGATTAGGCTGTGCGGGCCCCGGAACGATCAACGACAGGTTAGGATCGTCGAGTTAGGTTAGCCTTACCTGATTCTTCGGGGGTGCCTTCGCGTTGCGGCTCTACCTGACCGCGCTCAAGCCGACGGACTCGGTGACGTACGGCTTCCTGCCCGCGGCGCGGGCCCTCGGGTGTGAGGTGACCGTGCTGACCGACCGGCCGGAGCGGCATCCCGGCTCCGTGCCCTGCGACGTACGCGACCCGCGGGCCCTGATCGACGCGGTCGAGCACCTGGGCAGGCCCGACGCGATCTTCACCAACTCCGATCACCTCCAGGCGGAGACCGCTCTCGCGGCGTCGTACTTCGGGCTTCCCGGCAAGGACTGGCGGGCCTGCCTGGCCGCCAAGAACAAGTTCCTGATGCGACGCGGGCTGCTGGAGGCCGGCGTCGAGACCGTGCGCACCCTGCGGCTCGCGCCCGCCGACCCGGTGCCCGAACGCCTGTCCTGTCCCGTGGTGCTGAAACCGCGCGAAGGGGTGGCCAGCGAGGACGTCGTACTGGTCGAGGACGACCTCCCCCGCGCCGTGGCCGAGGCCAGACGGCGGCGGCCGGGCGAGACGCTGGTCGTGGAGGAGTACCTCGAAGGGCCGCTGCGGACCCTGGAGACCCTCGGGGACGGCTCCGCGACACGGGTGCTGGGCGGGTTCGCGACCACGATGGGCCCGCTGCCGCACTTCGTGGAGGAGCGGCTTGACTGGGCGCCCGCCGCCGACGCGCACGTGCTGGCCGCGCTGCGGGCCCTCGGCGTGGGCTTCGGCGCCTGCCACACCGAGTACGTCCTGACGGCCGCCGGGCCCCGGATCGTCGAGGTGAACTACCGGGCGATCGGCGACCACTGCGACTTCCTGCTGGCCGACGTGCTGGGCGTGCCGCTGTTCGAGTGGATCCTGCGCACCCATCTCGGGGAGCCTGCACCCGAGCCGCCGATTCCGTCCCGGCACGGCTGCGCGGTCAGCGTGGTGGCCGACCGGCCGGGCGTCGTCAGGCAGGCGCCGCCGGAGGAGGACGTCGAGGACGGCGGCGTACGGCTGTGGCACCGGCCGCTGCGAGCGGTCGGGGACGTCGTCCACCTGACCCACACGAACCGGGACTACCTGGGCGTCATCCGGGCCGTGGGACCGGACCGGGCCCGCGTGGACGCCGCCGTCGAGCGGTACCGGGCGGCCCGGCCGTGGGTGGTCGGGTGAGGTCGCGGGAGGCGTACCTGGCCGCCCGGGTGCTGGACGCGCTGGTCCGCGAGGACTACGGCGGCCTGTCCGCGCGCCTCGACCGGACCCGCGCCGGGGCCGGGCTGCTGCTGGCCGACGGGCGGTGGGCCCGGCTGGTCCCGGGGTCGCCGTTCCAGGACTTCGTGGTGGCGCCGGACGAGCGGCTGGGGCTGGAGCAGGTGCTGGAGACGCTCGTCGAGGTGGCCGACCCGGCCGACGCCGAGGGGTTGGCGGCCTTCTTCGACGAGTGCCTGACGGCCCTGTCCGCGCTGGAACTGCACGACGCGCACGCCGAGGAGGTGCTGCGGCGCGGGCCGTCGTACGAGTCGCTGGCGGCGTTCGCCGACCATCCCGTCTATCCCACCTCGCGGGCCAGGATCGGCGCCTCGGACCGGGACCTGCTGGCCTACGCGCCGGAGTTCGCGCCGTCGTTCGCGTTGCGGTGGGCGGTCGTCCCCCACGCGGCCACGGACCTGCCCGCGGACGTGCCGCGGCCGGCGGGCGGGGACGTGCTGTTCCCGGTGCACCCGATGGCCGTGGACGAGGTGCGGAAGATCGACGGGGTCCGGGTGCTGGCCGAGGAGGCGGTCACCGTACGGCCCACACTCTCCATGCGGACCGTCGAGGTGGGGCCGCGTACGCACCTCAAGCTGCCGTTGCCCGTGAGCACGCTCGGCGTGCGCAACCGGCGGTCGATCAGGCCGGGCACGCTGGAGGACGGCGCCAGGGCCGAACTGCTGCTGCGCCGGCTGGCCGATCCCGGCGTGCTGCTGGCCGACGAGCAGACCTACGCGCACACGGGCCACGAGTACCTGGCGTGGATGGTCAGGCGGCTGCCGGAGGGCAGGATCGTGCCGGTCGCGGCGCTGGCGGTGCCCGGCGTCCTGGACGGTCTCGGTCCGGACGTGCTCCCCCGCTACCTGCGCCTGCTGCTGCGCTGGAACGTACGGCTGTTCGTCCGGTACGGCGTCGCGCTGGAGGCCCACCAGCAGAACCTGGCCCTCGTCCTGCGGGACGGCGACCTGCGGCTGCTGGTCAAGGACAACGACGGCCTGCTGGCCTCGCCCGCCAGGCTGGCGGCGGCCGGCATCGAGGTGCCCGACTTCTCCGACGGGCGCATGCTCACCGACGACCCGCACGCGCTGGCCGACGTGTTCGTCACGATCACGCTGCACCTGGCAGCGGCGGCGGTGGCGTTCGCGGTGCTGCCGCCGGCGCGGGCTGCGGCCCTGGTGCGCGACACGCTCGCCGAGGCGCTGGACGAGCACGGCGACCACCCCATGGCCCGGCTCCTGCGCGCCAGGACGCTCGGCGCGGCCAGGCTCACCGGCAAGTCCATGGTCACCGCCGGGACGCTCGTGGCCAAGGAACGGTCCGGGGCCCGGGACGTGAACAAGTTCTACGGCATCAGCGGGCCCAACTACCTGAGGAGAGCGTGAATGGACGTCCTGGCCATCGGGGCGCCGGCCGACGAGGCGACGCTGGCGACCCTGCTGCGGTGCTGCGTGCGCGAGGTGGCCGGGCCGAGGGGGCTGGTCTGGCCGGCGCCGCCGTACGTGCTGCTGCGGGTGGCGGGGACGCTGCTGCGCGCCCGTACGCACGGCGGGGCCGCGCTGCGCCTCGACGGGCCTCCCGAACGCCTGGAGGAGGGCTCCTGGCGGCCGCTGACGGTCGCCGAACTGGTCCGGCTGGCCGAGGCCGACCTGGACGGCCCCAACGGCGAGTTCGCCGGCCAGGTGGCCGCCAGCAGGGACGCCATCGCGGCGATCCTGGCGGCCAGGGCGTCGGCCGAGCCGCCCGCCGATCCCTGGCTGGCCTCGGAGCAGGCGCTCGTGTACGGGCACCCGTTCCACCCCACCCCCAAGGCCCGTGACGGCGCCGACTGGCTGCGCCACGCGCCCGAGGCCCACGCCACCTTCCCCCTCCGGCTCCTCGCGGTACGCCGCGACGCGCTGGCCGAGGAGGGCGACCTGACGGCCCTGGACGCGCTGGGCCCGGCGCCCGGCGGCTACCGGCTGCTGCCCGCCCATCCGTGGCAGCTCGCCCTGCTGCGTCCCGCGTTCGGGCCCGAGCTGGTCGATCTGGGACCGGGTCCGGTCGCGGTGCCGACCTCGTCGGTCCGGACCGTGTACGTCCCGGACGCCGAGGTGTGCCTGAAGTTCTCCCTGGACGTGCGGATCACGAACTGCGTGCGCAAGAACGCCTGGTACGAGCTGGCCGGAGCCGTCGAGCTCACCTCCCGGCTGGCCCCGGTCCTCGCCGACGTCGCCACGCGCCACCCGGCCGCCCGCTGGCTCCCCGAGCCCGGCTACCGCACGGCGCTCGGGCAGCGCGAGGGCCTGGGCGTGATCGTCCGGGCGAGCCCGTGGACCGCCTGCGACCCCGGCGTCACCCCGGTCCTGGCCGCCGCCCTCGCCCTGGACGCCGCCCCGGCGGACCCCCTGGCCTGGTGGACGGCGTACGTGTCGGCGGTCGCGCTCCCGGTCGTGGACCTGTACTTCACCCATGGCGTCGTCCTGGAGCCCCACCTGCAGAACGTGCTCGTCGGCCTGGACGCCGCCGGGACGCCCGTCCAGGCGATCTTCCGCGACCTGGAGGGCGTCAAGCTCGTCGCGGGCCGCCACGACCTCGGCGGCCTGCACCCGGCCGTGGCCTCCGCCCTCGCCCACGACCCGGCGCGCGGCTGGGCCCGTGTCGTCTACTGCCTGTTCGTCAACCACCTCACCGAGATCGCCGCCACCGTGGCGGGGCCCGACGACGAGCTGCTGCGCGCGTTGTGGCGGGTCGCCCGCGACCTCCTCGCCCGCCAGGCCGCCGAGCTCGGGCGGCCGCTCCCGCTGTGCGACCTGCTGGCCGGGACGCCGCTGCCGGCCAAGGCGAACCTGCGCGTGCGGTGGGCCAGGGCCGCCGACCGCAGCGCCGGTTACGTCCCCATCGCGAACCCGCTCGCGTGAACCGCGTCCCGGAGCGCGAACCCGCTCGCGTGAACCGCGTCCTGGAGCGCGAACCCGCTCGCGTGAACCGCGTCCCGGAGCGCGGACCCGCTCCCGTGAACCGCGTCCTGGAGGCCGCGGCCCGGCTGCCCGCGTTGCCCGCCTACCTCTACGACCTGCCCGCGCTCGACGAGCACGCCGCGTCGGTGCGCGCGGCGCTGGGCGAGGTCGAGCTGTTCTACGCGGTCAAGGCCAATCCCGACGCCGAGCTGCTGCGGGTGCTGTCCCGGCACGTGGACGGGTTCGAGGTGTCGTCGGCGGGCGAGCACGCGCACGTCTCGGCGCTGTTCCCGGGCGTCCGGCTGGCGCTCGGCGGCCCCGGCAAGACCGAGGCGGAGCTGCGGCTGCCGCACCACCGCCTGCACGTGGAGTCGCCGTACGAGCTGCGCCGCCTGCTCGCGACCGGGCTGGAAGCGGACGTGCTGCTGCGCGCCAACCCGGACCTGCCGGTCGAGGGGGCCGCGCTCACGATGGACGGGCCGTTCGGCATGGACGAGGCGGGGCTGGCCGAGTGCCTGCCGCTGTTCACCGACCGTGTACGGCTGCGCGGCCTGCACGCCCACCTGGCCAGCGGGCTGGCCGCCGCGCAGCTCCTCCGGCTGGCCGAGGCCCTGCTGGAGACCGGGCATCCGGAGGTCAACCTGGGCGGGGGCATGGCGGTGTCGTACACGTCGGGCGAGCGGTTCGACTGGGTGGCCTACGGCGAGGGGCTGGCCGCGCTGCGGGCCGGGCGGCGGCTGCGCGTCGAGCCGGGCAGGTCGCTCACCGCCTACTGCGGCCACTACGTCACCGAGGTCGTGGACGTGAAGCAGGTGCGCGGGCAGGCGTACGCGATCGTCCTGGGCGGGACGCACCATCTGCGCACGCCGGTGACCAAGGGCCACGACCAGCCGTTCACGATCCTGCCGACGGGCGGCGGGCCGGGGGTCGCCGGGGAGCCCGTGACGTTCGTCGGCCAGCTCTGCACCCCCAAGGACGTCTTCGCCCGGAACATCGTGACGTCAGTGCGGGTGGGGGACAAGGTGGTGTTCGGCATGGCCGGGGCCTATGCCTGGAACATCTCCCACCACGACTTCCTCATGCACCCCGAACCCGCCTTCCACCACCTAGGACTCTGAGGCGGGGACACCCTCGACGAGCGCGACCAGCCCGTCGGCGTCGAGCAGGTTCACCGGGCGCACGGTCCTGTTGGCCCGGACGTAGTGGAAGGCCGCGCCCACCTTCTCCAGCGGCACCCCGGCCAGGTGCGACCACGCCAGCCGGTACGCGGCGAGCTGCACGGAGGCCGTCCGGGCCGCCTTGCCCCTGGGCGGGACGCCGGTCTTCCAGTCGACCACCTCGTAACCGCCGTCGGGCAGCGCGAACACGGCGTCCATCCGCCCGCGCACCAGCCGGTCGGCGATCATGGTCTCGAACGGCACCTCCAGGTCGACCGGCCGCCGGTCGGCCCACTCGCTCTCCTCGAACCGCTCCTGCAGCTCGGCCAGCCGCACGTCGGCCTCCTCCGGCTCGTCCAGCGGGTCGAGGTCGAAGTCGTCGATCAGCCGCTGCTGGTCCCACCGGCTCTCCAGCCACCTGTGGAACGACGTGCCCCGCCGGGCCAGCGGCGCGGGCTTGCGCGGCACCGGGCGGCGGATCCTGCGGGCCAGCTCGCGCGGATCGGTGGCCAGCGTGACCAGCGACGACACGGTCAGCTTGGCCGGCAGCGCGACGGTGGTCGCGGGCCTGCGCCGGTTGAGCTCACGCTCGCGCAGCAGCAGGTCGGCGTCGCGCTCCCAGGCGCGCAGGCGCTCCTCCTCGAACGGGCGCAGCGGCTCGTCGTCGTCCTCGCCCAGGTTGCCGGCCAGGGCGTCCTCGACCAGCCGGGCCCCGTCGAGCACCGACTCGTAGCGCAGGCCCTCGGGGGTTACCGGCCAGACGGCCTCGGCCGGCTCGGCGAGCAGCGGGTTCGTGGCGCCCTCTGCGAGGTCGCCGGCCCAGTACGACACCCGGTCGGCCGTGTCGCGGATCTCCAGCAGGAACTCCGACGGCTCCAGCGGCTTGGTGGCGGTGCCCCAGCGGTAGCCGGAGGCGATGAGGTGGTAGTGGGCACGGGTGACGGCCACGTACGCCAGCCGCCGCTCCTCCATCAGGTCGCGCTCGCGGCACTGCTCGTCGAACGCGGCCAGCTCCTCCTTGCTCAGCCCGCCCAGCCCGGGCAGGTCGGCGACGTCGCCGCGCAGCGGGTACGGCAGCTTGCGCGGGTTGTCGGTCCAGCGGCTGTTCATCACCGGCGTGGCCGGGAACACGCTGCCCGTCGCGATCGTGCCCTTCGAGCTGAGGAGCTGCGACAGGCCGGGCACGACCACGATCGGCCACTCCAGGCCCTTGGACGCGTGGACGGTCATCAGCTTGACGCTGTTGCTCTCGCCGACCCGGCCCGCCTCCAGCCCGAACTCCTCGCTCTCGGCCGCCTGGAGATAGGCCAGGAACGCGCCCAGCGTCGGGTCCTCGGCGTCGCCGGCGAACCTGGAGGCCGCGTCGATGAAGGCGTCGAGGTCGGCCCGCGCGGCGAACGCCCCGGCCGTGCCGCTGCGGGCGGCCACCTCGATGTCCAGGCCGAGCCTGCGTTCGACCTCGGTGACCAGGTCGGGCAGCGGCTGGGCGGTGTGGCCGCGCAGCTGGCGCAGCTCCTGGGCCAGCGCGACCAGCCGCGTACGGGCCAGCGGCGAGAACGACTCCAGCCACTCGGGCCGGTCGGGCAGCTCGTCGAGCGCGTCGACCAGGCTGCCGCGCTCCTCGGCCAGGTCGGCGACCACCTGGTCGAGCGGGTCGTCGGCGCGGTGGCTCGCGCTCAGCTCGCGGGCCAGCTCCCTGGCGTACTCCCCCAGCACCCGCAGGTCGGCCGGGCCCACCCGCCAGCGCGGCCCGGCCAGCAGCCTGGCCAGCGCGTCGCCGGCGGTCGCGTCGTAGAGCACGCGCAGGGTCGCCACGATGTCGTTGACCTCGGGCACGGTCAGCAGGCCGCCGAGCCCGACCACCTCGACCGGGATGTCGCGGTCCTCCAGCGCCTTGCGCAGCGCGGGGAACTGCGAGCGCTTGCGGGCCAGGATCGCGACGTCCTGGGGCTGGACGGCGAGCGTCTTCTTGCGCTCCTTCTCCCCCCAGGGCAGGCCGTCGGGCGCGGTCTCCTGGCCGAGGATCTTCGCCACGCCGTCGGCGATCCACCTCGCCTCGTCGTCGGCGGTCTCGTGGAAGGCGCAGGTGACGCGGCCCCGATCGATCCGGTTGGGCCCCGGCACCAGCACGGGGACCTCGCGGGCCTCCATGCGCAGCGGGAGCTGGACGCGGGCGGCGACGTCGAGCACCCGGTCGCCGTTGCGGAAGCTGACGCTGAGCTGGCGGACCGGCGCCTCCTCACCGGCGCGGCTGCGGAAGTCGCGGGGGAAGCGGCGCAGGTTGCCCGCCGAGGCGCCGCGCCAGCCGTAGATGGACTGGCAGGGGTCGCCGACGGCGGTGACCGGATGGCCGCCGCCGTAGAGCGAGCGCAGCAGGACGAGCTGGGCGTGGCTGGTGTCCTGGTATTCGTCGAGCAGGACCACGGAGAAGCGGGACCGTTCGATCTCGCCCACTTCCTTGTGGTTGGCGGCGATCCGGGCGGCCAGCGACATCTGGTCGCCGTAGTCGATGACCTCGCGACGGCGCTTGAGCCGTTCGTACGCCTCCACCAGCGGCAGCAGCTGCTCCCTGGCCGCCTGCACGCCGACCGGCTTGCGCTGCGCCAGGGTCGTACGGCCGGGCAGCGCGGCCAGCCGGGCCTCCAGCCACTCCCCCATCCGCCGGACGTCGGCCGCGGTGCGCAGGTGCTCCGACAGCTCGCCGGCGAGTTCGAGCAGGGCGGCGGTGACCGAGGGCGGGCCCAGCTCGACCTTGTCCATCGGCCCGTCGTACAGGGCCACCACCCGCGAGGCGAGCTGCCACGACACCGCCGGGGTGACCAGGCGCATGGTGGGTTCGAGCGCCTCGCGCAGGGCGTGGTCGGTGACCAGGCGGGCGGCGTAGGCGTGGTAGGTGGAGACGGTCGGCTCGTTGTCGAGCGCGCCGGGCGCCACCAGGCCGGCCTCGGCGAGCCCGGTCAGGCGCTCCCTGACCCGGACGGCCAGCTCCGCGGCGGCCTTGCGGGTGAACGTCAGCCCCAGCACGTTCTCCGGTTTGACTAGGCCGTTGGCCACCAGCCAGACCACCCGCCCGGCCATCGTCTCGCTCTTGCCCGAGCCCGCGCCGGCCATGACGACCATCGGTTCGAGCGGCGCCTCGATGACCGCGGCCTGCTCGCTCGTCGGCGGCAGGATGCCGAGCTTGTCGGCCAGTTCGACCGGGTTCAGCACACCTGGCCCCCGTTGTCGTTGACCGGGCAGCTCGCCCGTGCCGCGCACGTGCGGCAACCCTCGTTCACCTTGGCCTGGAAGAACGGGCCCGACATGCCCGTGGCGACCGTGTCGACCAGGTCGGCGGCCCAGCCGGGGTTCTTGTCGTCGGCCAGCGCGCCCTGCCGCTGCTCGGTGGCGGCGTTCTTGCCGGCCGCCTTGCCGAGCTGGACCAGCGCGGCGCCGCCGGGCTCGGTCATGCCGTGCCGGGCGAACGCGCCGAGCAGCGCGGCGAGCTGGTAGACGCCGAGCTGCGGGTGGCGGTCGAGCTCACCGGCCTTGGGCTTGGAGCCGCCGGTCTTCAGGTCGATGATCACCGCCCGGCCGTCGTCGTCGCGCTCGACCCGGTCGACCCGGCCCTTGATCTGCACGCCCTCGGAGACCATCGCGACGAACGACTCCTCGATGGCGACCAGCTCGCGTGGATTGTCCTTCTGCCAGCGCAGGAACTTGCCGATCATCTGCTCGGCGACCTGGCGCTGCTTGCGGTTGTACCAGACGCCGCCGAAGTCGAGCTCGTTCCAGACCTGGTCGAGCCGGTCGCCCAGCACGTCCTCCCCGGGCAGGTCGGTGGCGGCCAGCACGGCCAGCGCGTGGATGACGTTGCCGAGGCCCTGGGCGGTGCTGGTGCCCGCGGCGCCGACCGCCGTCTCCAGGAGCCAGCGCAGGCCGCACTTGGTGAAGCTCTCGACCGCGGACGGGGAGATGTTGACGATGTCGTCCGGCCAGCTCAGCGGGCGGTCGTCGGTGATGGGGGTGAGGGCGTACCAGTCGTTGGGGTGGGCGCCCTGGACGCCGGCGGCGGCCAGGCGGGCGAGCTGCCGCCCGGCGCGCCGCCGGACCTTGGCCGGTTTGGTGGGGTCGGTCACCGCGCTGCGCAGGTCGGCCACCAGCGCAGACATGGTCAGCCAGCGCGCCCGGTCGTCGACCGTCGCCGACTCCACCTCGCCCGGCATCAGCTCCGACAGGAACCGGGAGGGCCGCTCGTCGGTGTCCTCGCCGCCGACCGCCGTGACCACCAGCCGCCGCCTGGCCCGGGTGGCCGCGACGTAGAACAGCCGGCGCTCCTCGGCCAGCAGCTTGGAGGCCAGCGACGCGGCGCTCGGCTCGGCGCCCTCGACCACCTCCACCAGGTCGTCGGCGCCGAGCAGCGACCCGCGCAGCCGCAGGTCCGGCCAGACCCCCTCCTGGACGCCCGCCACGACCACGATGTCCCATTCGAGGCCCTTGGACCGGTGGGCCGTCAGCACCCGTACGGCGTCGCCGTCGGGCGCGCGGTCGGCCAGCGTGTCGCCCGGGATCTCCTGGGCGGCCAGGTTGTCGAGGAACACCTCGGGGCCCGCCTTGGGCATGCGGTCGACGAACTTGGCGGCGTGGTCGAACAGCGCCACCACCGCGTCGAGGTCGCGGTCGGCCTGCGCGCCGCGGGAGCCGCCGGACAGGCTCTGGTCGGTCCAGCGCGCGCCCAGGCCGCTGGCGTGCCACACGGCCCACAGGAGGTCTTCCGCGGTGCCCTCCTGCGCGGCGGCCTCGCGGGCGGCGGCCAGCAGCTTGGCGACGCGTTCGGCGGGGAGGGCGACGTGCGGCTCGACGCGGGTGAGCTCACGGACGTCCTGGAGGGCCGCCACCAGCAGCTCGCCGGACGACCGCGCCTCGGGGGTCTCCTCGCCGGCCGGCGCCTCCTGGGCGGCCAGGGCCTCGTTCTCGGCAATCTTGAGCGCCCGGCGCAGGCGGCGTACGCCGATCATGTCCGTGCCGCCGAGCGGGCCCGTCAGCAGCTCCTCGGCCACCCCCTCGTCGAGCTGCGCCGGGTCGAGCGCCACCCGCAGCATGGTGAGCAGCGGCCGCACCCCCGGCTCCTGGGCGATCGGCACCTCGTCGCCGGCGATCATCGTCGGCACCCCGGCGTTGACCAGCGCCCGCCGCAGCAGCGGCACCTGGCGCTTGGCCGAGCGCACCAGCACCGCCATGCGGTGCCAGGGCATCCCCTCGATCAGATGCGCCCGCCGCAGCGTGTCGGCGACGATCGCGGCCTCCTGGCTGGTGCTGTCGGCCAGCAGGACGCGCACGTCGCCGGGCTCGGCGCCGGACAGCGGGACCAGGTCGCGATGGCCGTGCCGCTGGTCGTGGTCGGGGGCAGGGGCGATGGGCAGGCGGGCGGCGACCCGGCGCGAGGCCTCCAGCAGGTCGGCCCCGCTCCTGCGGCAGACGCGCAGCGCCAGCACCGGCGCCTCGCGCCCGTCGAGCGTCCTGAACCGCTCGGGGAACTTCATGATCCCGTGGACGTCGGCGCCACGGAACCCGTAGATCGACTGGTCGGGGTCGCCCACCGCGACGAGGTCGCGCCCGTCGCCGGCGAGCTGGCCGAGCAGGTACTCCTGCGCCGGGTCGGTGTCCTGGTACTCGTCGACGAACAGCACGTCGTGGGCGGCCCGCTCGCGTTCGCGCACCTCGGGCCGGGTCAGCAGCGCCGAGGCGGCCCCGATCAGCTCGGCGTAGTCGTAGGTCTCCTCGGGGTCGAGGTCGAAGCGGTCCTGGTAGCGCTCGTAGAACCGGCCGGTGGCGATCCAGTCGCTCCTGCCGTGTTGCCGGCCGAGCGCGACCAGCCGCTCGCCGTCGAGGCCGCGCTCGGCGGCCCTGGACAGGAAGTCGCGCACCTCCTCTGCGAAGCCGCGCGTCTTGAGCGCCTCGCGCAGCGACGGCGGCCAGTCGAGCGCGCCGTTCTCCAGCTCGCCGTGGAGCAGCCGCCGGATCTCCAGAAGCTGCTCGGGGCCGGTCAGCAGGCGCGGCGGCGGCTTGCCCTCCAGCACGGACTCGCGGCGCAGGAGCGCGTAGGCGTAGGAGTGGAAGGTCAGCGCCAGGGGCGAGCGGGTGGTGCGCCGCAGCCGGCCGGTGACGCGCCGGCGCAGCTCCTCGGCGGCCTTGCGGCTGAAGGTCAGGATGAGCACCCGCTCGGGATCGACCCCGCGCCGTTCGATACGTTCGACCACGCTCTCGACGATCGTCGTCGTCTTGCCCGTGCCGGGCCCCGCGAGGACGAGGAGCGGGCCGCTCCGGTGCTCGACCACGGCACGCTGGTGTTCATCCAGCGCAGGAGGCCCAACAGGGCTCCCGCTGCCACGCCGCACCAACCGCCAGGTCTGACCACTCACAGCACTAGATTCCACCAGACCACAGGGACAGATCGGGCCGACTTGCCCGGTCTCCCACGCGATCCGCCCACCGTATCGAGGCAAATATCCGAATATCGTGCGACACGCCGAGCCCGAGGTTTCGCCGAGGGCGTCCCGCTGCCTCGGACGATGTGACGATCAGCACGATTGCCCCACACACGTAGCGTTGTCTCTTGTAACGTTGGGTTGATATCCGTGCCTCTGCTGGGGGGTTGGTCACATGCGCTGGCAGGTCCACTCCGAAACGTCGCTCTACGCCGACCAGTGGCTGGACATCCGGATCGCGGATGTGGAGCTGCCCGACGGGCGGCACCTCGATCACCGGCTAGTCCGCACCGCCCCGGCCGCGGGCGCGGTCGTCACCGACGAGCAGGACCGGGTGCTGCTGATCTGGCGCCACCGCTTCATCACCGACAGCTGGGGCTGGGAGGTCCCGCTCGGCCAGGTCGACGAGGGCGAGATGCCGATGGCGGCGGCCGCCCGCGAGGTCGAGGAGGAGACCGGCTGGCGTCCGGGGCCGCTGCGCCCGCTGATGTCCGTCCAGCCCGCCAACGGCTTCACCGACAGCCTCAACCACGTCTACCGGGCCGACTCGGCCACCCACATCGGCCCGCCCAGCGACCCGTGGGAGGCCGAGCGGATCGAGTGGGTGCACCTGTCGGGCATCCGCCGCCTGGTCGACGCCGGCCAGATCGTGTGCGCCACGACCCTGTCGGCGCTGCTCTACCTGCTCGTGGAGCACCTTCCCGCCCCGCCGCGCCCCTTCGGGTACGACGCCGGCAAGCCCTTCCTGCTCTCGGACCTGCCGATCGACCTCTGAGCCGCGCCCTCAGGAGAACAGGTGGTCGACCACGCGGGCCGTCGCCTTGCCGTCGTCCTTGGGCGCGTACGTGGCCCGGAAGGCGTCGTAGCGGTCGGCGTGCGCGGCGGCCACCTCGTCGATGGAGCGCAGCGCGTCGATCACCTCGGCCGACGTCGGCAGCACCGGGCCGGGCGCCTGCTCGGGCAGGTCGACGTAGAGCCCCCGCTTGGTGGAGTACTTCGCCAGGTCGTACCCGTAGAAGACGATGGGCCGGCCGGTGGCCGCGAAGTCGAACATGACCGAGGAGTAGTCGGTCACGAGGACGTCGGTGACCAGCAGCAGATCAGCCATGTCCGGATAAGTCGTGACGTCGTGGGCGATGTCGGGGACGGCGGGCATGGCCTGCATCGGGTGGGCGCGGACCAGGATCTCGTGGTCGGCGCCCAGAGCCTCGCGGGCCTTGGCCAGGTCGAGCTTGACCATCGCGTTCTTGCGGTCGTAGTCGCGCCACGTCGGCGCGTAGAGCACCACCCGCTTGCCCTCGACCAGCCCGAGCCGTTCGCGGACGGCGGCGGCCCTGGCCTCGCGCTCGGCTGAGTTGAGCACGTCGTTCCTGGGCAGGCCGCTCTCCAGGACCTCGCCCTTGTAGCCGAAGGCCCTGCGCAGCACGGTGGTGGCCCACGGCGACTGCGACAGCAGCACGTCCCAGCCGCGCACCTCGGCCGCCTGCCGGTGCCAGATCGGCGGACGGGGGTCGCGGGCCATGTGCGGCTGGTCGTTGCCGATGCGCTTGGCCGGGGTGCCGTGCCAGGTCTGCAGCACGACCTGGTCCTCGCGGGCGCGGAACCAGGCGGGCAGGAACGAGTTGGTGACGATGTGGCTGCTGCGGGCCAGCGCGGCGTGGTGCTCGCGGCTTCCCGCCCGTACGGCCCGCGCGCCGCCCGGCGGCACGAACGCGGCGTCCTTGACGATCCAGATGTGCTCGCGGTCGTCGCCCCTGCGCAGCCGCTCCTCGTAGATGGCACGCACGCTGTCGGCGTAGAGCCGGCCGTCGTTGACGACGTAGACGGTCGCGTCGTGCAGCGACTCGGTGCGCTGGGCCGGGTAGAAGACGCGGCGCAGCACGTGGGTGCCGGCCACGCCCCGCTCGTCGTGGGGACGCTCCTCCTCGACCGTGATCACCGGCACGTCGAACCGGGTGGAGATCATCCGGTACGCCCGGCTGTCGGCCGTACGCGGCTCCTCGTCGAGCCCCGGCAGGGCGGCGTGGTCCATCCGGAACGGCACGATCTCGCCCGACGGGTGCCGGAAGGACATGTTCCAGGTGCCCGACGCCAGCGGCACGGGTTCGCCGAAGCGGTCCATGGACGAGGGCGTCACGCGTACGGAGAAGTCGTCGCCCGACCGTTCCATGGGCAGCGAGTACGACAGCCCCGACCGGTGGCGCAGCGTCAGCACCCGGGGGCCGGGCGCGTCAGGGTAGTTGCCGCGCAGGACCAGCGTGGAGCCCTCCCAGACCGCGGAGGTGATCGCCGGCCGGATGCGGTGGGCGGAGACCACGACGCGGTCGCGCCGGTCGCCGAGCACGGTGATCTCCCGGTCGCCCACCGGCGTGCGCGTCTCGACCAGGTCGGCGAGCATGACGGAGGCCGCCGGGTCGCCCTTGGGCTCGACCCACAGCCGCCGCCCGTCCTTCTCCTGGAGCAGCGCGGGCACGGCGAGGCCGATCGACACCTCGGTGCCGCCGCCGGACGGCGTGAAGTCGGCCGCGATGCGGTGGCCGCCCAGCCTGGCGTGGCCCTTGGTCACGCTGCGGCCGGGCAGGAAGACCTTGAGTTCGAGGCGTTCGTCCTGGACCGACACGCCGGTGAGCTCGGCCCTGTTGGGCTGGAGCACGACCTGCAGCGCGCGGTCGGACGTCCAGACCGGACGCACCCACCAGCCCGGCTTCAGCTTGAGCCCGGCCGGGCGCTCGGGCCGGCCGATGGCCGAGCCGCGCAGCAGGCCGGTCGCCCGCGCGCCACGGCTCCAGAAGACGATCTCGGCCCGCCAGGTCGTCGCGTCGGGCACCCCGGGACGGTGGCGCAGCCGCCGCCGCACCGCGTGCACCATGCCGCGCACGGCCCCGCGCCAGCGCAGCGGCCACGGGCTCAGCTCGGCGGTGAAGCCGGACCAGTCGTAGTTGCAGCCGGGCTCGCGGGCCCCGTGAGTGGCCTCGGGGGCGAGCACCCGCTTGGTGCGCATGCGGATCGGCGGCAGCCAGCGCGGCCCGCGCAGCACCACGGTCGCCCAGTTGAACCTGCGGCTCCGGACGGACAACCCGGCCAGGTACGCGAAACCGGTGACGCGCAGCCTGCCGTCGACCCACACGATGTCGTCGATGTGGGTCACCGGCACCATGTCGGCGCGGCGCAGCCGGTAGAGGCCGGGCGGCAGCTCGTCGCGGAGGGGCAGGTCGGCGTACCAGCTCAGGCCCTTGCGGATGCGCTTGGACGGCTCGGCGGCCGCGGTGACGACCTTGACCAGCGTCTCGCCGTCGATCAGCTCGTCGTCGGGGCGGTGCTCGATCAGGTGGCAGATGACGCGGCGGGCGACGGGCAGGTCGCGCTTGACCTCCGCGGCCACGCCGGCCAGGTAGGGGCGGATCAGGGTGAGCAGCTCGCGGCGCCGCACCGGGCCGCGCTTGACCGCGAGGTCGATGCGCGACCCCAGAGGCCCGCTGAGCACCTCGGTGTCGAACGCCGCGTCGCGGCCGCCGGGCCCGACGGCACGCATGACCGCCTCAAGAGGCTCGCCACGATCGCAGAGATCCTGGACAGCCTTGAGGCGGTCGGCGAGCGTGTCGCCGCTGTGGCGCTGGGCTGTGACGCCGGTGGCCATCGTGGAGGCACCGCCTTTCGGGCCGCCTGTCAGTGTTCTGCCCATGGTAATGGGAGTCACATGTCACAGAATCGCCCTAACAGCGAAACCGCAGGTCAGGCCCCTTACTGAAAATCGGCTGAACGCCCGTCCCAGCGGGCCAGGCTCATGTCGGCGCGTTCGCCGCGCAGCGGGGTGCCCTCCTCGCGCCAGTGGGCCAGGCATCGTCGCAGGTGGTCGGGGGCGGCGCCGCTGCCGTCGGCGTGCACGACCCGCCACCACGGGACGCCGCCGCCCCAGGTGGACATCACCTTGCCCACCTGGCGGGGGCCGCCCTCGCCCAGGTATTCGGCGATGTCGCCGTAGGCCATGACCTTGCCCGGCGGGATGCGCTCGACCAGGTCGAGCACCCGCTCGGCGAAGGGGTTCAGGGGGTCCATGCGGCCGGGCCCGCGTCGATGATCTCGTCGAACTTGCCGATCTCCATCACCGTGCCGCCGGACAGGACCTCGATCACGCCGTCGCGCAGCGCGTAGATCTCGCCGTCCTCGCCCACCAGGCGGGCGCCGAGGGCGGCCGACAGCCGCAGGAGCTGGGCCACCTGCCAGTCGGAGCCGGGCTCGCCCACGACCTGGCCCTGCCAGCGCGCCACCGCGTGCCGGCCGCCGTCGTGGCCGGCCACGATCTCCTCAGATCCGCGCAGCTCGAAACCGGCCGGCGCGATGGCCTTCGCGAGCTCCGCGAAGGCGAGTGGCGACTCGCGCACCACCCGCAGCTCGTATCCCATGACGCGCGACCATAGCGGATCTTTACCCTCCACGCGGACGAAGTACGAGCGGTTCATCACTCCTTGCGCTGATTGAGAACGATGATCGCCCCGCAGAAGGTCACCAGCGCGACCAGGACACCCCCTCCGTACAGCCACAACCGCCACGGATCGGCCCCGGGACGGGAGGGCACCGGGGAGTCCTCGCCCCGGCCGAAGTGCTCCTTGCCGGAGGAGGCGACGCTGCGCTGCTGCCCGGCCAGGCGCTCGGCGGCGTTGAGCGCGGCCCCCGCGTCCACCACGCCGAACCCGGTGTTGTCGTCGTAGCCCGCCGCCGGACGGCCCCGCGCGCTGGAGGCCAGCGCCTGGGCCACCTGCTCGGGCGGCAGGGCGGGGTAGCGCGACTTGATCAGCGCGGCCACGCCGGCCACGAGCGCGGCGGCCGAGCTGGTGCCGTCGGACAGCTCGTACCCGCTGGGCCGTTTGACCACGGGCACCCGCACGCCGGGGGCGCCGACCAGGACCGACAGGTTGTCGCTGCTGAACGTGGCCTTCCTGCCCTGCTTGTCGGTCGCGGCGACGCCGATCACGCCCGAGTAGCCGGCCGGGAAGCTCCAGAACGAGGTGCCCTTCTCCTTGGCGTACGGCGTCTGGCCGTCGTTGCCCACGGCGGCCACCAGCACCACGCCCTTGCCCAGCGCGTACGACACCGCCTCGCGCTCGGACCTGACCGGGCCGTAGGAGCCGATCGACATGCTGACGACCTGGGCGCCGTGGTTGGCCGCGTACCGCAGGGCGCGGGCCAGCGAGCTCTCGGGCGACTGGACGTCCGTGGGCGGGAGCAGGTCGAAGTCCGGCTCGTCGTCGGTGACCAGGGGCAGCGACAGGATGCGCGACTCGGGCGCGACGCCGATCAGGCCGTCGTCGGCGCCGGACCCGGCGATCAGCGCGGCCATGGCGGTGCCGTGCCGTCCCGGGCGCACCTCGCGGGCCACCGCGCCCGAGCTCATGTCGGGCCCGGTCGTCACCCGGTCCTTCAGCTCCTTGATCCCGGTGTCCACAGCGCTGTCCACGACGGCGACCGTGACGCCCTCGCCCTTGGTCACGTTCCACGCCTGCTCGACGTTGAGCGCGTCCAGCACCCATTGCTGCTCGTCCCTGACCGGGGCGGCCGTGGGCCCGAGGAGGACGAGCAGCGTGGCCGTGAGCGCCCGTACGGCGGTCAGCACACGTTCCCCTGGGTGCACGGCGGGACCTTGGGGGGATCCGCCAGGAAGTAGGCGATCTGGTTGCCGACGGACTTGGCCGCCGGCCAGAGCTCGCTGTGCAGGATCTCCTCCGGGGGGATGGCGGCCCTGGTGCGCCCGTCGGCGTACCCGGCGGTGGAGAAGACGATGTACGGCCCGGCGCCCACCCAGCCGGTGCGCTGGCGCTGCTCGGTGCCGAAACGTTCGGTCACGGTGCCGGGGAAGGACACGGGCAGCACGCCCACCCGGTCGTCCTGGCCCAGTTGCTCGCTCGCCGACACCCTGGACTCCTCGTCCTTCAGCACGGCCACGCCGACGGTGATGACGAACGTGGAGGTCTGGTCGACGTACGTGGCGCGCAGCATCGTGACGCACCCGTGGCTGTCGAGGACCCCGGCGACGGAGGCGTCCACGCCCTTGCCGCACTCGGTCTCGGGGGCGATGCCGACCCGCCTGGCGTACTGCTGGGCGCGGTCGAGCCCGAGGTACTTGACCTCCTCGGGGAAGACGCCCGCGGCCGGCCACGCCTGCCAGCGCCTGGCGATCTCCTCCTGCTTGTACCGGTTCTGCTCGGCCGGGGTCAGCGGGCGCGAGCGCGTCTCGTTCAGCAGGCCGATCGTGCCCAGCAGCACCACGACGGCCGACACGGCCATGACGGCGCCGACCAGCACGACGAAGATGCGCCGAAAGCGGATGCCCTGCTGGAGAGCCGCCAGCTCGGCGCGTTCCCTGGCCTCGGTGCGCGTACGGGAGTTCGCCGCCGGCCAGGCACGCACGCGTGTCCGGCGGCCGGTCGACGCCCCGAGCGGGTTGCTCCCTCCCGGGGTGGCCTCGCCGGCGCGCGGTAGCCCTGAGGTCGACCTACGTGCCTTCACCACCCTGGCCTCGCTCCCGCGTTCGGTCGGTGTCTATTTCGTCCCCGTTAGGAGGCGGATCATGCGTCGTGTGAGCCGTGGTCGCGTCGTACGCGTCTGACCAGGAAGAAAATGACTCCCAGCGACGCGAGCGCCCCGGCCGCGGCTCCGGCCGCGACGGCCGCGTAGATCGTCACGCGGCGGCGGTCCCTGGTGGTGACCTTGATGGGCCCGGCGGGGCCGCCCGCCAGGGGCTTGGCGGGGTCCTGGGCCTGCGGGCCGGTCGCGGTCTCGGTGTGCGTGGCCAGGCGGGCGGCCTCGGCCAGGGCTCTGCGGGCGTTGACGACGCCGAAGCCGGTGCCGGTGTCGTAGCCACCGGGCGGGCGGTCGTCGGCGCTGTCGGCGAGCGCCTGGACGACCAGCGGCGACGACATCTGCGGAAACTTCGCCTTGATGAGGGCGGCCACCCCCGAGACGAGCGCGGTCGCCTGCGAGGTGCCCCGGCCGACCCAGTACTCGTCGCCGGGCCCCGCGCCCATGATGTCCACGCCCGGCGCGGCCACCAGCACCGAGGAGTTCCAGTTGGAGAACGTGGCCCGGCGCAGCCGCCGGTCGGTCGCGCCCACCGACACCACGCCGGGGAAGGACGCCGGGTAGGAGTAGGGCGCGAAGTCCCCGCCGGTCTTCCTGTCGCCGTCGTTGCCGGCCGCGGCCACCAGCACGACGCCCTTGGAGATGGCGTACCGGATGGCCGCCCGTTCCTCCCGGGTCGCGAGCTCCTTGGAGATCGACATGTTGATGACGTCCGCGCCCTCGTCGACCGCGTAGCGGATGCCCCTGGCCACGACGTCCTCGAAGCGCTCGGCCGAGTTGAACTCCCTGAACCCCGGCTCCTCGTCCTCCAGGATGACCCGTACCGACAGGACGCCCGCCTCGGGCGCGACGCCGATGACGCCCTGCCTTCCGCCGGGCCCGTGGCCGTGCCCGGCGATCAGCGAGGCCATGTACGTGCCGTGCAGCCGCCGCGGCTGGACCCCCGGCGGATTCGCGCCCTCGGTGAAGTCGCGGCCCACGGTCACCGAGCCGGCCAGGTCGCGGTGGGCCGGATCGACCCCGGAGTCGAGCACGGCCACGGTGACCCCGGAGCCCTTGCTGGTGCGCCAGGCCGCGGGCAGGTCGAGCGTGTCGATGACGGCCCGCTGGCCGCCGCGCACGTCGTCGTCGGCGAAGGCGGGCAGGACCGCGGCGGCGGACAACATCGTCCCGGCCAGCGCCGTCCCGGCCAGCGCCGTCGCGGCGCCGCGCCTCAGCACCGCCACTCCTCGGCGGCGCAGTCGGGCATCCTGGGCGTGCTCAGGTCGAGCAGCACGCGTTCCGACAGCTCGGTGGCGAAGGCGAAGATGGCCGGTCGTGACTCGCCGGCCGCGGTCGCGGGCCGGCCGTCCACCTGGCCCGCCGTGGTCAGCACCACGTACGGCCCCGCCTGGCGCACCGACCCGGCCTGCCGCATGGACGGCGTGAAACGTTCGGCGACCGTGCCCTTGAAGGCCAGCGGACGCAGCCCCGGCACGGGCTTGCCGTTGTCGGCGAACGCGCTCCTGGCCCGGACGGCGCGTGACTCGTCGGGCAGCGCCACCACGCCCACGGTGACGAGCACCCCGCGCAGCGCGTCAATGTAAGTGGCCCGCAACACGCCCCTGCATCCCGCCTCGCGCAACGTCCTGACCGCCTTCGCGTCGAGGGACTCCGCGCCGCAGCCGGTGTGCGGCGAGATGCCGATGCGCTCGGCCCGTTCCTGCCCGCCCTGCTCGGCCGCGTACGGCAGGGCCGCCGGGAAGACGCGCCCGGCGGGCCAGGCACGCCAGCGTTCGGCGACCTCCTGCGTGGCGGCCGCCCGCAGCTCGGACGCGCTCGGGCCACGGGTCAGCTCGGTGCCGGCCGCGCTCCCGGCCACCCCGGCGGCCACCGCGCAGACCAGGGTCAGCGCGGAGGACACCACCAGGGTGGGCCAGGGGCGGGCGTGGTTCACGACACCGACCTTAAGCGCCTCGGCGGACGGTTCCCCGGAAAACGCCTCAGTAGCTGGGCAGGCTGGGGTCGACGGTCTTGACCCAGCTCAGCACCCCGCCGCCGACGTGCACCGCGTCGCCGAAGCCCGCGTTCTTGACGATCGCGAGGGCCTCGGCCGAACGCGCGCCCGACTTGCAGTGGAGCACGATGCGCTTGTCCTGCGGCAGCTTCTCCAGGGCCGAGCCGTTGAGGAACTCGCCCTTGGGGATCAGCCTGGCGCCCGGGATGGACACGATCTCGTACTCGTTGGGCTCGCGGACGTCGACCACGTAGATGTTGTCGCCCTTGTCCATCATGGACTTGAGCTCCCGCGCGGTGATCGTGGAGCCGCTGGCGGCCTGCGCGGCCTCGTCGGAGATCGCGCCGCAGAACGCCTCGTAGTCCTCGAGCAGCTCGGTGACCGTCGGGTTCTTGCCGCACAGCACGCACTCGGGGTCCTTGCGGACCTTGACGTCCCGGTACTTCATCTCCAGGGCGTCGTAGATCATCAGCCGGCCGACCAGCGGGTCGCCGATGCCCGTCAGGAGCTTGATGGCCTCGTTGACCTGGATCGAGCCGATCGACGCGCACAGCACGCCGAGCACGCCGCCCTCGGCGCACGACGGCACCATGCCGGGAGGCGGGGGCTCGGGGTAGAGGCAGCGGTAGCAGGGGCCGTGCTCGGCCCAGAACACGCTGGCCTGGCCGTCGAATCGGTAGATCGAACCCCACACGTACGGCTTGCCGAGCAGCACGGCGGCGTCGTTCACCATGTAGCGGGTGGCGAAGTTGTCCGTGCCGTCGACGATGAGGTCGTAGGCGGAGAAGATCTCCATGACGTTCTCGGTGGTCAGGGTCGCGTTGTGGACGACGACCTCGACCAGCGGGTTGATCTCGCGGACCGACGCCGCGGCGCTCTCGGCCTTCAGCCTGCCCACGTCGGACTGGCCGTGGATGATCTGGCGCTGCAGGTTGGACTCATCGACGACGTCGAAGTCGATGATGCCGAGGGTGCCGACACCCGCCGCCGCCAGGTACATCAGGGCGGGCGAGCCCAGGCCGCCGGCGCCCACGCACAGCACCTTGGCGTTCTTCAGCCGCTTCTGCCCGGCCATCCCGACATCAGGGATGATCAGGTGGCGCGAGTAGCGGCGCACTTCATCTACGGTCAGCTCTGTGGCCGGCTCGACCAGCGGTGGCAACGACACGTTCTACGCTCCCGTTTCAGGGGGTCACATCTCTAGCTGAAACCTACTCGGCGAGTGGGGCATTCCCCAATCTCGTCTCACCGATCAGACGGCGTGCCTCCGCCGCCACCACGCGCGGCATCTCCATCATCGCCACGTGCCCCGCCGTCGGCAGCAGCACGAGCCTGACCTGCCGGAACGTACGGGCCGCCTTCGCCGCCATGGCCGGGCGCACCAGGCGGTCGTGCCGGCCGTGGACGATGAGGGTCGGCGCCTCGACCTTGGCCGCCTGGCGCCACAGGGTGTCCTCACCCCGCCGGAAGTACTCGGCCACGATGCCCCTCGCCGAGCCGATCATGGCCTCGCCCGCGTACGGGACGTCGTCGCGCCGGCGCAGTTCCTCGACGGCGTCGGCCAGGCGTACGGGGTGCACGGCGTTCATGTTCGCCCAGACCATGGCGAAGGAGGCGTTGATGCGCTGCTCGGCGGAGAGCAGGCGGAGCTTGCCCGCCACCCATTCGCCCACCCTGGGCACGGCTGCGGCGGCCACGCGGACCGGGCCGTACCTGGGGAGCAGGTCGGGCAGGGCGGGCGAGACCAGCGTGAGCGAGCGGACCAGGTCGGGCCGGGACGCGGCGACCCGCACCGCGACCGCGCCGCCCAGCGAGTTGCCGAACAGGTGGGCCGGGCCGGTGTGCTCCATCAGGCCGATCACCGCGGCGGCGTGACCGCCCACGGTGTAGTCGCCGTCCTCCGGCGCCGGGGAGAAGCCCGCGCCGGGCAGGTCGAGGGCGTGGCCGGTGACGGTGTCCTTGAGCTCGTCCATCAGGTCGGTCCAGTTGGTGGCCGAGCCCGCCAGCCCGTGGACGAACACGGCCTGCTCGGCCGGGCCGTCCTCGGGGGTGGATCGCACGTGCACCGAACCGATCATGCGTCCCGGCCAGTGAGGGATCGGCTCCGCCGCTGTCATACGTCCTCCTTGTCGCTCTTCCACGATAACCAGCGCACTCAGGCGGGCTCTGCATTCCGTGACCATCAGAGCATCGCTGGACATACGGGACGCAAGGGGGTGTCATGCCCTCCGGCCGCATGGGGACATGTGGGACCAGCCCTGAAATTTCCGCCCATAGAGACCTAATGGATCTCATGGCAGCTTAAGTGTGCGGCAAAAGCTGCCTGTCACCGTTTACCGGGCTCAGCACGGGTAAGCATCACACACGGACACAGTGTGCGACTTACCGGACACTCTCGGTTAGTGATCGGAAGGTCGCGGCCACTGGAAATCCATCGGGAAAGCGTAATGGCATTTCCCGAACGATCCCGACGGCAGCATCGTCCAGCATTTCTCATGCCGACGCACCGGTGTGCCACGGCGAGCATTTCCATGAACCGTTGACACACGCATGGCCACAGCCTTCCCGGCACGTATGGCCATGTCGCCATTCCACGAGAAAAGCACGGCCGACGCTGCCGGAACCCGATGTGATGGGCACTCCGTCATATGTACATAATCGGACATATCATTGCATTTCATTCGATAGAGCTGTAATGCAAGCAATAAGATTCCTAATGCATAGCAAAATAGGGCCACTCCTGTTTGCTGTAGCTCTGTCTCGGAAATGACATTTCACGGATGGCTCATCAGCTAATCGTTCAAGACCTGGCTCCCGGATCTCTCGGGAACGTCTAGAACGGGGCAACCAATCCTTTAGGGGGAAAACGCAATGCCCAAGCTCAAAAGTGTTATCGCAGGTCTCGCCGTCAGCACCGCGCTGACCGGCGGCGTGGTCAGCCTGGGCGCGACGACCACCGCCAACGCCAGCACCGCCAACAACGTCACCAGCCCGACGACCCTCAGCTGGGGCGATGGGGACGGCCACGGCTGGGGCCACCGTCGCCACCACCGCTGCAACAGGAACCGCCACGGCTGGGGCGGCGGCTGGGGCGGCGGCGGCGGCTGGGGCTGGGGCGGCGGCGGCTGGGGTGGCGGCTGGCGCCGGCACCGCGGTGGCGGCGTCTGCGTCAAGATCTTCAACGAGAACACGAACGACAACACCGAGACGAGGACCAACAACGAGCTGCGCGATGACCGCCGGGCGCGCTTCGACCGCGATGACCGCCGGACGCGCTTCGACCGCGAGGACTGATCGCGCGGGAATGGTGCCCGCAATCCATGGATGGTCGCTCTTCACGGCGAAGTGAATCCGACCGGCGAGTACTGGGCTCTCAGGAAGTGACCGCACCCGGACATTGCGGGGCCGCCTGAGTTTCCTTTCTCTTCTGTCACCGCGGCAATTCCCGGTGAGGGCTCCACTGGCATTCTGCCGGTGGAGCCCTCACTGCGTTCTCCCCTGAATGCTGGATCCACCCGATCCCCTCGTCCCAATGAGTCCGAAATGTCCGATTATGTACCATGATGCGTCATAGTGTCGGACAAGAGAGGACAATGTCCGTTTGTGGGGCATTCGGTGGGATATATCCCTGGCATGGATGCTCGCTAGCGGGCATCCACGCCGCTCCAAAGAAATCCGGAAGGATCGGATTTTCGCGGAGCGTCGAGTACGGGGCAATCAATCCTTTTAGGGGGAAACACAATGCCCAAGCTCAAAAGTGTTATCGCAGGGCTCGCCATGGGCACCGCGCTGACCGGCGGTGTGGTCAGCGTAGGCGCGGCGACCACCGCCACAGGGGCCAACGCCGCCAGCGTCACCGGCTCGGCCACCGCGGCCACCCTCGCCGGCTGCTTCCGGGAAACCCGGTGCGGCTGGGGCGGCTGGGGCCGCAGCTGGGGCAACCGCTGGGGCGGCGGCTGCCACCGCCGCTGCGGCGGCGGCGGAGGCTGGGGCTGGGGCCGCGGCGGCGGCTGGGGCTGGGGCCGCGGCGGCGGCTGGGGCTGGCGTCGTAACAACGCCCCCCGGGTCCGCGTCGTCATCCACAACTCGAACAACAACAGCAACCACAACAACACCAACGTGCAGCGGCACGACGAGCGCGAGCACCACGACGACTGAGCGGGGGTCTCACCCCGGGGAGAGCCCGCCCAGCGAGAGCTCGCCTGAGAAGTGAGACCACTCCGACACAGAGAAGTGCCCGCATCCGGCCGGCCCCGCTCGACAGAGCGGGGATCGCCCCCCGGATGCGGGCACTCACCTTGTCTCCCGCCCTCCCCCGGCCCCTCCGGACGTCGTCCAGGGGCCCGCCCTACGGGATCGCCGCCCGGTCCCGAGACCGTACGGACAAGAAGGTGACACAAAGTGAGTGCCCGCATTCCCTGCCAGGAGCTCGTTCTCGACGGGAACGAGGATCCGGTGGGATGCGGGCACTCAGTTGCGCGATCGCGGTTCGCGCCCCGGTTTCAGAGCCTCCGGTCAGCGCCAGTCACGCTCGACGTCGTCAGCGCGCACCCGCTGGCGAGCGTCCTGCGCGATCACGTCGTGGTTCCGGTTCCGGTTGACGATGATGATGCGGATCCGGGGGAGCCGGTGACGACGCCAGTTGTTGCGCCAGCCCCAGCCGCCGCCGCCGCACCACGAGCGACGGAAGCAGCCGGACAGAGTGGTGGTGGTCGCCGCGGCGGTGACGTTGGTGGCGGCTTCGGCGCTGGTGGCCGTGGTCGCCGCACCGAGGGCGATCGCTCCGCCGCTCAGCGCCGTGCTCATGGCGAGGCCTGCGATAACACTTTTGAACTTGGGCATTGCGTTTCCTCCTAAGGTTTGGATGCCCCGTTTCTCGACGCTTCCGGATTCCCAGGAAACGACGTGGACGGTATGGCTTGCCATGCCTGCCATCCATGACCTTGATATATCCCCATGAATAGCCAGCAAACCGTAATTGTCCACTTTTGCCGGTACACACAGATTCGTATGGCTTGTCGCACGGAAAACGCAAGTGAGGGCTCCCCGGCCGATGCCGATGGAGCCCTCACCAGAATTTCCGAAGAGACGGAGAGAATGAATCCTCCGGCGCGCCGGTCCGAATTCAGACCATTCTCCGAGCCCGGTACCCGGTGGTCCGATTCAGCGCGGCGCCGCCTTCACGAGGATGACGGTTCCGTCCTCGTCGTCAGTCCCAGTCGCGGTCGTGGTCGCGGTCGCGGTCGCGGTCGCGGTCGTGGTCGCGGAGCATCGGCCGCACGGCCGCCGTGTCCGTCACCCGGTTACGGTTGAAGTTGCGGTTGTGGATGGTGACCTTCACCTTGCCCACGCGGTTGCCGTTACGGCGCCAGCCCCAGCCGCCGCCGCCCCAGTTGCCCCAGCCGCCGCCGCCGCCCCAGCCCCAGCCGCCGCACCGCGACCTGCGGAAGCAGCCGGCCTGGAAGCTGGTGGACGTGACGACCCCGGCACTGGTGGCGGCGTCGGCGGTGGTCGCGGTGGTCGCCGCGCCCAGCGCGACGACACCGCCACTCATGGCCGTGCTGACGGCGAGGCCTGCGAGAATAGTCTTGAGCTTGGGCATTGCGTTTCCCCCTAAAGGATTGGTTGCCCCGTTCTCAACGCTCCCCGGTTGCCAGGGAACTGCCCTTGGACGACCTTGTGATGAGCCATCCGTGAAATGTCATTTCCTGGACGCGGGCACGGCAACACAGAACCGCCGCCTTTTTGCTATGCATTAACGGCCTTATTGCTTGCATTAAACAATTATTGACTGATATGCCATGATATGTCCGAATCTATCATGATCGCCGGGCGGGGGCTGTCGAGCGTTGCCCGGCCGGATCCGGAAACCCGACACTCCCCTCGATCGTCCAGGGAGTGTCGGTGATCAACCGATTTACACCGGTCAATTAGTGCCGCTTATTGCTATATGAAGTCAATGTCCGCTTTGTGGCTAATGGCCGTTATGCGACGCCAGCCTGCATACCCACACGCCCGCGGACCGTAGAAGCCGCGGGGCCCATGAAGACAGCCGGGACAGGGACGCCGCGCCAACCAACATCAGCTTTGTCAGCCGCAGCGAGCCGCGCCTGTCGCACCGCCTCGTGGCCCCGAGCAGGAGACGCGTTCAATCGGGAAGGGGACAACAGGCGCAACGCGATCACCTGGGCCGCCATCAGCCCCAGCTCGTCAGCCACGGCCCACACGCGCCAACTCGGATCGCGCGAGTCCGAGCCATTGAGGCAACGCCACGCCGCTTCCCGCCATCTCTCTCATGCTGGCGCTGCACTTCGGTATCGCCGGGAATCCTGCCGGACGCCGGGGGTCCGTTCCGCCAGCGAAGCCGCTGAATGGTCCCCGCGCTCGGGCAGGTGTCCGCCGTAGCGTGGCTGGCGGGCCGGTCGGTGGGGACCGGGGCTCCGCCACGGTGGTCGGGTTCGTGCCGGCGTGCGTCCTGGCGTTCCGCCGTTGTCCCTCGGCGTGCAGGCCGGCGCTGGAGTGGTGACGGTGGATGTCCGGGCCGACCTGTGAGAAGGAGCCGGGCCGGTCAGGCGGACTTGCGGGCCTTGCGCTTCGGCGCGGCCTTCTCCTCCTCCTCGGCCTCCTCGGCCTCCTTGGACTCCTTGGCTTCCTTGGAGGACTTGCCGCGGCCCGTCGCCTTCTTCGGCTTGGCCGGCTCCCCCGTCCGCTCCCGCTTGGCGGCCTCGACGCTGGCGCGCAGGGCGGCCATGAGGTCCACCGCCGGCCCCGCCTCTTCCTCCTCACGCGCCGTCACGACCTCCTTGCCCGCCACCTTCGCCTCGATCACCTGCTGCAACGCCTCGCGGTACGTGTCGTGGTACTCGCTCGGGTCGAAGTCCGACTCCATCGTGGTGATCAGCGACTCGGCCATCTTGAGCTCCTGCGCCCTGACCTCGATGTCCTCCTCCAGGAACTCGAAGTCGGGAGCGCGGATCTCGTCCGGCCACAACATGGTCTCCAGGACGAACACCCCGTCCCGTACGCGCAGGGTGGCCAGCGACTCCCGCTGCCGCAGCGCCACCTTGACCACGGCCACCTGGCCCGAGCTCTCCAGGGCGTCGCGCAACAGCACGTACGGCTTCGCGCCCTGGGCGTCGGGCTCCAGGTAGTACGACTTGGCGAAGTAAATGGGATCGATCTGCTCGGCCGGGGTGAACTGGAGGACGTCGATCCTGCGCGACGTACTCAGCGGCAGGTCCTCGAAGTCCTCGTCGGTGAGCACCACCATCTCGCCCGTGGCCAGCTCGTACCCCTTGGCGATGTCCGCGTACGGGACCTCCTCGCCGTCCACCGTGCACACGCGCTTGTAGCGGATCCTGCCGCCGTCGTCCCGGTGGACCTGGTGGAAGCTCACGTCTTTCTGCTCGGTCGCCGAGTAGAGCTTCACGGGGATGGTGACCAGGCCGAAGGAGATCGCACCCTTCCAGATGCTGCGCATGGGCACTCCTCAGCAGTAGCGGGCTCACCATATGGGCACATACCCGTCATGGGGCAACCAATGCCATACCCGATTGAACCGATGCTGGCCGTACCCGGGGAACTACCCTCCGATCGTGACCGGTACGGCCTGGAGGTCAAGTGGGACGGCATCCGCGCGCTCGTCCACCTCGACGACGGCCTGAGGGTGACCGGACGGCACGGCGTGGAGTACACCCGGCGATACCCCGAGATCTCGGGATTCGCGGTCAAGAACGCCGTCATCGACGGCGAGGTCGTGGCCCTGGACCGGCACGGGAGGCCCAGTTTCGTCCGGCTCCAGCACCGTATGCACCTGACCGATCCCGACCCGGCCGTGCTGGAGATCTACCCCGTCACGTACATGCCCTTCGACCTGCTCTGCCTGGACGGCAGGCCGCTGTTCGACCTGCCCTACCGCGACCGCCGCGCCCTCCTCGACGAGCTGGACATCGGCGCGCCGCCGTACTTCCCCGGGGACTCCGACCTGCTCGCGGCCACGCGGGAGCAGGGCCTTGAGGGCGTGGTGGCCAAGCGACTCGACTCCCCCTACCGGCCGGGTGTGCGCTCGCCGTGGTGGATCAAGGTCAAGCACCTCAGCACGAGGGACGTCGTGATCGGCGGCTGGAAACCCGGCAAGGGCCGCAGGGCGGGCGGGATCGGCTCGCTCGTCATGGGCGTCTTCACCGGTGAAGGGCTGACGTACGTCGGCCACGTGGGAACCGGGTTCACCGACGCCATCCTGGACGACCTCCACCAGGCGCTCCAACCTCTGGAGATCCCGCGCAGCCCCTTCGCGAACGCGGTCCCGTGGAAAAATCGGTGGGTTAGGCCCGATCTCGTCGGGGAGGTGGGCTACACGATGTGGACCGACGAGCTGCGGCTGAGACATCCGGTCTGGCGCGGACTGCGCGCCGACAAGCTCCCCGCGGAGGTGACGCTGTGAAGAAGGTGCCGGTCAGGGTCGACGGGCGCGAGCTGACGCTGAGCAACCTCGACAAGGTTCTCTACCCGGAGATCGGCTTCACCAAGGCCGAGGTCATCGACTACTACAGCCGCGTGGCCCCCGTCCTGCTGCCGCACCTCGCGGGCCGGCCCCTGACCGTCAAGCGTTACCCCAACGGCGTCACCGGCCAGTTCTTCTTCGAGAAGAACGCGCCCGACCACACCCCCGACTGGGTCAGGAAGGTCAACCTGCCCGCCCCCGGCAGCACCAAGAACCGCGAGAGCATCGACTTCGCCGTGGTCGAGGACCTGCCGACGCTCGCCTACTACGCCAACCTGGCCGCGCTGGAGCTGCACGTGCCGCAGTGGCGCGTGGACGAGGACGGCGCGGCGCTGCCGCCCGACACGCTCGTGTTCGACCTGGACCCGGGCGCGCCGGCGACCATCGTGGAGTGCTGCCGCGTGGCGCTCGTGCTGCGCGAGGCGCTGAAGGACGAAGGGCTCACCGCCAGGCCCAAGACCAGCGGCAACAAGGGCATGCAGCTCTACGCCGATTGGGACTGCCGCGAGGAGCCCTCCGCGTACGCCAGGAGGCTGGCCCAGGCTCTGGAGAAGAAGCACCCGGAGGAGGTCGTCAGCGTCATGGCCAAGAAGGCCAGGCCGGGCAAGGTGTTCATCGACTGGAGCCAGAACAATCCGGCCAAGACCACCGTGGCGCCGTACTCGCTGCGGGCCAGGGAGCGGCCGACGGTCTCGACGCCGCTGCTGTGGGAGGAGGTCGAGGACTGTGAACACCCCGACGACCTGGTGTTCATCGCGCCTGACGTACTCGCCAGAGTGGAGAAGCACGGCGACCTTTTCGGCCGGGCGTAGTCTGGACCCGTCCACACCAAGAGGGGGACCGAAGATGTCGGAAATGGACACCCGCGGGGACGAAAGCGTCTACGAAGAGGAGGAAGAGGAAGAGGAGTTGTCGCCGGAGACGCCCGAGGCCGACGCCGCCGAGCAGCAGCGCGAGATCCGTCAGGAGGCCGGCGGGGGGCGCCGCGAGGTCCCGTTCGACGCCGACCCCGCCGACGCGGCCGATCAGGACCGCGTCGTGGACTACGACGACGACGACTACCGCTGAACGGCGGACCACCCGCCACACCGGCGACGATCACCGCTGAACGGCGGGCCACCCGCCGAACCGAGGACGACCACCGCTGAGCGCGGGCCGCCCACCAGACCGAGCGTGTATGACGATGACCACCGAGGTGTCGGCTGCTCGCACGTAGGATGTCGGCACAGTTCGCTGAGAGACCAATGGAGACCCGCGTGACCGCAACCCCGGACGCGAAGCCCCGGGGCACCCGACTGCCCCGGCTGGCCCGACGCCGGCAACTGCTGAGCGCCGCGCAGGAAGTTTTCGTGGAGAACGGCTACCACGCGGCCGCCATGGACGAGATCGCCGATCGGGCCGGGGTCAGCAAGCCGGTGCTCTACCAGCACTTCCCCGGCAAGCTGGAGCTCTACCTCGCGCTGCTCGACCTGCACGTCGACGACATGGTCAACCGCTGCCGCGAGGCGCTGGCCTCCACCCACGAGAACAAGCTGCGGGTGCAGGCCACGTTCAGCGCGTTCTTCGACTTCGTCTCCACGCAGGGGGAGGCGTTCCGGCTCGTCTTCGAGTCCGACCTGCGCAACGTCGCGCCCGTGCGCCAGCGGGTGGAGCGGTCCCTCCAGGAGTGCGCCGAGATGGTCAGCGCGGTCATCCAGGAGGACACCGGCTGCACCAGCGACGAGGCCCACCTGCTCGGCGTCGGCCTGGTCGGCATGGCCGAGGTGAGCGCCCGCTACTGGGTCACCGCGCAGGGCTCGATCCCCAAGGACGCGGCCGAGCAGCTCATGGCGCGGCTCGCCTGGCGCGGGATCAGCGGTTTTCCGCGTACGGCATAACCCGTTCGCTGGGCGCGATCATTCACCGTCTCCGGGCCTCGGAGCGGCGACGATGGGACTGAGCGCTAGCCCAGTCGACTAGGGAGCCATGATGGAAGTCAAGATCGGCGTACGCTCGGTACACCGCGAACTCGTTGTCGAGACCGACCTGTCCGCCGAGCAGGTCGAGGAAGAGATCAGGAACGCGCTGTCGGTCGATCGCGGCGTGTTCGCCATCACCGACGCCAAGGGCCGGCGCGTGGTCGTGCCGGTGGCCTCGCTCGGTTTCGTCGAGATCGGTGAGGACGAGTCCAGGCCGGTCGGCTTCGGCGGCACCCTCTAACCTGCCCACGGGCCCACACCAGGGGTACGGCCACACCAGCCGTACCCCTCACGAGCCGCACAGGTTCTCAGGCGCAGAAGGCGGCCAGGCGGTCGAGGACCAGGTCCCAGCCCGTCCCGTACCCGTCCTCGTGGGCGCAGGCGACGGCGGAGAGCCGTTCCCATCCCCTGTGCTCCAGCTCCACCCGCGTCAGCGACGGCCCCAGCTCCACGAACCGCAGCTCCACCTCGGTGGTCGCGCCGCCCTCCTGCCTGGAGGTGACCTCCCAGGTCATGGCGAACCGCTCGGGCGGCTGCCAGGCGACGACCCGTCCCCAGTCGGCCTCGGTGCCGTCGTGCCACACCTCGTACACGCGTCCGTCGAGACGCTGCTCGACCAGCACCTTCGCCACCCGGTCGGCCCCGCCGAGCGAGAGCGGCCGGGTCGGCCACCACTGGCCGATCTCGCGGACGAACACGTCGAAGACATGCGCCCGGTCACTGCGCACCGTCACCGCCCTGCGTACGGGCGCCCCTCCGACACCGTGATCCGCGGCACGGCCGGACGCGGCGGGATCAGGAGCGGCGGGGGCAGAGGTGACAGGAGCGGACGCGGCGGGGTCAGGCGCGGCGGGGGCGGTCACGCGGCTCCCCGAGCCGGCAGCCCCGGACGTGGCGGCGCCGGTCGGCGTGATCTCGCCTCGGCCCGGCGTCATCCCGTCTCGGTTCGCTCGTCGGACACCCCGCGCTCCCCCTCCGCAATACGGCGCGCGAAGTCCAGCGATTCGGCCCACATCTCGTCAAGGAACTGCCGTAGCGGCGCGAGGCCCTCATGCCTGGCACGGTACAACCGTTTTGTACCCTCACGCCGCTCCACGACCAGACCGGCATCCTTCAGCACCTGCAGATGCTGCGAGATCGCGGGCCTGGTCACCTCGAAATGCTCGGCGATCCGCCCCGCGGGCAGCTCCTGCCGGGCGACCAGCCTGAGGATCGCCCGGCGCCGCGGTTCGGCGATCGCCCTGATCGCGTCGTCTATCTCTTCCACAGTCCTATCCGGTTGCCCTGCGGGTCGGTGAACTCCGTCAGGGTGCCCGTCCCCTCGATCTCGTACGGCGGCACGACGGTCCTGCCGCCGAGCGCCTCGGCCCGCTCCAGGTACGCCTGCACGTCATCGACGTCCACCACCACGGAGACACCCTTGGGGGCGCCCTCCTGGGCCGTGCCGATGCCGCCGGGGATGCCGCCGGTATCGGTCATGCCGTATCCGATGGGGTCGCCGGCGTCGATCTTCCAGTCGAACAGCTCACGGTAGAAGCCGAAGAGCTGCGGGGCGTCGGTGGTGGCGATGTCGAAGAACACTACTGGACGGCTCACGGCAGAACTCCTTTCGTCGCCGCTAACGTAAGCTACGGCTTTCGTAAGCGTCAACTAACGATCGGAGTCAGATGCCGAGCGCGGCCATCCGCTTGTTGTGCGCCTCGGTCAGGGTCGCGAAGAGGCGTGAGATGTCGGGCGCCTCGCCACCCGCCGCCTTGGCCGACTCCACCAGCAGCAGCGCCAGCTCCGGCCGCGCCGCCGCGACCTGCTGCCCCTGGCTGAGCGCCTCGCCGACGAGCCGGCGGGCCCACAGCGCCAGCCGCCCGCCCGCCGTCGGATCGGCCTCGATCCCCGCCCTGACCCGCTCCACGGCGAACTGCGACCGGGCCTCGTCGACCAGGACCTCGTCCACCAGCTTGACGATCGACGGCTCCAGGTGCCGGGCGGCCTCGCGGTAGAAGTCGAGCGCGATCCCGTCCCCCACGTACGTCTTGACCAGGGCCTGCAGCCAGTCGGCCGGCCGGGTCTGGGCGTGCCAGGCGTCCAGGGCCGCCACGAAGGGCGCCATCGCCTCCTCCGGATCGGCCCCCAGCTCGGCCAGGCGGTCGCGCAGGAGGCGGAAGTGGGCGTACTCGGCCGCGGCCAGCTCGCTCAGCGCGGCACGGTCGGCGAGCGAGGGCGCCAGGGTGGCCGCGTCCTCGGTCATCCGGGCGTAGGCGCTGAGCTCGGCGTATGCTAGGACCCCGAGCAGGTCGACGACTCCAGGAGACTCGTTCATGGGGGCAGCGTACTTCCCGGAATCTGCGGGAACATAAGCGAGCTCGGCCAGCGTTGTGGTATCGAGTACACTGCTCTGTGAAAGTGCGACCGCACTGTGTTAGTTCGGGGGATTCCCCCGATAACCCCCGATTCCCCGGGTGCGCGGTCGCTGATGACGCGAGAGGGCTGGCTCTACCGCGAGGACCCACGTAACGGGGGCTGTTTTCCGCCCGTCGGTCCCGGCAGGCCCGCCTTCATTTGAGACTGAGGCAGGCCACGCTGACGACTTTCCGAGACCTCGGAGTCACACCAGAAATCGCCGATGCCCTCGAGACCGAGGGTATCGTCACACCGTTCCCCATCCAGGAGATGGCGCTCCCGCTCGCCCTGAGCGGCCAGGACCTCATCGGCCAGGCGCGCACGGGCACGGGCAAGACCTACGCGTTCGGCATCGCGATGCTCCAGAGCATCGGCAAGCCGCGCAAGAACCGCAAGAAGCCCCGCGGGCTGGTCGTCGTGCCGACCCGTGAGCTGGCCGTCCAGGTCAGCGAAGACCTGGTCACCGCCGCCGGCAAGCTCGGCTCCCGGGTCCTGACCGTCTACGGCGGCCGGGCCTACGAGCCGCAGATCGAGGCGCTCAAGGCAGGGGTCGACGTCATCGTCGGCACCCCGGGCCGCCTGCTCGACCTGGTCAAGCAGAAGCACCTCGACCTCAGCCAGGTCACGTCCCTCGTGCTCGACGAGGCCGACCGGATGATGGACCTGGGCTTCATGCCCGACATCGAGCGGATCTTCAAGCTGATCCCGGCGGAACGGCAGACGATGTTGTTCTCGGCCACCATGCCGGGCGAGATCGTCTCGCTGTCCCGCAAATACCTCAACCGTCCCACCCACGTACGCGCGGAGATGGAGAGCGGCGAGGGCGAGACCACCCCGCAGGTGCGTCAGATCGTCTGGCGCGCCCACCGGATGGACAAGATCGAGATCGTCGCCCGGCTGCTCCAGGCCGAGGGCCGTGGGCTCACCATGGTCTTCTGCGAGACCAAGCGGGCCTGCGACATGGTCGCCGAACAGCTCGACACGCGTGGTTTCGCGGTCGCGGCCGTCCACGGCGACCTCGGCCAGGGCCAGCGCGAGCAGGCGCTGCGGGCCTTCCGGGCGGGCAAGATCGACGTGCTGGTGGCCACCGACGTGGCGGCCCGCGGCATCGACATCGACGACGTCACCCACGTGGTCAACTACGACTGCCCCTCCGACGACAAGACCTACGTGCACCGCATCGGCCGTACCGGCCGGGCCGGGCGCACGGGCATCTCGGTCACGTTCGTGGAGTGGGAGGAGCTGACCCGCTGGAAGATGATCAACCAGATGCTCGGGCTCGACTTCGCCGAGCCCGAGGAGACCTACTCCACCTCGCCGCACGTCTACACCGAGCTGAACATCCCCAAGGGCACCAAGGGCGTCCTGCCGCACGCGAGCCGCTCGCGCGCCGGGCTGTCCGCGGAGCGCATCGAGGACCTCGGTGAGACCGGCCGGTCCCGGACCCGCGGCGGCAACCGCCGTCGCGAGGAACGGGAAGAGCGCGAGGAGCGCCCGGCCCGCGCCGCGCGCCAGCGTCGCCGCACCCGCGGCGGCAGGGAACTGGCCGAAACCGCACCCGAGACGCCGGAGGTCGAGATCGTGGCCGCCAAGACGGAGGAGACTCCCGCCATCTTCACGCCCGACGAGGTCGAGGCCGTGGCCGCCGAGCAGCGGCGCACGCGCGTCCGCAGCAGGGGGGCCGCGTCGTCGGCCATCGAGCAGGCGCTGGCCGAGACGCCGGAGACCCCGGCGAAGCGGACCCGCTCCCGCAAGGCCGGCCAGGCCGAGGCCCCGGCCACGCGTTCCCGCGAGGAGGCCGCCGAGGCGCCTTCCAGGAACCGCGCGCCCGAGGCCGCGCCCGAGCCGGTCGTGGAGCCGGTGAGGGAGCCCGTGAGGGAGCCTGTTAGGGAGCCGGTCGTGCAGTCCGTGCCGGAGACGAGCTTCCTGGCCACGCCTCCGCCGCCGGTCCGCCAGGAGCCCGAGCGGATCATCCCGCCGAGCCCGTTCGCGGTGATCTTCCAGTCGCCCGACCTGGCCACGGACGACGACGACATCGCGCCGTCCGCGGCGACCGAGCGCAAGCAGCAGCGCCGCCAGCCCCGTGGTGGTGGCGCCGGCGGCAACCGCCGCCGCGCGGGCTAACGACAGCGGCAGGAAGGCGCGCACCCCGTTCGCGGGGTGCGCGCCTTCTCGTCTGTACGGGCCTACGCCAAGCTGTACGGGCCTACGCCAGTTCCCGGTCTCCGCGGGGTCGGCGGGCCTGGTGACCGGCGAGCGGACGAGCCGTACGTGCTCCTCACGCGGCCCCACGGCGCACCAGCCCCCAGAGGCACCCTCCAGGTACGCCAGGACCCCAGGAGCCGCCTCAGGGCCTTCCACGAGCCCCTGGAGGGGGTCACGGCGCTCACCGGGCTCCATGGCCCGGAACTCCGGCCCGCCCGTCCTGAACCACATGCACCAGCAGCCCGAGCAGGCCCCACCAGCCCCCACCAGGCCCGAAGACGGTCAGCACGTCCGCCCACGAAGGTCGCCGGGCGGACGTGCTCAGATCACGCATAGCTCACAACTCCCCAGAACTCGCACCAGCGTAGTCCGTTTGCCGGTGTCGAGGCGCTGACCTCTGGGTATTGTTGCCCCACGTGAGTACGCCGCGATTCCTCGACCTGCCACCCGGTGTGACGCCGCAGAAGCTCGAAACGCCCCAGGGCGCGTTCGCGGCTCTGGAGGCGCTTCCGGTCAGCGGAGTGGTCGAGCGCTGGCCCGCCCTCCTGGTCCCCGGCCTGACCGGCAGCAAGGAGGACTTCATCGCGGTCCTGATGACCCTGGCCCAGTCCGGCCGCCGGGTGGTGGCCGTCGACCTGCGCGGCCAGTACGAGACCCCGGGCCCCGACGACCCCGCCGCCTACACCTGCGCCGCCCTGGGGGCCGACGTCGACCTGCTCGCCCAGGCCATCGGCGGCGGCGACCCCATCCACCTGGTGGGCCACTCCTTCGGCGGCCTGGTCGCGCGCGAGGCCGTGATCGACGGGCGCACGCGGTTCGCCTCGTTCACGCTGATGAGCTCCGGCCCCGCGGCCATCGAGGGCAGGCGGGCGCGCAACGGCCGGGAGATCATGGAGGAGATCCCGGCCCTGGGGCTCGAACATCTCTGGCATCACCGCATGGAGCCCGAGGCGCTGGCCGCCGACGTCTCCGACGAGATCCTGGCGTTCCTGCGCAGGCGGTTGCTGACCAACTCCCCCACCGGCCTGGCCCGCATGGCCGAGCAGGTCCTGCACATGCACGACCGCACCGACGAGCTGCGCCAGATCGAGGTCCCCACCCTGGTCCTCTACGGCGAGCACGACGACGGCTGGTCGCCCGAGACCCAGTCGGAGACGGCCGCCCGGCTCGGCGCCGACTGCGTGGTCGTGCCGGGCGCGGTCCACTCCCCCGCCGTCGAGGCGCCGGAGACGACGGCCGCTGCGCTGGTCAGGTTCTGGAACGCGGCCGAGAAGCACTATTTGGACACAAGGTCCAACGTGCTGTGATCATCGACTTGCCATGACGGACGAACTCGTCGTCCAGGCGCCGCGGAGCGCGACCTGGCAGGTGCATCTCGACCGCTCGATGTGGGTGGGCGGCGTACGCGGCCTCATGTTGCAGGCGTTGCATCCCCTGGCCATGCTCGGCGTCTGGCAGAACTCCACCTTCCAGGACGACCCGTTCGGCCGCCTGCGCCGCACCGCCGACTTCGTGGGCCGGGTGACGTTCGGCAGCCCGGCGGAGGCCGAGGAGATCGGCCGGCGGGTGCGCGGCATCCACAGGGCGCTGCGCATCACCGATCCGCGGACCGGGCGCACGCACCGGGTCGACGATCCGGAGCTGCTGCTGTGGGTCCACTGCGCGGAGGTGTCGTCGTACCTGGAGGTGGCCAGGCGCGGCGGGCTCGGGCTGAACGAGCGGCAGGCCGACCGCTACCTGCGCGAGCAGCGCAGGAGCGCCTCCTACGTCGGGCTGCACCCCGAGGACGTCCCGGGCTCGTGCGCCGAGATGGACGCCTACTTCAAGCAGGTCCGGCCCGCCCTGCGGGTGACCGAGGAGGCGGCGGCGACCGTGCGGTTCCTGCTGTGGCCCCGGCTGCCGCAGGAGCTGCGCATGTTGTCGGCGGGCAAACCGGCCTACTTTCCCTTCGGCGCGCTCTGCTACTACACGCTCCCCGAATGGGCCCGCCGCATGTACCGCGTCCTGCCCGAGGTGCCCCCGGCGACGGTCGGCGCGGCGTTGAGGGCGTTCCGGCTGGGCATGAACGCGCTGCCCGAGCCGGTGCACGACCGGGCGTTCATGCCGTCCACGCGGGCGATGCTGGCGGGCGCGCGGGCCCGGCTCGGCGCGGCCGGTTACGACGTGAGCAAGGGGCTCAAGGGCCTGACCGACCCCCGCCGCTGGCCGGCGGCGCGGGCGGCCTGACCCCGTCGGCCCGTGGATCAGTCGGCCAGGCCGTCCCAGGGGTTGCGGTCGGATCCGGCGGCCTGGCCCTCGGGGCAGTGGCGGCGGAAGTCGCACCAGGAGCAGATCGGGCCCGGACTGGGCGCGAACACCGTGTCGAGCTCGGCGGGAACCTGGGCCGGGCCGACGGTGGGGCGCTCTCCCGCCCCCCGGCCCGCCGCGGAGGCGGGGCGCCTGGTCGAGGTGGGGGCGCCCATCACGGCGCGGTAGCGGTCGTCGGCGGTGGCGGCCTCGACCGCGATCTCCTCGGCGCGGCGCAGGTGACGGCCCAGCGACTCGTCCGTGTGGCGCCACTCGACGACCTCGCCGGTGGGCAGGTGGTGCAGCTCGACCGCCCGGCAGGGCGTGCGCATCATGGTGGAGGCCGCGATGGCGTACGTGGCCAGCGCGAGGGACGAGCGGGCGTCGTCCTGGGTCAGCGAGCGGCGGCCGGTCTTGTAGTCGACCACGACCAGTTCGTCGCCGCGCCGGTCGAGCCGGTCGATGCGCCCGGACAGCGCGATCACCTTGGTCCGCGTGGCGACCGTGCGCTCGACGCCGACCGGATCGTCCGCCGGATCTAACGTCGTGACATATCCGGACACGAGGTCGCGGGCCCGTCCCAGCCACTCGGCCGACTGCTCGGCGTCCCTGAAGCCCTCGGTGATCCACCCGTTCGTGAGCAGGACCGCGGCCGTCAGCGGCGTGCGCCGCTCGTACGGCTCACGCCACCACGCCGCCAGCGCGTTGTGCACGCTGGCGCCGACGCTGTTGTGCGCCCAGGCGGGCCCCTTGGAGGGCTGCGGCCGGTCCAGGTAGGTGAACCGGTAGCGGCGGCGGCAGTCGAGCCAGGTGTTCAACCGCGACGGCGTGCAGGCGTAGAGCCGCCGCGGCATCCCGTCCAGCGGAAGCTGGTCGTACACCTACTCGTCGCCGGGGCCGAGCTTGATGCCGGAGACCCTGGTGCCGTCGGTCAGCGGGCCCTCGTCGTCGCGGGCGGCGGCGGGGTCGCGGGTCAGCGAGCCCGACACCCAGTCGTCGAAGTGCGGCTCAAGGTCGCCGACGGTCACCTCGTCGCCGTGGTTGGCCAGCACCCGCGTGTCGGCCGGGAGCGTGAACAGCCGGCCGCCGATCGAGGTGAGCTGGTCGGCCAGCGCCGGGTATTCGCCGCCGAGCTTGCCCGGCCCGTCGGCCTGCAGGGCCTTGCCGGTGAAGACGGCCCCGAGCGCCTCGCAGTAGAGCGAGACCCCGCCGGGAGAGACCCCGGGCGTCTCCATGACGTCGAGCTGGACGTCGGCGACGCCGAAGACGCCGTCGTCCTCCATGTCGATGTCGGGCCAGGTCTCCCGCCAGGTCTCCCGCCACAGCGGCTTGTCCTTGGGGTGCAGGGCGACGACCGCCTCGTCTCTGCTGGCCACCTCGATGGCCGCGCCGACGTGGTCGGGCAGGCCCGCGGTGCAGATGACGGCCAGCACCTCACGCTCGCCCACCTGCTCAAGGATCTTCTCGGCGTCCCGCGCCGCGTCGATGACGATGACTTCGTCGTCGTCACCGATGATCCAGGTGTTGTTCTCGACCTTGTGCTCGGTGCCGTCGATGTCGACGACGCCCTCGGTCACCACTCGCTCGATACGCGCTGTCACGCTTCCGAACTTTAGCCCGTCTGCATGAGAGCGCGAATCGCGTTGATGATGAGTTGCACCGCGAGCGCCGAGAGCAGCAGTCCGGCGATCCTGGTGACCAGCTCCACGCCGTTCTCCTTGATGACGCGGATGATGCTGACCGAGAAGCGCATGAACAGCCACAGCAGGATGTGCACGGCCGCGATGGCCAGCATCAGCGCGGCCAGCCCGTCGGCGCGGCCCTCGGCCTGCTGGGCGAAGACGATGGTGGCCACGATCGCGCCGGGCCCGGCCAGCAGCGGCGTGCCGAGCGGGACCAGGGCCACGTTGACGTTCGAGCGCACGGTGTCGGTACGCGGCTCGGCCGCGCCGCGCAGCAGCTCCAGGGCCACCAGCAGGAGCAGCAGCCCGCCCGCGATCTGCATGGCGGGCACCTCGACGTGCAGGTACGACAGGATGGCCCGTCCGAACACCGCGAACACCACCACCAGGCAGAACGCCGTCACCGCGGCCTGCCAGGCGATGCGCCTGCGCTCGGCGGGGGTGCGGCCGAAGGTGTAGGCCAGGAAGAGCGGGATGACGCCCGGCGGGTCCATGATCACGAACATCGTCACGAACGCCTCGACGAAGAACCTGACCCCCGACACCGCTCCCCCAACCGGCCGCCCGGGGGAGGCGATCCCGTGCTCGGCCCCGCGCCCGGTCTCCCAGGCGCTCGGCTCTCCAGTCGCTCGATCTCCAGGCGCTCAGTCTCCAGGCGCTCAGTCTCCAGGCGCTCAGTCTTCCAGCAGCGGCGAGAACCCGCCGAAGGGCACCTCGAAGTCGCGGTCGCGGGCGTCCTGGAGGGACAGCTCGGCCATCGCGATCATGCAACCGGCCTCGGCGGGCCAGGCGATGGTCCACAACCAGTTGCCGAGCGCCTCACCGGCGTAGACGGCCCGGTCGTCGATGCCGCCCAGGCACCACATCGCGGTGGGATGCCCCAGCACCTCGATCTTCGCGTTGGGCGGCCCGGAGTCGAACCCCTCGCCGGGGTCGGGACCGTCGAGCCCCGCGAACGTCGCGCCGAGCCCCACGCCCGGCTCCTCGGCGATGACCAGCAGGTCGGCCGGCCCCTCGATCGGCGAGGGCCCGCTGAGCGCGACGACGCTGGCCCGCGAGCCGGTACGTTCGTCGCCGACCTCGCCGAACCCGGTCACCGTCCAGCCGGGCGGCAATGGCCATGGCAGCCACACGGGCACCACCGAGCGCTTCCGCATGGCCTCCAGCGATTCGCCCGTAGGCGCTCTCGGAGGCTGGTACGGCAGGACGTCGCCGTGCGTGTCGCAATGGAACACACCCGGCAGGCCGCTCGACCCGTGAAGCGGGCCGAAGCACCTTGGGCAGGTAGGAGCCGCTCTCACAGCTACCCACGGTGCTTCCTCCGGCACGGTCGCGTCAAGACCGGTGTCCGTTATCCCGTCGTAGTCTTGGTCATGTGCGCGTAAATTGTGTCGGCGCGATCATTTTCGACGCCTCTGACCGGCTTCTTCTCGTCCGGCGCGGCCGTCCGCCGGGGAAGGGGCTGTGGTCGCTCCCCGGCGGACGGCTGGAGCCCGGCGAGAGCGACGCGGACGGCCTGCGCCGCGAGGTCATGGAGGAGACCGGGCTGCGTGTCGCGGTGGGCCGCCTGGCGGGCACGGTGGAGCGTCCCGGGCCGGGCGGCGTCACGTACGTCATCCGCGACTACCTGGCCACCTCGGACGGCGGCGTGCCCGTCGCCGGTGACGACGCCGCCGACGTGCGGTGGTGCGGCCCCGGTGAGCCGGCGCTGCTCCCGCTCACCGAAGGGCTGCTCGACTGCCTGACCGAGTGGGGCGTGCTCACCGGTTGGCGGTGAGGCTGGAGGTCCACAGGATCAGGTGGTCGGTGTCGTACGTCGTGGACCTGCCGAGCGCCACCACCTCCGTGCCGCTGACCGCCACGGCCGTCAGGGCCTGCAAGCCGGGGCCGGCGAGCCGGTCCCTGGTCAGGGCCATGCGGTTCCACGACAGGCCGTCCTGGGAGACCCAGGCCGCGCTGTCGCCCTCGCCCGGGGTGCCGTGCCAGCCGACCGCCACCAGGCCCTGGTCGGCCGCCGCCAGGTCGTGCACGGCCGCGGCCTGGTCGGCGGGCAGCCATGCCGTCGTCCAGCTCTCGCCGTCGTCGTCGGACACGGCGGAGAAGGCGCGGCGTGAGCCGTTCGTCACGGCCGTACCGATGGCGACGAGCTTGTCGTGGTACGTCGTGACCTGCCGCAGCCCGGCCGACGTGGCGTCCGGCGGGGTGAGGCGCTTGCGGGCGGTCCAGTTCACGCCGTCGTCGGAGAACCAGACCACGCTGCTCTCCCGGTCGGAGGATCCGGACCCGCCGACCGCGACGTAGCCGCCCTGGGTCGCGATCACGTCGTGGACGCGGACGCCCGCGCCGCCCTGGGGCAGCTTCTTGGACCGGGTGTACCTGCGCAGGTCGGACGTGAACCACATGGCGGCGGCGGCCGAGCCCGCCTGGTCGTGGGACTCGCCGGCCAGCACGTAGCCCTTCTTGCCCGCCGCGACGGCGTGGGTGTCCAGGTAGGGCTGGTCGCGGTCGCGGGCCAGGTCGCCGGAGACCGGCACGCGCCGCCAGGTCTCGCCGTCCTCGGAGGTGACGAGCAGGGGGTCGGTGACGGCCAGGTTCGTCTGGGTGCTGCCGGCCGCCAGCCAGCCGCGCCCGCCGTGGGCGACGTCCTCCAGGATCTGCCTGCCGGGGCCGCCGAGGCTCATCGACTTCCAGCGCTGCCAGTTCCTGATCGTCCACAGGCCGGCGTCGCCGGAGGCGGAGCCGACCGCGACGTACCGGCCGCCGGAGGCCGCCAGCCTGGTGGTCTCGCGCGAGACCCTGGTCAGGCCCTCGACCTGGCCGAGCTGGACGCGGGAGACGGCGCCGCGCGGCGGCGCGGTCATCAGCACGAGCTGGTTGTCCACGTCGGAGGCCGCCTGGTCGCCGCCGGCGAACAGGGTGCCGCCGTCGGAGATCGTGAACCCGCGCAGCGTGGCGCCCGACAGGTCGCCGAGGTCGGCCCGTTTGGCCCAGCCGCGCCCGTCGGCGCTGGTCAGGACCGAGTACTTGCCCAGGGTGGCCTGGCTGATCGCGGCCACTCCGGACCGGTAGGAGATCAGCGACTCCACCCCGGGGCTCTCGCCGCCCAGGCCGCCGATGGAACCGCACTGCGACCACTGGGCGCCGGTGGGCGAGCAGTAGACGCGTACGTCGCCGTTGACCGTACGCTGCCTGGTCGGCACCAGGACGAACCGTTTGGGCAGCACGGCCACCGTGCCCGTACGCGGCTCGGCCTCGGGGAGCTGGAAGCCGGTCGCCTGCCACGCGCCGCCGCCGTCGGACGAGCGCAGCACCCGCGAGCCCCCTCCGTCGGCCGGGCGGCCGACGGCCACGACCGTGTCGCCCTGGGCGACGACCGCCCTGATCTCCTGGACGTCCAGCCCCCTGGTCTCCACGCGGTCCCAGGCCCGGCCGTCGGACGAGCGCCAGGCCGCCGGGCCGGGCCCGCCCTCCCCGGCCGTGGCGCCGACGGCGACGAAGCCCGAGGCCGTCCTGGCGATGTCGTAGACCTGGTCGCCGGGCCGGAACGCGGCCATGCCGGCCGCGTCGACGGTCGTCCAGCTGAAGCCGTCGGTGCTGGTCCACAGGCCGCGCTCGCCGGACGGGCCGTCGCCGCCGCTGGCCAGCCAGCGGCCGTCGCCGCCGACCACGCGCTGGACGGTGGGCGTGGAGGCGCCGCTCACCTGGCCGAGCTGCCAGTGCCTGCCGGCGTCGGGCGAGAACAGGAAGAGCGGGCGCGGGGTCGGGCTGGTGGTGTCGCTGCCGACCGCGACCACCGCGCGGCCGACGGAGACCATGTCGTTGAGCTTCTGGTTGGTGCCGACGCCGGCGGCGGGGACGGTGAAGAGGTCGTCCCCCGAACGGCCGGTGCCGGCCTCCAGGCGCAGGCCGGTGGGGTCGGTGTCGCTCCAGCGCCATACGAGCACCCCGGCGGCCACCAGGAGCGCCAGGGCCATGGTGAGGGCGATCGGGGCGGCCCTGCTGCCCCGGTGCACGGGGCTGGACCTGCGTACGGCGGCGGGGGCCGGGCCTCTGTGGTGTCTGCCGGCGGCCCCGCCGGGACGCGGCGGACCGGTGGCGACCAGGAGGTCGGGTCTCGTGGGACGCCCACCGGGAGGACGGCCGACCCGCCTGACCTCGGGACCCTCCTGCCCAGCCTCCTCGGCTCCGGGGTCGGGGGCTTCGGGCTGCGGCGGCCTCGCCTCCGTGACGGGATCGGCGGCTTCGGGCTGCGGCGGCCTCGCCTCCGTGCCGGGGGCGGGGGCTTCGGGCTGCGGTGGCGTCTCCGTGACGGGTTCGGGGGCCTCGTCGGCGGGGAGCGGCAGGTGATAGGGCGGCTCGCGGTGGGGCCTGACGGGGGCCGTGCTCTCCTGCGCCTCCCCTGCGGGCGGGGCCTGGGGCGGGGGCGAGGGCGGGGGCGAGGGCGGGGGCTCGGCGGGCGGCTCCCGGCGGGGCGGGCCGCCGGCGACGAGCTTGTCCGGGCGGTTGACGATGCGCCGGGGACGGCGGCGCGGCTCGACCTCGGGCTCGGCCGTCGGCGAGCTGTACGGCCTGCGCCCCTTGGGCGGCTCCTGCGGGGATTCCTCCGGGATCGGGGACGCGAACGGCGGCATGCCCCAAGGGGAGGTCAGGGGTAAGCCCCGGGCCCGATCGTCGGTGGGACCGGGCGGGGAGTGGCGGATCCTGGGCTCCTCGGCAGAGGGGGGCTCCGAGGCGTCCTCAGGACGCGGGTCGTCGTCGTCCGGCGGTCGCCGTGGCGGATCGCTGGGGCCGGAGGCCACGCGCCGCACCTCCTAGTCGAACTCGTCGTACAGGTGGAACCCGTCAAATCGGACCTGGTCAACCGGGTTGCGCGGGAGAACGGTGAGCGGACGGGCCGTTTACCACGGACCGTTCCACAAATCCCGTCCCACCTTATGCGCCTATTTTCTACCCCGTCCCACCAAAACGATCACCTCCGTGACACCCTCGCCTGTCCCACAGGAACCAGACCAGCATGCCTGAGCCGGATTGGCGAGACCTCTCTAGCGAGATTTCCCGCACCTCCCGCCTGATTTATCCAGAAATGGCGCTAATTGACCGCTTTTTGGATATATACAACACACCAATCGCATACACCCCGAGCTGCACCGCCGTTCCCGACAGCGCCTGCCACGGGATCGCCGTCTTGCCCTGGTCCAGTGCGTCCTGGAGACTGCCCGAGGCCGCGCTGAGCCCGAACGCCAGCGTGTTGTTCATCACGTGCAGGGCGATCGGCGCCTCCAGCCCCCCGGTCCGTACGGCCAGCCACCCCATCACCACGCCGAAGGCGAACACGTCGAGCAGCCCCACCCACGAATAGCCGTGCAGGGACGCGAACAGCAACGACCCGATGACGATCGCCCACACCGGGTTCCGCACGTGCACCCCGACCGCCTGGACGAACCAGCCGCGGAAGATGTACTCCTCGGTCGCCGCCTGGAACGGCACCAGCAGCACGATCACCACGAGGGCGGGCAGGAACCGCTCCCAGCCGACCCATCCGAACAGGTCGGAGTACTCCTCGTTGGACAACGACAGGGCCACGACCTGCGCGATCTGCCCCAGCACCAGCGCGAGCACGGCCAGGCCGAGACAGCGCAGCAGCCACGTCCAGCGCAGCCGTCCGGCGACCGACGACAGCGTGCCGGGCCGGCGGCGCTGGACGAGCGCGGCCGTGCCGAAGACGAGGGGCAGCACGGCCGCGATCGACAGCAGCACCATCACCAGCCCGAACACCGGGTCGCCGAAGATCTGCGCGGGGTCGGTCGGCGCGGGCAGGCCGAGGATCAGCTCGACCGCCTTGCCCACGAGCAGCACGCCGGTGCCGATGATGAAGAACCCGAGACCGACGACGATCGTGCCGACGACGGCCCGCCACGGCTCGTTCGCCGGGGTGCGGGCGAGATGGTCGAAACGCACACCCTGCGGCGTCGGCAGGAACCAGGACCGCTGCTGCGGCACGGGCGGCGGCGCATAAGGATAGACGGGCGGCCCAGGCGGCTGACTGCCATATGGCGAATTCGGTCCAGGGTTCTCCTGCATCCATACATTCTGTCTGCCGGGTGAGCATTAGTTCACAGACGGCCCACCCCTTTGGGCGGATGCTCGGAGTCGTACGGCATTTCGACCCTGGGAGCAGTCCATGTCAAGGCTGGGACCTTTCATCACCCTGGCGGCGGGCGCAGTCCTCGCCGCGGGGCTGGGTGTCGCCAGCATCACCGCGACACCGGCGGCCGACACCACTGCGGGCGCCACGGCCCGCGCCACAGCGGGCGGCTCGCCGACCGAGGCCGCCACCGCGCCGGCCCCCTCCCCGTCGCCCACGCGGACGGAGGCCGAGAAGATCCCCAAGGCCGACTACGGCGGGTACGTCAAAGGCAACGGCGGCCTCATTGCGATCTCCGTCCGCGACGGCAAGGCCGTCGGCTACTTCTGCGACGGCAGGGCCGAAGCCTGGTTCAAGGGCGAAGAGGCCGGCGGCGAGGTCGTGCTGAAGGGCCCGGGCACGGCCCGCGTGACGGCCACGCTCGGCGGCGGGCGGGCCAGGGGCAGCCTGTCCGTCGGCGGCGCCAGGTGGAGCTTCAGCGCGCCCGCGGTGGTCCGGCCGTCCGGGCTGTACCGGGCGACCGCGCAGGTCAGGGGCGCCAGACTGCGGGCCGGCTGGATCCGCGTCCCGCGGCCCGGCGGCGGCTACGACCAGGTCGGCGCCGCGTTCGTGGGCCAGGACCAGGTGGAGATCCCCCAGCTTGACGCCGGGCGACCGACCACCCCCGTGACCGTCGCCGGCGCCACGGTCAGTCCGAAGGACGTCGACGGATTCATCGAGGAGATGCCATGACCGCCATCCAGCAGCCGTCGCACCGGACGGCCGCCGTGCTCCTGGTCCCGCTGCTGGCCGGCGGCCTGGCGGCGCTGGCGCTCGGCGTCTACGGCCGGGCGCACACGCCCACGGGGTTCGCGGTCGGCCCGGCCGGGTTCTCCGCCGCGCTGCCGATGAAGGCGTGGCTGACGACGGGGGCGTTCGCGCTGGCGGTCGTCCAGGTGGTCTCGGCGCTGTCGATGTGGGGCAGGCTCGGGATCGAGATCCCGGCCGGCGTCCACCGCTGGTCGGGGCGGCTGGCGTTCCTCCTCACGATCCCCGTCGCCTTCCACTGCCTGTACGCCCTGGGCCTGCAGTACGACGTACCGCGCGTACTGGCCCACTCGCTGCTCGGCTGCTTCTTCTACGGCGTGTTCACGGCGAAGATGCTGGCGCTGCCCAGGCGCGACGCGCCGCACTGGACGCTGCCCGTGCTCGGCGGGCTGGCGTTCACGGCGCTGATCGGGCTCTGGCTGACCTCGTCGTTCTGGTTCTTCACCGCGGTCGGCGTCAAGGTGTGAACGACTTCGTCCTGCTCAGACCGGCCGCCCTGCCCTTGGCGGCCACGACGAGCGCCATCTTGCGGGAGGCCTCGTCGATCATCTCGTCGCCCAGCATGACCGCGCCGCGCCGCTCCACGGTGGTGTAGTGCTCGTACGCCTCCAGGATCAGCTCGGCGTGGTCGTAGTCCTCCTGGCTGGGCGAGAACACCTCGTTGGCCGCCTCCACCTGCAAGGGGTGCAGCACCCACTTGCCATCGAACCCGAGGGCGGCGGCCCGGCGGGCGACCCTCCGGTAGCCCTCGACGTCCTTGATCTGCAGGTAGGGGCCGTCGATCACCTGGAGGTCGTGCATCCTGGCGGCCATCAGCAGGCGCATGAGGATGTAGTGGTAGGCGTCGCCCTCGTCGTAGCCGGGCGGCTGCTCGCCGACCACGAGGGTGCGCATGTTGATCGAGGCCATGAAGTCGGCCGGCCCGAACACCAGGGCCTCCAGCCTCCTGGACGACCCGGCGATGGCGTCGACGTTGACCAGGCCGCGGGCGTTCTCGATCTGGGCCTCGATGCCGATGCGGCCGACCTCGTAGCCCATCGACCGCTCGATCTGGGTCAGCAGGGTGTCGAGCCAGACGACCTCGGTCGGGTCCTGGACCTTGGGCAGGATCAGGCAGTCGAGGAACTCCCCCGCGCCCTCCACGACCTCGATCACGTCCCGGTACGTCCACATCGTGGTCAGGTCGTTGACCCTGACCACGCGGGTCTTGCCGGTCCAGTCGCCCTCGCGCAGCGCGGTCACGACGTTCTTGCGGGCCTCGTCCTTGGCCAGGGGCGCGACGGAGTCCTCAAGGTCGAGGAAGACCTCGTCGGCGGGCAGGGTCTGGGCCTTCTCCAGGAAGCGGGGGTTGCTGCCCGGCACGGAGAGCACGGAACGACGTGAGCGCATGCGCCAACGCTAACGGCTGCGGGGGCGCCTCCGGCAGGCGTCCCCCGTCCATGGGGGCGATCAGCTGTTCCAGTAGCGCTGCTCGCGCCAGGGGTCGCCGTAGTTGTGGTAGCCGGCCCGTTCCCAGAAGCCGGGCCGGTCACGGTCGAGCAGGCGCAGGCCCTTCACCCATTTGGCGGACTTCCAGAAGTACAGGTGCGGGACCAGCAGGCGGGCCGGGCCGCCGTGCTCGGCGGGCAGCGGGTCGCCGTCGAAGGTGTGGACGATCCACGCCTTGCCGTCGCGCAGGTCCGCCAGCGGCAGGTTGGTGGTGTAGCCGCCGTGGCAGTACACCTCCGCGAATTCGGCCCCGGTGTCCACGTCGTCGAGCAGGACGTCGATCGACACGCCCTGCCAGTCGGTGTCGAACTTGGACCAGCCGGTGACGCAGTGGATGTCGGTGTGCGGGGCGCTCTGGGGCAGGTCCAGCAGCTCGTCCCAGGTCCGGACGCGTTCCCGGCCGGTCTCGGTGACCAGGGTGAACGTCCAGTCCGCGGTGTCGACGCGGGGCGTCGGGCCCGCCGACAGGACGGGGAAGCCGGGCGTGAGGTACTGGCCGGGCGGCAGGCGGTCGTCGTGCCCGCCACGCCCCCTGAACCCCTTCGAGACGACGGCCACGGTCACCGCCCTCCCTGCACGGGCGTCTCCAGCAGGCCGAGGCCCGGCATCGCGACCATCATCCGGCCCGGCGCCTCCACCAGGGTCATGAGCACGTTGTCGCAGTTCGGGCAGCACAGGACGGTGCCGGGGGCGGGACCGTACACGGTGGTCTCCCCCAGCGGGCCGTTCATGCCGCACTGCGCGCAGACGCCCTGGGCCGCCGTCATGTCCCGGCCGAAGAACTGGGCCAGCGGGCCTGCCGCGGCGTTGCCGTCCACGGGTTGTTGCATGGTGTCTCTCCTAGCCGTACCGCTCGGTGCGGATGTCGGTGGGCGGGTAGCCCAGGGCGGTGAGGATCGCGGCCACGTGCTCGACGAACGCGGTCGGGCCGCAGACGTAGGCCAGCGGCTCGTGGGCGGGCGGCCAGGCCAGGCGGGCCAGTTGCGAGCGGTCCACGCGGCCCACGGGCTCGGGCCAGTCGGTGGGGGCCGAGCGGGTGTAGACGAAGCTCACCTCGCCGTCGGCGGACTCCAGCTCGTCGCGGTAGATCACCTGGCCGGGGTCGCGTACGGAGTAGATGAGCCGTATCGGGGTGCCGTCGCCCAGCCGGGCGCGGTGGCGCAGCATCGAGCGCAGCGGCACGACGCCGGACCCGCCCGCGACCAGCAGCAGCGGCCGCCGTTCCGGCGACGGCTCCCACACGAAGTAGCCGCCGATCGGGCCGCGCACCTCCACCTGGTCGCCGGGCTCGGCCACGTCCACCAGGTACGGCGACACCTCGCCGCCCGGCACCTCGGCCACGGTGAGCGCGGGCCGCTCACCGGGCGCGCCGGCCAGCGAGTACGCCCGGGTCGCCTGGTAGCCGTCGTCGGCCGTCAGCCGCACGTCCACGTGCTGACCGGCGCGGTGTCCCGGCCAGCCGGGCACGTCGAGCAGCAGCGTACGCGTCTGGTCGGTCTCCGGGACGACCTCGGCGATCGTGGCCGGCTGCCAGGTCAGTCGTCGTAGTACCGCTGTTCCCGCCATGGGTCCCCGAAGTTGTGATAGCCGGACCGCTCCCAGAAGCCGGGGCGGTCCTCGTCCATGAGCCAGAGCTCGTGGATCCACTTGGCGCTCTTCCACAGGTAGTGGGCGGGCACCAGCATCCGCACCGGGCCGCCGTGCTCGGGCGGGATCGGCGTGCCCTCGTAGGCGTAGACCAGCCACGCCTTGCCGTCCACGATCTCCTCGACCGGCAGGTTGGTCGCGTAGCCGCCGTAGCTGACGGCCAGCGCGTACCCGGCCGCCCGGTCGGCCCCGGTCAGCAGCCGGTCGAGGGACACGCCCGTCCAGGTGGTGTCGAGCTTGCTCCAGTGGGTGACGCAGTGGATGTCCACGGTGATCTGCTCGGCGGGCAGCGACAGCAGGTCGGTCCACGTCCAGGTGGGCTCGCCCGCGCCGCCCCTGACGGTGAACGACCACCGCTCGGTCCGGATGTGCTGCGTCGCCCCCGCCGTGAGCACCGGGAAGCCCTCCGCCAGGTACTGCCCCGGCGGCACCCGCCCGGCCAGCTCCGGCCGCGGACGCCGGAAGTGCTTTCCGGCGAAGCCGCGAGAGACGATCCCCATGAATGCGGTTCTCCCCGGCACGGCACCCGGCGGACACCAGAAAAGGGCAAAGTGTTCAGCCGGTGTATCCGTGGGCGTGCAGGCGGGCGATCAGGCCGTCGATGCCGCACGGCTGGTTCCAGCCCGGCGAGGAGAAGATCTCGTCCCTGCCCCCGACGGCCCGGCCGGCCGGGTCGCCGGTCACCTCGTGCAGGATCACGCCCTGCGGGGGCGTGGAGTGGAGGACCGGGCGTCCCTCGACGACCGTGCCGGTCGGCCGGGCGCGGTTCATGAACAGCAGCACCCGGGTGCCCGCGGGCACCGCGCGGGCGAAGTCGGCCACGTCGTGGACCGGCGTGCCCGCGTCGTCCACCGCCGCTCCCTGGTAGAAGGCGAGGTCCGCGACGTCCGCGGCGGCGCCCTTGAGCCGCTTGACGACCTGGACGCGCATGAGGACGTACCGGGTGCGGTCCCCCGGGACGCCCTCCTCGACCACGGGCCCGGCGACCCAGCCCGTCACGTGGCCGGAGACGACGGTCTCCACCTTCGCGGCGAGCGCCTCGGGCGTCGGGTACGCCGGGTAGTCGTACACGGTCTGCCGAAGGACGCGCGTGTCCAGCGGGCCCGTACGGGCGGAGGCCCCGCAGGCGGGCGGCGGCTCGGGGCCGCCGGCGGCGCACCCCGCGACCAGGACGAGCAGAAGGATGAACAACCGCATACCGGTGAAACGCGCGCGGGCCCCGAGCGGTTCGGGGGTTACAGTCTGATCGTGAGCGACGACATCGCGGCCATTGAGGAGGGCGCCAAGAAGTCCGGCATCCTCTGGCTCACCCTCGACCGCCCGCGCCTGGCCTGGCACGCCTGGCACGACGGCGCCATCTACCTCGTGACCGGCGGCGGCGAGCAGGACCTGCCGGGGCTCGGCACGCTCGACCGGGTGCGCGTGACGCTGCGCAGCAAGGACAACGGCGCGCGGCTGGTGGAGTTCGAGGCGGCGGTCTCGGTGGTCGACCAGGCCGCGGCGGCCGACGCCGTGGCGGTGCTGGCCAAGGAGCGGCTCAACGCCCCCGACAGCGAGCACCTGCCCGAGCGCTGGGCCCGCGACTCCACCGTCCTGCGCCTCACCCCGGAACGCTGACCCCGGAACACTGGCCCCGGAACACTGACCCCGGAACACTGGCCCGGAACGCCGGCTCAAGACCGCTGCCCAGGGCCGCCGACCCCGGCCGCGGCCGGGCTCAGACCTGGGCGGTGACCTCGACGGGCCGGTCCGGGACGGGGGCGGGCTGGGCGCCCGCGGTGGCGGTCTGGGCGAGCAGCGCGCCGCCGAGCACGATCAGCCCGCCGACGATCTGGAACGCCCCCAGCGTCTCGCCGACCAGCGCCCACGCGACCACCGCGCCGCCGATGACCTCCAGCGAGGCGACCGTCGCCCCCACCGCCGCCGACAGCCGCTTCACCATGTTCATGCTCAGGATGTACGCCAGCGCGGTCGCCACCAGCACCAGCCACAGGTACGCCCCCAGCACCGGCAGCGTCGTGCCGCCCTGCGGGGCGACGGAGACGGTGAAGGCCTCCCAGGGGATGTTCCAGGGCCGCGCGAACGGGATCAGCACGACGGCCGAGCCGATCATGCCCCAGGCGACCAGGCCGAGCAGGTCGATGTCGGGGCCCAGGCTGTCGCCCATCAGGAAGTACCCGGCGCAGCACGCCCCCGCCAGCAGCCCGAGAAGCAGGCCGAACGCGTCCAGCCGCATGCCCTGCCACGCCTCGACGACGATCGCCAGGCCGACGAACGCGATCACCGCGCCCACGTACGCGGCCCTGGCCAGGCGTACCTTGCGGACGAACCTGACCCAGGCCACCACCATCACCGGCGCCATGAACTCCAGCAGCAGCGCGATCCCCACCGGGAGCCGGGTGATCGCCACGAAATAGAGCGACTGCACGCCCGCCACGGCCATCACGGTGTACAGGCCGAGGAACGGCAGCCGGGAGCGCGGGATGCGCAGCGCCCGCGGCTTGACCACCGCCAGCACCGCGACCAGCAGCAGCCCGGCGCCCGCCATCCGCGTCCAGACGGCCTCGACCGGCGCCAGCCCGGCGGTGATGAGGTACTTGGCCATCGGCCCGGAGAACGCGAAACAACACGACGACACGAATGCCAGTGCGAGCCCTGCCAGCCTCATGGTTCACCCCTACCGCGCAGTAATCAGCGTCAAATGCGTTTGATACTGACATGCCAGGCAACCGGGGCGCAACGGCGTCTCACTGTTAGCCTGGCCCACGTGAAGATCTTCGTGGCCCGGCTGGCGGGGACCCCCGTCTTCGACCCCACGGGCGATCAGATCGGCCGGGTGCGTGACGTCGTGGTGGGCCTGCGCATCACCGGCAATCCCCAGGTGCACGGGATGGTCGTCGAGGTGCAGCCGCGCCGCCGGGTGTTCCTCCCGATCACCCGCGTGCGCCGCATCGAGGCGGGCGCGGTCGTCTTCACCGGACGGCTGAACATGCGCAGGTTCGAGCAGCGCGCCACCGAGACCCTGGTCATCGGCGAGATGCTCGACCTGTCCGTGCACGTCGGCGACGAGCCCATGACCGTCTACGACGTCGCCATGGAGGAGCCCCTGCCCTCCCGCTGGGAGATCACCAGGGTCGCGCTCTTCAAGGGCCGCCGGCGCGAGCCCAGGACGGTCGGCTGGAGCGAGGTTTCCGGCTTCGACACCCTGCAGAAGGACCAGGGCGCGGCCGGCCTGATCGCCGCGTTCGAGTCGCTGCGCGCCGCCGACATGGCCAGCGCCCTGCACGAGCTGCCCAGCAAGCGGCGCATCGAGATCGCCCGCGAGCTCGCCGACGACCGCCTGGCCGACGTGCTGGAGGAGCTGCCGCCCGACGACCAGATCGGCATCCTCGGCACCCTCGAACCCGAGCGGGCCGCCGACGTCCTGGAGGAGATGAGCCCCGACGACGCCGCCGACCTGCTGCACGACCTGCCCGAAGAGCAGGCGGCCAGGCTGCTGGCGCTCATGGAGCCCGGCGAGGCGGCCCCCGTGCGGCGGCTGCTGACCTACGCCGACGACACCGCGGGCGGCGTGATGACCAGCGAGCCGGTCATCCTGCCGCCCAACGCGACGGTGGCCGAGGCACTGGCCCACATCCGCCAGCAGGACCTGCCGCCCGCCGTCGCCGCCCAGGTCTACGTGACCAGGCCGCCCACTGAGACGCCGACCGGCACGTACCTGGGGGTCTCGCACTTCCAGCGGCTGCTGCGCGAGCCGCCCTCGACGCTGCTCGGCCGCGTGCTCGACCCCTCGATCGACCCGATCAGGCCCGACTTCACCCTGCGCCAGGTCCACGCCTTCCTCGCCAACTACAACCTGGTCGCCGCCCCGGTCGTGGACGAGCTGGGCAGGCTGGTCGGCTCAGTGACCGTCGACGACGTCCTTGACCACCTGCTTCCCGACGACTGGCGCGAGAGGGACGACCATGACCACTGACCGGCTCGACCAGCCTCGGGCGCTGCGCCGATCGCTGCGCCCGCACTACGACCCCGAGGCGTTCGGCCGCCTGTCCGAGCAGATCGCCCGTTTCCTCGGCACGGCCCGGTTCATCGTCTACATGACGGTGTTCGTGGCGATCTGGGTGATCTGGAACGTCGCCGCCCCTCCGTCGCTCAAGTGGGACCCGTACCCGTTCATCTTCCTCACGCTGATGTTGTCGCTCCAGGCCAGCTACGCCGCGCCGCTCATCCTGCTCGCCCAGAACCGCCAGGACGACCGCGACCGCATCCAGTACGAGCAGGACCGCGAGGCCGCCGACCGCAACCAGGCCGAGATCGAGTACCTCACCCGCGAGATCGCCGGCCTGCGCCTGGCCCTGAACGAGGTCGCCACCCGCGACTACCTGCGCGCCGAGCTCGGCCGGCTGCTGGAGGAGCTCAACAAGCGCCAGTGACGTCGAGCCGGGCCAGCAGCGCCCGCACCTCGCCGACGTCGCCCGCGCCCAGCAGGTCGAGGAACTGGCTCTTGACCCCGCGCAGGTAGGTGGGCGTGGCCTCGGCCAGCCGCGCGGCGCCCGGCCCGGTCAGCACCGCGAACAGCCCGCGGGCGTCGTCGGAGCACGCCTCCCGCCCGACCAGCCCGTGCCGCTGCAGCCGGTCGATCAGCCGGGTCAGCCCGCTGCGCGAGAGCAGCACGCGGTCGGCCAGGTCGTTCATGCGCAGCCGCCGCCCCGGCGCCTCGGCGAGATGCGCCAGCACCTCGTACGACGCCAGCGGCAGGTCGTGGGTGACGAGCAGCTCGGCCTCCAGGCGGCGGGCGATGCGCACCTGGGCCCGCTGCAACATCCGCCAGACCGCCAGCTCCTCGGCGGTGAGCCCCTCGTCGCGCAGAAGAGTCACGCAGTAACCTTAGACGTTGTTGCACGGACACCTAACAGTCACCCAACAGCGCGGATTAACTCAGCGGCTCCCCGGGTTCATACCATGGAGGGGCATTTTCCACTGGCTTTCAGCGCCTGTCACACATAGACCGACTAAGGAGGGACGGCACTCCCTCGTGCCGAGACTTCGATGGCACCAACCCAGGAACAGGTGACGGCCGCCCTCGCCACCGTCATCGACCCCGAGATCCGTCGTCCGATCACGGACCTCGACATGGTCAAGAACATCGAGATCGCCCCCGACGGCGCGGTCCGGGTGGGCGTCTACCTCACCGTGTCGGGCTGTCCGATGAAGGACACCATCACCCGCGACGTGAAGACGGCGGTCGGCAAGGTCGGCGGCGTGACGGACGTCCAGATCGAGCTCGACGTCATGAGCACCGAGCAGCGCAAGACCCTCCAGACCAAGCTGAGGGGCGACCGGGGGCCGGAGAAGGAGATCCCCTTCAACCAGCCCGGCTCGCTGACCCGCGTCTTCGCCGTCGCGAGCGGCAAGGGCGGCGTGGGCAAGTCGTCGGTCACGGTCAACCTGGCCGTGGCGATGGCCTCCAGCGGCCTCAAGGTCGGCATCGTCGACGCCGACATCTACGGTCACAGCATCCCTCGCATGCTGGGCGCCTCCGAGCGTCCCACCAAGGTCGAGGACATGATCATGCCGCCGTCCGCGCATGACATCAAGGTCATCTCGGTCGGCATGTTCAAGCCCGAGGGCAACACGCCGGTCGTGTGGCGCGGGCCGATGCTCGACCGGGCGCTCCACCAGTTCCTGGCCGACGTCTACTGGGGCGACCTCGACGTCCTGCTGCTCGACCTGCCGCCGGGCACCGGCGACATCGCCATCTCGGTGGCGCAGCGGCTCCCGTCGGCGGAGATCCTGGTCGTGACCACCCCGCAGCAGGCCGCCGCCGAGGTGGCCGAGCGGGCCGGCTCGATCGCCGCCCAGACCCACCAGCAGATCGCCGGCGTCATCGAGAACATGTCCTGGCTCCCCTGCCCCCACTGCGACGAGCGGGTGGCCGTGTTCGGCGAGGGCGGCGGCCAGACCGTCGCCGACGCCCTGACCCGTACGCTGGGCGCCCGCGTCCCGCTGCTCGGCCAGGTGCCGATCGACCTGCGCCTGCGCGAGGGCGGCGACGAGGGCAAACCGCTGGTCCTGACCGACCCCGACTCGCCCGCCGCCGCGGAGCTGCGGAAGATCGCCGCCGGTCTGAGCAAGCGCTCCTCCAGCATCAAGGGCCTGCAGCTCGGCCTCTCGCCCAACCGCTCCTGACCCTCGAACGCCGAACGGGCCCGCTCAGGCAAAGCTGAGCGGGCCCGTTTCGCGTCTGCAGGGTGTGTCAGGTGGCCTCGGAGTCGTAGGGAGGCAACTCTCCGACGCCGAGCTCCGACGGCGGCTCAGACGTGTCGTAGGACGCCACGCCGACCGGCTCCAGGTCTTTGGGCCGGCCGTTCCAGTCGTCCTCAAGGTCGTCGAGGAGGTGCTTGCGCACGAAGTTCTTCGGGTTGAGGTCGGCGGGATCGAAGTTCTGGAACTCCGGCCCGAGGCCCGCCCTCAGGTCGTCGCGCGCGTTGTTGGCCATGCGCCGAAGGTTGCGCAGCGTCTTGCCCGCCTGCGAGGCGGCCTGCGGCAACTTGTCAGGACCGAAGACCAGGAGCGCGATGACGATCAGCGCTCCGACCTCCATCCACCCGAGTCCGAACACCGTACGCTCCTACCCGCAGTCCACAATCCTCTCCACAGACTAAGGGCTCCGGCCCGTGGCCGGACCGTCCCCCCTGGGTCATATCACTCAGGACGGTGTGGGGGCCGGCTGGTCGTCGCCGGCGACGGTGAGGGTGGCGGTGCGCTCCTGGCCGGCGCGCTGGTACTTGATGGTGATCTTGGCGCCCGGCGCCTTGCTGCGGATCAGGGCGATCAGCTCGTTGCCGTCCTGCAGCGCCAGCCCGTCGACCTCGAGGATGACGTCGCCCGCCTTCAGCCCGGCCTTGTCGGCGGGGCCGTCGGCGTCGACCGGCTGGCGGCCCTCGGCGGGCTCGGAGGCGATGCGCACGCCCTGGCCCTTGTAGTCCTTGTCCAGCATGATGCCGATCTTCGGACGCTTGGCCTTGCCCGTGGTGATCAGTTCCTCGGCCACGCGCCGCGTCTGGTTCACCGGGATCGCGAAGCCCAGGCCGATGCTGCCGCTCTGGCTGTTCACCGAACGGCTGAGGGTGGCGATGGCCGAGTTCACCCCGACCACCTCGCCCCGGCCGTTCACCAGCGGGCCGCCGGAGTTGCCGGGGTTGATGGCGGCGTCGGTCTGGATGGCGCTGATGTAGGCGGGCTCCTCGGTGGCGGCGCCCGTCTCGTCGCCGGCGATGACCGGACGGTTGAGCGAGCTGACGATGCCCGTGGTGACCGTGCCGCTGAGGCCGAGCGGCGAGCCGATGGCGATCACCGGGTCGCCCACCACGACCTGGTCGGAGTTGCCGAGGGTGATCTCCGGCGTGCCGAAGGTCTCCTCGGGCTTGACCACGGCCAGGTCGGAGCCCGGGTCGCGGCCGACGATGCGGCCCGCGGTGGTCTTGCGGTTGTTGAACATGATCTTGATCTCGCCGCCCTTGGCGGCCAGGGCGACCACGTGGTTGTTGGTCACCACGTAGCCGTTCTTGATCAGGAATCCGGAGCCGGAGGCGCCCTCGGTGTTGGCGCCGTTGCCGACCTCCAGCGAGACGACGCTGGGCAGCACCCGCGCGGCCACGCCGGCCACCGAGTCGGGCGCCCTGTTGGTCGCCCCCGTCGGGGCGGGGCCGAGGCTGTAGGAGGGGTCGGTGCCGCTGCTGCCCGACCTGGTCAGCAGGTACGTGCCGAGGCTGCCGAGCACGGAGGCCACCAGGGCGATGGCCACGGCGATCGCGATCAGCGCGCCGGCGTTGAGTCCGCGCCTGGGCAGCGCGCCCGCGCCGGGGCCCGCCGGAGGCGGCGGCGCCCACCCGGGGCCCATGCCCAGGGCCTGGTGTGGTGGCGGCGGCTGGTGCCCGCCGTACGCGCCCATGAAGGGCGGCGGTTGCATCGGCCGCGGGCCGGTCTCGGCCGGCCCGAAGGACGGGGTCTCGTAGACCCGGGTGCCGCCGGGGCTCTCGAACCCCCGCGGCCCGCCAGGGCTCTCGAAGGACGGGCCCTCGTACGCCCGCGCGCCCCCCTCATAGGGCGGCGCCCCCTCCGAACGGCCCGGCGGCTCGTACGGCGACACGCCCGAACCCTCCGAACGGCCCGAAGAGTCGTACGGCGACACGCCCGAGCTCTCGGAACGGCCTGACGGGTCGCCCCAGGACGTGCCGAACGAGGCGGGCGGGTCGGGCCGCAGTTCGGCCTGCCCGGCCTGCTCGCCCGGCTCGTCGGCGGGCAGGAACTCCGGCCGCCCCTGTGGCTCGGGAAAGTCCGACGTCGTGCGTCCTTCGCCCGGGCGCGTCTCGTCGGTCATCTACGTCTCACCACTCCTTGCTCGGCCACCGCAATCTTCGCTCTTGCGGCATACGAGGGTCATAAAAGGCTTTGTTTGCGACAAATCCCGAACCCAGATCGTATGCCCCACGCATCGTCGACTACGCCACCCGAGTATCCCAGGCGAGCCCCCGGTTCAGGGCGTGGCGGTCGGCGGCGCGCTGGTGGCCGGCGACTGCTGGACCCGCCAGAGCTCGACGGGCGGCGACGGGGTGTGGCTCCCCGCGCCCGAGACGGCGAAGAAGGTGCCGAGCGCCACGGCGGCGGACACCACGCCCACCGCGACGTACGCGCCGCGCCGCCTACCGCCCCGACCAGGGCCCGAGGCCCCACCGGTGGCGTCCCTGCGCGGGCGGTTGTCCAGGGGCGCGATGCTGTGGGGCCCAGGAATGGGCACCCCCCCGAACGTACGGGTAGGGAAAGGGCGCTCCCTCGGCGGCAGCGGCCCGCCCGGCTCCGACATGCGCAGCAGCGACATGGTCAGATCGGCCGGCATCGCCGGGCCGTCGAGCGACCGCAGGCGCGACTTCAGCGCCCGCATCGACTCGACCTCCCGCCGGCAGTCAGCACAGAAGGTCAGGTGGGCGAGCGCGCGATCGCGCTCGGTGTGGTTCAGCTCTCCGTCTACGAGCGCTGAAACGCGTTCTCCAAGATGAGCCATATCAGACTTCCTCCCCACTGATCACGGTCGGGGGGAGTTGAGTAGTACGGGGGGCTCGATGGTCGAGCGCCTCCCGCAACTGCGCCCGGCCACGGTGAATACGGCTTCGGACCGTACCCAGCTTGACGCCGAGCGTGGCCGCGATCTCCTCGTAAGACAGGCCCTCGATGTCACACAGCACGATCGCGGCCCGGAACTCGGGGGCGAGCGCGTCGAGGGCGGCTTGGATATCGGGCTCCAGGTGGGCGTCGTCGAACGCCTGCGCCGGCGACGGCTCACGGCCGCGCAACCGCTCGGCGGCGTCGTCGGCCAGCCCCTCGAACCGGATGCGCTGCTTGCGCCGGGCCATGTCGAGGAACAGGTTCGTCGTGATCCGGTGCAGCCAGCCCTCGAACGTGCCGGGGGTGTAGCTCGACAGCGACCTGAAGACCCTGACGAAGACCTCCTGCGTGAGGTCCTCGGCATCGTGGACATTGCCGGTAAGCCGGTACGCCAGCCGGTACACGCGTGCGGAGTGAGTCCGCACCACTTCCTCCCATGTGGGAGGCGTCCAATCAGACGACACGGGAGTATCCGCCTGGTGGTCGCTTTCGTCCACCAGCACTCCTCTCTCTGGGACCACCGCTACCGTCATAGTGCCTGGTTTCGTCCCTTCGTGCGCACTGCCTGCCTTCCGGACCGGCAAAGCCCGTTCAAACCTGCAACGCCTTCGGCCCCTCCTGAGTTCCCGTCCCGGCGTGACTCCCCTAGGCTGCGATCGGTGACCAATCGCACGAAAGTGGGGGGAGGAGGCCGATGACCAGTCCGGTGGAGGCCACTCTGGCCTATGCGGAGCAGTTCCATCACGAGGATGAGATCCTGCACGCGGCGCGTCAGCGCGGGCTGGAGATGGGTGCGGTGCCCATCCTTCCCGGGGGCGGGGCCGCGCTCTGCTTCCTCGCCACCGTCCTCAACGCCAAGTCCGTCGTCGAGATCGGCACCGGCTGCGGCGTGTCAGGGTTGTGGCTGCTGCGCGGCATGCGCGGCGACGGCACGCTGACCAGCGTCGACGTCGAGCCCGAGCACCAGCGGCTGGCCCGGCAGGCGTTCGCGGAGGCGGGCTTCTCCGGCGGGCGGGTGCGGCTGATCTCCGGCCGGGCGCTCGACGTGCTGCCCCGGCTGTCCGACGGCGGCTACGACATGGTCTTCGCCGACGGCGCCAAGCAGGAGTACGTCGACTACCTGGCCGAGGCGGTCCGCCTGCTGCGCGTGGGCGGCGTGGTGGCCTTCGACAACGCGCTGTGGCACGACCGGGTGGCGGACCCCACGCAGCGCGACCCCGACACGGTTTCGCTGCGCGAGCTCGGCAAGCTGGTGCAGGGCGACGACCGGCTGCGCTCGGTGCTCATGCCCCTGGGCGACGGCCTGCTGGCCGCCGTCAAGATCGCTCAGTAGCCCCGGGTCAGCCACTCCAGCAGCACGCGCACGCCGAACCCGGTCGCGCCCTTGGTCAGGATGCCCTCGTCGACCGTGCTGCGGCCGACCCCGGCGATGTCGAGGTGCGCCCACGGACGCTTGCCCGCGAACTCCCGCAGGAACAGCGCCGCCGTGATCGAACCCGCGCCGTAGCGGGACCCGCTCTCGACGTTGGCCAGATCGGCGATCGAGGACTCCAGGGCCGGGGCGTAGTCGTCGATCAGCGGCATGCGCCAGAGCCGGTCGTCGCTGGCCTGCCCGGCCGCCACGAGCTGGGCGGCCAGGTCTTCGTCGGAGGCGTAGACGGCGCCGACGTTCCGGCCGAGGGCCACGGAGATGGCCCCGGTGAGGGTGGCGATGTCCACGACCGCGTCGGGGTCGAGCTCGGCGTCGGCGTAGGCCAGGGCGTCGGCCAGCACGAGCCGGCCCTCGGCGTCGGTGTTCAGCACCTCGACCGTGCGACCGCCGTAGTGCCTGATGACGTCGCTGGGACGCTGTGCGGTGCCGGACGGCATGTTCTCGGCGGCGGCGATCAGGCCCGTCACGCGTACGGGGGCGCCCAGCCTGGCCAGCGCGGCGAGCACGGCGATCACCACCGCGCCGCCCGCCATGTCGGTCTTCTGGGTCTTCATGTTCTCGGTCGGCTTGAGCGACAGGCCGCCCGAGTCGAACGTGATGCCCTTGCCCACCAGCACGACGTGCCGCTCGGCCGGCTGCTCGGGGGTGTAGGAGAGCTGGATGAGCCGGGGTGGCCGGACCGAGCCGCGCCCGACGGCCAGGATGCCGCCGAACCCCTCGGCCTGGAGCTGCTCCTCGTCCCACACCCGCACCGGCAGGCCCTGCTCGGCGGCGCGCTCGGCGAGCCAGGCGGGATGCTTGACCGAGGAGGGCATGTTGGCCAGGTCGCGGGCCAGCGCGACGGCCTCCGCCACGATTTCGGCCCGCCGTATCTGCTCTTCGTCGGCGCCGGCGAAGCGGATCGCCCGCACGCCCTTCCTGCCCTCTTTGCCGATCTTGAAGGTGTATCCGGCCAGCAGCGCGGCCTCGGCGAACGCCGCGACGTCGCCCTCGGGCGGCACCACGGTCAGCGTGTCGCGGCCCTTGACCTTGCGCGCCAGCGCGGCGCCAGCGCGGCGCAGGGCCCGCGGCGAGCCGTCGCCCACGCCGTAGAGGAGCACGCGCCCGACCCCGCCCGCCCGTGCCACCGGGACCTCGACGATCTCGCCCGCCTCCCCCTTGGCCTCGTAGTGGGCCAGCAGGTCGGCGACCGGCAGGTGCAGCTCGACGTGCGGCTCGACCGAGGGACGCAGGTCGGAGGCGTAGGGCACGGCCAGCAGCTCGGCACCCGCGGGGACCTCGGCGACCGCGGCGGCGGTGGTCTCGATGGGCACGGAGCCCTCCAAACGTCGGCGACCCTGGCGCCGGACTTACGCCAGGGTCGGAGGATCAGGTTGTCTCGGGAGCTCTCAGCCGACGACGTTCTTCAACGCCTCGCCGAGCGCCTTCGCCTCGTCGGCGGAGATCTCCACGACGAGCCGGCCGCCACCTTCGAGAGGGACCCGCATGACTATGCCGCGCCCTTCCTTGGTGACCTCGAGCGGACCATCGCCGGTCCGCGGCTTCATCGCCGCCATGCGTGCATCCCTTCCTGCCTTGGGCTCCCGCGGCCCGCGATTTCCGACCGCCCGAGGGGGTGGTCGGCGCATTCACGTCTTCTGTGATGTCCTATTCTCCCGCATCGAGAGCCCTCATGGGTAACGATCTCCTCCCAGAATGCGTTGTCGAGCCAGGCGATGGCGTCCAAACTGGACTTCGTGCACGCTCGCGCCGCTCTCTTCGACCTGTACGGAGACCACCTGCGCTCGCGCGGTGGACAGGCGACCGTGGCCGCGCTCGTACGGCTCATGAAGCCCCTGGAAATAGCCGCTCCCGCCGTTCGCACGGCGGTCTCGCGGATGGTCCGGCAGGGCTGGCTGCACCCTCTGCGGCTGCCACACGGAGCCGGCTACGGCCTCACGCCGAAGTGTGTCAGGCGCCTGGACGAGGCAGCGCTGAGAATTTACCGATCAGGGACGCTCGCCTGGCACGGCCGCTGGCACGTGATCGTCTTCGAGCCGGTCAGGGAGCGGCAGCGCCGGGAACGGATCAGGGCAGACCTCACCTTCCTCGGCTACGCCTGCCTGTCGGAGACGACGTGGATCGGGCCGCGCTCCTCCGTCGAGCTGGACAACCTGCTGGAGGGCGAGGGCGTACGCGCCGACCGGTTCGACGCGGCGCTGGAGGGCGACCCGCGCGAGCTGGTGGCGCGGGCCTGGGATCTGCGGGCCATCGGCGAGGCGTACGAGCACTGGCACGCCGAAGCTGTCACGCTGATCAGCACGCTGCCCGAGGACGCCCCGCCCGACCGGGTGTTCGCCACCAGGAGCAGACTCGTGCACGGTTGGCGCAACTTCCTGTTCCAGGACCCCGGGCTGCCGGCCGAGCTGTTGCCCGCGGGCTGGCCGGGCGAGAAGGCCCGCACGTTCTTCGAGCAGGAGGCCACCAGGCTGCTGCCCGCAGCCGCCGCGTTCGTCGACAGGGAGCTCATGTGATCCGCTACGACATGGCCGACGCCGTCGCCACCCTCACCCTCGACCGACCGGAGTCGATGAACTCCCTCACGGCCGAGACCAAGGCCGCGCTGCTGGAGGCGGTGGGAAGGGCGGCGGCCGACCCCGAGGTCAGGGCGGTGCTGCTCACCGGCTCCGGCCGGGCCTTCTGCGCCGGCCAGGACCTGCGCGAGCACGCCGACAACCTGGCGGCCGGCCGCGGCCTGGCCGACACCGTCCGCGAGCACTACAACCCGATCGTCGAGCTGATCGCGACCATGTCCAAGCCGGTCGTGGCGGCGGTCAACGGCGTCGCGGCGGGCGCGGGCGCGGCCCTGGCCTTCGCCTGCGACCTGCGGATCGCCTCCGACAAGGCCAAGTTCGCGCTGGCGTTCGCGGGCATCGGGCTGGCCCCCGACTCCGGCGCGTCCTGGACGTTGCAGCGCCTGGTCGGCCGGGGCCGCGCGGCCGAGCTGCTGCTGCTCGGCGAGCCGCTCGACGCGGCCGCCGCGCTCGACCTGGGCCTGGTCACGCGCGTGGTCCCCGCCGACGACCTGCCGAAGACCGCCCACGAGCTGGCCGTACGCCTGGCCGCCGGGCCGACCGCGGCCTACGCCGCCACCAAGCGCGCGCTGGCCCACTCCGCCACGCACTCGCTGGCCGACTCCCTGGCGCTGGAGGCCGACCTCCAGGACGCGTGCGTGGCCACCGAGGACCACCAGGACGCCACCCGGGCCTTCCTGGCCAAGGAGCGGCCGGTGTTCAGGGGCCGCTGAGCCTGGCCGAGAAGCGCCCGGGCAGGCGGCGGGCCATCGGGCCCGTGTCACGGCGTCGCGGGACGATCTGGTGGTGCTCAGCGGGCCAGGCAGCCCTCGATGTGGTCGTTGACCAACCCGATCGCCTGCATCAGCGCGTACGCGGTGGTCGGGCCGACGAACTTGAACCCGTGCCTGCGCAGCTCCTTGGCCAGGGCCTTGGAGCCTGGGGTGATCGCGGGCACGTCGGCCATCGTCCGCGGCATCGGGGAGCCGGGGTCGGCGAAGCGCCACACCAGCTCCGACAGGCCCTCGGGCAGGTCGAGCGCGGCCCTGGCGTTGCCGATGACGGCCTCGATCTTGGCCCGGTTGCGGACGATGCCGGGGTCGCCGAGCAGCCGTTCGACGTCGCGCTCGGTGTAGGCGGCCACCTTCACGGTCGAGAAGCCGTCGAAGGCGGCGCGGAAGTTCTCCCGTTTGCGCAGGATCGTCAGCCACGACAGGCCCGACTGGAACGCCTCCAGCGCCACGCGTTCGAAGACCTCGTCGTCGCCCTTGACCGGGCGGCCCCACTCCTCGTCGTGGTAGGTGATGTACAGCGGGTCGGCCATGCCCGGCCAGGTGCAGCGGATGAGTTCGGTCACCGGCGCTCGTCCTCGACCTTGTCCTTGTCCTTGTCCTTGTCCTTGTCCTTGTCCAGGGTCGCGCGCACGGGCTCGTCGTCGTCCTGTTCGGGCTCGTCCTTCTCCGGCTCGTCCTGCTCCGGGACCCGCCACTCCGGCTCCTCGGACGGGTCGCGCAGCTCCGGCTCGCCCTCCCACTCCACCGTCGCGCCGCTCGACGTGACCGGGTCGCCGGACTCCGGCAGCTCCCTGGGCATGGTCGGCGCCTCGGGCTCGTGGTCGGTGCGCAGGCCGGCCCCCGGCGCGGCGTAGATCTCCTGGCGCGCGTGCAGCCTGCTGGACAGCAGCTCCGACACCCGCTGTTCCAGCACGGCGATCCTGGTGTCGCGGGCGCTGATGGCCTGGGCGGCCCGGCGCAGGGTCTCGTCGACGCTCTGCGTGTGGTAGCCGACCAGGTTGACCGGCAGTTGCAGCGCCATGAAGTCGACCGCCGTGAGCTGTCCGGCCTCGGGCAGGTCGAGCGGCGGGACGTCCGGCGGGAACTCGGTCAGCTCCCCGCCTCTGCCGAGGGAGACCAGGACCACGCAGGCCAGGATGGCGATCGCGGCGATGGCGAGTATGACCAGCACATTGGCATCGTACTCATATGGTGGAGCACGTTCAGCGATCCACCACAAGTGTGGGTAATCGGGGCACGCTGGTCAGCCGGTGGCCTCGCCCAGCTCGGCGATGCTCGGACGGACCGGCTGGGGACGTGCTTCGAGGTGCGCGAACGCCTCCTCGACCGTGGTGGTCCAGGAGATCGCGTCGAAGACGTCGGCCCGGGTGAAGCCCTCGGCGTGCATGCCGGAGACGAGCTGCCGCAGCGGCTCGTACAGGCCCCAGGGGTCGAGGATCACCAGGGGGCGGTCGTGGATGCCGAGCACCCGCGCCGTCCAGATCTCGAACAGCTCCTCCAGGGTGCCGATGCCGCCGGGCAGCACGAGGAAGGCGTCGGAGCGGGCGTCCATGACGGCCTTGCGCTCGCGCATCCCGGCGGTGACGATCAGCTCGTCGGATCCGGTGTCGGCCACCTCGATGTCCACCAGCACCTGCGGGATCACGCCGACCGTGAACCCGCCGGCGGCGCGGGCGGCGGAGGTGACCGCGCCCATGCAGGAGACCGTGGCGCCGCCGCTCACCAGTGTGTGGCCACGCCTGGCGAGCTCGGCCCCCACCTCCGCGGCCAGGTCGACGTACTTCCTGTCGATGCGGAGGCTGGAGGCGCAGAAGACGCAGATGTTCACGGGGCGACAGCCTATTGGGGCTCCGCGGTCTGGGCGGCGGCGGCCTCCAGCTCCTCCTCCCGCTGGTGGGAGCGGGCCCTGTCGGAGTCGGCGATGATCCGCACGGCCTCGTCGGGGTCGTCGGTGACGGAGATCAGGTCGAGGTCCTGGGCGGCGATCTTGCCGGTGCCGAGCAGGGTGTTCTTGATCCAGTCGAGCAGGCCGCCCCAGAACTCCGAGCCCATCAGCACGACCGGGAACGAGGTGACCTTGTGCGTCTGGACCAGCGTCAGCGCCTCGAAGAGCTCGTCGAGGGTGCCGAAGCCGCCGGGCAGCGCGATGAAGCCGCGCGAGTACTTGACGAACATCGTCTTGCGCACGAAGAAGTAGCGGAACTCGATGCCGAGGTCGACGTAGTCGTTCATGCGCTGCTCGAACGGCAGCTCGATGCCGAGCCCGACCGACACCGCGCCCTCGACCTCGGAGGCGCCCCGGTTGGCCGCCTCCATGACGCCCGGACCGCCGCCCGTGATCACCGCGTAGCCGGACTCGGCCAGCGCCCGGCCGAGCCGCCGACCCATCTGGTATTCGGGGGTGGCCTCGGGGGTGCGGGCCGAGCCGAAGACCGTGATCGCCGCGGGCAGCTCGGCGAGCTGGCCGAACCCCTCCACGAACTCGGCCTGGATGCGCAGCACCCGCCACGGGTCCATGTGCACCCAGTCGGACGGCCCCTGCCGGTCGAGCAGCCGCTGGTCGTGGGTGGAGCTGGGGACGAGACTCCCCCGCACGACCGCCTGCCCCTGACGGCGTTCGGCACGTTGCTTGTGTTCCATGGTGGTCACGCTAGTCCTCTCCGTACCGGCCCGCGGCGCCGTTCTCGCCTTCGGCCGCGCCCTCCGAAGAGCGCTCTTCGAGGATGAACGCCCAGGTCGAAGGCCAGATGAAGGCTCCGAAAAAATCTTGGGAAAACCAGGGAACCGAATTTCGACCCCCCTGCGTCTAACTGCCGAGGGTGCTGCTCGGGACTGAAAGTGGCTTTCCCCGCCAAATGGCCGGCGAGGAAAGCCACTTTCATTTTGTCAGCCAGTTCAGCAGGGCCCGCTCGCTCTCGACGATCTTCGGCAGCGACACGTACTCGCCCTGCTGGTGCGCCAGGTTGGGGTCGCCGGGGCCGTAGTTCACGGCCGGGACGCCGAGGGCGGAGAAGCGGGAGACGTCCGTCCAGCCCAGTTTGGCGCGCGGGGTGCCGCCGACGGCGGCGGCGAAGGCGGCGGCCACGGGATGCGTCAGGCCCGGCCTGGCCCCGGGCGCGGCGTCGAGGAAGCTCACCCGGTAGCCCTCGAACACCTCGCGCACGTGCTGCTCGGCCTGCTCGACCGTCAGGTCGGGGGCGAAGCGGTAGTTGACGGTGACCACGCACTCGTCGGGGATGACGTTCCCGGCCACGCCGCCGCGCACCGCGACCGCGTTGAGCCCCTCGTGGTACTCCAGCCCGTCGACCACCGGCAGCCGCGCCTCGTAGGCGTTGAGCCTGGCCAGCACCGGCTCGATGCCGTGGACGGCGTTGACGCCGAACCACGACCTCGCGCTGTGGGCGCGTTTGCCGGCCACGGTGACGTCGGCGCGCAGGGTGCCCTGGCAGCCGCCCTCGATCACGCCGTCGGTCGGCTCCATCAGCACCGCGAAGTCGGCCGCCAGCCACTCGGGGTGGTCCCTGGCGACCCTGGTCAGGCCGTTGCGCTCGGCCTCGACCTCCTCGCAGTCGTAGAAGACGTACGTCACGTCGCGGTTGGGGGCCGGGACGGTGGCCGCCAGCTTCAGCGCGACCGCCACGCCCGCCTTCATGTCGGAGGTGCCGCAGCCGTAGAGCAGGTCGCCCTCCACCCGGCTGGGCAGGTTGGCCGCGACCGGGACCGTGTCGAGGTGGCCCGCGATCAGCACCCGCTCGGCCCGGCCCAGGTGGGTGCGGGCGACGACGGTATCGCCGGAGCGGTCGACCTTCAGGTGCGGCAGCGCGGTCAGCGCCCGCTCGACCTCGTCGGCCAGGGCCTTCTCGCCGCCGCTCACCGACTCGATGTCCACGATCGCGGCGGTCAGCGCGCGTACGTCCTGTGTCAGGTCCAGCATCAGGCGTTCACCCCATGTTCGCGCAGCACCTCGTTGAGTGCCGCCTTGTCGTGCCGCTGCTCCGGCTCCAGACGCTTGATCACCAGTACGCACGGCAGCCCGAACGTGCCGCCGGGGAACTCCTTCTGCCGCGTGCCGCCGACCGCCACGCACCAGTCGGGCACCCGGCCCCGGGCCAGCTCCTCACCCGTCCGGACGTCGATCACGGGGATCGTGCCGGACAGGATCGTGCCCGCCCCGATCACCGCGCCGCGGCCCACCCGCGCGCCTTCGACGATCATCGAACGGCTGCCGATGAACGCGTCGTCCTCCACGACGACCGGCACCGCGCCGGGCGGCTCCAGGACGCCGCCGATGCCCACTCCGCCCGACAGGTGCACGTTCTTCCCGATCTGGGCGCATGAGCCCACCGTGGCCCACGTGTCGACCATGGTCCCCGAGTCCACGTACGCGCCGATGTTCGTGAACGACGGCATCAGCACCACCCCCGGCGCCAGGTACGAGCCCCAGCGCGCGATGGCGCCCGGCACCACCCGCACGCCCTCGAAGGACGTCTTGAGCGGCACCCTGTCGTGGTGCTGGAAGTCGCCCACCTGGGAACGTGCCATGCCCAGCAGCCGGAAGCTGAGCAGGATGGCGCGCTTGGCCCGCTCGTCCACCACGACCTCGCCGCCGACCAGGCGCGCGACCCTCGCCTCGCCCCTGTCCAGCAGGTCGACGGCGCCGACCACCTGGATGCGTGCCTCCACGTCGGCCGGGGACAGCTCCGCGCGTCGTTCCCACAGCTCGTCCACCACCGGGGACATCACGTGACTCATGGCCACGGAGCTTATCCGGCCAGGTAGGTTCTTCAGGGTGCGCCTGCGCTTCTCCCGTGGAGTCCTGACCATCGCGATCATCGTCGTGGTCCTCGCCGTCGGCGTCTCCGTGGGGCTCTACCTCCTGCTCAGGCGGGCGACGCCGCTGGTGCTGCCGGAGGCCTACTGCATGGTGCGCACCCCCGAGGGCACCCTGTCCCTCGATCCGGAGCAGGCGCAGGTCTCCGCCACCATCGCCGCCGTCGCGGCCCGCCGCCGCCTGCCCGAGCGGGCCGTGGTGATCGCGTACGGCACCGCGTTGCAGGAGTCGAAGCTGCGCAACCTCAACTGGGGCGACCGCGACTCGGTGGGCGTGTTCCAGCAGCGCGAGTCGCAGGGCTGGGGGCGCAAGAAGCAGCTCATGGACCCGGTCTACGCCAGCAACAAGTTCTTCGCCGCCCTGGTCAAGGTCAAGAACTACCGCAAGCTGCCACTGGCCGAGGCGGCCCAGGAGGTGCAGCGGTCGGCGGGCGGCTACGCGTACGCGCAGCACGAGCAGGACGCCAAGATCCTGGCCGCCGCCTTCACCGGCCGGGTGCCCAAGGCCGTCCACTGCTGGTACCCGCCGGCCAAGCAGACGCCCGCGCCGCAGGCCAGGACCGCCGAGGCGCGCAAGCAGCTCGCCAGGGCGCTCGGCGACACGGCGATCACGACGAAGAAGCGGGGCTGGCTGGTGGCGTCCTGGTCGGTGGCGTACGCGGAGAAGTACCAGTTGCGGCGCGTCGGCTACAGCGGCGCGACCTGGGTCAACGACGTCGACGCGGACGGCTGGAAGAAGGGCGGCCAGGCCGGCGACGGGGAGGTCGAGCTGTCGTGACCTCCCGCCGCACCTCCCGCCGCACCTCCCGCCGCGCGGACGTCAGGTGGCGCGGGTGACGATGGTGATCGAGCCCGGCGGCAGGGGCTGGGCGTAGCTGGCGCTCCAGGGGTGGCCCTGGATGCGCTCGAAGGACAGCAGGCGGCCGTCGGAGGCGTGGTAGTCGGCGAAGTCGAGCAGGCCGCGTTCGGGGTTGCCGGTCTCGCCCTCGCTCCTGAAGGCCGCGGTGCCGCGCTGGACCGGGAAGAACTCGACGCCCTCCATGATCAGCATGCTCTTCGCCGGGACCATGCCCTGCGTGGGCACCTCGGTCCACAGGAGCACCTCAAGGTGGGACGCCTCGCCCGCGACCTTGCCCTCGCGCACCTCGACCGAGAGCCACAGGCGGCGGCGGGCGACGTCGCGCAGCAGGTACTCGATCCACTGGTGGCCCTGCCAGGAGACGTGCATCGCGCCGAGCACGCGGTAGGGGGTGCCGTGCACCTCGATCCGGTCGGCCACCTGGATGGTGCGAGGGTCGGCGTAGTCGGTGCCGGCATGCCCGGGGGCCTCGACCGGCGCCGGCAGCGGGGTCTCGACCGGAACGACCTCGACCTGCGGCGGCGCGCCCGCCCGGCCCCTCCTGTCCTGCCGCATGGTGGCCAGGAACGCCCCCAGCAGCAACAGGACGGTGGCGATGCTCAGCCCGAGTACGACCATGGAGGTCATGCTCATCGAATAGCTCGCTCCACTCGCGGTCTGTCTCGGCAGACGCCTTTATCAATTTGTCCGTGCGCTACGACGGGCGATCCTACTGGAGGCGGCGGACGGCCGCACTGACGCGTTCGTCGGTCGCGGTGACCGCGACGCGGATGTGCCGTCCACCAGCCGATCCGTAGAAGTCTCCCGGCGCGACCAAAATCCCGATTTCGGAGAGCTTACTCACTTGATCCCACGCGTTCTGTCCATTCGACGCCCATAGGTACAGACCGGCGGTCGAATGGTCGATCGTCCACCCCGCCCGCTCCAGCGCGGGACGCAGGACGGCGCGTCGCGCTGAGTACAGCTCGCGCTGGTGTTCGGCGTGCGCGTCGTCGCCGAGCGCGACCGTCATCGCGTCCTGGACCGGCTTCGGCATGAGCATGCCGGCGTGCTTGCGGGTCTCCAGCAGCCGTTTGACCAGGACGGGGTCGCCCGTCACGAACCCGGCCCGGTAACCGGCCAGGTTGGAGCGCTTGGAGAGCGAATGGACGGCGAGCAGCCCCTCGTGGGAGCCCCCGCAGACGTCGGGATGGAGGATGGAGACCGGCTGCTCTTCCCAGCCGAGCTCGATGTAGCACTCGTCGGAGGCCACGACCGTGCCGCGCTCGCGGGCCCAGGAGACCACCTTGCGCAGGTGCTCGGCGGGCAGCACGCGCCCGGTCGGGTTGCCCGGCGAGTTGATCCACAGCAGGTCGACGTGCTCGGGACCGACCGACAGCGTGCTGTCGGAGGCGGTGGCGGTCGCGCCGGCCAGCCGGGCGCCCACGTCGTACGTGGGGTAGGCCAGCTCGGGGAAGACCACCCGCCGGGCGCCGAGGTAGGTGGGCAGCCAGGCGACGAACTCCTTGGAGCCGATCAGCGGGAGCACGTCCTGCTGATCGACGGTGACGCCGTGACGGCGGCGCAGCCACCCCGCGGCGGCCTCGCGCAGGGCCTTCGTGCCGTGGGTCAGCGGGTAGCCGGGGCTGTTCGCCGACTCGCGCAGGGCCTGCTGGACGGCCTCGGGCACCGGGTCGACGGGGGTGCCGACCGAGAGGTCGACGATGCCGTCGGGATGCGCCAGGGCACGTTCCTTGTACGGTTCGAGCCGGTCCCAGGGGAAGTCGGGCAGCTTGTTCACGGTTCTCCAGGGTCGTTCGTGGCCGTACACGCCTGCCGCGGGCGCGTGCGGGCGGGGCCCGCCCGATGTGGACGGCCCCGGCGCACGCGACTCGCTAGTGGTCCTCGCCCTGCGGCGGCAGGGCGGCCACCACCGGGTGGTCCTTCTCGATCTTGCCGACCTTCGAGGCGCCTCCCGGCGAACCGAGGTCCTCGAAGAAGTCCACGTTCGCCTTGTAGAAGTCCTTCCACTGCTCGGGAAGGTCGTCCTCGTAGAAGATGGCCTCGACGGGGCACACTGGCTCGCACGCGCCGCAGTCCACGCACTCGTCGGGGTGGATGTAAAGCATGCGCTCGCCCTCGTAGATGCAATCGACGGGGCACTCCTCGATGCACGCCTTGTCCAGGACGTCCACGCAAGGCTGCGCGATGACGTAGGTCACCTCGAGCTCCTTTTTCTCCGCACCATGGCACCGACTCTGACCGCGGTTTGCTACGCCCTAGTATTGCCGTGCTTGCCAGCTGGCCGAAACGGAGGGTGGCAAACTCATGGCAGCACGCCTCGTCGTCGCGATCACAACTCAGGACATAGGCGCACGGATCACCACTCGCAGGCGCGTGCCCGGAGGCTTCCGTGACGCCGTCGGCGTGCTCGAATCGTGGGCGGGCGGCGTGCTGAAGGTTCGCAAGCGGGACGGCACTTTGGTGGAGATCGACGAGGAATCGCTGGTCGCGGCCAAGGTCGTTCCGGTCGCGCCTCCTCGACCTCGGGCGAAGTAACGGTAAGTATTCGTTGTGTGACCGTTCGTATCTGCGCCGCCGTAGCAGCCATTCTCGCCAGCGCCGGATGCGGCGCGTCAACGTCCCAGTCCACGTCGACGGAGTCCAAGGACCTGCCGCCGCTCAACGTCCGGGCCGCCTCGCTGAAGCAGGGCTTCGGCACGATGGGGCGCCTGGCCGAGGCCGCCAAGCACGAGGGCCAGCTCACCGTGATCGCCCTGCCGCACGACTGGGTGAACTACGGCGAGATCCTCGACACCTTCGCCGACAAGTACGACATCAAGGTCAACGAACTGGAACCGGGCGCGAGCAGCAAGCGTGAGCTCGACGCCGCCGCCCAGCTCAAGCCGGACGTGTTCGATCTCACTCTCGACATGGCCGTCTACGGGGCCGACAAGTTCGCGCCGTACAAGGTGACGGGCTGGCAGGACCTGCCCGACCACGTCAAGGACCCCAAGGGCGCCTGGTACGGCGCCTACGGCGGCTACATGTCCATCGGCTACGACCCGCGCGAGGTCAAGGCCCCGGCCTCCTTCGCCGACCTGCTCAAGCCCGGCTACCGCGTCGCGCTCGACGGCGACCCGCTGCACTCGGCGGCGGCGTTCGGCGGCGTGATGGCCGCGTCCATGAAGGCCGGGTCCACGCCGGACGCCAGGCAGGGGGTGGACCTGTTCGCCAAGCTCAAGCAGGCCGGGCAGCTCGTCGAACCGGCCAAGGCGAACGTGATCATCGACTGGGACCACCTCAACGCGACCCGCAGCGCCGACCACGCCGACTCCTGGGAGGTGACGATCCCGCGGGACGCGCCGTTCGGCGGGTACCACGTCCAGGCGATCAGCAAGACCGCCCCGCATCCGGCCGCCGCGCGGCTGTGGCAGGAGTTCCTGTTCTCCGACGAGGGCCAGAACCTGCTCCAGAAGGGCTACGCCCGTCCGGCGCGCGGCGAGGCCATGCTCATGAAGGGCAAGCTCGACACCGAGCAGGCCGCCCGGCTGCCCAAGGCCGGTGGGCCTCCCGTGCTCATGACGATCCCGCAGACGGACGCGGCGAAGGCGTACCTCAAGCGGGAATGGAGCAAGAGCGTGGGATGAGTCCGTTGTGACTTGATATGTCGTAGAGACGATCAGGCTCTAAAGTGAACGGACAGCACGGCCACGGGGGCCCGATGTCTGACGAATGTGAGCTGATCGTCTTGCGATACGACGCACCGAGCTTGGAGCGGTGGAACAGTCGCGCCTACGACAGCAGTTTCGGGTACGTCTCCACCCAGGGCGCGCCGCTGGTCGACCTGCTCGACCCGCAGCCCGGGGAGCGCGTGCTCGACCTCGGGTGCGGCACCGGGGTGCTGACCGCGCAGATCGCCTTCAGAGGCACGGACGTCCTGGGCATCGACGGTTCCGCCGCCATGATCGAGAAGGCGCTGGCGCAGTACCCCGGGATCGACTTCATCATCGGCGACGGCCACGACTTCACCGTGGTGGACCCGTACGACGCCGTCTTCTCCAACGCGGCCCTCCACTGGATGAGCCGCGACCCCGCCACCGTGATCGCCAACGTCCGCGAGGCGCTGAAGCCGGGCGGCCGGTTCGTCGCGGAGATGGGCGGCGCGGGCAACTGCGCGGAGCTGACCGCCGCGATGCTGACCGCCTGGCGCGAGTACGGCCTGCGCGAGCCCGACCTGCCCTGGTACTTCCCCACGCCCGCCGAGTACGCGCGCCGGCTGGAGCAGGAGGGCTTCGTGGTCCGGCTGCTGGAGTACTTCGACCGGCCGACCCCGCTCGACGAGTGCCCCGGCGGGGCCGCCGACTGGGTGCGCATGTTCGCCCCGTCCGTGCTCGAAGGGCTGCCGCCGGAGATCGTGGAACCCCTGCTCGGGCGGGTGAACGAGCTGGCCGCGCCCGCGCTGCGCAGGGAGACGGGCTGGATGGCCGACTACGTACGTCTACGCTTTGCCGCTGTTCGGCGCTGATGCGTAGTGCATGATGCGTAGGGCTGTTTTGCCGGACTATGGTCTGTTCCGTGGGCGGCGAGATGTTGGCTGCGCCGCTCCGGCGGCGTGAGGGGCTGGTGAACGGAACGGGATGAACTTCTGCCTGAGCGACCTCGTTCCACCCTTGAGGTGGAGCGACGCGTCGACGATCACGCTACTGACCGGGCAACCGGATCTGCCGGACGCGTGGTGGCGAAGCCTGCCCATGCCGCTGGTGCTCACGGCCATCGGCCCGGAGTCGCTGGGCGAGCTGCTGACGGAGATCACGCTGGAGCACTGGCCGGCCGCCGCCGTCGGTGACGTCCTGCCGGCTCTGCACGTCCTGGACCCGGACGAGGCCGACGAACCCGCCGTCGCCATCGCGCTCGACCGCGTCGGGTCGTGGGCCGGGCTGCTGTCGCTGACCGGGCGGGAGCTGGTGGACCAGCCGTTCATCCAGGCTCGGCCGGTGCTCAACACGCTGTTCGGGGCGGTGCTCGTCCGGCTCGCACATCCGTACGCGGGTGGGCGGCAGGTCGAGGCGCACGTACCGGCGGGCCTGGTGGGGGCGGCCGCCGCGGAGGCTGTGTCGCAGGAGGCCGACGAGGACAGGACGGGCCGCGACGGCGAGCCGGTGCTCGACGCCGACTCCGAGCCGGTCGTCGAGGAGGGGCTGCGGCGCGAACCCGAGCCCGTGCTCGACGCCGCTGACGAGCCCGCGCCCGAGCCTGCCGCCGAGGAGGCGTCCGCGCTGGAGGCCGAAGGCGTCGGCCGCGAGCCCGAGCCCGTGTCCCCCGCCTTCGCGGAGGCCGCCGAGGCCGCAGAGGCGACCACGACGGACGACCACGACGACGACGAGGAGCACGGCGACCACGACGAGCGGCCCGAACCCGCCGACGTCGATGGTCCCGCCGACCACCCCGAGGTCCTGGAGGGGGAGGAGCCGGCGGAGGCCGCGGAGCCCGAGGCCCCCGTTGAGCACCACGAGGCCGAGGCTCGCGCCGAGGACGCCGAGGACGCCGAGGACGAGGCTGGCGTTGAGGACGTCGAGGCGGGGGCGGTCCTTCGCCCCGGGTCAGAGGCGCCCGCCGAGGACGCTGAGCATGAGCAGGCCGTGGCGGCCTCCCAGGCCGAGCCCGTCGAGCCCGTCGAGCCCGTCGAGCCCGTCGAGGACGTCGAGGCGGAGGTGCCCGGTGGGCAGGAGTTGCCTGAGTTGATCGAGGCGGCGTTCGCCGGGCTCGACGACAAGACTTGGGCCGTGGCGCAGAACCGTGTCTTCACCGACGACCCCTCGGCCGTCGACCAGCTCGCCAAGCTGTTCGCCGTCCCCCCGGCCGACATCTCCGCCACCGAGCACGAGCTGCGCACGCGCCTGGACCACTGGCTGGCCAGCGCGGAGGCCGCGCCGTACCGCGCCCACCTGGACGAGCTGCGCAGGACGCTGGGCCCGGCCGCCCCCAAGGAGCAGCTGATCGGCGCGGCCGACTGGCACGCCAGGGAGATCCGCGCGCTGGAGGTCCCGGCCTGGCAGTTCGTCCTGGCCACGCTGCCCGCGCAGCCCCGCCCGCCGGTGGAGCCCCAGCAGCCGCACTCGGCGTTCGGGCCGATGCAGCCGCCGCCTCTCCTGCCGCCGCCCCCGTCAGGTCCGCCCCCAGGCCCGCCGCAGTTCCAGGCGTTCACGCCGGTCGCGCCGCCGCCCGTGGAGGCCAACGGCGGGGAGCAGAACAAGCCGTACCAGCCGCTCAAGGACGTCTCCCAGACCAGGCGCTGCTTCCGCCAGCCGGACGGCCGCTGGTGGCTGCGGATCGACGTGACCGCCGAGCAGCTCGCCGGCGGCGAGTGCGCCCTCCCGACGGGCTTCGCGGCCTACCTGGGCCTGTCCCCCGGCGAGACCAGGGCGGTCAGGAGCGCGGCGGGCGAGCTGACCATGACGTGGCACGGCAGACCGGTACTGGAGTCCATCGAGCGCCTGCTCGTGGACGTCGGAGCCAAGGAGGGCGGACACCTGTTCCTCACGCTGTCGGACGAGGGCGTCCTGCGCGCCCGCCACCTGCCGGTCGCCGCCCAGAACGCCGAGGGCATCACCAAGGCGCTGCGCCTGGTCGGCTACACGGCCCCGGGCGGCACCCGGGACCAGGCGGCCAGGGTGATCGCGACGAGGATCGGTCTGACCGGCCCCGTCGGGCTGCCGGACCTGCTCACCAGGCTCCGCGAACGCGGCGACCGCGACCTGCTCGCCCTCTTGGACTGACCGCCCGTGCCGCGGCTCGCGATCGGCCCTGACTTTCCGGGGGAGCTCGGCGCACTGGCTCCGCCGGTGCGCAGGGACGCCGTGGTCGCGCTGCGCCGTTTCCTGCTGAACGTGTCCGGAGCCCCGCATCCCGAGCGGGTGCGGGGCTGCCGGGACGCGAGGGTCGCGACGCTGCGCCTGGCCGACGGGCATCGCGGCGTGGTGGTCCGGCAGCGCGACGTCTACTGGCTGCTGTCCGTACGGCCCGACCCCGAGGCCTGGTCGTACGCCCAGCGCCACCGGTACGGCGTCAACCCCGTGATCGGCGTCGTCGAGGAGTGGGACGCCGAGACCCTGGAACGGGTCGAGCCCGCCTTACGCAGGTCGGCCCGTCCGTCGCGGCTGTTCGACCAGACCTGCGACGGCGACCTGCTCGCGCTCGGCATCGACGTGCACGCGCTGCCCCTGGTCAGGCTGATCTCCACCGAGGCCGACGTGGCCGCGCTCGAACCGCTGCTGCCGCCCACGCAGTACGCGCCGCTGGCCGTGCTGGCCCGGGGCGGCACGCTGTCGGAGGCGTGGCGGGAGCTGGACAACTGGCGCGCCCGCGACGAGGAGCCCGGCGCGATCGACCCCGACGACCTGCACGCGGCGCTGCTGCGCAGCCCGGACCGCGCGGTGTTCGCCGCCGACAAGGTGGAGCTCGACCGGGTGCTCGGGACCCCGGACTGGTGCACGTTCCTGCACCCGACGCAGCACCGGCTGGCCAGGTCCGTACGGTACGACCAGCCGGTGCTGGTCGTGGGCGGCGCGGGCACCGGCAAGACGATCATCGCCCTGCACCGGGCGGCCCACCTGGCGGCGCGGGGCAGCGGCCCGGTGCTGCTGGTGACGTTCTCGCAGGGGCTGGCCGAGGAACTGTCCGGCCGGCTGGACGTGCTGATCGACGACGAGAGAGTGCGCAAGCGCGTCGAGGTGGACAACGCCGAGCGGCTGGCCATGCGGATCGTCACCGACGCCGAGGGACGCCGCCCTCCCCTGGTCGGCCCGGGCGCCCGGTCGCTGGCCCAGCTCACCGACGAGGCGATCAGGCTGCTGTCGATCACGACCGGCGACCTGCTGGACGACGTTGAGCCGGGGCGCAAGCCGTACCGGCACATCGTGGTGGACGAGGCGCAGGACGTCAGCCCGGCGCAGTGGCGGCTGCTGCGGGCGGCGGCGCCGCACGCGCACGACGACCTGTTCGTGGTGGGCGACCCGCACCAGCGGGTGACCGACACGCGGGTGGCGCTCGGCGCGGTCGGCATCCCGGCCGTCCAGCACGACCTGCGGATCTCCTACCGGCTGCCGCAGGAGATCCTGTCCTACGTGGTCCGGCTGCGCGGCGGCGGCCCGGCGAACGGCCTGGTCAAGGGCGTGGCCGAGCTGTACGGCTACCGCGCCACGCACAATGGCCGGCGGCCGGTGGTCCGGTCGTACGACACGCCCGAGTCCGAGCTGGCCGGACTGCGCACCACGGTCGGCGGCTGGCTGGCGGACGGCGTGCCGGAGGGCGAGATCGCCGTCGGGGCGCGCACCCCCACGCTGGCCCGCGCCGCCCGGGACGCCCTGGACGGACTGGACGTGCGCGTGGCGACCTTCCAGCATCTCAAGGGGCTGGAGTTCGAACGTGTGGCGCTCGTCGGCGTGGCGGAGGGCGTGGTGCCCGGATCGCTGCCCGAGGAACCCGCCGCGCGGGCACGAGCGCTGCAACGCGAGCGGAGCATACTGTTCGTCGCCTGCACACGGGCCCGAACGATGCTCTATATCTCGCATTCCGGAAGGGGGAGCCCATTTCTGTCCCCCTGATCACATAGTCTGAACTGCGGATATCTTCCCTTTGCCGGTTGGACCTCAATGAACCTCAGCCTGAGCGACCTCGCGCCACCCCTGCGCTGGACCTCCCCTGGTCAGATCGCGCCGATCGTGGAGGAGCCCCAGCTGCCCGAGGCCTGGTGGCAGGCGATCCCCCTCGACCGCGCGTGCACGATCGTCGGGACGCAGACCGTGGCGGGTCACCTGGCCGATCTGGCCGTGGCCTGCTGGGGGCACCTGCTGCTCGGCGACATCCTGCCGCTGCTGCGTTTCAGCGACCCCGCCGAGGCCGAGCGCACGCCGGAGTCGCTGGGCAAGGACGTGGTGCAGAAACTGTTCATCGGTGTGTTCGAGCGGCTGCTCGAACCCGCGCCCGCCGCCCTGCCCGTCCCGGCCCGGCCCGACAAACCTCTTCCCGAGCTGATCGACGCGGTGTTCGCGGCCCTCGACGACCGGCAGCGCGCCATCGCCCGCGACCGGCTCTACGCGGCGCAGCGCGCCACGCTCGACGAGCTGGCGCAGCGCTTCTCGGTCACGCGCGAGCGGATCAGGCAGATCGAGCGGGACCTGCGCGACCACGTGGAGGCGTGGCTGGGCTCGCCGGAGGCGGCGGCGCTGGTGGCGCACGTGTCGTGGCTGAGGGGCAGGCTGGGGTCGGCGGTCCCGGCCGACGACCTCGCGGCCGCCGTCCCATGGCACCGGGGCGACCTGCGCACGCTGGGCATCCCCGTGTGGCGGTTCGTCCGTACGCTGCTGACCGGCTACGAGCAGGCCGACGGATGGCTGGTCTCCGGCGGGGCCGACGAGCTGCGGGAGAAGACGCGGCAGCTCTTCGCCGACGGGCCGCGCCCGCTCGGCGAGGCGGTGTCCATGGTGGCCCAGCTCGGCGTCCGCGAGGACGTCGCCGAGCGGTGGATCCTGGCCGTGCCGCAGCTTCGCGTGCTCGGCCGGCACGTGGTGCCCTGGCCGCGCAGCATCAACGAGAAGGCCGAGGCGGTGCTGGCGGTGGCGGGCACGCCGCTGTCGCCCGAGGAGATCCAGGAACGCATCGGCGAGGACTACAGCCTGGTCGGCATCCGCAACCAGCTCACCGCCGACGAGCGCTTCCGCCGGGTGGACCGGAACAAGTACGGGCTGACCGGGTGGGGCGGCGACGAGTACCTGGGCATCAGGGAGATGATCGCCAGGGAGATCGAGCGGGCCGGCGGCGAGGCGTCGGTGAGCACGATCGTGACGAACCTGACCTCCCGCTACGACGTGAGCGAGAGCTCGGTGCGCGCCTACTCGGGCGGCCCGGGCTTCGAGCGCACGCAGCGGGGCTGGATCAGGGTGGCCGGCACGTCGCCGACCGGGGAGTCGGAGCCGTACCAGCCGCGCAAGGACGTCTCGGAGACGCGGCGCAGCTTCCGCTCGCGCGACGGCCGCTGGTGGCACCGCGTGGACGTCAACGCCGAGCACCTGCGCGGCTCGGGCTCGCCCCTGCCGACCGGGTTCGCCGCCTACCTGGGCATGGCTCCCGGCGGGTCGCTGACCGCCTCGACGCCGTCGGGCGACGTGGTGATCAGCTGGCACAACCAGCCGACCATGGGGTCGATCCGCAACGTGCTGGCCGACTTCAAGGCCGGCGAGGGCGACCACGTGTTCCTGACCGTCTCCGACGGCGGTGAACTGCTGACCCGCTACCTGCCCGCGGCCGCCGTGGCGATGCCGCCGCTGAACCGGGCGCTCTACCTCATCGGCTACACCGCGCCGGTGCACTCGGAGATGGAGGGCCTGCGGCTGATCGGGGCCCGCATCGGGCTGCCCGACACGGTCACCCGCGAGGAGGTCCTGGCCAGGCTCCGCGAGCGCGGGGACAGGGACATCCTCGGCTTCCTCGGCGGGTGAGGGCTAGGCTCGGGTGATGTTGCGGATCCACGACACCCGGGCCAGGCAGGTCGAGGAGATCTCGGGCGGGCGGGCGGTGCGCATGTACACGTGCGGGCCGGCGCCCGGCCGCCGCGCCCATCTGGGCGACCTGCGCACGTACGTGCTGTCCGACCTGGTCAGGAGAGTCCTGGAGGGGCGGCGTACGCGGGTCGTGGCGTGCCGCAACGTCACCGATATCCCGCCTATCTCCGGGGAGCCTCCGGGCTCCGACCCGGCCGGCTTCCATGACGCCTTCAGGAACGACACGGCCGCGCTCAACCTCCGGCCGCCGGAGCACGGCCCGCGCTCCAGCGAGACGGTCGACGTGATGATCGAGCTGATCGCCAGGCTCGTCGAGCGGGGGCACGCGTACGCGGTGCCGGACGGCTCGGTGTACTTCGACGTACGGACGTTCCCGACGTACGGGGAGATCTCCGGCAATCGTCTGGACGACCTCAAGCCCGGCCACGGGATCGAGGCCGGGCATCCGCGCGGGCGCTTCCACGCCGACTGGGCCCTGTGGCGGCCCGCCGACGGCGAGCAGAGCCTGGACGCGCCCTGGGGGCGCGGCCTCCCCGGCCCGCACGTGGAGTGCTCGGCCATGTCGCTGCGCTTCCTCGGCGAACGGATCGACCTCCACCTCGGCGGCGTCGGCCTGCGCTTCCCGCACCACGAGGACGAGCGCGCCCAGTCGGACGCGGCGACCGGCCACGAGGTGGTGCGCCACTGGGTGCACGGCGAGCACCTGCTGTTCGACGGGCGCGAGATGGCCGGGCCCGCGGGGAACGTGGTGCTACTGCCGGACGTGGTGGCGGCCGGGCTCGACCCGCTGGCGGCGCGCCTGGCCTTCCTCGAACACCATTACCGGCAGCGGCTCGACCTCACCTGGGACATCCTGCGGGCCGCCGACCGCACGCTGCGGCGGTGGCGGGCGCGGGTGGCCGAGTGGTCGGAGTCGCCCAGCGCGCCCATGGCCTCCTCGTACGCCGGGCGCGTCGAGTCGGCCTTCGACGACGACCTGGACACCCCGGCGGCGCTGCGGATCCTGCGGGAGCTGGAGCGGGAGGAGTCGGTGGCGCCCGGGTCGAAGTTCGAGACGTTCCTGCATCTGGACCAGGTGCTGGCGCTCGACCTGTCCACGGAGATCGGCAAGCCTCGCGTGCTGCCCGCCGGGGCCGGTGAGCTGCTGGCGCAACGGGAGCGCGCACTGGAAGCCAACGACTGGGCGGCGGCCGACCGGCTGCGGGACGAGCTGGCGGAGCTGGGCGTACGCGTCGCCGACACCCCGGAGGGGCAGAGCTGGTCCCTCTGACCGGGAGCCCCTCGCGCGAGGCCCCTCCGACCACCTGAAACGGCCGGAGCAGTGAGCCGGTACTGCCAGACTTGTTCCAGTTCGGCAAGATGGAGGTATCGGTGAGACCCTTTGCGTGGATGCCGCGGCCTTTGCGGTGGTTCGCCCGGGTGTTGACCGTGCTTCTCGCGCTGGCGGTCGTGCTGGCCGGGGTCCTGGTGTACACCGTGCGGAAGTCGTTCCCGCAGGTGGACGGGGCGTTGCGACTGCCGGGCCTAGCGAGGAATGTAGAGATTTATCGCGATAAATCGGGAATTCCGCATATCTATGCCGACAGTGCGGCCGACCTGTTCATGGCGCAGGGCTTCGTCCACGCCCAGGACCGGTTCTTCGAGATGGACTTCCGCCGCCACACCACCGCCGGACGGCTCTCCGAGCTGTTCGGCAAGGCCACGCTCGGCAACGACAAGGCGCTGCGGACCATGGGCTGGCGCAGGGTGGCCGAGCAGGAGCTGCCCGGCCTCGACCGGCAGACCCAGGACTTCCTGGCCGCGTACGCCAAGGGTGTGAACGCCTGGCTGGACGCCAACCCCAACGCCTCCGACCGCAGCCTCGAATACTCGGTGCTCAAGCTGCAGAACGGCGACTACCGGCCGGAGAAGTGGACCGCGGTCGACTCCGTCGCCTGGCTCAAGGCGATGGCATGGGACCTGCGCTCCAACATGGAGGACGAGATCGACCGCGCCCTGGCGCTGACCAGGCTGCCCAAGGAGCGCGTCGACCAGCTCTACCCCGGCTACCCGTACGACCGGCACTCCCCGATCGTCAGTGAGGGCGCGCTCGCCCAGGGCCGCTACGACCAGCACGCCGAGCCGCAGCTCGGCGGCGTCCGGGCGCTCTCCCAGGCCGCCGCGACGCTGGACGCCGTACCGAGCACGATGAGCAGCGAGGAGCGCGAGGGCATCGGGTCCAACTCGTGGGTGGTCTCCGGCGAGCACACCGCGAGCGGCAAGCCGCTGCTGGCCAACGACCCGCACCTGTCGCCGCAGATGCCGTCCGTCTGGTACCAGGCCGGGCTGCACTGCAGGAAGCTGTCCGAGCAGTGCCCGTACGACGTCACCGGGTTCACCTTCTCCGGCGTGCCCGGCGTGGTCATCGGGCACAACGACAAGATCGCGTGGGGGTTCACCAACCTCGGTCCCGACGTGGCCGACCTCTTCCTGGAGAAGGTGGACGGCGACACATACCTGTACAAGGGCGAGCAGGTCAAGCTGGAGACCAGGCAGGAGCAGATCAAGGTCGCGGGCGGCGATCCCGTCACGATCACCGTGAAGAGCACCCGGCACGGTCCGCTGATCAACGAGGTGATGGAGGACGCCCGGCCCAGCGGCGAGGCGAACGCCGTGGCGCTCCGATGGACCGCCCTCACCCCCGGCAGGACCGTGGACGCGATCTTCGCGCTCAACAAGGCGGGCGACTGGCCCGAGTTCCGGTCGGCGGCGGCGCTGTTCGAGGTGCCGTCCCAGAACCTGATCTACGCCGACACCAGCGGCAAGATCGGCTACCAGGCGCCCGGGCGCATCCCCGTACGGGAGAAGGGCGACGGCACCTGGCCGGTGCCGGGCTGGACGGGCGAGTACGACTGGAAGGCCGCGCCCATCCCCTACGACCAGCTCCCCACGGTGGAGGACCCGGCCGACGGGTTCATCGTCACGGCCAACAACGCCGTCATCGACCCCCGCCGCTACAAGCCGCTGCTGACCAAGGACTGGTCCTACGGCTACCGCTCCCAGCGCATCCGCGAGCTCGTCGAGAACGCGATCGCGAAGGGCAGGATCGACGCCGGGACGATGTCGGACATCCAGCAGGACACCTCCAACGAGTTCGCCGGGACGCTGGTGCCCGCGCTGCTGCGGGTGGACCTGGCCGGGGCCGCCCGCCAGGCCCGCGAGCTGCTGCGGAACTGGGACCACTCCCAGGGGCTCGACTCCGCGCCCGCCGCCTACTACAACGCGGTGTGGCGGCACCTGCTCATGCTCACCTTCGACGACGACCTCCCCGAGCAGGTGTGGCCCGGCGGCGGCGACCGCTGGTACGACGTGGTCGCCAACCTGCTCACCACCCCCGAGGACCCCTTCTGGGACGACGTGACCACCAAGAACCTCACCGAGACCCGCGACGACATGCTGCGGCAGGCGATGGCCTCGGCGTACCAGGAGCTGTCCGAGCTGTTCGGCACGGACGTCAAGTCCTGGAAGTGGGGCGACCTGCACCAGCTCGAACTGGTCAACGGCACCCTCGGCACCTCGGGCCTCGCGCCGGTGGAGGCGCTGTTCAACCGCGGCCCGTTCGCCGTGCCGGGCAACAAGGACGCGGTGAACGCGACCGGGTGGAACGTGCAGAAGGGGTACGGGGTCACCGCGGTGCCGTCGATGCGCATGGTCGTGGACCTGTCGGACCTGGACAAGTCCCGCTGGATCAACCTGACGGGCGCCTCGGGACACGCCTTCCACGACAACTACTGGGACCAGGCCGAACCCTGGGCCCGCGGCGACCTCCTCCCGATGTACTCCAACCCGGGGTCCGTCAAGAACGCGGCCGTCCACACCCTCACCCTCACCCCCTGACCCGCCCCCCTCACCGCGTGCGGCGTCGCGGCGGCGTACGACCGTGGTTGTAGTCGCGATCCAGACCGTGGTCCGACGCGCCGGAGCCCCTGCCGCTGCCAGCATGGCCGCATGAATCGCCTCCGCTCCGCCGACCGCCTCTGGTACTCCGTCGGGGTCTTCCTCCTGCTCGTGGGCCTGGCGCATCTGGGCGTGCTCGTCATGGCGGGCGGTCCGTGGGAGGGGGCCGTGTCGTTTCGCAAGCCGTTCACGTTCGGGGTGTCGTTCGGGTTGAGCGTGCTGACCCTGACCTGGGTGTCCCAGTGGTTACGGCTGCGCGCCCGCCCCCTCGTCCTCGGGGCGTTCGCGGTGGCCTCCACGTTCGAGGTGGCCCTGATCACCCTTCAGGCGTGGCGCGGCGTGCCGTCCCACTTCAACATGGAGACCCCGCTCGACACGGCCGTCGCCCGCACGCTGGCCGCGTTCGGCGTCATGCTCATCATCATCGCGATCACCATGACGATCGCCGCCTTCCGCCCGGCCCCGGAGGCCGCCCCGAGCACCCGTCTGGCCGTGCGGGCCGGCTTCGCCACGCTGCTGGCGTCCATGGTGTTCGGCGGGGTCATGATCGCCCGTGGCGTGGTCGAGGTGGTGACGGGCAACCAGCAGCTCGCCTACACGGTGGCCACCGCGCTCAAACCGGCCCACGCCGTGCTCATGCACGGGGTGCTCCTCCTGCCGGCCCTGTCCTGGCTGCTGTCCCGCACGCTCCCGTCCGAGGGCGCGCGCCTGAGAGCCGTACGCCTGGCCACCTTGGCGTACGTCGCGGTGGCCGCGCTGGTCTCCGGCCTGGCCGTGGCCGGGGTCGCGGTCGTGGGGCCGTCCACGGCGTCGGTGCTGTCCGCCGGCGCGGTCTCGGGTCTCGCCATCGTGGCGATCGGCCTGGGCCGGCTCAGACCCGGCCTCACGCAGGAGAAACTTTGAGGACGAGGTAATGGGTCAGCCGTTATGCCGTCGCCCCCTCCGCCACCACACGGGGGCACGCGGATATCCACCGTCGTCGAGGTCGGCCAGCCGCTCGAACACGTTGTACGACGCCTGATGCCCGCACACGACGACCGACACCAGCATGGCCAGCGTGTAGAGCGGGAGCATGGGCAGCCCGACGCAGCAGGCCCACTGGGTGGCGTGCCGTCCTTCGTGCCGGATGAGCCGGTCGTCCAGCCAGTCATGCCTGGTCAGGACGACGTTCCCCACCGTGAACGCGCCCGCGACGGGGAAGCGGTAACGGTAGCCGAAGGCGAGGATGAGCCCGTCCGGGCCGGGTTGGCGGGCCGCGCCGCCGATGATCGAGATCAGCAGGCCGAGCGGGGTGGCGAGGTTCAGATAGTTCACCGCCCGCCGGAACCGATAGCGCCTGTTCATGCGTCTCAGTCTTGACCAATCTTGACAAGTCGGAATAATGATCTGCGTCCTGAAATCTCCCACAAGAGCAGGATTATGAGATTTTCCATCCTGGGCGCGCTGCTCGGCACCGTTGCACTGGCAGGAGCCGGCGGAGTCGCGATCACCCAGACATCAGCCACCGATCCCCTACGTTCCACCGATTCTCCCTCCGGCGCGCAGGTGGCGTTACCCGTCGCCGCGACCCCGACGGCAACGCCCACGGCGACACCCACGGTCGGGGATTACACCGCCACGACGAAGGTGGTCAAGAAGAAGGGCGTCTCGTACTTGAATGTGTCCGTCAAGTACGACGGAGCCGCCCGCTTCACCGTGAAGCAGAAGGTGTGCAGGAGCAAGTCCTGCAAGAGCGCCACCGCCCAGGTCCCCGTCACCACCGGGGCCGGGCAGACCACGAAGAAGTTGGGCAAGGGCACGTACAAGGCGAGGGGCAAGCCGGCCGTCCAGGTCAAGCCGCTGCCCTGGCCGACCCGCACCGTGACGGTCTCGCCGACCGCCACGGCAGCGCCGGGCGCGACGGCGACCGTGACGTCCACGGTGACCGAGCAGGCGACGGTGACCGCCACGGTCACCCAGCCCGGTCCCACCGTGACCGTGCCCGGCCCGACGGTGACCGTGCCGGGGCCGACGGAGACGGTGACGTTCACCTGTCAGCCCGCTCCGCCGACGGACACCCTCCCGCCCCCCGAACCGCCGACCGCCACGCCGTCGACCTCGGTCTCGGACTCTCCAGAGCCTCCGGAGGCCCAGGACCAGGCCGCCCCACCGGCGTCCGACACCCCGACCCCGACGCCGACCCCTACGCCGGACGTCCCGACCGACAACCCCACGAACGGCCCGACCGACGTACCGACCGACGTCCCCACGGACGTGCCGACGGACATCCCGGCGTGCGCGCCGCCGACGGATCTCCCCTCCGAGACCCCGACCGCGACCTCGACGGACACCGGCTCGCCCACCGACACCGCCACACCGCCGGAGACCGCCGCCACCCCCACCCAGTAACCGACCAGCACCACGCTTCACCCCGGGCCAGGCGCCAACGCCTGGCCCGGTCCCATGCCCGGTCCCGCCCGTGACCAGCCGGCCGCGCCCCTGCTGGCGCACATGCCCCCGACCCGGCACGGCCGCCGCCCTCGCGACGGAGGCGTGACCGCACTGTCAGAGGTTCTTGTACTGGCCGTCGTGGTAAAGCAGCGGCGACCCGTCCGCCGGGGTGCCGAGCGCCGTCACCCGGCCGAGCACGATCGAGTGGTCCCCGCCGTCGTACACCGCCGTCGTGGCGACCTCCACCGTGGCCAGGGCGCCCGTGAAGAGGGCCACCCCCGAGTCCCCGCGATGGTGCTCCCACCGGGACAGTTGCCCGTTCAGCGGACGGCCGCGATGGGCGAAGAAGCGGGATGCGTCCTCCATCGAGGCGTGGAGCACCGACACCCCCCACACCCCGGCCTCGATCACGGCGTCGTGGAAGCGGGCCACCTTCTCGGCGCAGAACAGCACGAGCAGGGGGTCGAGGGACACGGAGGTGAAGGAGTTGACGGTCATCGCGTGGTCCACGCCGTCGAGCCGGGTCGTGACGATCGCGACTCCCGTGGCGAAGCGGCCGACGACCTTACGGTAGTTTCCCGGGTCCACATGCCGCTCTATGGAATGCACGACGTTACTTTATGCCTCTACGTCGGATTCTTTGGAGGTGGGTATCCCCTCAACAACCACGATCCCCCACCCGATGAGGGCGAGAACATGAACGCCACCACAAGAGCCAGCAATCCGCCATACAGGTAGACATACCCCGCAGCGCCCTGAGAGATCACCAGATCCCCTGCGCTGAGCTGGAGCGTGAACGGCATCGTGACCAGCAGCCAGCCGAGCCCGGTCGCGAACGCCGCGAGCTTCGTCCGCATGAGCCTGCCCGCTCCCAGCGGGACCAGGAACAGCGCCAGCACCCAGCCGATCGCCGCCCACGGCACCGCGCCCTGCTGGTCCTGCGCGTGCGTGAACCCGCCCACGACCCCGAGCACGACACCCAGCACGAACAGCATGCCGTACGCCGCCCCGCCCAGCGCCGACTCCGTCTGGCTGCGATGCTCCATGGGCAACGAGGTTAGTGGATGCCCGCGAAGAGATCGTTCTCGCGGTTGTGCGGCTCGCCGAGCCCTCCGGCGTCGACGGGCGGCCCGGGCACCGGCTGTCCGGGCACGCCCATGGACAGGACGAAGTGCTCCACGCCGAGCACCTCCTGCCCGATGTTGTTGGACAGGGCGTACCAGGGACCGGCCACGGTGATCTGGGTGGCGTGGGCGCGCATGGCCTCCCGCTTGTTGCCGACCCAGGGGCGGGCGTCGATCTCGGTGGTGATGTCCTCGTCGGGGCTGCCGAAGGGGACGTCGTCCACGTCCTCGACGAGGAAGCCGCTGCCGGAGTCGCGCATCGCCTCGGCCGTGCGCCGCATGACGGACCTGGGCACGGCCGTGTGGTAGAACTTCGCGATCTGCCACGGCTCGTCCTGGCGCGGGGCGGGACGGCCGCCGGGGACGTAGTCGGGCTTGGCGGCCAGCTCGAAGGCGCGGCGGGCCACCCGGTGGGCCTGGATGTGGTCGGGATGGCCGTAGAAGCCGTTGGCGTCGTACGTCACCAGCACCTGCGGGCGCACCTCGCGGATGACCTTGACCAGCTCGCCGGCCGCCTCGTCGAGGTCGGCCTGCCAGAAGGCGTTCGGCCGGTCGTTGGAGGCGACGCCCATCATGCCGGAGTCGCGCCAGCGGCCCGGCGTGCCGAGGAAGCGGTGGTCCTCGACGCCGAGCGCCTGGCAGGCGGCCGCCAGCTCGCCGATCCGGTACGGCCCGAGCAGGTCGTCACGGTCGGCCGCCAGGTGGGCGAGGTCGGCGGGGATGACCTCCCCCTCCTCCCCGAGGGTGCAGGTCACCAGGGTGACGTGGGCGCCTTCCGCGACGTATTTGGCCATGGTCGCGCCGGTGCCGATCGACTCGTCATCCGGATGGGCGTGCACGAGCAGGAGGCGGCGATCAGTCATAGTCATGAGCGTAACAATGGCTGGATACTGGCAGGATTGAGCCCATGAGTGAGAGCTTCCCGCGACTGTCGGCAAGGACCCGCAGGTTCACCCTGGGAGTGCCCAGGGGGTTCACGATCTCCCCCGACGGCGGACGAGTGGTCTTCCTGCGCACGCGATCCGGCACCGACCCGGTCACCTGCCTGTGGGAGCTCGACACCGAAACCCACGTCGAACGCCTGGTGGTCGATCCCCGTACCCTCCACGCCGACGACGAGGACCTGCCGCCGGAGGAGCGCGCGCGGCGCGAGCGCAGCCGTGAGGCCGCGGGCGGCGTGGTGGCCTACGGCGCGGACGCGGCGCTGACCAGGGCGGCCTTCGCCCTGTCCGGCGGGCTCTACGTCGTCGAGCTGGCGAGCGGCGAGACCCGCAGGCTGGAGACGCCGGGCGCGGTCATCGACCCCCGGCTGTCCCCCGACGGGCGGCAGGTCGCCTACGTCACCGGCGGCGCGCTGTACGTCCAGGACCTCGCCTCGGGGCGCGGCGAGGTGCTCGCCACGCCGGAGTCGCCGACCGTCACCTACGGCCTGGCCGAGTTCATCGCCGCCGAGGAGATGGACCGGATGCGCGGCTACTGGTGGTCGCCGTCGGGCGACGCGCTGCTGGTCGAGCGGGCCGACGAGGAGCCGGTCGACACCTGGTACATCGCCGACCCGGCCAACCCCTCCCGCCCGGCCACCGCCCAGCGTTACCCGGCGGCCGGCACGCCCAACGCCCGCACCGAGCTGTTCGTGCTCGGGCTCGACGGGTCGCGGGTGGCGGTGCCGTACGAGGAGGAGTATCTGACGACGGCCGCCTGGGACGACCACGCGCTGTCGATCGTGACGATGACGCGCGACCAGAAGACGCTGCGGCTGTTCTCCGTCGACCCGGCGACCGGCCTGTCCACGCTGGTCCGCGAGGACACCGACCCGGCCTGGGTCGACATCGTGACCGGCGTGCCCGCCCACCTCGACGACGGCTCGCTGGTCTGGGTGGCCACGTCCGAGGGCGGGCACCGGCTGTTCGTCGGCGACCGCGCGGTCACGCCGCCCACCCTCCAGGTCCGGTCGGTGCTCGACGTCGACCACGACAGCGTGCTGTTCAGCGCGAGCGGCGGCGACCCGACCGACGTCCACCTGTGGACCTGGGACGGCCACTCGCTGCTGCCGGTCTCGACCCGGTCCGGGGTGTTCTCGGGGCGGATGTCCGGCGGCGTCGGCGTGTTGTCGGAGCAGAGCCTCGACGCCGAGGGCGTCTCGACCACGGTGGTGCGGCGCGACGGCATGGCGGTCCCGATCCCGTCGTACGCCGAGCGTCCCGGCCTCGACCTGCGGGTGTCGCTGGGGCGTTCGGGCCGCCGGGAGCTGGCCACGGCCGTGGTGCTGCCGTCCTGGTACGAGCAGGGCTCGGGCAGGCTGCCGGTCCTGATGGACCCGTACGGCGGCCCGCACGCCCAGCGGGTGCTCAACCGGCGCGGCGCGTTCCTGGAGAGCCAGTGGTTCGCCGAGCAGGGCTTCGCCGTGATCGTGGCCGACGGACGCGGCACGCCGGGCCGCGGTCCCGCGTTCGAGCGGGCGGTGCTGGGCGACCTGGCGACCCCGGCACTTGACGACCAGATCGACGCTCTTCAGGGCGTGGCCGAGCAGTACCCCGACGACCTCGACCTGTCGAGGGTGGCCATCCGCGGCTGGTCGTTCGGCGGCTTCCTGGCCGCGCTCGCCGTGCTGCGTCGTCCGGACGTCTTCCACGCGGCGGTGGCCGGCGCGCCGGTGACCGACTGGCGGCTCTACGACACCTGCTACACCGAGCGCTACCTGGGCCACCCGGACGAGCAGCCCGAGGTCTACGACAACTCCTCGCTGTTCGCCGACGCGCCCAAGCTCGAACGCCCCCTGCTGCTGGTCCACGGCCTGGCCGACGACAACGTGGTGGCCGCCCACACGCTGCGCCTGTCCTCGGCCCTGCTGGCGGCCGGCCGTCAGCACAGCGTGCTGCCGCTCTCGGGCGTGACGCACATGACGCCGCAGGAGGTCGTCGCCGAGAACCTGCTCCTGCTCCAGGTCGACTTCCTGAAGAAGGCGCTGGGCTAGGCGGTCCGCAGGGCGTCGAGCAGCCTCGACGCCCCCAGGCCGGCCAGCACGACCATCCCCATGACCAGCATGAACACCCACACGGGGGCGCCGAGGTAGGCGAGCAGGCCCTGCGCGACGGCCAGGATGAGCACGCCGAGCACGGTGCCCGCGACGCCGGCGCGCTCGCCGTACGGGCTGGTGCCTCCGAGGAGGACGGCGGCGAGCGCGAACACGGTGCTGTAGAGCCCCTGGCTGCCCGGGGTCGCCGCGCCGAGGCGCAGGAGCAGCGCGATGCCGCCCGCGGCGGCGAGCATGCTCGACCCGGCGAGCCCGAGCACCGCGCCGGGCCAGCCGGCGCCCAGGTCCTTGCGCACCTCCTGCCGGGTCCACAGCAGGCCGCCGGCGATCGAGACGACCGCGAACACGGCGAACCCGAGCGGGCCGGGATAGAGCGCGGCGGTCTCCAGGGGGATCGTCCCGTCGCCGAGCAGCGCGACGACCAGGGCCTCGCACACGACGGCGGCCCCGAGCGTGACGGCCCAGGCCGGGGCCGACAGCGCCATCGTGAACACGCTCATGGCGACCCCCGCGAGCCCGGCGAGCACGAGCGCGAGCAACATCGCCAGCGGCAGCGGCACCCCGGCGGTCGCCGTGAACGCCACGAAGGCGGCGCTCGCGGCGGCGACCGCGCCCACGGCGAGGTTGGGCGTGCCGGTGCGCAGCGACAGGCCGAACCCCATGACGATCAGCCCGAGCTGCCCGGTCTGGGAGAGGATGTCGAGAAGGTGGTCACCGCGCGTGGTGATCAGGACCAGCGCCACGCCCAGCAGGGCGAGGAGTCCGAGCGCGCCTTCCCAGGCGCGCTGCCAGGTGCTCACTCCGACGATGCTGACAGCGCCGGACGATCATCGCAACCCCCCGGGCGTCGCCTGTGGGGCCGCGGGGGCGCCGTGCCAGCTCGCCCACAGGGCCGCGTACGAGCCGCCCTCGGCGACCAGCTCGTCGTGCGGGCCCAGCTCGATGATCCGGCCGTCCTCCACGACGGCCACCCGGTCGGCGTCGTGGGCGGTGTACAACCGGTGGGCGATGGCGATCACCGTACGGCCCTCCAGGACGGCCGCCAGCGAACGTTCCAGATTGCGCGCCGCCCGCGGGTCGATCAGCGAGGTGGCCTCGTCGAGCACCAGCGTGTGCGGGTCGGCCAGGACCAGCCGCGCCAGGGCGAGCTGCTGGGCCTGCGCGGGTGGCACGGCCGTGCCACCTGACCCGACCTCGGTCTCCAGCCCGTCGGGCAGGCCGTCCACCCAGTCGAGCGCGTCGACCGCGGCCAGCGCAGCGCGCACCGCCGCGTCGTCCGCGCCGGGGCGGGCGATCAGCAGGTTGTCGCGCAGGGTGCCCTTGAAGACGTGGTGCTCCTGGGTGACCAGCGCGACGTGCCCGCGCAGGTCGTCGAGCGGCAGGTCGACCAGCGGCACGCCGCCCACGCTGACCTCGCCGGTACGCGGCCCGTGGATGCCGGCCAGCAGCCGTCCGAGCGTGGACTTCCCCGCCCCGGACGGGCCGACCATGGCCAGCCGCTCGCCCTGTTCGACGGTCAGCGACACGCCGTGCAGCACGTCGCGGCCCTCGCGGTAGGCGTACCGGACGTCGTCGGCCTTCAGCAGCTCGCCGGCCGGGCGGGCGGCGGAGGGCTCGCGGTCGTCGGGCACGTTGGCCACGCCGAGCAGCCGGGCCATGGCCGCGCCGCCCACCTGGAGCTCGTCGATCCACATGAGGAACCGGTCGAGCGGGTCGATGAGCTGCTGGGCGTAGACGACGGCGGCGGTGACCTGCTGGACCGTCACCCAGCCGTTGGTGTAGAACAGGCCGCCGACCAGGAGCGTCGAGACCACCGGGATCACGTAGCCCAGCTCGACGGCGGGGAACCAGATCGTCCGCAGGCCGAGGGTGTACCGCTCGGCGGCGTAGGAGCGGCCGATGTCGCCGTCGGTGCGCCGGCGCCGGCGTTCCTCCAGGCGCAGCGCCTCCACGGCCCTGGCGCCCTCGACGGTCTCGGCCAGCCCTTCGGTCATGTCGGCGTACGCGGCGTTCTCGCGCAGGTAGCCGTCGCGCGCCCGCTTCAGGTACCAGCGGGTCGCGAACCAGATCAGCGGGCCCGCGACGAGCATCGGCAGCATGAGCTGCGGGCTGACCAGCACGAGCGCGCCCATGGTGATCACGAAGGTGACCAGCGCGATGAGCGTCTCGGGCACGGCGTGCCGGACGGTCCTGGACAGGGAGTCGACGTCGCGGGACGTACGGGTGATCAGGTCGCCCGCGCCGGCCCGTTCGACCGTGGACAGCGGCAGGCCGAGCACCCGGTCGACGAACTCCTCGCGCAGCTCGGCCAGCACCTTCTCGCCCAGCCTGGCCGAGGCCAGCACGGCGAAGCGGACCAGCAGGCCCTGGAGGAAGAGGAACGCGCCGATGACGACGGCCACGAGCAGCCCGTTGACCTCGCCGCCGTCCTGGACGGTCTGGACCAGGCTGCCGAGCTGCCACGGCACGACGAGCCCGGCGACGGCGGCCAGGCCGTGCAGGGCCAGCGCGACGGTGAGCTGCCGCGGGTACTTCAGCGTCAGCCTGCGCGCGTAGGCGCGTACCTGTTTCCGGTCGGCGACCGGCAGGATCTCGCGGGCCATGGGTCAGCCCTCCCCTCGGGTCACGGTCGCGGCGTATTCGGGAGAGGCGTCCAGCAGGTGCCGGTGCGTCCCCTCGGCCAGCACCCGGCCGTCGGCCACGTAGATCACGTGGTCGGCGCGGTCGAGCACCAGCGGGCTGGTCGTGCAGATCATGGTGGTGCGGCCCGCGCGCGCCTTGGCCAGCCGCTCGGCGATGCGGGCCTCGCTGTGGGCGTCGACGGCGCTGGTGGGCTCGACCAGGATGAGCACCTCGGGATCGGCGACCAGGGCGCGCGCCAGGCGCAGCCGCTGCTGCTGGCCGCCGGAGAACTCGCGCCCGGCCTCGGACACCAGGGCGTCGAGGCCATCGGGCAGCGCCTCGACGATGTCCTCGGCGCAGGCGGCGTACAGGGCCTGGCGCACGTCCTCGTCGGAGGCGGCGTCGCGGACGTCGAGCTCGTCCCTGAGCCTGCCGGTGAACAGGCGGGCGTCGTTGCCGGCGACCAGGATGCGCGAGCGGATCTCGGCCATGGGCAGCGTGGCCAGCTCGACGGCGCCGAAGGTGACGTCGCCGGGCGTGTACCGGCCGAGCCGGTCGGCGATGGCGGCGGCCTCGTCGGGGGCGTCGGCCGCGACGGCGGTGAGCATGCCCGGCTGGAGGGTGACGCCGCTGTAGGAGTCGCGCAGCACGCCACCGCCGCTGGTCTCGGTGCCGCCGGCGACCTCGGGCTCGATCGCCAGGATGCGGATGACGCGGCGGGCCGCGACGTGGCCCTTGGTGAGCTTGTCAGCGGCCTCGGTCAAGGTGCGCAGCGGGCCGATCAGGAACGCGGCGTAGCCGTAGAGCGCGACCAGGTCGCCGGTGCTGATCTCGCCGCCGACCGCGAACGTGGCGCCGATGCCGGTGACGACCGCGATGAGCAGGCCGGGCAGCAGGATCTGGGCGCCTTCGAGCAGCGACTCGACCCGGGCCACGCCCACCCCGGCGTGGCGCACGCGCTGGGACTCCTCGCCGTAGCGGCCGGCGAACACCTGCTCGCCGCCGATGCCGCGGAGCACCCGCAGGCCGGCCACGATGTCGGCGGCCCGGGTGGACAGGTCGCCGGTCAGCTCGCGCTGCTGCTTCTGCCGCCGGTGCAGGGGCTTGAGCAGCGGCGAGACGGCGACCGCCATGAGCGGCACGCCGAACAGCACCAGCAGCCCGAGCGGGACCGAGGTCGTCAGCAGGATCACGGTGACCGCGACGATGGCCACGACGGAGCCGGTACCGCGCAGCAGGATGTCCATGGAGCTGCCGATGTGGGCGATGTCGGAGTTGCCGACGCTGACGACCTCGCCGGTCGAGACCTTCTTGGGCAGCGTCGCCCCGAGCCTGGCGGCCTGCCGCGCGGTCACCTGGACGGTGCGGTAGGCCGCCGACAACCAGTTGAACACCGCCATCCGGTGCCGCATGATCCCGGTGAAGGACTGCAGCAGCCCCAGCGCGAGCAGGATCGACACCCAGGTCAGCAGCGCCCCCGTGTCCTTGGCCGTGACCGCGTCGATGCCCTTGCCGAGCACCGCGGGCACGAGCGCCTGCACCAGCCACCACAGCGTGGCGAAGCCGATGCCCGCCAGCAGGGAGCGCGCCTGGCGACGCGCGTTCCACCACAGGTAGCGGAGCGGGCTGCGGATGTCGGGCAGGCCGGGATCGGCCTCAGGAAGGGAGCGCATAGCCTGACAAGGTTGACAAGCCATCGCCCGGCCCGGCAAACGGTTTTTCGCCAGGCCGACGATCGGACACGTCCTTGCGCCGGGCCGATGACCGGGCACGTGCCTGCGCCGGGCTAACGATCGGGCACGTGCCTGAAGGTGCGCACGGTGTAGAGCAACGTGACCAGGGCGGTCAGCGCGAGCAGCAGGTACCCGACCGTGTACGACCCGGACGCGCCGTAGACGGCCCCCATCACCAGCGGCGGGAAGTACCCGCCGAGCCCGCCGGCCGCGCCCACGAGCCCCGTCACCGTCCCCACCTTCGACGCCTCGACGAGCTTGGCCACGAGGGCGAAGACGCCGCCCGTGCCGAGCCCGAGGAAGAAGGCGATGAGCACGAAGCACGCCCCGGCGGGCACCTCGGCGGGCGGCCTGAACGACAGCGCGACCGCCATCACGACGGTCCCGGCCAGCGAGATGAGCAGCACCTTGACCGGCCCGATCCGGTCGGACAGCGTGCCGCCGAGGGGCCGGGCGGCGACGGCGGCGATCGAGAACCCGGCCGTCCGCAGCCCGGCGCCGGTCTGGGCGAAGTGGTAGACGTTCTGGAGCAGGGTCGGCAGGTAGGTCGAGAACGCCACGAAGCCGCCGAAGGTGACGGCGTACAGGAAGGCGCACTGCCAGGTGGCCCTGATCTTCGTGGCCTCGCGCATCCGGGGCAGGGCCGGGGCGGTGGCGGGCGACCACGCGGGCGAGTCGCGGCTGCCGCCGATCATGATGACGCCCATCAGGGCGAGCACCGCGGCCATGAGCAGGTGCGCCGGGAACCGGCCGAAGCCCTCCACCAGGCGCGGGGTGAAGAACGCCGACAGCGCGGTCCCGCCCATGCCGGCGCCGAACACGCCGGTGGCGAACCCTCTGCGTGCGGGTTCGTACCAGGCGTTGACGAACGGGATGCCGATGGCGAACGACGTGCCGGGGATGCCCAGGAGGAACCCCCAGAACAGCAGCCACCCGTACGAACTGGACAGGCCCACGAACAGGACGGGCACGATCGACACGAAGCAGACGACCGCGAACATGCGCCGCCCGCCGAGCCGGTCGGCCAGCACGCCCACGGGGATGCGGCCGAGCGAGCCGACCAGCACCGGGATCGCGACCAGCAGCGAGGTCTGTGTCGGGGACAGGCGCAGTTGCCTGCTGTAGCTGCCGGACAGGGGACCGATGAGGTTCCAGGCCCAGAACGTCACGGCGAAGGCCGCCGTGGCCAGCACCAGGTTCCGCACCTGACCTTTACGGAGCACAGACATACACCCTGTGTAACAGAGGGTCACCTTCTGTGATGAAGTGGGGGTATGAGCGCCGAGGATCTCCTGCTGAAGACCGGCCGGTTCCTCCGCAGATCGGCTACCAGCGGCGACCTGCGGACCCTCTACCTGAAAGGCGGCACGGAAGGCGACACCTTCTACCGCGACCGCTGGAGCCACGACAAGGTGGTCCGCTCGACGCACGGCGTGAACTGCACGGGTTCGTGCTCGTGGAAGGTGTTCGTCAAGGACGGCATCATCACCTGGGAGACGCAGGAGACCGACTACCCCGGCGTGGGGCCCGACCGGCCGGAGTACGAGCCGCGCGGCTGCCCGCGCGGGGCGGCCTTCTCCTGGTACACCTACTCGCCGACCCGGATCCGCTACCCGTACGCGCGGGGCGTGCTGGTCCAGCTCTACCTGGAGGCGAGGGAGCGGCTGGGCGACCCGGTGGCCGCCTGGGCCGAGATCACCACCGATCCGGGGAAGCGGGCGAGCTACCAGGGCGCGCGCGGCCGGGGCGGGCTCGTCCGGGTGACCTGGGACCTGGCCGCCGAGATGGTCGCGGCGGCGCACGTGCACACCATCCAGGCGTACGGGCCGGACCGGGTGGCGGGGTTCTCCCCCATCCCGGCGATGTCGATGGTCTCGCACGCCGTCGGGTCCCGGTTCGTGTCGCTGATCGGCGGCACGATGCTCTCCTTCTACGACTGGTACGCCGACCTGCCCGTGGCCTCGCCGCAGGTGTTCGGCGACCAGACCGACGTCCCGGAGTCGGCCGACTGGTGGGACGCCGCGTACCTGATGATGTGGGGCTCCAACGTCCCGGTCACCCGCACGCCGGACGCCCACTGGATGGCCGAGGCACGCTACCGGGGCCAGAAGGTCGTGGTGGTCTCCCCCGACTACAGCGACGCGGCCAAGTTCGCCGACGAGTTCCTGAGCGTGCGTCCCGGCACGGACGGCGCCCTGGCCATGGCCATGGGGCACGTGCTGCTGAAGGAGTTCTTCGTCGACCGCCAGGTGCCCTACTTCACCGACTACGTCAAGCGCTTCACCGACCTGCCCTTCCTCGTCACCCTGCGCGAGCACGAGGACGCGTACATGCCGGACAAGTTCCTCACGGCCAAGGACCTGGGCTCGGCGGAGGAGGCGGCCGAGTGGAAGACCGTGCTCATGGCCGGGTCCGGCGAGCCGGTGGTCCCGAACGGCTCGGTCGGCTTCCGCTGGACCGACTCCGGCGAGGGCCGCTGGAACCTCGACCTGGACACCGACCCGAAGCTCACCCTGTACGGCGGCGAGTCGGCCCAGCTCCTGCTGCCGCGCTTCGACGGCGAGGGCGCCCTGCGCAGGGGCGTGCCGGTCGCCCGGGTCGCCGGCCGGCTGGTGACGACGGTGTTCGACCTGCTCCTGGCCCAGTACGGCGTCCCCAGGCCCGGCCTGCCCGGCCTCTGGCCCGGCGGGTACGACGACGCGGCCCAGCCGTGCACGCCCGGCTGGCAGGAGCCGGTCACCGGCGTCCCGGCCGAGCGGGTGGTCAAGATCACCCGCGAGTTCGCCGGGACGGCCGAGACCACGCGCGGCCGCTGCATGATCATCATGGGCGCGGGCGCCACCCAGTGGTTCCACGGCGACACCATCTACCGGGCGTTCCTGTCGCTGCTGCTGCTGACCGGCTGCCAGGGGCGCAACGGCGGCGGCTGGGCCCACTACGTCGGCCAGGAGAAGTGCCGCCCGCAGAGCGGCTGGGCCGTGCTGGCCGGCGCGCTCGACTGGTCGCGCCCGCCCCGGCAGGCGCCCGGCACGCCGTACTGGTACCTGCACACCGACCAGTGGCGTTACGACCGGTTCGACGCGGGCGCGCTGACCTCGCCGCTCGGGCCCGGCGCGTTCCGCGGCAGGCACACGGCCGACCTGGTGGCCGAGGCCGTGCGCAACGGCTGGATGCCCATGTCGCCCGCTTTCGACCGCAACCCGCTGGAGCTGGGCGAGCACGAGGACCCCGTGGCGTACACGCTGGAGGAGCTGCGGCAGGGCAGGCTCCGGCACGCCGCCGAGGACCCCGACGACCCGGCCAACTGGCCGCGCGTGCTGACCCTGTGGCGGTCGAACCTGATCGGCTCGTCGGCCAAGGGCAACGAGTACTTCCTGCACCACCTGCTGGGCGCCACGTCCAATCTGGAGCACCCCGACGAGCAGGCGCCGAGGGGCAAGCTGGACCTGCTGCTCACGCTCGACTTCCGGATGACCTCCTCGACGGTCTACTCCGACATCGTGCTGCCCGCCGCCACCTGGTACGAGAAGTACGACCTGTCCTCCACGGACATGCACCCGTTCGTGCACGCCTTCAACCCGGCCATCTCGCCCCCCTGGGAGACCAGGACGGACTTCGCGGCCTTCCACACCATCGCCAGGGCCTTCAGCGCGCTGGCCAAGGAGCGGCTGGGGGTGCGCAAGGACGTCGTGGTGGTCCCGTACCAGCACGACACGCCGGGCGAGACCGGGCAGCCCGGCGGGCGCGCGTCCGGCTCGCCGGAGCCGACGCTGAAGGTGGTCGAGCGCGACTACGGCGCGGTCGCGGAGAAGCTGGCCGCGCTCGGCCCGCTCACCGAGAAGCTGGGCCTCCAGGTCAAGGGCGTGACCTTCATGCCGGACGAGGAGGTCGCCTGGCTCGGCCAGCGCTGCGGCCTGGTGCCGCGGGGCGTGGCCAAGGGCCGGCCGGAGCTCGACACCGACGCCAAGGCGTGCGAGACGATCCTCGCGCTGTCGGGCGTGAGTAACGGCAGGCTGGCCGCCCAGGGCTTCCGCCAGCTCGCCCGGCGCACCGGCGGCGACTTCGACGACCTCGTGGACGAGGGCCACCGCATCGTCTTCGCCGACACCCAGGCCCGGCCCACGCACGTCGCGGCCAGCCCGGAGTGGTCCGGCAAGGAGGCGCACGACCGCCGCTACTCGCCGTTCACGATCAACGTCGAGAACGGCAAGCCCTGGCACACGCTCACCGGCCGCATGCACTTCTTCCTCGACCACGACTGGATGCACGAGTACGGCGAGGCCCTGCCGATCTACCGCCCGCCGCTGGACATGGCCGAGCTCTTCGGCGAGAGCGCCACCCTGCGCTACCTGACCCCGCACTCCAAATGGTCGATCCACTCCGAATACCAGGACAACCTGCTCATGTTGTCGCTGTCGCGCGGCGGCCCGACCATCTGGATGTCCACCGAGGACGCGGCCCGGCTCGGCATCGCCGACAACGACTGGATCGAGGCGGTCAACCGCAACGGCGTCGTCGTGGCCAGGGCCATCGTGTCCCACCGGATGCCGAAGGGCACGGTCTACATGTTCCACGCCCAGGACCGCCTGATCGACGTGCCGAAGTCGGAGGAGACCGGCCGCCGCGGCGGCATCCACAACGCGCTGACCAGGGTCCTGATCAAGCCCACGCACATGATCGGCGGCTACGCCCAGCTCTCGTACGCCTTCAACTACTTCGGCCCCACGGGCAACCAGCGGGACGAGGTCACCACCATTCGCCGCAGGTCGCAGGAGGTGCGCTACTGATGAAGATCATGGCTCAGATCGCCATGGTGATGAACCTGGACAAGTGCATCGGCTGTCATACCTGTTCCGTCACCTGCAAACAGACCTGGACCAACCGTCCCGGCGTCGAGTACGTCTGGTTCAACAACGTCGAGACCCGCCCAGGCCAGGGCTACCCCCGCCGGTACGAGGACCAGGAACGCTGGCGGGGCGGCTGGAAGCTCGACCGCAGGGGCCGGCTGACGCCCCGCGCCGGAGGCCGGTTCCGCAAGCTGGCGAACATCTTCGCCAACCCGCTCATGCCCTCCATCCAGGACTACTACGAGCCCTGGACCTACGACTACGAGAACCTGACCCGCGCCCCGCTCTCCGACGACGTCCCGGTCGCGCCGCCGAGGTCGTTGATCAGCAACGAGCCCATGAAGATCCGCTGGAGCGCGAACTGGGACGACAACCTGGGCGGCGACCCGTCCCCCGACCCGGTGCTGGGGAAGGTGTCGGAGCAGGTCAAGCTGGAGTTCGAGCAGGCGTACATGTTCTACCTGCCGCGTATCTGCGAGCACTGCCTGAACCCGTCGTGCGTGGCCTCCTGCCCGTCGGGGGCGATGTACAAGCGGGCCGAGGACGGGATCGTCCTGGTGGACCAGGACAGCTGCCGGGGCTGGCGGATGTGCGTGACGGGGTGCCCGTACAAGAAGGTGTACTTCAACCACCGGACCGGCAAGGCCGAGAAGTGCACGTTCTGCTACCCGCGGGTGGAGGTGGGGCTGCCGACGGTGTGCTCGGAGACGTGCGTGGGCCGCCTGCGCTACCTCGGGGTGCTGCTCTACGACGCCGACCGGGTGAGCGAGGCCGCCTCGGTGGCGGACGAGCGCGATCTGTACGAGGCCCAGCTCGGCGTCTTCGTCGACCCCGACGACCCGGCCGTGGCCACCGCGGGGCTGCCCGCCGACTGGATCGAGGCGGCCCGCAGATCCCCCGTCTACGACCTGATCATGAAATATCGCATCGCGCTCCCCCTGCACCCGGAGTACCGGACGCTGCCGATGGTCTGGTACGTCCCGCCGCTCTCCCCCGTCGTGGACGCCCTGGCGAACACCGGCCACGACGGCGAGGACGCCGGCAACATGTTCGCCGCCATCGAGTCGTTGCGCATCCCCGTGGAGTACCTGGCCGAGCTGTTCACGGCGGGCGATCCCGTACCGGTGACGGCCGCGCTGCGCCGCCTGGCCGCGATGCGCTCGTACATGCGGGGGGTCAACCTGGGCCAGGAGCCGGTCCTGCCGGACACCGGCCTGACCGAGGACGACATCAAGGCCATGTACCGCCTGCTGGCCCTGGCCAAGTACGAAGAGCGGTACGTCATCCCGACCGCGTACGGCAACGTGCCCGGCGTGGTCGAGGAGGCCGGATGCAGCCTCGACTACTACGGCGGCCCCGGCATGCAGGCCCCCTTCGGGGAGGCGTCGGGCAAGCCGCTGCCGGTCTCCGTCGAGTCCTTCCACGGGCTCAAGGAGCGCCAGACCAGCGACGAGATCACCCACGACCGGGTGAACCTCCTCAACTGGGACGGCAGGGGCATCCCAGCAGGGCTCTTCCCGCCGAAAAAGGGAAAATCATGAACAAGGCCGTGATCTGGCAGGCCGCCGCGCACCTGCTCGCCTATCCCGACGAACGTTTCCACCGCCGCCTCCCGCTGATCAGGCAGGCCGCCGAGCCGCACTTCGCGGCGTTCCTGACCCGGATCGCGGACATGGACGCGGGCGACCTGGCCGCGCACTACGTCGAGACGTTCGACCTGCACCGGCGCTGCTGCCTCTACCTGACCTACTACACCGACGGCGACACCCGCCGCCGCGGCGCGTCGCTGGCCGCGCTCAAGCAGCGTTACCGCGTGGCCGGCTGGGAGGTGATGGAGGACGAGCTGCCCGACTACCTGCCGGTCGTGCTGGAGTTCGCGGCGCTCGACCCGTCCGGCGTGGCGCTGCTGCGGGAGCATCGGATCGGGCTCGATCTGCTGCTGTCCGCCCTGACCGGGCTCGGCTCGCCGTACGCGGAGGTGATCGGGGTGGTGTGCGCGGCCCTGCCGCCGCTCACGGCCGCCGAACGCGCCGCCGCGCAGCGCCTGGCCGCCGGGGGGCCGCCGGCCGAGACCGTGGGGGGCTACCGGTGAGCTGGGGCGAGAGCATGCTGTGGGTGGTCGCGCCGTACGTCACCCTGGCGATCTTCATCGGCGGGCTGATCTGGCGGTACAAGTACGACAAGTTCGGCTGGACCACCCGGTCGTCACAGCTCTACGAGAGCCCGCTGCTCCGCGTGGCCAGCCCGGTGTTCCACTACGGCCTGATCTTCGTGATCATCGGGCACGTCACCGGCCTGCTCGTCCCGCTCTCCTGGACCGACGCGATCGGCGTGTCCAACGAGGCGTACCACGCCAACGCCCTGATCTGGGGCGGTCTGGCCGGGCTGGCCACGCTGGTGGCGCTGGTCCTGCTGGTCTACCGCCGCCGTACGAACGGGCCCGTCTTCCTGGCCACGACCAAGAACGACAAGACCATGTACGTGGTGCTCGCCGCGGCGATCATCGCGGGCGTGGTGACGACGGTGGCGGGGTTCGTCCCGAGCGAGGTGAGCTACCGGACGACGGTCGCCCCCTGGTTCCGCGGCATCTTCGTCCTCAACCCGGACGCCGCCGCGATGGGGCACGCGAGCATCCTTTACAAGGTGCACACCGTGATCGGGATGGCGTTGTTCGTGCTTTTCCCGTTCAGCCGCCTCGTGCACGCCCTTTCGGCCCCGATAACCTATTTGTTCCGCCCTTACATCGTGTATCGGGCCCGGTCCCGATAGCGCGCCGCGACGCCCGGAACGGGGGCCGGTGCGCCAGAATCGTTGGCTGTGGAGCACGGGTACACCAACAGCACGGTCGGCGACGGCGCTCTGGTCGTCAAGTGTTACCAGGGCCCGGAGGCCGCCTTCAGGCTGAGCACGGAGAGCAGATACCTGCGCCGCCTGCGCGGCCGGCTGCCGGTCCCGCGCGTCCACCAGATCACCGCCACGAGCCTGACCACCCGCTTCGTGGCCGGCGCCCACGGCCAGGACCTGCTGGACGAGGGCCGCGCCGCCGAGGTGCTGGCCGAGTGCGGCCGGGTCCTGGCCCGCATCCACCGCCTGGGCATCGTGCACGGCGACTACGGGCCCCAGAACCTGCTGTTCGACCCCGCCACGTTCGAGACCACCGCGATCCTCGACTGGGAGTGGGCCCACCCCGGCCGGCCGGTGGAGGACCTCGCGTGGTGCGAGTGGATCGTCCGCAGCCACCACCCCGAGCACGCGTCCCTGCTGCCGCACTTCTTCGACGCCTACGGCGGCGCGGTGCCGTCGTGGGCCGAGCGGCAGGCGTCGATGGTGGCGCGCTGCCGCGACCTGCTGGAGTTCTGCGGGCGGTGGGAGCCGGGCGGGGGCGGCGAGAAGCTGTGGCGGGAACGCCTCGACCGCACGGCCGCCTGGAGCGCCTGACGCGTCCCCCAGGGCCCGGGTCACCCCAGCAGCTCGCCGATCTCCATCCGGGCCGCCTCCTTGTGGTGACAGAGAAGTCTCGCGCGACATGCGCCCTGCTTCGGGGCAGGATCTCACCATGGTGTCGGTATTGCAGAATGTCGCGATCGACTGCGCGGATCCGTACGAGCTGGCCAGGTTCTGGAGCGAGGTGACCGGCTGTCCCGTTCACCCGGAGGACCGTCCGGGTGACGAGGAGACGCGGGTGATGCTGCGGGAGGGCCCGATCCTGCACTTCAACAAGGTGCCGGAGCCGAAGGCGGTCAAGAACCGGCTGCACCTGTGCCTGCACCCCGACTCCACGCGTGACGCGGAGGTGGAGCGCCTGCTGCACCGGGGAGCCACCCTGATCGCCGACCTCCGCGAGCCGGACGGCACGGGCTGGGCGGTGCTCGCCGACCCGGAGGGCAACGAGTTCTGCGTCCTGCGCAGCACCGCGGACCGCGCCGCCGCCGCCCACCCGTAGGCGATCCTCCCGGCGGGCGCGGTCGCGCCCGCCGGGAGGAGACGTGCCGTCAGCCCTTGACGCAGATGAGCTGCCGCAGGTGCGCCACGACCTCCACCAGGTCCCGCTGCGCCGCCATCACCGACTCCAGGTCCTTGTAGGCCCCCGGGATCTCGTCGATCACCCCGGGATCCTTACGGCACTCGACCCCGGACGTCTGCTCCTCCAGGTCCTTGACCGTGAACGTCTTCTTGGCCTTGGTCCTGCTCATCTTCCGCCCGGCCCCGTGCGAGGCCGAGTTGAACGCCCGCGGGTTCCCCAGCCCCTTCACGATGTACGTGCCGGTCGCCATCGACCCGGGGATGATCCCCAGATCCCCGCTCCCCGCCCGGATCGCCCCCTTACGGGTGACGAGCACGTCCACCCCGTCGTACCGCTCCTCGGCCACGTAGTTGTGATGGCAGGAGATGGGCTGCTCGAAGGCGATGCCGGGGAGGTGGCGGCGCAGGACGTCGCAGACCAGGCCCATCATCAGCGCCCGGTTGCGGCGCGCGTAGTCCTGGGCCCAGTACAGGTCGCGGCGGTAGGCGTCCATCTCCGAGGTGTGGCCGAGGAACACCGCCAGGTCCCGGTCCACCAGGCCCTGGTTGTGGGAGAGGCCGCGGGCCACCCCGATGTGGTGCTCGGCCAGTTCCTTGCCGATGTTGCGCGAACCCGAGTGCAGGACCACCCACACCCAGCCCTCGTCGTCGGCGCACACCTCCAGGAAGTGGTTGCCGCCGCCGAGCGTGCCCATCTGCGCCTCGGCCCGTTCGCGGCGGGCGCGTACGGCGGGAGCCAGGTCGTCGAACTCGCGCCAGAACTCCGCCCACCCGGCCGTCCGCATCCCGTGCACCTTGCCGGGGTCGACGGGCCGCTTGTGGTGATGGAAGCCGACGGGGACCGCCTGCTCCAGCTTCCCCCGCAGGTAGGCCAGGTTGTCGGGAAGCTGCGACGCCCTGTACGACGTCTTCACCGCGGTCATCCCGCACCCGATGTCCACCCCGACGGCCGCCGGCGACACCGCGTCCTTCATCGCGATGACCGACCCGACCGTCGCCCCCTTGCCGTGGTGCACGTCGGGCATGACGGCGACGCCATGGACCCAGGGCAGGTTGGCCACGTTCCGCAACTGCTGCATCGCCTGCGGTTCGACCGTCTCCGGCTCCGCCCACATCCGCAGCGGATGCCTGGTCCCGCTCACCTCTGTGTACGCCATGTCGTATCGCCTCCTCCCGGCTGCCTTCACGAACACGATCTATCTGGCCAGACACGACATACCCACTGCAACCGAATTAGTACGACCCCCCCCCCCGAAGATCTCGGCGAGCCCGGGCCGGGTCCGCTCTCCATTGGCTAGGGTGACCCTGGTGTGCCGACATACACCCTGTATGCGCGCACCCGGGAGATATACCGTTGAGAACGGCCCGACCCCTCCGACTGCTTGTGGCGGCGGCTTCGTGCGGCAGGCCGAAGACGTGTCCATGAGCGGTCCCGTCGCCGAGAAAACGGGGCGCACATGATCGCCGTAGCCGACCAGCCGGACGAGCACCCGCTGGTCCACCAAGCGCTGGTCTACTCCAGTGACGCCGGATTCCTGGCCGTGGCCGTCCCCTTCTGCCGCGACGGGCTGGCCGCGCGGGAGAAGGTGCTCGCGGTGACCACCGCCGCCAACATCGCCCTGCTCACGCGGGCCCTCGGCGACGACGCGGGCGAGGTCGAGTTCGTCGAGGCCGGCGGCTGGTACGACGCCCCGGGCCGCACCCTGGCCGCATACGGCCGCTATCTCGACGCGTACCGGAGTGCCCATCCCCGCGTCAGGGTCATCGGCGAGCCCGTCTGGCACGGCCGCACGCCGCTGGAGGAGGCCGAGTGGACCCGGTACGAGTCCGTGGTCAACGCCGCCTTCGCCGCCCGGCCCGCCTGGATGCTCTGCGCCTTCGACGAGCGCGCGGTGCCGGACCGGGTCGTCGCCGGCGCCCGCCGTACCCATCCGGGGCTGCTGGCCGGCGACGGCCCCCGTGCCAGCGCCGACTACGTCGAGCCCGAGTCCTACACCGGCGCCGCCGACCACGACCCGCTTCCGCCCCCGCCGCCCGGGGCCGCCGCGCTGCGGTTCGACGGCGACCTGCACCGCGTGCGCCGGCACGTACGGACGACCGCCGAACGGCTCGGCCTGTCCCGCGCCCTGACCGATCGCCTGCTGCTGACCGTCAACGAGGTCGCCGCCAACGCCGTCGAGCACGGCGGTGGACATGGCGACCTCGCGATCTGGGCCGACGGGCGCGCCGTCGTGTGCGACGTGAGCGACCCGGGGAAGCTGACGGCCGTCCTGCCCGGCTACCTGCCGCCCGGTCCGACCGCCCTGCGCGGGCACGGCCTGTGGGTGGTGCGCCAGCTCTGCGACCTGCTGGAGGTGCGTTCCGACCTCGCCGGGACCAGGTTCCGCCTGCACCTGATCCGCGACTGACGGCTACCGGCCCGGGAGCGCGTCCGGTGTGAGCGCGCGGGCCTTCCTCAGCGCTTGGGGCCGACGTCCGTCCAGCCGGCCTCCAGGACGGCCTCGGAGCTCGACACCGTGCCCGGCTCCAGGGCCGCCTGCGGGCCGCGCGGCTCGACCACGACGCTCTCGGTGCCCAGTGCCCGCCCGGTGGCCTCGTCGAAGATCAGGCGGCTCTCCCGCACGCCGGTCCGCTCGTCGCTCTGCCGGAGGGCCGCGGCCGTGCCGGTACGGCCCTCGGCGTCGGTGACGTTCTCGATCACCTTCACCGAGTCGAGCCCGGCCAGCATGCGGAAGGCGGCGCCGCGCACCTGCGGCGTCACCGGCATGTCGACGATCAGCCCGACGCTCACCGTGAACAGCCAGTCGTCGGAGTCCATCTTCACGCTGGACGACTCGGTCGAGTGCCCGTCATAGGAGTCGAGCAGCCACTTCTTCAGCTTCTCCGGCTCGTCCGGCAGGCCGCGCAGGTCCTTCATCGTGACGTTGCGGCCGAGCCAGAACACCTTGTCGCCGTCCACCAGGGGGCTGTGCGAGGTCGTGGCCTTCCCGGAGGCGGTCGGCAGGCTCAGCGGGGCCACCTTCTTCATCGGCACGACCACGTCGATCTCGCCGGGCGAGCCCGCCCGCTCCCAGGCCAGCCGGTCGGCCTCGCCGGCGGGCTCCGCGCCGAGCCGCTGCTCGCGGCTCCACTGCTCGCCGCCGGTCGCGCGCGGCGTCCACTCCTCGTTGCGCTGCCGGTCCACGACCAGGTATCCGCCCTCGCGCGCGGGGTAGACGTGCCTGCTCACCGACGAGGAGTACCACCACTCGCCGGTACGGTCGGGCTGCCGGTCGGCCTTCTCCGCGGCGGCCAGCAGCACCGCCCTGGCCGACAGCGTGACCTTCCGCGGCGTCGCCGACGCGCTCTGCCCGGCCTGCGGAGCCTGCTTGCCGGGCTGCGGCGCCGCGTTCCCCGCCACCACGACGGCCACCGCGGCCACCGCGGCCACCGCCGCCGCGAGGCCCGCGAGCCCCCACACCGGGCGTACGGCCGCGCGCCGGCGCCGGGTCCGACGGGGGACCGACATGGCGTGCGCGAGCTCGGCGGCCCTGGTGCGCTCGTCCACCGGCCGGTCGCCGAGGTGCGCGGGCCGGGCGGCCCGGAGTTCGTCCATCGGGTTCATGACCACTCCTCGCTGAGGTTGCGCACATAGGGACGGGACGGTTCGGACGACTCCATGGCCCGCGCGAGCCGTTTGCGGGCCCGGTGCAGCCGTACGCGGAAGGCCGCCGAGGAGCAGCCGACGACCCGGGCGCCCTGCTTGGGCGACAGCCCGTGCCAGGCGACCAGCATGAGCACCTCCCGGTCGTCCTCGTGCAGCTCGGCCAGCGCCCGCAGCACGCCCATGCGCTCGGTGACCTGCTCGGCCACGTCCGGGCGGCCGTCCTCGGTCCACGAGCTCAGCTCGGCGGCCAGCGCGTCCCTGCGTGCCTGCGAGCGGGCGTCGTCGCGCAGGAGGTTGCGCGCCACGCCGAGCAGCCACGGCAGCGGCGGCTCGGGCACGTCGTCCAGCCGTCGCCAGGCGATGGCGAACGTCTCGCTCACCACCTCGTCGGCCACCTGCCGGCCGGCACGACTGACCACGTAGGCCCACACCCGTTGTCGGCATTCGTCGTACATGCCGGTGAAACGGTGGGAATCATCCGTCACCGCGCAGCCCCTTCGTCCCTGGTGCGTTCTTCTGACACCGGGAAGTGGTGCGAGCACTCCTGTTGTTACAGCTCGTCCAGAATTCTTTGGACACAAGCCGTCTGTACGCAAAAGCCCCGTCCCGGTTCGGTTCTTCCCGGGACGGGGCCTGCTCGACGACCTGGTCTACTTGGCGTTGGCCTTGAGGTAGTCGCTGTTCATCTGGGCGATCGTGTCCAGCGGGATGCCCTTGGGGCACACCGCCGTGCACTCGCCGGTGTTCGTGCAGCCGCCGAAGCCCTCGGTGTCCATCTGGTCCACCATGGCCTTGGCGCGGATCAGGCGCTCGGGCTGGCCCTGGGGCAGCAGGCTGAGGTGGGTGATCTTGGCGGCGGTGAACAGGGAGGCCGAGCCGTTCGGGCAGGCGGCCACGCAGGCGCCGCAGCCGATGCAGGTCGCGGCGTCGAACGCGGCGTCGGCGTCCTCCTTGCGCACCGGGACGCTGTGCGCGTCCGGGGCCGAGCCGGCCGGGACCGAGACGAAGCCGCCCGCCTGGATGATGCGGTCGAACGCGCTGCGGTCCACGACCAGGTCCTTCACCACCGGGAACGGCGCGGCGCGCCACGGCTCGATGGTGATCTCGGCGCCGTCCTCGAAGTGGCGCATGTGGAGCTGGCACGTCGTCGTGGCGCGCTGCTCGCCGTGCGCCACGCCGTTGATGACCATGCCGCACATGCCGCAGATGCCCTCGCGGCAGTCGTGGTCGAAGGCGACCGGGTCGTCGCCCTCCAGGATCAGCCGCTCGTTCAGGACGTCCAGCATCTCCAGGAACGACATGTCCGGGGACACGTCCTCCACCCGGTACGTCACCATGCGTCCGGCGTCGGAAGGGCCGCTCTGACGCCAGACCTTGAGGGTCAGGTTCACTTGTAGCTCCGCTGGGTCATCTTGACGTACTCGTACTCGAGCGGTTCCTTGTGCAGCACCGTCTCGCCGGAGGGCGTGCGCTCCCAGGCCGAGACGTGCGCGAAGCGCTCGTCGTCGCGCAGGGCCTCGCCGTCGGGGTCCTGCGACTCGGCGCGGAAGTGGCCGCCGCAGGACTCGGTGCGGACGAGGGCGTCCAGGCACATGAGCTCGGCCAGGTCGAAGAAGTCGGCGACGCGGCCGGCCTTCTCCAGAACCTGGTTCAGCTCCTCGGCGGTGCCGGACACCTTGACGTTCTTCCAGAACTCCTCGCGCAGCTCGGGGATGCGCTCCAGGGCCTTGCGCAGCGACTCCTCGGTGCGCTCCATGCCGCAGTAGTCCCACATGAGCTTGCCCAGCTCGCGGTGGAAGGAGTCGGGGGTGCGGGTGCCGTTCGCCGACATCAGGCGGTCGATCCTGGTACGGACCTTGATCTCCGCCTCGGCCACGGCCTCCTCGTCCACCTCGCCGTACGGGCCGTTGGCCAGGTAGTCGCCGATCGTGGTCGGGAGCACGAAGTACCCGTCGGCCAGGCCCTGCATCAGCGCCGAGGCGCCGAGCCGGTTCGCGCCGTGGTCGGAGAAGTTGGCCTCGCCGATCACGAACAGGCCGGGGATCGTGGACTGCAGGTCGTAGTCCACCCACAGGCCGCCCATCGTGTAGTGGACGGCGGGGTAGATGCGCATCGGCACGTCGTACGGGTTCTCGCCGGTGATGCGCTCGTACATCTCGAAGAGGTTGCCGTACTTCTTCTCCACCGCGTCGCGGCCGAGCCGGTTGATGGCGTCGCGGAAGTCGAGGTAGACGCCGAGCCCGCCGGGGCCGACGCCACGGCCCTCGTCGCAGACGTTCTTGGCGGCGCGGGAGGCGATGTCACGCGGGACGAGGTTGCCGAAGGCGGGGTAGATGCGCTCCAGGTAGTAGTCGCGCTCCTCCTCCGGGATGTCGCCGGGGGCCCGGTCGTCGTCCTTGCGCAGCGGCACCCACACGCGGCCGTCGTTGCGCAGCGACTCCGACATCAGCGTCAGCTTCGACTGGTACTCGCCGGAGACCGGGATGCAGGTCGGGTGGATCTGCGTGTAGCACGGGTTCGCGAAGTACGCGCCGCGCTCGTGCGCCCGCCAGATGGCCGTCGTGTTGCAGCCCTTGGCATTGGTGGACAGGAAGAACACGTTGCCGTAACCGCCGGTGGCCAGCACCACGGCGTCGGCCAGGTGCCGCTCGATCTCGCCGGTCACCATGTCGCGCACGATGACGCCGCGCGCCCGGCCGTCGGAGACGATCAGGTCGAGCATCTCGTGGCGGGTGTGCATCTCCACGGTCCCGGCCGCGATCTGCCGCTCCAGCGCCTGGTACGCGCCCAGCAGGAGCTGCTGGCCCGTCTGGCCGCGGGCGTAGAACGTACGGGAGACCTGGGCGCCACCGAACGAGCGGGTGTCCAGCAGGCCGCCGTACTCGCGGGCGAACGGCACGCCCTGGGCCACGGCCTGGTCGATGATGTTCACCGAGACCTGGGCCAGGCGGTAGACGTTCGACTCGCGGGCGCGGAAGTCGCCGCCCTTGACCGTGTCGTAGAAGAGCCGGTAGATCGAGTCGCCGTCGCCGCGGTAGTTCTTGGCGGCGTTGATGCCGCCTTGGGCGGCGATGGAGTGGGCGCGCCGGGGCGTGTCCTGGTAGCAGAACGACTTGACGTTGTAGCCCAGCTCGCCCAGGGTCGCCGCGGCCGAGCCGCCCGCCAGTCCGGTGCCGACGACGATCACGTTGAGCTTGCGCTTGTTGGCCGGGTTGACCAGCTTGGCGCTGAACTTCCGCTTCTCCCACCGCTCCTCGATGGGACCGGCGGGAGCCTTGGCGTCCCGGATCTCCGAGCCTTCGGTGTACTTCACTTCACAACTCCGAACGTGATGGCGAGGGGCGGGGCCAGGAAGCCGACCACCAGGACCGCCGAGACGAGGGCGGCCGTCAGGCGCAGGCCGCGGTAGCGGTTGCGGTTGGCCCAGCCCAGCGTCTGGAAGGCGCTCCAGATGCCGTGCCGCAGGTGCAGGCCGACCATGACGACGGCCACGAGGTAGATGAGGGTCACCCACCAGCGGGAGGGGTCGAAGCCGGCGACCATGCGGTCGGCGGGCGCGGAGTCGAAGCCCTTGGGGTTCACGACGCCGAAGGTGAGGTCGAGCAGGTGCCAGATCACGAACAGCAGGATCGTCAGGCCGCCGAACCGCATGATGTGCGTGGCGTAGCCGTTGGCCTGCGACTTCTTGGCCACGTACTTGACCGGCCGGGCCTTGGCCGCCTTGCGCGACAGCGAGATCGCGGCCCACATGTGCAGCACGACCGAGACGACGAGCCCGATCTCCAGGATCGTCAGCACCGTCCGGTACGGCGCGATGGGCTCAAGGAGCGTGCGCAACGCGTCGGCGTACTCGTTGAACGAGTCCTTGCCGAGGAAGATCTTGAGGTTGCCGAGCATGTGCAGGACGAGGAAGGACACCATCACGGCGCCCGTGACGGCCATGACGACTTTCTTGCCGTTCGACGAGCTCAGGAACCGGCTCGGCTTCTTGGACGTCGGTGCGGGCGAGGCACCCTTGGGGGCGTTAACAGGCGCGGTGGCGGCGCCGCGCTCTATCGTGGCAGTCACGTTTGAACGCTAGGTATCCAGCAATGATCCGTCCAAGTCATGATGGGTCTGGTTTCCATAGCTTCCGGCTATGATGCTTGGTTTATACGGTCGTCATAAGGAAAAATGCTCGGCCGGTGCGAGGAAAATCACATGCAGTTGCAGCAGCTCGCCTACTTCGTCGCGGTCGCGGAGACCAGGCACTTCACCCAGGCGGCCGAACGCATGCGGGTCGCCCAGCCCTCGCTCAGCAAGCAGATCAAGGCTCTGGAGAGCGACCTCGGCGCCCCGCTCTTCTCCCGCGCGCGCGGCAACGTCACGCTGACGGCCGCGGGCGAGGCCCTGCTGCCCCTGGCCCGCCGGATGCTGGCCGACGCCGACACCGCCCGGCAGGAGGTGGCCGAGCTGGCCGGGCTGCGCCGGGGCCGGGTGCGGCTGGGCGCCACGCCGTCATTGTGCGCGGGCCTGCTGGCCGACGCGCTGGCGCGCTTCCACCAGGCGTACCCGGGGGTGGAGCTGCTGGTGGAGGAGGGCGGCTCGCGTGACCTGGTCAGGGCGCTGGCCAGGGGGCAGCTCGACCTGTCGCTGATCATCATGCCGCTGCAGAGCGACGACCCCTCGCTGGTGACCGAGGACATCCTGCGGGAGAACCTGGTCGTGGTCGCGCCCTCCCACGAGCGGGCGCGGGGGCCGTACCTGCGGATAGAGGACCTGCGCGGCCGGCAGATGGTGATGTTCAGGCGCGGCTACGACCTGCGCGAGGCCACCCTCACCGCCTGCCGCCAGGCCGGGTTCGACCCCAGGTTCTCGGTGCAGGGCGGCGAGATGGACGCGGTGCTGCGGTTCGTGGAGGCCGGGCTCGGCGTGGCCGTGGTGCCGTCGATGGTGCTCGACGGGCGGCCGGGGCTGTCCGGCACCCCGCTGGCGCCGCCCGGCCTGAGCCGTACGATCGCCCTGGCCCACCGCAAGGACGTCGAACCGACCAGGGCCGCGCAGGCGTTCCGGGAGACCCTGCTCGCCTTCGTGGTCGAGGCCGGCCAGGAAGGCACGCTTCCGCAAGGGGTCGAACTCATCGCAGAATGAGCAGCAACAGCCCGACTCCCCCGGGAAGGCGTGTGTGACGGCAAACCTCGACGAGCCGCTGACACTGCTCCTCATCGAAGACGACGACGGCGACGCCTTCCTGGTCGAAGAGCTGCTCAACCAGGCCGATGCGCCACCGACGATCTTCCGGGCGCGCACCCTCCAGGAGGCCAGGGCCAAGCTCGATCCGACGATCCAGTGCGTGCTCGTCGACCTCACGCTGCCCGACGCCAGCAGGCTCGAAGCGCTGGAGGAGGTGCTCGCGCTGGCCCCGCACGCGGCCGTGCTGGTCCTCACCGGTCTCAGGGACGTGCACGTCGGCGTGACCGCCGTCCAGGCGGGCGCCCAGGACTACCTGGTCAAGCAGGACGTCGACGCCCGCCTGCTGGCCAGGGCGATCAGGTACGCCATGGAGCGCAGGCGGGCCGACCTGGCCCAGCTCAAGCTGTTCGAGGCCGAGCTGACCGCCAAGGAGAACGCCCGCCTGGAGAGCGGCCTGCTGCCCGTGCCCCTGCTGCGCACCGACGCGATCACCCACCAGATCCGCTACCTGCCGGGCGACCAGGGAACGCTGCTGGCCGGCGACTTCCTCGACATGGTCCAGACCCCCGACGGCGCGGTGCACGTCGTGGTGGGCGACGTCTGCGGCCACGGGCCCGACGAGGCCGCGCTCGGCGTGGCGCTGCGCATCGCCTGGCGCACGCTGGTGCTGGCCGGCCAGACCGACGACACGCTGTTGCGCACGATGGACGCCCTCCTGCGCGCCGAACGCAAGGCGCCCGAGATCTTCACCACGCTGTGCATGGCGACGCTCACGCCCGACCTGCGCAACGCCCGGATGCGCGTGGTCGGGCACCCGCCGCCGGTGCTGGTCCGCCAGGGCGTGCCCACGGTGGTGGGCGACACGCCCTCGGGGCCGCCGCTCGGCATCTTCCCCGACGCCGAGTGGGCGGTCATCGACGTGCCGCTGGGCGAGGAGTGGTCGATGATGCTCTACACCGACGGCCTGATCGAGGCGGCCGTCGGCGAGCGGAGGGGGATGCTCGGCGTCGAGGGCCTGGTCGGGCTGGTGCGCGAGCACGGCGTGATCGACCTCGACCGGCTGATCAGGCACGTGGGGAAGCTGAGCGACGACCTCGCGGTCGTCCTGGTGTCGAGGAGATCGGGATGAGCCTCCATCCGCTGCCTCCCCCGAAGCCGCCGACCGGGCTCGGCAGGCTGCCGGTGGCCCGCTGGTTCCTGGCCATCGGCGCGGTGGCCGGGTTCGTGTTCGCGGCCGGCGTGGTGGTCACCATGGCGATGATCGCGGACGCGCGGGCCCTGAACCCGAGGCCCGAGATGGCCGCCCAGCTCGACCGGCTCGACGTGGCGCTGATCCTGATGTTCGGGGTGCTGGTGGCGTGCGGGGCGGGCCTGGCGTTCGTCGTCCGGTACGCCGTGCTCAAGCCCATCGACCAGCTCACCGAGCAGGTCCGTACGGTCGCCGCCGGCGACTTCGACCACCGGCTCGGCGTCGACCGGCCGGCCGAGCTGAGCGAGCTGTCCAGCCACGTCGACTCCATGCGCCGCCGCGTCGTCTCGGCCTGGCGCGAGGCCGCCGACCAGGCCGACGAGCTGCGCAGGTCCAACGGCGACCTGGAGCAGTTCGCCTACGTCGCCAGCCACGACCTCCAGGAGCCGCTGCGCAAGGTCGCCAGCTTCACCCAGATGCTGGAGCAGCGGTACGGCCCGCAGCTCGACGACCGCGCCCGGCAGTACATCCACTACGCGGTCGACGGCGCCAAGCGCATGCAGCTCCTGATCAACGACCTCCTCGACTTCTCCCGGGTGGGCCGGACGAGCGGCGGTCGCGCGCCGACCGACTCGGGCGAGGCCCTGGACCGGGCCCTGGAGAACCTGTCGGCCATGATCGAGGACACCGGCGCCACCGTCACCCGGGACCACCTGCCCACGGTCGAGGGCAGCCGGCGGCAGCTCATCCAGCTCTTCCAGAACCTCGTCGAGAACGCGATCAAGTTCCGCTCCGAGGACCCGCCGCGCGTGCGCGTCACGGCCGAGCGGAAGGGCGACGTGTGGGAGTTCTGCTGCTCCGACAACGGCATCGGGGTGGACCCCAAGTACGCCGACCGCGTCTTCCTGATCTTCCAGCGGCTCCACCCCCGGGACGTGTACCCGGGGACCGGCATCGGCCTGGCGCTCTGCCGGAAGATCGTCGAGTACCACGGCGGGCAGCTCTGGCTCGACGACACACCGGCGGACCAGGGGGCGACGTTCCGCTGGACGCTCCCCGCGGCGGGAGGCGACGCATGACGGACTGGCACCCCATCGACGTGCTGCTCGTGGAGGACGACCAGGGGGACATCCTGCTCACCAGGGAGGCGTTCGCCCTCAACAAGGTGCGGAACCGGCTCGACGTGGTCAACGACGGCGAGCAGGCGATGGCGTACCTGCGGCGGGAGGGCGCCTACGCCGGCGCGCCGCGGCCCGACCTGATCCTGCTCGACCTCAACCTGCCCCGGATGAACGGCCTGGAGGTGCTGCGCGAGGTCAAGGCCGACGCCACGCTGCGGACGATCCCGGTGGTGATCCTGACGACCTCGGAGGCGGAGGAGGACATCCTGCACAGCTACCGGCTGCACGCCAACGCCTATGTCGCAAAGCCGGTGGATTTCGAGCAATTTATCCGTGTTGTCCGGCAAATAGATGATTTTTTCGTAACCGTGGCGAAGCTCCCGACACCCGGTCAGCGGCCCTGACGCGCATACGTGACAGGAATCACAGTGGGTCATCGAAAAAGTGAGTGACCCCGCTCACAAAATCCTATGCGGTCGTCGTAACGTATCCCCCACCAACGCGCGCCCAGAGCGGTACCGCACCCGCCGTACGCGCGCCCAGCGAAACGACCCGGACCCCCTTGTGTGCAGGTCCGCGGGAGGTGGAGAGGTCCGCGATGACCCAGACGACGCCCGAAGCCCCGGTCAGAAGGCAGCGTGCCCAGGTCAAGGTGCGCACGCTGCGCACCGACAGGTGGTGGCTGGTCCCGCTGCTGACGTTCCTCGGGCTCAGCTCGTTCCTTGTCTACGGCGTATGGGCGATCATCGACGGCAGTTATTTCGTCGATCCGTACATCGCCCCGTTCGCCTCGCCCTGCCTGACCACGGCGTGCCCCGAGGGCGCGCGGCTGTTCGGGTGGGCACCGATCGGCGACTGGTTCACCCTGCCGCCGGGGCTGCTCATCCTCGGCCTGCCGGGCGGGTTCCGGCTGACGTGCTACTACTACCGCAAGTCGTACTACCGCTCGTTCTGGCTGTCGCCGGCCGCCTGCGCCGTCCAGGAGCCGCACGGCAAGTACACCGGTGAGACCCGGTTCCCGCTCATCCTGCAGAACATCCACCGGTACTTCTTCTACGCCGCCATCGTGATCGGCCTCGTCCTGGCCTACGACGCCGTCCTGGCGCTCGTCCACAAGCCGCAGGGGCTCGGCACCTGGGTCCTGGTCGTCAACGCCGTGCTGATCAACACGTACACGCTGTCGTGCCACTCGTGCCGGCACATCACCGCGGGCAGGCTCAACCACTTCTCCCGTCACCCGCTGCGCTACCGGGCCTGGACGTTCGTCTCCAAGCTCAACGCCAAGCACCAGCAGCTCGCCTGGGCCTCGATGTTCTCGGTCATGATCGCCGACTTCTACGTCCGCATGGTCGCCAAGGGCGTCATCGCCTTCCCGTTCGCATAAAGGACTTCTTCAAGTGGAAATCGAGCGTCACGAATACGACGTCGTCGTCATCGGTGCGGGCGGCGCCGGGCTGCGGGCCGCCATCGAGGCCCGCCAGCAGGGCAAGCGCACGGCGATCGTCTGCAAGTCGCTGTTCGGCAAGGCCCACACCGTCATGGCCGAAGGCGGCGCGGCCGCCGCCATGGGGAACGTCAACCCCGACGACAACTGGATGGTGCACTTCCGTGACACCATGCGGGGCGGCAAGTTCCTCAACAACTGGCGCATGGCCGAGCTGCACGCCAAGGAGGCCCCCGACCGCGTCTGGGAGCTGGAGGCGTGGGGCGCGCTGTTCGACCGCACCAAGGACGGCAAGATCAGCCAGCGGAACTTCGGCGGTCACGAGTACCCGCGGCTCGCACACGTGGGCGACCGTACCGGCCTGGAGCTGATCCGCACCCTCCAGCAGCGGGTCGTCGCGCTGCAGCAGGAGGACTTCGAGACGCACGGCGACCACGAGGCCTACATCAAGGTCTTCGCCGAGTGCACGGTCACCCGCCTGCTCAAGGACGGCGACCGCATCTCCGGCGCGTTCGGCTACTGGCGTGAGACCGGCAACTTCCTGCTCTTCGACGCCCCCGCCGTGGTCCTGGCCACCGGCGGCATCGGCAAGTCGTACGTCGTCACCTCCAACTCCTGGGAGTACACCGGCGACGGCCACGCCCTGGCGCTGCTCGCCGGCGCCAACCTGATCAACATGGAGTTCATCCAGTTCCACCCCACCGGAATGGTCTGGCCTCCGTCCGTGCGCGGCATCCTCGTCACCGAGTCCGTCCGGGGCGACGGCGGCGTGCTGCGCAACTCCGAGGGCAGGCGCTTCATGTTCGACTACATCCCCGAGGTGTTCAAGGACAAGTACGCCACCACCGAGGAGGAGGGCGACCGCTGGTACAACGACCAGGCCAACAACCGGCGCCCGCCGGAGCTGCTGCCGCGTGACGAGGTGGCCCGCGCGATCAACTCCGAGGTCAAGGCCGGCCGCGGATCCCCCCAGGGCGGCGTCTTCCTCGACGTCTCGACCCGCCTACCGGCCGAGGAGATCAAGAAGCGGCTGCCGTCGATGCACCACCAGTTCAAGGAGCTGGCCGACGTCGACATCACCGCCGAGCCCATGCAGGTGGGCCCGACCTGCCACTACATCATGGGCGGCGTCGAGGTGGACGCCGACACCGGCGCGGCGGCCGTACCCGGGCTGTTCGCGGCGGGCGAGGTGTCCGGCGGCATGCACGGCTCCAACCGGCTGGGCGGCAACTCGCTGTCCGACCTGCTGGTGTTCGGGCGGCGCGCGGGCGCGGGCGCGGCGGCCTACGTCGACGGCCTCAAGGGCCGCCCCAAGATCGTCCAGGAGCTCGTGGACGCGGCCCGCGAGGAGGCCCTGGCGCCCCTCCAGCGCGACGGCGAGAACCCGTACGAGGTGCACCACGAGCTCCAGCGGACCATGAACGAGCTGGTCGGCATCATCCGCAAGGCCGAAGAGGTCTCCGAGGCCATGGAGGTCGTGGAGAAGCTCAAGGAGCGTGTGCGCCAGGTCGGCGCGGCCGGCTCGCGGATCTACAACCCCGGCTGGCACCTGGCGATCGACCTGCGGAACATGGTGCTGGTCTCCGAGTGCGTGGCCCGCGCCGCCCTCCTGCGCGAGGAGAGCCGCGGCGGCCACACGCGCGACGACTTCCCCGGGATGAATCCGGAATGGCGCCGCAAGCTGCTCGTCTGCTCCACCGCGGACGGCAGCAGCGTCCAGGTCGCGGAGAAGACCCAGCCGTCCATGCGCGGCGACCTGATCACCCTGTTCGACAGGGACGAGCTGAAGAAGTACCTCACCGACGAAGAGATGGCCGAGTTCGACGGGATTGCCGAATGAGTTACAAGGCGAAGTTCAAGGTCTGGCGTGGTGAGGGCGGCGAGGGCAAGCTTGAGGACTTCACCGTCGAGGTGAACGAGGGCGAGGTCGTCCTCGACATCATCCACAGGCTCCAGGCGACGCAGGCCCCCGACCTGGCGGTGCGCTGGAACTGCAAGGCCGGCAAGTGCGGCTCGTGCAGCATGGAGATCAACGGCAAGCCGCGCCTGGGCTGCATGACCCGGATGTCCACCTTCTCCGAGGACGAGACCATCACGGTCACCCCGATGCGGACCTTCCCCGTCATCAAGGACCTGGTCACCGACGTGTCCTTCAACTACCAGAAGGCCCGCGAGATCCCCTCGTTCACCCCGCCGGCGGGCGTGCGGCCGGGCGAGTACCGCATGCAGCAGGTGGACGTCGAGCGCTCGCAGGAGTTCCGCAAGTGCATCGAGTGCTTCATGTGCAACAACGTCTGCCACGTGATCCGCGACCACGAGGAGAACAAGCCGGCCTTCGCCGGTCCGCGCTTCCTCATGCGGATCGCCGAGCTGGACATGCACCCCTACGACGTGGCCGACCGGCAGGAGTCCGCCCAGGAGGAGCACGGGCTCGGCTACTGCAACATCACCAAGTGCTGCACCGAGGTCTGCCCCGAGCACATCAAGATCACTGACAACGCGCTGATCCCGATGAAGGAGCGCGTGGCCGACCGGAAGTACGACCCGCTGGTCTGGCTGGGCAACAAGATCTTCAAGCGCGCCAAGTAGGCGGCGACACGGAAGCGGGGGCCGGATCGGATCCGGCCCCCGCTTCCGTTCTGTGCTACTTGCGGCCCCAGCGCTTCTTCTTGTGCTTCGGGTCCGGCATCTCCTTGGTGGCGCCCTCCGGCGGCTGCGGCGGCAACGGCTGGACGACCGTCGCGGCGTCCCCCTCCGGCGGCAGGTACGGCGGCGGCAGGTACCCCTCGGGCGGCCCCGGCTGCCGGGGTTGCGCGGGCTGCTTCGGCTCGAACAGCGACGGGCCCTGCTGCCAGGGCTCGGAGTCGCCGCTCTCGGCAGCCGCGGCCGGGGCGAGCGGGAACTCGCGCTCGTCCTCGTACGGCTTCCCGCCGCCCGGCGGGATGTCGGCCGGCGGCTGCTCGGCCGGGATCAGCGGCTCGAACGGGTCACGGTAGTCCTGGGTGGACTGCGGGGGCTCGCTGTAGGAGTCGAACTCGTCGGGGTGCAGCACGACGGGCTCGGGCGCGGTCGCGGGCATGTTCGCGGGCACGGTCGGCGCCGGCTCGGGCGCGTAGCCGCCCTGGTGCCCGTACGGGTCGTGGTAGGCCGGGTCGTGGTAGGCCGGGCCGTAGCCGGGCTGGCCGGTCGGGTAGGTCTGGACCGGGACGAAGCTGATGATCGGCGCGTACGCCGTGCCGCCCGGGTAACCGGGGGCGGGGAAGGACGCCGTGGCGTAACCGGGGCCCGCGGGGTAGCCGGGCGGCGGCACGTCCGGGCGGCCCATCGGGGAGCCCATCGGGGGGCCCGCCTTGCGCACGGCCGCCGCGTGGGCCATGCGGCGCAGCCGTCCCTCGAAGATGAGCACCGCGAACAGCGCGAGCAGGACCAGCACCAGCGCCGGGATGCTGAGCTTCTGCGTCAGCGACTTCTGGTCGAACTCCGGCGCGGCATTGCGCACCTCGAGCTGGACCGAGTCCGTGGTCGGGGCGGTGTCGCTCGGCTGCGTGGCGGCCGTGGTGGGCGAGTCCGTCGGCGCGACGGACGGCATCTCGACGGAGGTCTCCGTCGCCTCCTCCGTGGGCAGCGGCCCCGCCGTGGTCTGTGCGGTGGGCAGGGGCGCCAGCGGCTGCTGCGTCGTCTCCTGGACGGGCGGGGGCGTGGGTGCGGTGGTGGTCTTGGGTGGCTTCGGTGCCTTCGTGGTCTTCGACGGGCCCGCCGTGACGGTGTGGGTGATCGTCGTCTCCGGCGCCTCCTCCGGCGTCGGCGTGCCTAACGTCGTCGTGACCGTGACCGTGGTCTGCGGATCGCAGGTCTCGCCCGCGTCGCACGGCTCCACCGCCGGGTCGAAGGCCGCGCGGCTGACAGAGGCGCTCGCGCTCTGACCGACGAACGGAGCCACGCCGACACCCGTCAGCCCGAGCGCCAGGACGATCGCGGACACGGCCGTCGCTCGCGTGCGTGCCACCGGAGCCCTCCGCATAGTCCCGGAACCTTGGTCAAGGGAATACTAGTCGGGTCAAAGCAACAGTAAAGACGGAATTACCATACGTTTCGCGGCTTATGCCTGCGTTGGGCTTTCGTGACCAGCCACAAGGCGCCCAGCAGCACGCCGATGGCCCCGATGACCAGCGGGAAACCGCGCGGCCCGTCCAGCGGGCTGGCGTACGCGACGGGACGTACGGGTTTCCGCGCCGCCACGACCTGCACCGGCCAAGGTGCCCCGCCCGACTCCGGCGCCAGACTCACCACCCCCGGGCTCCCACCCGCGACCGCCCCCGTCTGCTGACCACCCGGCCCCCCACCGGCAGCCACCCCCCAAGGCGCCACCCCACCGGCCCCGCTCCCAGGCACCACACCACCGGCCACACCACCCGGCGCCACCCCACCGGGTGCCACGCCCCCAGGCACACCACCCGCCACACCCCCCGGCATCACGCCACCGGGCACACCACCGGGCACACCACCGGCCACGCCACCGGGCAGGCTCTGATGCAGCGCCCCCGGCACCCCACCCGGCACGCTCCCGGGGAGACTCCCCACCGCACCGCCGGGCAAGCTCCCCGCCGCACCGCTGTGCGCGCGGCCGGTCGCCCCGGGCACAAGGCCCTGCCCCACGCCTCCAGCCTGCGGGAACGCCCCCAGAGTCCCGCCCTTACCTCCCGCCTGCGGGAGCGCCCCCAGACCTCCCACCCGCGGGAGCGCCCCTTGGGCACCGCCCGAGCCCCCCGTTCGCGGGAGCGCCCCTCGGACGCCGCCCGAGCCCCCCGTTCGCGGGATCTGCGCTCCGCCTCCCACTCGGGGCACCGCCTCTTGCGCTCCGCCGATGGTTCCCAAGCCCGCGGCTGCTCCGGGCAGGGCGGGCCGTCCCGCCGTCGCACCACCCGCCCCCAGGAGGCCGCCTCGCGTCTTCCCTCCGGCCCCCGGAACCAGCCCGGCGACACCGCCGGCCCCCTGCTGCCCTCGTACGCCCGCCCACGGCCCACCCTGTACGCCGCCCGGCCGCCTCCGGTTGTGCGGAGCCTCAGCCGGAACGGGCACCGCCTGGCCGCTCATCGTGGCGGCCTCGCGCGGCATCTCCTCGGCGACCTGCATGGACGCGGACCTGTTCATGGTGGTCAGTCCACCGGAGGGCGTCCGCATCCTGGCCACCGCCGCGAGCACCACCTCCTTGGCCCCGGCAGGCGCCTGGAAGATCACGTCCAACGTCAGCTCCCCGGAGACCCTCCCAAGGGTGCAGACCCGCGCGCCGGGCAGCGTACCGCTACCGGCGGCCGAGCCCTCCGTACCGACGAGGGCCCGCGCGGCCAGCATCCCAGCCGCCTCCCGCCCACCACCGGCCTGCGCCCCGCCCTGACCACCCTCAGCCCGAGCCACACCCTGCCCGCCACCGACCTGCGGCTCGCCCTGAGCCCCCGGCGCCCCCGGCGCTCCCGGCGCTCCCGGCGCTCCCGGCGGTTCCGGCGGTTCCAGGCCCAACTGCGCCGCTTCCCGGTCGGCCCCCACCGGCGGCACGCTTTGACCGGCCTCCGCCCGCGTCAGGCGGCGCCCCGGCGAGGGCCGCCACGCCTCCCGCTCGTCCGCCAACGCACCGGCCTCCGGGCCCACCGCGTCTCCGGCACTCCACGGCCCCGGCGCGGGATCCCCTCCCGGAGCCGGAACCGAGAACGGAACCGCCCCTCCCCCGTCAAAAGCCTCGGAACCGTCAACCCCATCGACCGACAGCCGGTAAGCGCCCGAGGACGTCGGGCAGGCCACCCCCGCCAGCGCCTCCGCCGGACTGGTGGCCACCGCGACCTTGGCCCCCTTGCCCATCCCGTTGAGCCGGACCCTGAAACGCTGGACGTCACCCGTCCTGATCCACTTCCCCACACCCTCGGGGCCGCTCACGCGTTCGAGCACGAGCGTCACCCCCGCCGCCGCCACGGGCACAGAGGGCAGCGCCACCAGGATCAACGCTCCAGAAAGGATCCAGCCACGCCGCATCACTCCACTCCCCCACTGCGACAAATCACGTGTAGTAATCGTTATGTCACAGAGAGAGACGGTCTAATCCTGCTGCAGCAGACTCTCCACAGTCTTCATGATCGGCAGGTCGGCTCCCAGCCACTCCACGTCGTAGTACTCCCCCGGCCCCAGCCAGCGCAGCGCCAGGTGCTCACGGGCCTCGGGCGTGCCGGAGGTGAGCGTGGCCAGCCAGACGCGCAGGACGTACCCGTCCGACAACGCCCAGTCCTCGCCCACGCGCGCGCCCACCGTGATCTCCACGCCGAGCTCCTCGCGGCACTCCCGGACCAGCGCGGCGACCTCGCTCTCACCCGGGTCCACCTTGCCGCCGGGGAACTCCCAGCCGCCGGCCAGCGCGGCGGGCGCGGCCCGCTGTGCGGCCAGCACCTTGCCGCCCGGCGCGACGATCACCGCCGCGACCACGATCGTGCTCATGCGTTCGTCATCCTCACAGTGCTGGATTCTGCAGCTTCTTGAGCTGGTCGAGCACATCGGGGTTCTGCAGGGGACGGGTGAAGCCCACCTTGTTGTCACGTGCCTGGTAGCTCGTGACCTTGATCGGCCCGCACAGCGTGCACCGGGCCTCCACCATCTTGCCCTTGGAGACGACCAGCCCGACATGGCCCGGATTGTCGGCCGACGTGCCCGGACCGGCGTTGAAGAACACCAGGTCCCCGGGCTGCTCCTGCCCCGCCGACACCTTCACCCCGAACGGCCACTGCGTGAACGTCGTGCGCGGGATGCTCAGCCCGGCGGCCCGGTAGGCCGCGTAGATGATGCCCGAGCAGTCGAACGCGTCCGGCCCGGTGCCGCCCCACAGGTACGGCTTGCCGCGCTGCGCCAGCGCGAACTGGAGGATCTTGGCCACGACCTCGCTGGGCGCGGCCGCCACCAGGGGGTCGTCGCACTCCTCGGAAGCCTGCGGCGGCACCTCCACCGCACCCGACTTGGCGTACTTCCTGGCGATCTCCTCGACCTGGTCGACGTACCACCAGGCGCGGTTGTAGGTGAACAGGGCCCGCCGGACGTTCTCGGGCGCGCCGTTGCGCTTGAGCATCTTGGCGGCCCCGAGGATGGCGTCGGCGGGGTTGTAGATGTCGCCCACACCGTCGCCGTCGCCGTCGGAGGCGTACCCGTTGAACGTCGAGGACATCGGGACCTGCGCCTTGCCGCCCCACGTCGAGATCAGGAACTGCATCGGGCCGGCCGCGCCCGCGTAGTTGGTGCCGCTCTTGACACCGGGCAGGTCGGAGCGTCCGTGGTCGGTCTCGCGCTTGCCCACGGCGGCCAGGATCGTCCACTGGACGCCGATCTTCTTGCCCCACTTCTTGTACAGGTCGAGGTAGTCGCCCGGGATGTCGGCGGCGCCCGAGTCGGACACCTCCTGCACCTGGGAGCCGCCCTCGCAGTCGACCGAGCCCTCGCCGCCGCCGTTCAGGAAGGACGGCATCGTGACCAGCAGCATCGGCGAGATGATGACGGCGGCCAGGAGCAAGGTCCCGGCGAGACCGAGGAGCAGCGCCAGGCGGGTTCGGGAGGACTTCACCGCTAGCTGTCCCCGTCCTGGCCCTCGGTGGCGGGCAGCACGTCGAAGATCCGCCAGTCGGCGCCGAGCTGGCTCACCGTGACCGCAAGGTCTACGACGTCCTGCCGGCTGCCGCTCTTCGCGGTGACCTGCCTGGTCTCGGTCACGACGAAGACGATGGAGGTCTTCTCGATCTGCCTGATCTCCTTCAGCCTTGCCGTGGCCTGGGAGACGACCTGGTCGTCGCGGTTCTGCTGGACGGTGCCCGCCGAGGTGAGCGTCCGGGCGAGGATGTTGCCCAGCTCGGCGGTGGTGAACGTCTTGACCCTCGTCGCGTACGCGGCCGGGTCCTCGTCGTACCTGAAGGTGCCGTAGACGGCGGTGAAGCGCTCGGCGAGGTCCGCCGCGGCGGCGAGCTGCTCCTTCTTCATCGGCAGGTACGAGTAGACGTCGAACGGCGCGGCACTGGCCGTGGCCAGCGGCTTGCTCGTCGCCGAGGGCGCGGACGCGGACGTCGTGCCCGTGGCCGGGGCCTGCTCGGGCGGATCGTCCGAGCTCGGCCACATCGTCAGGTAGACGCCGACCGCGGCGATGACCACCACGATGGCGGCGAAGGCCAGCCCGCGCTTGTCACCGGACTGCGCCATGGTCAGTCCTTGCCTCGGTTGGGCTTGAGCCAGAACGGCACCGACGGATCGTCACCCGAGCCGCCGTTGCCGCTGCTGCTCAGCCACAGCGGCGGCGCCTCGGACGAACGGGACGACGGCTCGTCCGACCCGAAGATCCTGGGCCCCGACGACGCGCCGGACGGCCGGGACGCCGACCCCCCGGACCTGGACCCGCCACCGGACCCACCACCGTTCCTGGGCCCGCCGCCGCCGAAGAACCCGCCACCGGACCCGCCGGAGCCGGCGCCCGAACCGCCGCCGAACAGCCCGCCACCGGAACCACCCGCACGCGACCCCGAAGACCGCGAGCCGCCGGACCCGCCGCCGGACCCGCCGAACCGGGAGCCGCGCGAGCCGCCCGAGGAGCCGTTACGCGAACCGCCGGAAGCACCGCCCCGCGAGGCCCATCCGCCACCCGACCGGCCGCCGAACCAACCACCGCCACCGCCGCCGGAACCGCCGCCCGAGGCCGTGGCACCCGCGGCCATGCCCCCGGACGGCGTGCCGCCCGAGGCCGCCGCGCCGGAGCCGGCGCGGGCGCCGCCCGTCGCCGGGCCGCGCGTCCTGCCGGGCTGGCCGCCGAGGTTGAGCGGGGGCGCGGTGCCCCTGCGGGGTTCGAGCGGGGGCCGGGCCCCCGCCTTGCCGCCCTGCTGGTCGGTGTCCAGCGGCGCGGCCGCCACCGGCATCCGGGTGCCCGCCGAGACGCCCTCGCCCTCCTCGCCGCGCATCCGCGCCTGGGCGACCGCGGCGCCGGCCGCCGCACCCGCGCCGCTGCCGGCGGCCGCCGCCCTGATGAGCGGCTCGGCCTTGCGCAGGCCCCACCGTCCGAGCTTGGCCCCGGCGACCGGTGGCAGCACGTTCGCGGCCCGCTCCAGCACGGGCGAGCTCGCGGCGTCGCCGAGCATGCGGGTGGTGACCGTGTGGCCGCTCAGGGACGCGAACAGGTGCTGGAACGGACGCCGGTAGAAGAACACCGCGATCGTCAGCAGCGCCATGAACAGCACCTGGAGACCCCAGGGCATGGCCGTGGAGATGATCAGCGCGTACCCGTAGACCAGGACGCTGAGGACGAGCGTCAGCACCGCCTGCCTGAGCAGCGTGCCGACGAGCATCTCCACCCAGCGCATGGCGATGATGCGCCCACTGCCCGGATGGACGCCGACCAGCAGGAACACCGGCCCGAGTATCAGCAGCAGCAGGAAGCCCACCTTGAGCACCAGCAGCGAGACCGCCACCAGGAAGATCAGCAACCCGGCCACCACCGCCGCGATGAGCGCGCCGACGGCCACGCCGAGCCTGCTCGACCAGTCGCGGCCGGAGAAGACGGTGTAGCGGGAGTCGTTCTTGAGCAGCTCGGCGACCTTGGCGTACTCGGCCTGGTGGGCGGCGATGTCGGGAGCGGGCTGACCGGCCACGGCCGGGGCGATCGACTGGGTCTCCAGCATCTTGCGCCCGAAGTCGCGCACGATCGGCTGCTGCGGGTCGGCGGTGCCGAACATGCCCACCAGCCACGGTTTGCAGACCAGCGTGGACCACAGCGCGTCGGCGTTCTGGTCGACGCCCGCGGTGCCCGTCTGGCCGTAGCCGCCCGGTTTGACCTGCGGGTTCGTCTGGCCGGGCGGTGGCAGGCAGGACGCGCCGCCCGCGCCCGGCAGGCCGGAGAAGGCGGAGTTGACCACTTCGCCCGTCTTGTCGGTCACGACCTTGCCGAGCCCGGTGAAGTCGCCCGGCCGGCTGAAGAACCACACGGCCACGGTGACCGCGAGGACCATCCAGATCACGCCTTCGGCGGTGGTGGTGGCCCGTTTGCGGATCAGGCCGTACCAGGCGAGCCAGATCGCGCCGAGGATCACGATCGGCCGCAGGAACGGCCAGTACATGGCCTCGGACAGGTTCTGGACGATGTCGTCGACGACGTCCTTGATCGACTGGAGCGGTCCTTCCGTCGCCGCCGCCTGGTACGTCGTGATCGTCAGCCGGTCGATGGCCTTGGCCGCGGTGAAGACGCCGTTGGCCCACATGTTGCCGAGCACGGCGACGTAGTCGGAGCAGCCCAGCCCGTGGGTCTGCCAGAACTGGCCGGCCATGCCGAACTGGCCGTAGTTCGTCGTCGGGGCCTGGACGCCGCCCGCGGGAGGCGGCGGCTGGATCATGCCGTCGGTGCCGCCGCCGATCATCTCGGGGTTGAGCGACCCCGACAGGTCACAGGGCGCCGCGGCGACGGGCGTGGAGAAACCGCCCACCACCAGCGGAACCACGAGGACGGCACTGACCAGCGCCAGTGCCAGCGCCAGTCGTCGGGATAGTCGGATCTTCATGACCGCACCTCCTGCGCCCTGCCCACGCCCCCTCGAAGATCATCATGCCCGCCACCGTCCGGTTTGTCGTGTGTCGGGTTCGTGTCGAGCCAGCGGAGCAGTTCTTCGGAGATCAGGTCTACTCCGATGCGCCCGGCTCTGCCATCCAGATCGCGGAATACGCATTCGCCGTTGCCGAGCGAGCGGAGCACGGCCTTGTGCTCCTCCGACGGCTCCACGCCGAGCAGCGACATGACGTGGTCCACCTCCACCCTTTCGGTGGAACGGAACGCGAACACCGAGGACAGACAGTTGGTCACCTGCTCGTTCAGCAGGTCTCCGGCGTTCTGGGAGACCAGGACGAGCGCGGTGTTCCGGGACCGGCCCATACGGCTGACCTCGGGCACGAGCTTGGCGCCCTCGGGCGTGGAGGTGATCGCCCACGCCTCGTCCAGGAAGATGGCTTTGGGGGCGCGCCGGTCGAGGCCGTTCATCAGCCTGCGGGCGAACTGCGAGACCAGGTAGAGCAGCGCCACCGAGAGCCGCTGCTCATAGGAGTAGTCGTCCCTGGTCGTCGCCACGTCGGGCAGCGTCAGCCCGCCCAGGGTGAACACGGTCGTCCAGCCCTCGCTGTCGATCTGGTCGCCGCCCGAGGGGTCGAAGCAGAGCCGGGCCAGGTGCATCTCCGACATGGAACGCAGTACCGCGCCCAGGTTCTTGGAGGCCGGGTCGTCGGCCTGCTCCAGGTAGTCGACCACCTTGCCCAGCGACGGGTCGGACCCGTTGGAGACCGCGGCCACCGCCTGGATCATCGCCGACTCGCGCTCCTCCGACATGCGCGGGAGCAGCAGCCGCAGCGTCTCGGTCGCCATGGTCTTCTTCGCCGCGATGTCGTCGCCGAACGAGAACGGGTCGAGCAGCCCCGGCGCCGCCGAGCCCAGCGGGATCACCCTGGCCTTGCGCCCGCGCTTCTCCAGGAGCTGGACCAGCGACTCGGCGTCGCCCTTCGGGTCGATCACCGCGACCGTGACCCCGCGCAGCGCCATCTGGTAGATCATCAGCAGCGCGAGCGTCGTCTTGCCGCCGCCCGGCTCGCCGGTGATCGCGATGGCGGTCGGCCGGTTGCGGCTCGCGGCCAGCAGCGGGTCGAAGTGCACGATGCTGCGCGCCCTGCCGACCGTCTCCCCGATGTACGGCCCGAGCCAGCCCTCGCTGCCGTCGTCGAGCCGGTCGCCGAGGTCGACGGTGGCCGTGGCCATGCCGCCCGCGATCGTCCGCAGCGGCTGGCGCTGGGCGTAGGCGTTGACGCGCACCTTCTCGCCCGGCAGCGCCTCGCAGAACAGCGAGAACTGGTCGCCGGTCGAGTTCACCACGTCGATGCCCATGTCGCGGTAGTGCTCGACGACCGCCTCGACCCGCTGCACGCAGATGTCCTCGGTGGGGGCCGAGACGATCAGGCGGTGCCAGCCGTACACGAAGGGCAGTCGTTCCTTGGTGATGCCGTGTTCGAGCATGCGGGCCGCGTCGATCTGCTCGGCCAGCGCGATCGGCGCCTCCGCGCCCGCCTCGCGGATGTGGTGGTCCATGTCGCGGGCGTGGGCCAGCTTGCGCGCGACGTCCTTCGACGCCTTGACCGGCGGGATCAGCCGCATCCTGGACGAGATCTCCACCGGGAAGGGAAGCTGGTCGGCGAAGTGCATCCACGGCTCGCCGTCGGGGAACGGCATGAGGTCGGGGAAGCGGGCGAAGGACAGGTGGGCCACGTACGAGTCGCCCTGCGGCTGCACGATCCGCAGCAGCGACCTGCCGTTGTGGATCTCGCCCTCGACCAGCGACTCGATCTCGCCCTTGCCCCAGCGCCGCTTTGGGCTGGCCGAGGGCGCAGGGTCGCCGAGCGCTCCGGCGGCGGCGTGCTGGAACAGCCAGGCCACCTCGACGGACGTGGCGTGCCTGGCGTACAGCGCGCTGGAGGCCAGCGCCCTGCCCAGCCGTTCGGCCGACTCCGTCCAGCGGCCGATCTCGCTGTCCGGGACGTGGTCGTCCTCCACGCCGAGCGCCTTCTCGGTCTTCTGGTAGAAGCCGAGGAGCTGGGCGAGCACGCCGCTGCCGAGCTGCTTGCCGCGCGGCCCGAGGCGGACGCCCAGGTAGACCTCCTTCGACCAGAAGTCCTTCGCCCAGACGTGCCGGTACATCTCCTCCAGGTAGTCGCGCCAGCCCGACCCCTCGTCGGACGTGGCGTTGAGCGCCATCGCCCACTCGGCCGCCGGGTAGGTGCGGTGCGCGACCCGCAGGTGGACCTCGGCGTCGGGCATCCTGATCGCGGCCAGCGCGATCGTGACGTTGGTGGCCAGCGCCTCGCGCTCCTCCGGCGTGACGAACTCGTAGCTGACCGTCGGAAGCCGGAAGTACGCCCACGCGCAGGTGTCCGTGAGCAGGATGCGGTCGTCGAAGTACCGGACCGCGAGGCGCTGGTGCCCTCGGGACGCCCTGCTCATGCCGCCCCCTCGGCGCATGAACGGGCCAGACCTGCTCGCATGTTCACTTAACGCTCACCGATTCTCGTGCCCGGGGGGTCACTCGCCAACTCCTCTTCGCTCGGTCGGACGGTCTGTCCGTGTGCCTGTACCGCGAAGCCTGCAACCACGACGCCGGCGAGGGCGAGGTAGGCCCGCCGTCCGGCCGCGCGCAACTGACCGGGATCGACGATCTCCGCGCCGCCGGGCGCCAGCCCGTCCTCCCACGGGACCCTGACGATGGCCCGGCACCTGCCTCTGGCCACCGCCTCCGCCTGCTCGACGTCGGCCATCGAACGCCTGCTCACGCCGTTGACGACCATCACCGCACGCCTGCGCAGCTCGCCGCACCCGTGCCCGTCCAGCCATTCGTACGTCATCGCGACCGCCTCCGCCGCCTCCTCGCTCGCCGGGACCACCAGCACGAGCTGGTCGGCGTACGGCAGGATGCGGGCCGCGAGCGCGGCGGCCGGGTCGATGACCGACAGCTTGTAGTGGCGGTCGAGCAGGCGCATCGACTCGCCGAGGCGGTGGTCGGAGAAGAAGCTGCGGTCGGCGAGCCGCTGCTCGGCGCCCGCGTCGGTGTCGGCCGAGACGACCTCCAGGCCGGAGGCGGTGCGGGTGGTGAAGCCCCGCATCGTCAGGTAGCCGCTGACCTGGTCGAGCCCGGACAGCAGCGACGTCAGGGTCTCGGGCGTCTCCGGCTCGATCCTGCTGGTCAGGGTCGTGCCGCCGGTGTTGGCGTCGACGGCGACGATCCGGTCGTCACGGTAGGTGGCGAAGGTGTGGCCGAGCATGAGCGCCGTCGTGGACTGGCCCGCGCCGCCGGTGCAGCCGAGCACCACGATCCGCCGGCTCCCGCCGAACACGGCCCTGGCCCTGGCCTCGTCGATCTCGGACCCGTCGGTTCGTACGCCGCCTCCGCCCACCACGACCTGGGCGATCCTGCGCCATCCGCCGGAGTCGCGGCCCACGACGGACTCGACCCTGCGCACCCGCCCCTCGGCGGGCCTGCCCTCGCCTGGCCTGGGAACCGGCACGGGCGCCACGAACCCCCCGGCCCTGTCCCCGGCTCTCCCGCCGACGGACCGCTGCCGCGCCGCCACTTCCCGCACCGGCTCATCCCGGACAGGCTCTTCCCGGACGGGTTCGTCCCGGAGAGGCTCCTTGCGGACAGGTTCCTTGCGGGCAGGCTCGTCCCGGGTCTCGCCGGGAGCGCCATGCGCCAGGGAGGCCGCCTCCTCCTCGGCACCAGCCTGCCTCTCGGAAGCGGCCGTGCCGGCGGGAGTGTCCCGCTCAGCGCCGGCGTCGTCCGGGGCGGGGGCGTCCGCCTGGGCGGTGCCGGGCTCCTCGTAGGACGCGTCCACTTCGGCGGCGGCCTGCCCGACAGCAGTGTCGCCGCTGACAGCGGTGCCGCGATCAGCGGGAGCGCCGCCTTCGTCGCCGGGAGACCGTTCAGCGGGGGGAGCGTCGTCCCCTGTGACGTCCGTGTGGGCGGTGGGCTTGGGGATCTGGTCCTCAAGGCGGAGGGTCGGCCCGGAGAGGGGCTTGGCGTCGGGGTCGACCGGGGGCCAGGAACGCTGCGCGCCCAGGATCACCGTCCCGGGGCCGCCTCGCGGCGGCTGCCCCTTCCTGTGCTGGTCGCGCGCGATCGCGTTCTCGTCCTCGCGGCCTTCGCCTTCGGGACGGTCGCCGGCACCCTGGCGACGCTCGTCCGCGCCCGCACGGCGTTCGCCCTCCGAGCGCCCGGACGCCTCCGGAGGGGCGTCGGCGCTGGCGGCGAGCCTGCGCAGCCGCCGCAGGGCCTCGGTGTCGATCGGCTTGCCGGACACGGGCCTGCGCCCCTCCACCGGCCGGATCGGCACGACCGCCCCGCGATCGCCCCGCGCCTCACCCGGCGCCCGGTCCGCCCCGGAGTCCGCCGGGAGGGCGCCGCCGGTGAGCTCGCGGCTGGCCAGCTCTCCGGCGGCGACGTCGTGCTCGACCGGCGGCAGCGCCGGTCCGTTCTCATCCCCGGGGACCAGGACCAGCGGCACGTCCCGCCCGAAGGCCTGGGCGGCACGGCGGGCCTGCGGCCCCAGCGCGGGAGCCGTGCCCCGCCTGGTACGCGACCCCCACCCGGTACGGGCCTCGGCCACCGGCGCCTGCTGGGCGGCCGCCGCCGCGGCGGCCACGGCGGGACGCACCTGGCGCGGCCCGGTGATCCGCTGCCCCTCGCGCCTGCGCTGCGGCTGGCCGGACTTGCGCGCCGCCTTCGCCTTGACCCGGACCGGAGTGGTACGCCACACGCGCCCGGAGAACGTGACCGCCTCGGGCTCGGAGGTGGGCGCGAGCCGGTACCAGGCCTTGGGCTGGCCCAGGTAGCGGAGCTGGGATTCAAGAAGCTCGGTGAGCCGCTTCCCCTCGATGACGGGACGCGTGGACAACCACGTCACGATCCCCGGCGGGACCAGGAACAACACGTGCCACGGCATGGCCACCGGCACGCCCACCAGGATCAGCAGGAGGGACCACGGCACGAACACCCCGACGAACACGCCGATCCAGACGATGGGGAGCGGCATCGGGAGGCGAAGGTCGTAGAGCTTGTAGAGCCGCTTCTCGATGCGCCAGATGTTCGTATACGTGGGCAGGTCCACGCAGTCCTCCTCTCCACCCGCTCGTACATGACCGCCCTGGAGCGGTCTCAACCCTTTACTTGATGCCCAGAGCGCCCGCGATCGCCTTCGCCGTCACCTCGATGATGTTGGGAACGTAGAAGATCACTCCGATGGCCACCGCCAGGATGAGGAACTGGACGAAACGCGTGATCTCGCGGGTGAAGAGGAAGAAGAGCGCGACCACGGAGACGACGACCAGGAACAACGGGGCGAAGAAGGCACGCAGGAAGTTGGCGAGCCCTCCGGTGTCAATGCCGGTCGGCGGCGGCGACGGCGTCATTTCGATCAAGGTGAGCACTACGGTCTTCAACGTCACTTCTTGTCCTCCCGGGGGGTACCGAACAACAGCGCGGCCGTGCGTCTATCCAACGGCCCGACCAGCGCCGCGGATGTCGGCGACGTACCACTTGTCGCCCTGCTTCTCCACGGCGAGGCGGTAGGCCTGCTCCAGCCGCCCGCCGACGGCGGCCGGGTCGGTGGCACTGGGCGTGGCAGGAGCGTCGCCGTTGGGCACGATCCACACCACGACCGCCTGGATCTCTCGGGTGGCACCCCCCACAGGCACCACGATGTCCTTCAACTCCGCGAAGGTGAATGCGCTGCCGAAGCTCGGCAGGGTCTTCCCGGCGGCCACATAGCGCTGCAGCCCGGCGGTGTCGCCGGAGGCGTAGTCCTTGAAGAAGCCCTCCAGTTGCGGCTTGAGCTCGGCCGCCGCCGCGTCGTCGGTCTCCGGCCTGGCGAGCTGCGGGAGGTCGGCCGGAGCCGGCGCGGGCAGGATCGCCGGGCGGCCCGAGATGACGAACCGCCTGCCGTTGTCGTCGCCGGAGCAGTAGATCGGGACCGACAGCATGAGCCGGCGCGGCCCGGACTGGAAAGCCACGCTCACCACGGCGTTCTGGGCGTCGGTCGCCTCGATGTCGTACGGCTGGATCGCGACGGCGGCCATCTTGCCGAAGCCGTCCCACCACATCTGCGCGTCCATGCCCTCGGCCAGGAACGCCGCCAGTTTCCTGGTCCTGCTGGCCGCGTCTTCCGGGCTGAAATTCAGATAGACCCCCGCGAACTGGGCGGCGAAAGCCATGCCCTGGTCAGCGGGGAATCCCTTGTGCGCCACGGCGGCGCCATTCGTCGTCGTGGGCTCTTGCTGGGCAAACCGCTCAAATGGGGCACGAATCCCATTCACCACGATAACCACAATAAGCGCCCAAAGAATGATGCGGCCGGCCCAAACCAGCCACCGTCCGCCGCCGCCGGACCAGCCGCCCCGACGTGGCCTGCGCGAGGGCGGCGCGTCGAAGTCAGCCATGTCCGGGCGCGCGGAAAGCTCGGGCTCGCCCGCGATCCGAGGATCGTGCTGGACGGTAGACCTACGAGCCATCATGCCTCCGCTCGCGCCGATCCCCCCGGTTGGCGCGGTGTCGTCCGTTGCCGATCCCCATCATCCGCGGTGAAGTAGTCACCCTATCCGGTCCCGCCATTCTTCCAGGAAAGCCACGCCCATGCTGCAGGCATGACCGCCCTGACGGCAAACCGGATCCGTATGGCAGGCCTCAGTGCCGCTTCCTGTCACTTACCGGTGGAATCACCATTTGACCAGGCCAGACGCCTAATTCCGCCTAGCGCGGCAGACATGGATACCTGTCCAAAACGGGCATAGATGCTCCCGACCTGCGCATTTGGCATGAGAGGGGGACAGAGGGTGTTATGCACCACTTCTGGGGTACGACAACCTCGGCTCAGGCGGGCTCGGGGTCCTGGCCCGCGTGCGCCCGGCGACGGCTGTGCAGGTCGACGACCGTGGGCGAGACCGCGCGCTCCAGCGACCCCCGGAGGTCGGCGAGCATTGAGGCGGCGTCCCGCTCCCGCATGCGGCTGGCCAGCTCGTTGCGCTCGTCGACCTTCCTTCGCAGGTAGGCCTCACGGTTGACGCGCAGCCCGTACATGAGCTCGACCCTGATCAGGGCCAGCTCCTCCTCCAGGCTGATGCCCGCGAGTGTGGGCGCCGGACGTCGCTTCCGGATGATGCGTCGGATCATGAGGGCCTCCCGAGTCAGCGTGAACGCCGTGACGATTCGACGCGTAGGGCCCCAAAGTGGTTGACGCCTCAGTTGTCCCGGAATCACATAATCCCGGAAGGGCCTGCGCGTTCGTCGTCCGGACGATGGGCTTTCGACGGCGATCCGCCGGTAACCTAGCGTAGCGAAAGTTAGCCCACCGTGATTGGACTGATGTGATGCGTCGCCTCGCCGCCGCCCTCCTGCCCGCCGCTGCGCTCGCCGCGTTCGCCCTCACCGCCCCCTCCCCGGCCGCCGCCGCGCCCTCCTGGGTCACCGACAGCGAGTGCACCGGCGCGGGCGGCAAGGTCACCCCCGTCGGCCGCGGCAAGGCCGTGTGCCAGGGGGGCACGTACGCGAACGAGCTCATCCACTTCGACAAGAAGCCCGCCGGCAACAGCGGCGGCGGCGGAGGTGGCCTCCCGCTCAGCGGCGGCCCCGCGGCCCTGCTCGGCGGGCTGCTCGGATAGCGCGGATCAGACGTTGAAGCGGAACTCCACCACGTCGCCGTCGCGCATGACGTAGTCCTTGCCCTCGATCCGGGCCTTGCCCGCGGATCGGGCAGCGGCGATGGAGCCCACCTCGACCAGGTCGTCGAAGGAGACCACCTCGGCCTTGATGAAGCCGCGCTGGAAGTCGGTGTGGATCACGCCGGCCGCCTCGGGCGCCGTGGCGCCCTTGCGGATCGTCCAGGCCCTGGTCTCCTTCGGGCCTGCGGTCAGGTAGGTCTGCAGGCCCAGCGTCTCGAAGCCGACCCGGGCGAGCTGGCGCAGGCCCGACTCCTCCTGGCCGACCGACTGGAGCAGCTCCAGGGCCTCCTCCTCGTCGAGCTCGACCAGCTCGGACTCGATCTTGGCGTCGAGGAAGACGGCCTCGGCGGGGGCGACGATGGCCGACAGCTGCTCCTTGAGCGCGGTGTCGGTCAGCTCGTCGGCGTCGAGGTTGAAGACGTAGAGGAAGGGCTTGGCGGTGAGCAGGTGGAGCTCGCGCAGCTCCTCCCGGTCGAGACCGCTCTCGAAGATGGTCCTGCCGGTCTCCAGGACGGCCAGCGCGGCCTCGGCGGCCTCCAGCGCGGCCTTCTTGTCCTTGTTGTTGCGCGCCTCCTTCTGCAGGCGCGGAACGGCCTTCTCGACCGTCTGCAGGTCGGCCATGATCAGCTCGGTGTTGATGGTCTCGATGTCCCGCTTGGGGGAGATCTCGCCGTCGACGTGCGTGACGTCGGGGTCGCCGAAGACGCGGATGACCTGGCAGATCGCGTCGGTGTCGCGGATGTTGGCGAGGAACTGGTTGCCCCTCCCCTGCCCCTCGGAGGCCCCCTTGACCAGGCCCGCGATGTCGACGAACTCGACCTTGGCGGGCAGGATGCGGGCCGAGCCGAAGATCTCGGCCAGCTTGGGCAGGCGGTCGTCGGGCACGCCCACGATCCCCACGTTGGGCTCGATGGTGGCGAACGGGTAGTTCGCGGCGAGTGCGTTGCCGGTCTTGGTCAGCGCGTTGAAGAGCGTGGACTTACCGACGTTGGGCAGGCCGACGATGCCGATGGAAAGGCTCACGGACAGCGAGTTTACTTGCTGAGCAGGTGCAGGCAGGTCACCGGACGGTACGTCCCGGGCGCCGCGCGCAGGTAGCGCTGGGCGTCGGACGGGCAGGCCGAGGGCGTGGCCTCGAAGGAGACGACGCGGGCCCAGGCGGCGGACGAGCCGCAGGCGGCCCTGGTCACCGCCGACCTGGCGACCACGTCGGCGGCCGGTCTGGCCACGCACGCGCCCACGGCGAGCACCTGACCGCCGACGCCCAGGCAGACGACGTCCGCTCCGCTTTCGAGCGTGTCGAGGGTGGTCGAGGGGCATTCGTGCGCGGACGAGGTGATCGCGATGGATCTGCCGTACCAGCCGGAGCCCGCGCACGGACGTTCCCGGCCGTCGAGCGCCACGCAGTCGCCGGGTCCGAGCACGCCGCCGCCACCACCGGGCGCGCCGGCGTGCGGGGCCAGGAAGGACCGTACGCAGGCCGTGCGGCCCAGGCCGATGCGGAGCACGTCGTCGGTGTCGTCGGGGCAGTCGGCGGGCAGCGGCGGGTCGTGGGCGATGGCCAGCACCTCGGAGTCGCCGCCGTTGCAGGCGATCAGCGCGTAGCGGTCGGTCACGCAGGCGCCGGGCGTCCAGCGCAGCGTCGGACGGGTGGCCGCGGGCGCCTCGGCGCCGCCGGGAGCGCCGCCGGGACCGGTGATCACAGCTCCGGCCAGGGCGATCAGGGCCACCGACACCGCGGACACGGCGGCGGCGAGCCGCGGATCGGTAGCCATGTCAATACTGTGCGTGACGGATCAGTCGGCGCACAAGCGGAATCCGCAAGCGTGTCGGGAAGATCCAGACGCGATGTGCTGCAATCATCGTTGGAGTGGATGTCGTCTCGCTGCTCATCGGGCTCGCCCTCGGACTCCTCGTCGGCTTCCTGGTCGCCAGGACCCGCGCGGCGGTGCGGGTCGCCGAGGCCGACGCGCGGGCCAGGTCGGCCGCCGAGAAGCTGGTCTACGTCGAGGAGCAGCTCGCCGAGCGTTTCCAGGCCCTGTCCACGCGCGCCCTCGACGTCAACAACGTGCGTTTCCTCGAACTGGCCGAGACCCGGCTCTCGGCCAGCCGCGCCGAGGCCGCCGGCGATCTCGACCAGCGCAGGCAGGCCGTCGAGCACCTGGTCGAGCCGCTGAGGGAGGCGCTCGCGCGGGTCGAGTCGCAGCTTCGCGACACCGAGGCAGGGCAGCGGGCGGCGCGGGCGGAGCTGGCCAAGCAGATGGAGTTCGTGCAGCAGAGCAACGAGCAGCTGCGCTCGCAGACGACCGCGCTGGTCCGGGCCCTGCAGCGGCCCGAGGCCCGCGGGCGGTGGGGCGAGCTGCAACTGCGCCGGGTGGCCGAGATCGCCGGGATGCAGCGCCACTGCGACTTCGAGGAGCAGGTCGTCGAGGGCGCGATGCGTCCCGACATGGTGGTCAGGCTGGCGGGCGGCAAGAACATTGTGGTCGACTCCAAGGTCTCGCTGGCGGCCTACCTGGAGGCGGCCGAGGCGGGTGACGAGTCGCTGGCGACCGTCCGGCTCGACGCGCACGCCAGGCATGTGCGCGAGCACGTCGACCGGCTGGCGGCCAAGGCGTACTGGCAGGGGTTCAACCCGTCGCCGGAGTTCGTGGTGCTGTTCATCCCGGGCGAGGCGTTCCTCGCGCCCGCGCTCGAACGCGACCCCGCGCTGCTGGAGTACGCCATGACGCGGCGGGTGCACATCGCCACGCCGACCACGCTGATCACGATGTTGCGCACCGCCCACTACGCCTGGCAGCAGGCCGCGCTGAGCGAGAACGCCCGGGCGGTGTTCGAGCTGGGCAAGGAGCTGTACGAGCGGCTGGCGTCCCTCGGCAGGAACGTGGAGTCGCTGGGCAAGGCGCTGACCCGGGCGGTGGAGGCGTACAACAAGTCGGTCGGTTCGCTCGAAAGCCGCGTCCTGGTCACCGCACGCAAACTCCACGATCTCGGCGTCGTGGACGGCGATCTGGACGCCCCCGACATGCTCGAAGGGCTGCCGCGCCCCCTGGCCTCGCCCGAACTGCTCGAAACCACGTCTCTCATTTCGCACTCGAACGGTAAGTTGGCAGGCGGGTCGCCGTAAACGGGGGTGGGACAGTGGCAGAGAAGGGCAGGCGCTCCGGCGTCAGGCTGACCGCTCGCGGCGCCATCGCGCTCATCCTGGTCGCCACCCTGGCGGGCTATGTCCTGACCGCGGTGCTCGGCCTGTCCTACCTGGTGGGGGCCGCGTTCGTGGTGTCGTGCCTGCTCGGCGCGCTCCTGGTCAACAAACGCGAGCTGCTGTCTCTGGTGGTCACGCCGCCGCTGGTGTTCTTCTGCGCGACGCTCTTCGTCGAGCTCGGGCGCGCCTTCGGCTCGGTGTCGATCGTGCAGTCGCTGGCCCTCGGCCTGTACGGCTCGCTGACCCGCGGCGCGCCCTGGCTGTTCGCCGGGTCGGCGATCGTGCTGGCCGTGGCCTGGCGGCGCGGCCTGCGCGACAACGTGCGGGAGCTGCGCGAGGAGCTGAAGGCGGGCGCGGAGATGCCGCGCCCGCGACAGCCGTTCGTGCCCGAGCCGGAGGGCTACTTCGAGCCCAAGGTCTACGGCACCCCGCGCGGCGACGACTAGGACACGCGAAGGTCCTTGCGCAGCTCGTGCGGCAGCGCGAAGCGCATGCTCTCCTGCACCGACTCGACCTCGCGCACGTCGCCGAAGCCGTGGCCGGCCAGCCGCTCGAGCACCTCGTCGACCAGTTCCTCCGGCACCGACGCGCCGCTGGTCACGCCGACCGTGGTGACGCCTTCGAGCCATTCGTCCTGGATGAAGCCGGCGTTGTCCACCAGGTAGGCGGCCTCGGCGCCGTAGTCCTTGGCCACCTCGACCAGGCGCTTGGAGTTGGAGGAGTTCTCCGACCCGACCACGATCACGAGCTGGGCCTCGGCGGCGATCTCCTTCACCGCGACCTGCCGGTTCTGGGTGGCGTAGCAGATGTCGTCGCTCGGCGGGTCGAGCAGGGTGGGGAAGCGCTCCTTGAGGCGGGCGACCGTCTCGGTGGTCTCGTCGACCGACAGGGTGGTCTGCGAGAGCCACACGAGCTTGTCGGGGTCCTTCACCTGGACCTTCCCGACCGAGTCGAGGCCGTCGACGAGCTGGATGTGATCGGGGGCCTCACCCGAGGTGCCCTCGACCTCTTCGTGGCCTTCGTGCCCGATGAGCAGGATGTCGTAGTCCTGGGCGGCGAACCGCTTGGCCTCGTTGTGCACCTTCGTGACCAGCGGGCAGGTGGCGTCGATGGTGCGCAGGCCGCGCTGCCTGGCCTCCTCGTGCACGGTCGGCGAGACGCCGTGGGCCGAGAACACCACGATCTCGCCCTCGGGCACCTCATCGGTCTCCTCGACGAAGATGGCGCCCCTGGCCTCCAGCGTCTTGACGACGTGGGTGTTGTGCACGATCTGCTTGCGGACGTAGACCGGCGCGCCGTACTGCTCCAGGGCCTTCTCGACCGCTACCACGGCTCGATCGACTCCGGCACAGTAGCCGCGCGGCTTGGCTACGAGTACTCGGCGGGAAGTGGGGGTCTGGGGCTCCATACTTCTTATGCTACGTGGAGCGGCCATCAGGGCTGCGCGTGCGTGGTCGCCCGCCGTTTGCCAGACTGGCCGTCCAATACAGACCTCCCAGGGAGACGTCATGTCCCTCAGCGACGTGATACGCAACATCGCCAGAACCGTTACCAACAAGGACGAACTCAAGGAGAAGGCCAAGGACCTGCCACTGCTCGTCGTCCAGACCACGCTCAGCGCCGCCGGGCAGGCGTTGCTGGTGGTGGACCGGGTGAAGAACTCCATCAAGGGGCTGGGCTCGAAGGAGGAGCGCGAGGAGGAGCAGGAGTCACGTCCCTCCATCGCCGAGCAGGTCGCCGCTCCCCCGGCCGAGGACGAGAAGCCGGCGCGCAAGGAGCCGGTGATCTTCACGCCGCGTCCGGAGGCCGCGCCCAACGGGTCGGCCAAGCGCAAGCCGGACCCGGTCATCTTCGCCCCCGCCGGCAAGACCGCCACCAAGCCGGAGACCGCGCCGGAGACCGCCCCGGAGACCGCGCCCAAGACGGAGGCCACCGCCAAGACGGAGGCTCCGGCCAAGACGGAGGCCGAGCCCAAGGCGGAAACCCCGACGGAGACCCCGGCGGAGGCCGAGGTCAAGCCCGCCGTCGAGCCCAAGCCCGCCGTCGAGCCCAAGCCCGCCGTCGAGCCCGCGCCCGCCGTCGAGGCGGAGGTCGCGCCTGAGGCCGCCGCCGCCGAGGCTGCTCCCGAGGTCGTCGAGCCCGCCGACAAGAGCGCCGCGAAGCCCGCCAGGAGCACCAAGGGCACGAAGACCGCCAAGAGCACGAAGGCCACCACGACCGCCAAGCCCGCGAAGGCGACGAAGGCCGCCAAGCCCGCCGTCGAGCCCAGCGCCGAGCCCGCCGCCGTCACCGAGCAGCCCGAACCCGCCGCCGCGCCCCAGGACGGCGTCCTCAAGGCCGCCGCGGAGGCCGTCACCGAGCCGGCCGCCCCCTTGGACGAGCCCAAGGCCGTCCCGGACGACCTGGCCGAGCCGCTGCCCGGCTACTCCGAGCTGACCGTGGCCTCCCTGCGGGCCAGGATGCGCGGAAAGTCCGCCGAGCAGATCGGCGACTACCTGGCCTACGAGCGCGCCACCCAGGCCCGCGACGAGGTCGTGCGCATGTTCGAGAAGCGGCTGACCAAGCTGCGGACCGGGGAGTAGTCGCGGCGAACCCGTAGTCTTCCGCCATGACCTCGAAGACCACACCCGAGTCTCCGCTGCCGATCCGCACGGTCCTGCAGATGGTGGGCGGCTGGATCGGCAGGCTCGGCACGGTGTGGGTCGAGGGCCAGATCACCGATCTGAGCGCACGCGGCGGCACGGTGTTCCTGACCCTGCGTGACCCGGTGGCCAACGTCTCGGCCCGGGTCACGGCTCCGCGCGGCGTCTATGAGGCGGCCGAGCCGCGCCCGTCCGACGGGGCGAGGGTCGTGGTGCACGTCAAGCCGGACTTCTGGGTCAACAAGGGCTCGTTCGCCTTCACGGCGATGGAGATCCGGCCCGTCGGCGTGGGCGAGCTGCTGGCCAGGCTGGAGCGGTTGCGCCGGTTGCTGGCCACCGAGGGGCTGTTCAACGCCGACAGGAAACGGCGGCTGCCGTTCCTGCCGGGCACGATCGGGCTCGTCTGCGGGCGCGACTCGGCCGCCGAGCGCGACGTGCTGGAGAACGCCCGCCGCCGCTGGCCGGCCGTGCGGTTCAAGGTGGAGGAGGTGGCCGTCCAGGGGCCGTACGCGGTCGGGGAGGTCACCGAGGCGCTGCGCAAGCTCGACGCCGACCCCGAGGTCGAGGTGATCGTCGTGGCCCGCGGCGGCGGCTCGCTGGAGGACCTGCTGCCGTTCTCCGACGAGACGCTCGTGCGCGCGGTGGCCGCCTGCCGCACCCCCGTGGTCAGCGCGATCGGCCACGAGCAGGACAGCCCGCTGCTCGACCTGGTGGCCGACGTACGCGCCTCCACGCCCACCGACGCCGCCAAGAAGGTCGTGCCCGACGTGGGCGAGCAGCTCGCGCTGATCCGTCAGCTCCGCGACCGCGGGCGCCGGGTGCTCAACGGCTGGCTCGACCGCGAGATGTCGTGGCTGACGTCGGTGCGCTCGCGGCCGTCGCTGGCCGATCCGGTACGCGAGCTCGAACGCCGGGCCGAGCAGGTCGACGCGCTGCGGGAGCGGGCCAGGCGCTCGCTGACCGGCTCGCTCGACCGGGCCGCCGACGACCTCACGCACCTGCGGGCCCGCCTGGTCGCGCTGTCCCCGGCGGCCACGCTGGAACGCGGCTACGCGATCGTGCAACATCCGTCGGGCGAGGTCGTACGCCTGGCCAAGGACGTGCCGCCGGGCACTCCGCTGACGATCCGGCTGAGCGACGACCGGCTCGCGGTCCGTACGGAGGACTAGGGCCCGCGCAGGACGGCGGCGGCCAGGTCGGCGAGGCCGGCCTTGACGCCCTCCACCGTCATGCCGCGCTCCTCCCGCTGGAACTTGATCAACCAGGCGGTGACCGGCGCGAGCAGCGCGTCGGCCAGGTAGGCGACGTGGGCCCCCGGCCGGGCCTCGGTGAGCAGGCCCGCCAGGTGCACCTGATGCACCTTGTACGGCCCGCTGTAGCGCGCCTTGCCCGGCCCGTTCTCCAGCAGCAGGAACAGGTCCTGCTGCTCGACGACGCGATCGACCAGCGCGTGCAGGAAGGCCGTGACCCGCTCGGCCGGCGGCGCGCCGGGCCCGAGCGGCGGCGGGCCGCTCAGGAACGAAGCCTGGAACCGCCGCTCCCGCTCGTCGATCAGCGCGAGGACGAGCCCCGCCCGGTCGCCGAAGCGCCGGTAGACGGTGCCCACGCCCACGCAGGCGGCCTTGGCCACCTCGTCGAGCGAGAGCTCGTCGGCGCCGCGCTCGGCGATCATCGTGGCGGCCACCTCGATGATCTTCCGGCGGTTGCGCGCGGCGTCGGCCCGCTCGGGCTGGGGTTGCCCGACGACGGGCAGCAGGTCACGTGCGCACACGCCTGGAGCATAACCCCGCTTGTAAACGGAGAAGTCTCCGGTATTCTCCGAATCGGAGAACTCTCCGATTATCAGGAGCTGAGATGACCAACTCGTTCAACCAGCAGATCATTGACGAATTCCGGGCCAACGAGGGCCGGGTGGGCGGCCCGTTCGAGGGTGCGTCGCTGGTGCTGATCACGACGACGGGCGCCAAGAGCGGCAGGCCGACGACCACCCCGGTGATGTACCTGGCCGACGGCGACCGCTATGTGATCATCGCCTCCAACGCGGGCGCCGACAACCACCCGGCCTGGTACCACAACCTGCGTGCCAACCCCACGGCGACCGCCGAGGTCGGCACCGAGACGTTCGGGGTGAAGGCCGACTTCATCGAGGGTGAGGAGCGCGACCGGCTCTACGCCCGCATGGTCGAGATCGCCCCCGGCTTCGCGGAGTACGAGGCCAAGACCAGCCGCCGCATCCCGGTGGTGGCGCTCGACCGCACCGCCTCCTAGAGGATCAGAACGGGGCGTCGTCGGCGCCCGGCTCCGAGCGCCTGGCCATGGCGGCGGCGAGCTTGACCCGGGCGCCCTGGAGCCACTCCTCGCAGACGGCCGCGAGCTTCTCGCCGCGCTCCCAGAGCTCGATCGACTGCTCCAGGGTGAGCCCGCCCGTCTCCAGGCGGCGCACCACCTCGGTCAGCTCCTCGCGGGCCTGCTCGTACGAAGGTGTCTTCTCGTCTGCCACGGCCACCACCCTAGACGCCGCCGCGCCCGGCCAGGGTCATCCCTTGGCGCGCTGCTGGAGGAGCCCGGCCAGCTCGGCCAGCTCGGGCCAGTCGGCCGTGCCGGTGACCACGAGGGTGACGTCGGGGAGCACGCGGACGAGCGAGCGCTGGTTCTTGTCCTCGCGGAAACGCTGCTCCCACGTCACCCCGCCCACCTGCCGGCTGCCGGACGACCTGGCGATGCCGGTCATGCGGTTGGCGAACTCGGCGGCCGGCTTCTCGTCGCTCTGGGCGAACATGGCGTGCTGCCGCTCGGCGGTGGCGTAGCCGAGGTAGAGCACCTGCGCGCCGTTCTCGCCCTTGGCGATCCTGTTGCTGTTGGGCACCCAGCCCGCCGGGTCCTTCTGCGGGGACCACACCTGGTAGGGCACGTCGTGCCCGAAGTTGGCGACGGTGATCGAGTAGTCGAGCCGCGGGATGTGCTCCTCACGGCTCTGCGGGGCGACGAGCATGAAGAGCCCCACGCCCGCGAAACACACGAAGAGGGCTACCGCGTAGCCGTAGAAACCTTGGGTGAACCGTCGCACACTTGGCGAGGTTACCCGCTGGAGGGTGCGGTCGCCGAAGCGGCGGGCCTGATCTGGCCGATGATCGCCAGCACCTCGTCGACCATCGCGCGGTCGCCGGAGAAGACGATCTCGCTGACGGCCGCGGCCAGGGCGCCGGTGACCACGACGACGAGCGCGGGCTCGTCCTCGAACAGGGCGGCGTTGCGCTGGGCCCACGTGCGCAGCCGGTCGCGCATGACCACCTCGAAGCCGGGCGGGCCGTCGCCGCGCAGGAACAGGACGGCCAGCTCGCGTTCCTCCAGGCAGCCTTCGAGGTAGGCGCGGGCGGCGTCGATGAACACGCGCATGGGGTCGCCCTCGCCGGCGGCGCGGGCCGTACGGGCGGCCTGCTTGGTGCGCTGGGCCTGCCGGGCCTGCCATTCCTCCCACAAGGTGAGGTAGAGGTCGGCCTTGCCGGAGAAGTGGTGATAGAGGCTTCCCACGCTGGCGTCGGCTTTGGCGACGACGTCCGTCACGCCGGCCTCGGCGAACCCCTTGGAGACGAAGACCTCCCTCGCGGCGGCCAGCAGCGAGCTCCGCGTCGCAGCCCCCCGCTCGGACGTGCGAGGCTGGGTCACCGCGTGTTCCACTTCGCTCATTCGATCTCCTCCACGGCGGGGGCGCATGTCCATGGTGGAGGCGAGATCTTCGACGCGCACGCGATATGGCGCAAAATCCGTTCTCCGTCATGCGGGGCACCCATATAGATATCCCCTTTCGCCGGTCCCTGACCATCGCGCGGCGGCCCTCGTGCGGAGGGGGGAGCAGGACTGGGCAGATTATCCCCATCTGACCGGGAATAGACCGGCAACTACGATCGAGAGAGTTCTCAACGAGGAGGCTCAGCATGTCTGATCAGACGTCGGTACCGGCAGCGCTCGCGACGGGCGAGCACGCCCCCGACCGCAACCTGGCGATGGAGCTGGTACGCGTGACGGAGGCGGCCGCCATGGCCGCGGCCCGCTGGGTGGGCCGCGGCGACAAGAACGGCGCCGACGGCGCGGCGGTCAACGCCATGCGCCAGCTGATCAACACAGTGTCGATGAACGGTGTGGTGGTCATCGGGGAGGGCGAGAAGGACCACGCCCCGATGTTGTACAACGGCGAGCGCGTGGGCGACGGCAGCGGCCCCGACTGCGACGTGGCGGTGGACCCGATCGACGGGACCAGGCTGACGGCGCTCGGCATGCCGGACGCGGTGTCGGTGATCGCGGTGAGCGAGCGCGGCTCGATGTACGACCCGTCCGCGGTGTTCTACATGGAGAAGCTGGTCACCGGGCCGGAGGCGGCCGACGTGGTGAACATCGAGGCGTCCGTGGCCGACAACATCAACGCGGTGGCCAGGGCCAAGCACTGCTCGCCGTCCGACGTCACGGTGGTCGTGCTGGACCGGCCGCGGCACGAGAAGCTGGTCAAGGAGATCAGGGAGACGGGCGCCCGGATCAAGTTCATCGTGGACGGCGACGTGGCCGGCGCGATCATGGCGGCCCGCGCGGGCACCGGCATCGACCTCATGCTGGGCATCGGCGGCACGCCCGAGGGCATCGTGGCCGCGTGCGCGCTCAAGTGCCTGGGCGGCGTGATCCAGGGCCGCCTGTGGCCGCGGGACGACGCCGAGCGCGGCAAGGCCATCGACGCCGGGCACGACCTCAGCCAGGTGCTCACCACGAACGACCTGGTCAGGTCGGACGACGTGTTCTTCGCCGCGACCGGCATCACCCAGGGCGAGCTGATGCAGGGCGTGCGGTTCAGGTCGGGCGCGGCGGTGACCAGCTCGCTGGTGATGCGCGGCCGGTCGGGGACCATCAGGAAGGTCGAGAGCGAGCACCAGCTGTGGAAGCTGCGCGCCTACAGCGCGATCAACTTCGACACGGCCGGCTGACCCTCCTCAGCGGCGGCGCTTGCGCTTGGGCGGTTCCTTGACCTTGACCTCGCCGGCGAAGTTCGTGGTGCGCACCTCGACCACGGGGCCGCCGGGCTCGGCCGGCTGCCTGGTCAGGCGGACGGTCTTGTCCTTGGTGACCCTGATCACCTCAAGGTCCTCCGGCACGTGGATCTCCAGGCCGCCGAAGACCAGGGTGGCGTTGATGACGATCCGGCTGTTCTGCAGGATCGCGTCGCGGAAGTCCAGCTTGGTCGTACCGAACATGGCCGTGACGTCGAGCTCGGCGGGCACCACCCAGCGCCCGCCGCGCTGCTCCTTCTTGAAGATGGCCGACACCGGCCGGCCGTCGAGGTTGAGCGGCTGCTCCTCGGCCGGGAGCAGGTCGGCGGTGAGCCCGGCGAGGTCGCCGAGCGTGCGCGCGGAGTAGACGACGCCGAGCCGCTCCTCCAGCTCGACGAGGTCGAGCCGGCCGTCGGCGTGGGCGTCCTGGAGCACCTGCGCGATGCGTTCGCGGTCGGCGTCGGAGGCGCGCAGCTCGTGCGGCTGCGGCAGGCCGGGCGCCGACGATGCGCGCCGGGCCGTCACGAACTCCTCGGCAAGCCGCTCTCCGACTTCCTGCAGCTTCGGCAACCACGATCCCGCGCGTTCGTTCACACTTCTGACGATATCCGGCGGCCCGGGTATTCGCTCGCCCAAGAGCGGACCAACAGGGCGCACATCCGCGAATCCGCCCGAGCAACGCGCCGATCTCCCGGGCCTGCCCGGCGTTCGCGTCGGCGTGCCGGTGGGCCGTACGCCGGAATCGTCCGGCGCTTTCCGCCGTTGATCCACGCGAAGGCTTCTGGCCGCTGATCCCGGGAGGCGGGCGTGCATCAACCGGCGCGATGGGGGCTCGGTGCGGCGGGGGTGGGCATCGCCGTGATCGTGGGCCTGGAGCTGACCAGCCTCGACGAGACGAACCCGTTCAGGCGCACGATCAGCGAGCACGGCCTCGGCCCCGACGGGTGGATCTTCGGGCTCGCGGTGGGGCTGCTCGCGGCCGGGTCGGCGGCCATCGGCGTCTCGCTGGCGCGCAAGCGGCTGGCCGGGGTGGTCGGCACGGTCGCGCTCATGGGCTGGAGCGTGGGGCTGCTCATGACGGCCTCGTTCCACAAGCACGACTGGGCGGTCGGCCCGAGCATGAGCGGCAGCATCCACCGGGTCGGCAGCTTCGTGGCCTTCCTCAGCCTGCCGCTCGCCGCCGTGATCATCGCCCGGCCCTGGCGGCACCCGGAGCGCCGCAGGTCGGCGATGGTGGCGTTCGGGCTGGGGGTCTGCTCGGTGTTGTGGGTCGTGGGCATCGGCACGGCGATGCTGATCGGCGCCCGCCACGGGCTGCCGTGGTACCGGGTCATGCCGCTCGGCCTGGTCGAACGGGGGCTGGCCGGCACCGAGGTGGCCGCGTTGCTGGCCCTCGGGGTGTGGGCGGCGGCCGGGCGGCTGGCGGAGACCGAGCCCGCCCGGGCGGTCAGGCGGGCCGTAGAGCGGCGATGAGGTCGTCCACGTAGCCGCGGAAGACGGCCGCCATGTCCACCTGGTCGGGGTCGATCAGCCATTGGGTCTGCAGGCCATCCATCATCGCGATCAGGCGGTCGGCGTGGGCCTCGGCGTCGAGGCCGGACCGGAACTCGCCGCGCTCGACGCCCGCGCGCAGCGCGGCGGCCACGTCGGCGCGCAGCCGCCGGTAGCGCCGCCTGGCCCACTCGTGGCCGGGGTGGCCGGGGGTCACCGCCTCGCCGCTGATCACCGAGAAGAGCTGGACGAGGCCCGGCACCCGCGCGTTGTGGTCGACGACGTCGGCCAGGGCGCGCAGCGCGTCGGCGCCGCCGTCGCGGCCGGGCCCGAACCTGCGCTGGTCGAGCTCGTCGCGGTAGTCGAGCACGGCGACGAGGAGACGGTCCTTGCTCCTGAAGTGGTGCAGCAGCCCGGCCTGGGAGAGCTCGACCCGCTCGGCGATGCGGGCCAGGGAGGCGCCGCGGTAGCCGTGCTCGGCGAACTCCAGGAGCGCGACCGCCAGGATGCGCTCCCTGCGCGCCTCGCCGGTCGCGTAGCCCCGTTTCACCCCGGCACCCTATCTGCTGCTGGCGTACGGCCCTGACCAGCCGCTAACCTGACTCCGCCTCACGTTTGATTCCCCCCCGATCAGGAGGCCGTCGTGCCGTCCCCGCGTGATCGCCAGGCCCGTACCGCCACGTTCGTCGTGTACGGCGTGCAGGGCCTCTCCTTCGCCACCCTGCTCGTCCAGGTGGCCAGCCTCCAGACCAAGCTGGAGCTCACCGACGGGGCGCTCACGCTCCTGCTGCTGATCGTGCCCGTCTTCGCCGGCGTCGGCAGCGTCGGCGCCGGCACGTTCGCCGCCCGGTACGGCAGCAAGCTGCTCCTGCGGGTCGCGCAGCCCGTGGTGGCGCTCGCCGTGGTGCTCACCGGCCTCGCGCCCTCGGTGCCGCTGGCCGTCCCCGCGCTGCTGCTGTTCGGCCTGGCGGTCGGCGCGGTGGACGCGGGCATGAACATGCAGGGCGTGGCCGTCGAACGCCGGTACGGCACCGCCGTGCTGAACGGCTTCCACAGCGTGTGGAGCGTCCTCAGCCTGGCGGGGGCCCTGTGGGCGGTGTTCGCGGCCGACCGGGTCTCGCTGGCGGTCACGATGGCGATCCCCATGGTCCTGGCGCTGGCCGGCTCGCTGTACGCCGGGCCGAAGCTGTGCACGATCGCCGAGGAGAAGGTCGAGAACGTCGTCGAGGCCGCGACCGGCAAGTTCCCCTGGCGGCCGATCATCCCGCTCTGCCTGGCCATGGGCTTCCTCTACATCGGCGACGCGGCGGTGTCGAACTTCGCGACCGTCTTCATGGGCAAGGCCCTGCTCGCCCAGGACAGCGTGGCGAAGCTGGCCTACAGCGTCTACCAGGGCGCGACCCTGGCCGTACGGCTCGGCGGCGACGTCGCGGTCCGCCGCTACGGCCCGGCCGCCATCGTCCGGCTCGGCGGCGCGCTGGCCACGCTGGGCTTCCTCGGCGTCGTGGTGGCCCCGAGCCAGCCGCTGGCCATCGTCGCGTTCGGGCTGACCGGGCTGGGGCTGTCGGTGGTGGCGCCGCAGTCGTTCTCCGCGGCGGGCAAGCTGGACCCGGCGGGCACCGGGGTGGCCATCGCCCGGGTGAACCTCTTCAACTACGTGGGCTTCATCGTGGGGGCCGCGCTGATCGGCGGCATCGCCGACGCCGTGGACTGGCGGGTGGCGTTCGTCGCGCCGCTGCTGCTGGCGGGCGTGATCATCGCGCTGGCGCCGGGCTTCGCGCCCAAGCGGGCCGTCGCGGAGGCGTGACGGCCCCGGGCCGGCCTGCGGGTCAGCCCCGCACCTCGGCCACCTGGACGGGACGGGACTCGCGCAACGACAGGTCGGCGGCCTCGGCGACGTACAGGGCGGCCAGGGCGTCCTCGATCGGGCACAGGCCCTCGCCGCCGCGCAGGAAGGCGTCGATCTCGGCCGCGTACGCCGGGCCGAACCTGGTCGCGAAGTCGGGCCAGGGCGGCCCGGGCGGTCGCAGGCCCTCGGCGCTGCGCAGCGGGGCGCGCGGGCCGAGCCCGACCGCCTGGGTGCCCTTCGTGCCCGCCAGCTCCATGCGCACGTCGTAGCCCGCGCCGTTGTAGCGGGAGCCCTGGAGGGTGACCAGCGTGCCGTCGTCGAGGATGAGCAGCGCGGCGCTGTTGTCCACGTCGCCGGCCTCCCTGAAGAACGCCGCGCCCCGGTTCGCGCCGACGGCGTGGACGGAGACGACCTCGCGCCCGGTCACCCAGCGCAGGACGTCGAAGTCGTGGACGTGGCAGTCGCGGAAGAGCCCGCCGGACAGCGGGACGTACTCGGCGGGCGGCGGCGCGGGATCGGCCGTGACCAGGTGGACGCGGTGCAGCTCCCCCAGCTCGCCGGCCAGCAGCGCCGCGCGGGCCGCCCGGTAACCGGGGTCGAACCTGCGCTGGAACCCGATGCCCACCCGCTTGCCCGCGCTCGCCTCCAGCACCTTGAGCGTCTCGGCGACCGTGCTCGCCGCCGGTTTCTCGCAGAGGACGGGCACGCCCAGCTCGCAGGCCCGGATCAGGAGCTCGGCGTGCGTGCCGGTCGGCGTGGCGATGACCACGGCGTCGGCGTCGAAGGGGTCCCCGGGCCTGCCGTACGGCGAGGTCCTGACCGGGTCGGCCACGATGAGCTCGTCGACCAGGGGATGGGCGGCCAGGTTCGCGGCGTGGAAGGCGCCGATCCGGCCCAGGCCCAGCAGTCCGACCCGCATGTCGCCTCCAGTCGAGCGTCTTCTCCCTCAGTTCATGCTATGTCCAGACATACGGACTTTTAAGCCCCTGACGGCCTCCGCCGCCTGGTGCACCGGGACCCGGGCGAACCCGACCACGACCGCCGGAGGGCCGGGCGAGAACCGCATCGGCCCGACCGGCTCGGCGGACAGCCCGAGGCTCTGGGCCGCGCGGACAACCCGGACCTCGTCCCAGCCGTCCGGCAGGTCGAGGTAGACGTGCAGCCCGGCCTGGATGCCCCGGACGCGGATTCCCGGCAGCTCCTCGGCCAGCGCCCTGACCAGGGCGTCCCTGCGGCGGCGGTACTCCCTGCGCATGCGCCGCAGGTGCTTGTCGTAGCCGCCGGTGCGCAGGAAGTGGGCCAGCGCGTACTGCTCGATGACCGGGGAGCCGAGGTCCAGCTCGCTCCGGGCGCGGCGGATCGAGTCGGCCAGGTGGGCGGGGGCGGCGACCCAGCCGAGCCGCAGGCCGGGCGCGAGCGACTTGCTGACGCTGCCGGACAGGATCACCCGGTCGGGGGCCAGCCCTTGCAGGCAGCCGACCGGGTCGCGGTCGTAGCGGAACTCGGCGTCGTAGTCGTCCTCCAGGATCGTCCGGTCGCCCGCGTCGGCCCAATCCATGAGCGCGGCCCGCCTGGCCGGGGAGAGCACGACGCCCGTCGGGTACTGGTGGGCGGGCGTGACCAGCGCCGCCTCGCCGTCCATGTCGCCGGCGATCAGGCCCTCGCAGCCCACGGGCACCGGCACCAGGCGGGCCCCGGCCCGTTCCAGCAGCGGGACCTGGCGCCGGCTGGTGGGGTCCTCGACGATCAGGCGCAGGCCGCCGCGCGGGGCCAGGACGTGCAGCGCCAGGCTCAGCCCCTGGGCCACGCCGCCCACGACGACCAGGTTGTCCGGGTGCACGTCGGCCGCCCTGACCCGCCGCAGGTAACCGGCCAGCTCCTCGCGCAGCTCGGGGACGCCGCCGGGGTCGCCGTAGTCGAGCGCGTCGGACGGCACGGTGGCCAGGACGTGCCGTACGGCCGACAACCAGCGTTCCCTGGGGAAGTGCCCGAGGTCGGGGGACGTGGCCCGGTGCCCGTGGTACGGCCCGCAGGCGCCGCCGTCGGCCACCGGCCCCGGCCGGGCGGGCCGGACGGCGCCCAGCGGGGCCACCTCGGTCCCGGCCCCCACCCGCGAGACCAGGAACCCCTCAGCCACGAGCTGCTCGTACGCCTCCACCACCACGCCCCTGGAGACCTGGAGGTCGGCGGCGAGGTCACGGGTGGCGGGCAGACGGGTGCCGGGCACGAGCCGCCCGAGGCGCACGCCTTCGCGCAGTTCGGCCGCGATCTGCCCGGCAATCCCTCCCTCATCCCGATTTATCTGGATGTGCAGGTCTGCCATATTGGTCCTGTCATATAGCGGGAAATTGGACTGTTTGGACGAACCATTGTCTCCCTAGCATCTCCCCCATGAGAAACGGAATCGCCGGAGCCGCCACCGCCATGTTCCTGGTGGGCACCCTGGCCGGAGTGTCCGGCCTGATCGGCTCCTATCCCGTGTACGGCGGCCAGGCCGTGCGCTACCTCGCGGCCGCCGTCGTCCTGCTGGTCATCACCAGGGCGCTCGGGCTGCGGTTCGTCCGGCTGACCTTGCGCGAGACCCTGTTCCTGGGCGGGCTCACCCTGCTCGGCCTGGTGGTCTTCAACGTGTGCGTCGTCGAGTCCACCAGGGCCTCGGGGCCGGCGCTGGTGGGCACCGTCCTCGGCACCGTGCCGCTGGCGCTCGCGCTGGCCGGAGGGCGTCCGGCGCCGCGCCTGCTGGCGGGCGCCGCGGTGGTGGTGGCCGGTGCGACGCTGGCGACCGGGCTGGGCAGCGGGAACCTGACCGGCCTGCTGTGGGCGCTCGGGGCGCTGGTGGGCGAGGTCAGCTTCTCCGTGCTGGCCATCCCCCTGCTGCCGAAGCTGGGGGCGATCCGGGTGTCGGCGTACTCGACGGCGCTGGCCGTGCCCATGCTGGCCGTGATCGGGCTGGTCAAGGAGGGCGCCGCCATGTTCAGGACGCCGACCGCGGCCGAGACGCTGGGCTTCTCGTACCTGGCGGTCGTGGTCACGGTCGGGGCCTTCTTCCTCTGGTACACCTCGCTGCCCAAGCTCGGCCCTGGGCCGGCCGGGCTGTTCGCCGGGCTCATCCCGGTCGGCGCGATCGTCACGGGGCTCGTGCTCGGCATCGCGACGCCGAGCACCTACGACCTGGCGGGGGCCGGTCTGGTGATCGCGGGCATCCTGGTCGGGCTCACCGCGCGGCGCTCGCCGGAGCCCGTGCCGGCCCCGGGATGACCACCGGACGGGGGGCGTACCCTCTATGGACATGGACTTCGACTACACCGATCTGCTTCCCCTTGGCGCCGATGAGACCGAGTACCGGCTGATCACGTCGGAGGGGGTGCGGAAGGTCGAAGCGGCCGGGCGTACGTTCCTGGAGGTCGACCCGGAGGCCCTGCGGCTGCTCACCGAGACCGCGGTCCACGACATCTCGCACTTCCTGCGCACGTCGCACCTGGCCCAGCTCCGCAAGATCGTCGATGACCCCGAGTCCAGCGGGAACGACCGGTTCGTCGCCCTCGACCTGCTGAAGAACGCCTCGATCTCGGCGGGCGGCGTGCTGCCGATGTGCCAGGACACCGGCACCGCCATCGTCATGGGCAAGCGCGGCCGCCACGTGCTGACCGACGGCCGCGACGCCGAGCACCTCTCGCGCGGCGTCTACGACGCCTACACCAAGCTCAACCTGCGCTACTCCCAGATGGCCCCGCTGACCATGTGGGAGGAGAAGAACACCGGCAACAACCTGCCCGCGCAGATCGAGCTCTACGCCGAGGACCCCCACGGCCACGCCGACGAGTACAAGCTGCTGTTCATGGCCAAGGGCGGCGGCTCGGCCAACAAGTCGTTCCTCTACCAGGAGACCAAGGCGGTGCTCAACGAGAAGCGCATGCTGGCCTTCCTGGAGGAGAAGATCCGCTCGCTGGGCACCGCGGCCTGCCCGCCGTACCACCTGGCCGTGGTGGTGGGCGGCACCTCCGCCGAGTTCGCGCTCAAGACCGCCAAGTACGCCAGCGCCCGCTACCTCGACTCCATCCCCACCGAGGGCTCGCCCGCCGGGCACGGGTTCCGCGACCTGGAGCTGGAGGCCAAGGTCTTCGAGCTGACGCAGAAGCTCGGCATCGGCGCGCAGTTCGGCGGCAAGTACTTCTGCCACGACGTCCGCGTGATCCGCCTGCCCAGGCACGGCGCGTCCTGCCCGGTGGCCATCGCGGTGTCGTGCTCGGCCGACCGCCAGGCGCTGGCGAAGATCACGGCCGAGGGCGTGTTCCTGGAGAAGCTGGAGACCGACCCGGCCCGCTTCCTGCCGGAGACCACCGACGAGCACCTGTCCGACGACGTCGTCCGGGTCGACCTCAACAGGCCGATGCAGGAGATCCTCGCCGAGCTGACGAAGTACCCGGTCAAGACGCGGCTCTCCCTCACCGGCCCGCTCGTCGTCGCCCGCGACATCGCGCACGCCAAGATCGCCGAGCTGCTCGACGACGGCGGCGAGATGCCGCAGTACCTCAAGGACCACGCCGTCTACTACGCCGGCCCGGCCAAGACCCCCGAGGGCTACGCCTCCGGCTCGTTCGGCCCCACCACGGCCGGCCGCATGGACTCCTACGTCGAGCGTTTCCAGGCGGCGGGCGGCTCGATGGTCATGCTGGCCAAGGGCAACAGGTCCAAGCAGGTGACCGAGGCCTGCCAGAAGTACGGCGGCTTCTACCTGGGCTCCATCGGCGGCCCGGCCGCCCGGCTCGCCCAGGACTGCATCAGGAAGGTCGACGTGCTCGAATACCCCGAGCTGGGGATGGAGGCGGTGTGGAAGATCGAGGTCGAGGACTTCCCCGCCTTCATCGTCGTGGACGACAAGGGTGACGACTTCTTCACCGACCGCACCGGGCCGGTGCTGAGCATCGGGCGCAGGTAGGGCCCGAGCGCGTCGAAGGGTGCCGGGCGGGCGTCGCGCCCCTCGGCACCGGACGACGGGGGTTGCCCTCGGGCCGGGGGCCCGCGGGCTCTCAGGCCGCGACGGGCGCTCGGTGGGGGGCGACGACGCTGCCGTCAGGCAGGAGCAGACCCGTGTCCTCGAACAGCACCACGCCGTTGCAGAGGAGGCTCCAGCCCTGGTCGGGGTGGGCCGAGATCACGTGCGAACGCTCACGGTCGGGCGAGTCCGCACTGGGGCATACGGGAAAGTGACTGCACATCATCGCGCACCTCTCAGATGGCGCTCCTGCTTCCTGATGTTCAAAAGGGCAACTGTCGCCCCGACGGCGTGCGAAGGTCCAGGGCGGCTGTGACCGGCTTCCTCGGCCGGCGGCGAACCTGTGTCTGGCGCATCTCCATCACGTCCTTCAACGTCTGTCGTCAGTGGTGGAACGTCGGCGTGTTCACTCAGTCTCGTGACCGGCGCCGACAGTTTCAGCCGCTTCTGGGTTGTCGCTCATGTCCTAACCATGCCCCCGTCCCCTTTCGGCACCCTTACATCTTGCTGACGGCGTGCCATGGTTCCTGTCATTCAGCCTGCCGTACGCGGGAAAGTGCCCTACTAGGCATCATGCACATTTATCGGGAGGAGGGGTGTGCCGAGCGTCACAGCTGCTGTGACGTGCGGTAATACCACAAAGCGCGCATCCCCGGCAGGAATGCGCGCTGTGTCGATGTGTCAGGCGGCGTAGGACGGGTAACCGTAGCCGACGACCTGGGAGGTCGGGCGGACCCGCTCCTCGACCTTGCCGTTGCCGGTGTTGCCCTCGATCGTGGAGATCGTGCCGTCGCCGTTGTCCTTGACGACGAACCCGACGTGCTGGATGTCGCTCAGGCTCTTGCTGCCGCTCCAGGAGAAGAAGACGACGGCTCCGGGCTTGGCCTCGGCGCCCCAGCGGCCGTTGGCGGCGAACCACTTGGCGTGGGTCACGGTGTAGGCGTCCCAGCCGACCTGCGGGCGGGCGCCGGTCTGGTCGCCGACCCAGGAGACGAACATCGAGCACCAGGCGGCGTTCAGGTAGTCCTGGCGGCTGCCGCCGTCGCGGGCGACGGTCTCGGCGGCGCGCTGCGAGTCGGCGTACCACTTCTGGAACTTGGTGCCGCCGCCGTTGGCGTCCTCGGAGGTGCCGACCTGGGCGCGGGCGGTGGCCAGGACCTGGGCGGCGGTGACGTTCACCCTGCCCTGCGCGGAACCCTGCGCGGCCGACTCCTGCGCGGCGGTCTTGGCGGCGGTCCGGTGGGCGGTCTCGGCGCTGACGGCGGCAGTGGCGCCCAGCGCGGTCACGGCGACGGTCGCGCCGAGGGCGAGCTTGGCGATATGGGACGTGGTCATCATGGCGTGCTTGGCCATCGGGGGGTGCTCCTTTGCTCACCGTCCGCGCATGGGGCGCGGCGGGTCACAGGTGTGAATCCTGCGATGGGTGATGACGACAGATCTGCGGGGGCGCCTCGACACGGCTGCCCTGCCGTCGCGTACAAACAGGTACAACAGCGCCCTGACCTGGGTAATTCCCATCCCAAGAAATCCCCACAGGACGCCTGTGCGCGGGCGGCTCAGGCCGCCCGCGCACAAACTGGACCCAACTGACTCGCCACGATGCCCAGGCGAGACCTAGGTCGCAAGTCTGATGCACTTGCGAATAACTTGCAATAGTGTCCTCCAGAGATCTACTTCGAGAGGACGGCCCCATGGCGGACTACACCCTTCCCGACATGCCCTACGACTACGGCGCGCTGGAGCCCGCCATCACCGGCGAGATCCTGGAACTGCACCACGCCAAGCACCACGCGGCCTACGTCAAGGGCGCCAACGACACCCTCGACCGCCTGGCCGAGGCGCGCGAGGGCGGCGACTTCGGCAACCTGGTGGGCCTGGAGAAGACGTTCGCCTTCAACCTGTCAGGCCACGTCCTGCACTCGATCTTCTGGGAGAACCTCTCGCCCGACGGCGGCGACCGCCCCGACGGCGCGCTCAGGGCCGCCATCGACGAGCATTTCGGCACGTTCGAGGCGTTCCAGAAGCAGCTCACCACGGCCACGGCGTCCGTCCAGGGCTCGGGGTGGGGGGTGCTGGCCTGGGAGCCGCTGAGCCGCAGGCTGGTGGTCGAGCAGATCTACGACCACCACGGGAACGTCGGAATGAACACCACGCCGCTTCTCGTGTTCGACGCGTGGGAGCACGCTTACTATCTGCAGTACCGCAACGTGCGCCCGGACTACGTCGAGAAACTGTGGGGCCTCGTCAACTGGGCAGATGTGGCCCGGAGGTTCGCTGACGTAACGAGTCAGGCGGGTTGACTTAAGTTCGCAACAATTTATCGGCCCCGCCTCTACTGGTCGGTTTACACAAATAGGTAAGCTGCCTGGCATGCGTGCGCCCTCCGGTTACCTTCTCGCCGCGCGCTATCGGCTCGTGGAGCCGGTTGGTCGCGGCGGCATGGGCACCGTTTGGCGGGCGCATGACGAGTTGCTCGACCGCGACGTGGCGGTGAAGGAAGTACGGCTGCCCACCGTCCTCGACGAGGAGCTGCGCGCCGAGTTGTGCGCCCGCACCGAGCGCGAGGGCAGGGCGACGGCGATGGTCGCCCATCCGTCGGTGATCACCGTCTTCGACGTCGTGACCGAGGACGACCGTCCCTGGATCGTGATGGAGCTGCTCCGGGCCAGGTCCCTGGAGCAGCTCATCCAGGAGCTCGGACCGCTCCACCCGCGCCGGGCCGCCGAGATCGGCCGGCAGATCCTCGGCGCGCTGCGGGCCGTCCACGCCAAGGGGATCCTCCACCGCGACGTGAAGCCGAGCAACGTCCTGGTGACCGAGGACCGCGCGGTGCTCACCGACTTCGGCCTGGCGGCGCTCGAAGGCGACGTCTCCATCACCCAGGCGGGCATCGTGCTCGGGTCGGCCGGTTACATCGCGCCCGAGCGGGTTCTCGGATCCAAGGCCAGTCCCGCGGGCGATCTGTGGTCGCTCGGCGCGACCCTCTACACCGCCGTCGAGGGCCGGGGGCTGCACGGCCGCCGTACGGCCGCCGCCGCGCTGGCCGCGCTGACCAGTGGCGAGCCGATCCCGATGAGCAAGGCGGGCCCGCTGGCGCCCGTTCTCGACGCGTTGCTCCGGATCGATCCACAGACCCGGCTCGACTCCGTACGGGCCTCGCTCATGCTGGCCCGGGTGGCCGCGGGCGGCTCGGCGGAGGAACCGCTGGCCCCGCGCCGGCCCGTACGCCCGGTGCCCGTGATCGCCTCACCCCCTTTCGCACGCAGGCCCGCGCACCGCGGGCTGCACAGGGCGGAGGCCACCGCGGCCGCGCTGTCGGTCCCGCCGCCGCGCCAGGAGCGCAGGTCAGGCGAGGGGGTCCACCGGAAGCGGGTCGAACCACGTCCGACTCCGTCCACTTATGCCCGTTTCAAAGCGGCGGTGATAAAGTTGTTCCTTCCTCGGCGGTTCTGGCCAAGAGAACTTCGCAAGCGAGGGTAAAGCACTTCCCAAGCGAGAATCGATATCTTCTTCTCATGCCGGAACAGCAGACACGCCTGCTCGCGGAGCGCTACGAGCTCATCGCCCCGCTCGGCCGGGGCACGATGGGGACTGTGTGGCGCGCCCGCGACCGCGCGCTCGGGCGCGAGGTGGCGGTCAAAGAGATCCGCCAGGACCAGGGACTCACCGAGGACCAACGGGCCGAGCTACGCGAGCGCATGGTGCGCGAAGGCCGCCTCGCCTCGCGGATCAACCACCCGTCCGTCGCGGCCATCCATGACGTGCTCATCCATGACGACAGCCCCTGGATCATCATGGAGCTCATCGAGGCCCGCTCATTGGAGCAGGTGATCGAGGAGGAGGGCCCGCTGCCGCCGCGACTCGTCGCCGAGATCGGCGTCGACCTGCTCGGCGCGCTGCGCGCGGCGCACTCCCAGGGCATCACGCACCGCGACGTCAAGCCGGGCAACGTGCTCATCACCGAGAGCGGCCGGGTGGTGCTGACGGACTTCGGCATCGCCAAGGCCGAGGGCGACTCGCGGCTCACCAAGACGGGCATGGTGATCGGCTCGCCCGGGTACACGGCCCCGGAACGTGCCAGGGGCGAGTACACCGGGCCGGAGTCGGACATCTGGTCGCTGGGGGCGACGCTGTACTTCGCGGTCGAGGGGCGGCCGGCGTACGAGCGGGCCACGATCGCCGAGACGCTGGCGGCGCTGCTCAGCGAGAGCGCAGACCCGCCCACGCAGGCGGGGCAGCTCCGGCCGGTGCTGAACGGGCTGCTGAACAAGGACTACCGGCAGCGGCTCAGCGCCGCCAAGGCGGAGACCCTCATGCGGATGGTCGCCGACACGCCCACGAGCGAGATGCCCGCGCTCACGGCAGAAGACCTGATCGCGCAGGAGGCAGCGTTGCCCGACCCGTTCACCGGCTCCGGTTCCCCACGTCCCACCGGGCCGCCGGCCGGGGCCTCGGGCCCTCAGGGCCGCCCTTCCGGGGCGCCGGGGGCGTACGGGCCGGGCGCGACGCCCGGATCGCCCGTCTCGGGCCCGCAGTCGGCGCGTCCCGTCGCAGCACGGCCTTCAGGGCCACAGGCGGCTTCGGGGCCGCAGAAGGCTCCAGGGGCTCAAGGGCCGTCAGGGCCTCAGGGGCCTGGCCAGAGCCCGCTGGGGGCGCCGACGATGCCGCAGGGCGTGCGCCCGGGACAGCCGCCGCAGGACGGTGACGAGGGGGACTTCGACCCCGAGCGGACCGTCAGCGTCATGCGTCCCAAGGGGCCGTTCACGCCGGGGCCCGAGCAGGGCGGCGGCCGTCCGCCGCAACGCCCCGACGACGAGGGGACCGTCAACACCAGGCGCATCTCCGCACCTCGGGCCGGCTCTCCCGGCCAGCAGGTCTACCCGCCGACGCAGCAACCGCCGCAGCCCATGCAGCAGCAGGGCCCGGGACAGGGCGGCCCACAGCAGGGCCGGCCGCAACAGGGCCGCCCGGGACAGCCCGTACCGCACCAGAGCGGTCCGCACCAGGGCCAGGGCCTCGGCACCGACCTGTTCGCCATCGCCGGGCAGCCCGAGAAGCCGCCCGCGGGCAACCGCAACGGCATGCTCGTGCTCATGGCCGTGGCCGCGGCCGCCGCGGTCGTGATCGCCGTCCTCATCGTGGCGCTCCTGTCCAGCTGAGCGAGCCGTCCCCGGTATGCCGGCCCGGTCCTCTCGCTGGACGGGCCGGCTCCGGACTGATCAGGCGGCCGTGGGACAGACTGGAGTCATGAGCGAGTTCAGAATCGAACATGACTCCATGGGCGAGGTCCGCGTGCCGGCGGGAGCGCGGTGGCGGGCCCAGACCCAGCGGGCGGTGGAGAACTTCCCGGTCTCGGGGCGGCCGCTCGAACCGTCCCACATCGCCGCGCTGGGCCTGATCAAGGCGGTCGCCGCCGAGGTCAACGGCGAGCTGGGCGTGATCGACAAGGATCTGGCCGAGGCCGTCGCGCAGGCCGCCGCGGACGTGGCCGACAACGAGCACGACGCCCACTTCCCCCTCGACGTCTTCCAGACCGGCTCCGGCACCTCGTCCAACATGAACGCCAACGAGGTGATCGCGACGCTGGCCGAGGAGCGGCTGGGGCGTCCCGTGCACCCCAACGACCACGTGAACGCCTCCCAGTCGTCCAACGACGTCTTCCCGACCTCGATCCACGTGGCGGCCGCGATCGAGGTGACCTTCCACCTGCTGCCCTCGCTCACGCACCTGGCCGAGACGCTGCACGCCAAGGAGGCCGAGTTCGCACAGGTGGTCAAGTCGGGCAGGACCCACCTGATGGACGCCACGCCCGTGACCCTCGGCCAGGAGTTCGGCGGGTACGCCGCCCAGATCGACCACGGCGGGACCCGCGTCCGCACGGCGCTGAACCACGTACTGGAGCTGCCCCTGGGCGGGACGGCGGTCGGCACGGGCATCAACACCCCGCCGGGCTTCGCGGAGCGGGCGATCGCGAAGCTGGGCGAGGCGACCGGCATCCCCTTCCGCGAGGCCGCCGACCACTTCGAGGCCCAGAGCGCGCAGGACTCCATCGTGGAGCTGTCCGGGCAGCTCAAGGTGGTGGCCGTGTCGCTCAACAAGATCGCGAACGACCTGCGCTGGATGGGCTCGGGCCCGCGCGCCGGGCTCGGCGAGATCAACCTGCCGGACCTCCAGCCGGGCTCGTCCATCATGCCGGGCAAGGTCAACCCGGTGATCCCCGAGGCCACGGCCATGGTCGCGGCCCAGGTCATCGGCAACGACGCGGCGATCACCTTCGCCGGGGCCTCGGGCAGCTTCGAGCTGAACGTGCAGCTCCCGGTCATCGCCCGCAACATCCTGGAGTCGATCAGGCTGCTGGCGAACGTGTCCCGGCTGCTGGCCGACCGCTGCGTCGCCGGCATCACGGCCAACGTCGACCGCCTGCGCGAGTACGCCGAGTCCTCCCCCTCGATCATCACCCCGCTCAACCGGCACGTCGGCTACGAGGAGGCGGCCAAGATAGCCAAGCAGGCGCTGGCCGAGCGCAAGACCATCCGGGAGGTCGTCGTCGAACGCGGCCACGTGGCCGACGGCACCCTGACCGAGGAGCAGCTCGACGCCGCGCTCGACGTGCTGTCCATGACCCGGCCGCCGGCCGGAGGTTGATCCACATAGACGGGCCCGTATCTATGTCGCCCGCACCCATGCGTCCCGGCGCGACGACCGCCTAGGGTTCGGAGTATGGCGAAGGAGCTGACTGGGCGGACCGCGCTGGTGACGGGGGCTGGGGGCGGCATCGGCGCCGCCTGCGCCCGGCGACTGGCCGCCGCGGGGGCCAAGGTGCTGGTGGTCGACCGGCAGGGCGAGGCGGCCGGGAAGGTGGCCGCCGAGATCGGCGGGGTCGCGGTGGTGGCCGACCTGAGCGATCCGGCCTTCGCCGGGTCGCTGCCTGACGAGCCGGTGGACATCGTGGTGAACAACGCCGGGTTCCAGCACGTGGCGCCGGTCGAGGACTTCCCGCCGGAGGTGTTCTCCACCATGATGCGGGTGATGGTGGAGGCGCCGTTCCTGATCGCGCGGCGGGTGCTGCCCGGCATGTACGCCCGGGGGTGGGGACGGTTCGTGAACATGTCGTCGGTGCACGGGTTGCGGGCCTCGCCGTACAAGTCGGCGTACACGACGGCCAAGCACGCGCTGGAGGGGTTCTCCAAGGTCGTCGCGCTGGAGGGGGCGGCCCACGGGGTGACCTCGAACTGCGTGTGCCCGGCGTACGTGCGCACGGCGCTGGTCGAGGCGCAGATCGAGGACCAGGCCAGGCTGCACGGCATCGGCAGCGACGAGGTCGTCGAGAACATCATGCTGGAGCCGGCCGCGGTCAAGCGGCTGATCGAGCCCGAGGAGGTCGCCGAGCTGGTCGCCTACCTCTGCGGCCCGAACGGCTCCTTCATCACCGGCACCTCCCTCCCCGTTGACGGCGGCTGGACGGCCCACTAGTGAGCACGCGCTTCCTGGAGTTGTTGGCGCGGGAGGCGTCGGCGGTCGAGTTCGAGGGCCCGATCGTGGAGGCCAGGGCGCAGGGCGCCGATCCGGCCACGATCGAGGAGCTGGAGCAGGCCAAGGTCGAGGCGCTGAAGGTCAGGGCGCTGCTCAGGCGGCGGGCCAGGCGGGAGGCCGAGCTGTCGGCGCTCTACGACACGGCCGGCGACCTGGCCGCGCTGCGCGACCTCGACGCCGTGCTCGAGGCGATCGTCCACCGGGCCAGGCAGCTGCTGGCTACCGACATCGCGTACATGACGCTGCACGACCCCGAGCGGGGCGACACGTACATGCGGGTCACCGACGGGTCGATCTCGGCCAAGTTCAGGGCGCTCAGGCTGGCCATGGGGGCGGGGCTGGGCGGGCTGGTCGCGCAGACGGCGACCCCGTACGCGACCGCCGACTACTTCGCCGACGCCAGGTTCCGGCACAAGGGCGACATCGACGAGGCCGTCAAGGAAGAGGGCCTGGTCGCGATCCTCGGGGTGCCGCTGCGGCTGGGCCAGCGGGTGATCGGCGTGCTCATGGCGGCCAACCGCAGCGCCAGGCCGTTCCACCAGGAGGAGGTCTCGCTGCTGGCGAGCCTGGCCGCGCACGCCGCCGTCGCCATCGACAACGCCCGGCTGCTCCAGGAGACGAGAAACGCCCTGGAGGAGCTCTCCCAGGCCCACAGGACCGCCAGGGCGCACGGCGAGGCCGTCGAGCGGGCCGCGCTGGCCCACGACCGGATGACCTCGCTGGTGCTGCGGGGCGGCGGCATCGAGGACGTCGCCGCCGTGGTGACCGAGGTGCTCGGCGGCTCGCTGGCCGTGCTCGACGACCTGGGCCGGCCGATCACGGGCGACGTGGGCGAGCTGGACGCGGGGGTGTTCGAGGCGGCGCAGGCGTCCAGGGCGCTGGGGCGTACCGTGCGCAGGGGCGACCTGCTGATCGCGTCGGTGGACGTCGGCGGCGAGCCGTTGTGCACGCTCATCCTGCGCAGCGACGATGCCGACGAGCGCATCCTGGAGCGGGCGGCGCTGGTGTGCGCGCTGCTGCTGCTGTTCCGGCGGAGCGTGGCCGAGGCCGAGGGCCGGGTCAGGGGCGAGCTGCTGGAGGACCTGATCTCGCGGCCGGACTCGCCGGGCCTGGCCGACCGGGCCCGGCGGCTCGGCGTGGACCTGCGCGCGCCGCACGTGGTGGTGGTGGCCAGGCACGGCGGCCAGCGGGAGCGGGCGGCGTTCTGGGCCTCCTCGCACGCCACGGTCCGGCACGGGCTGGCGGCGGGGCGCGGTGACGAGGTGGTGCTGCTGCTGCCGGGCGTCGACGCGGGCGGCCTCGCCCAGCGGGTGGCGGCCGAGCTGAGCGCGTCCCTGCACAGCCCGGCGACGGCGGGCGCCTCCCCGGCCCGCCTCCCGTCCCCCTCGGCGGGCGGCACAGGAGGGGGCACGGGAGTCGGCACGGGAGGCGGCACGGCGGGCGGGTCAGGAGGCGGGACGGGAGGCGGCACGGCGGGCGGCGGGTCAGGAGGCGGGACGGGAGGCGGCACGGCGGGCGGCGGGTCAGGAGGCGGGACGGCAGGGGCGCGGGACGTCGCGGAGGCGTACCAGGAGGCGCGGCGGTGCGCCGAGGCGCTGATCGCGCTCGGCCGGGCCGGCGACGGCGCGAGCCCCGCCGAGCTGGGCTTCGTCGGCCTGCTCGTGGGCGACGGCCGCGACGTGGGCGGGTTCGTCGGCCGCGTGCTCGGCGCGGTGATCGACTACGACGCCCGCCGCGGCACCGCGCTCACCGACACCCTGTCGGCCTACTTCGGCACGGGCGGCTCGCCCTCCCGTACGGCCGAGGCCATGCACATCCACGTCAACACCGTCACGCAACGCCTCGACCGGATCGGCAGGCTGCTCGGCGACGGCTGGCTGGAGCCCGAACGCGCGCTGGAGATCCAGCTCGCGCTCCGCCTGCACCGCCTCGGCCACACATCCTCCGGACAGACTGTGGGTCCCGGCCCCATATAAGTGACGCCGGTCACTCTTTACCGTGACCGGCATGGCCACTTCCATCAAGAGGATCGTCGCCGCGAGCCTGATCGGCACCACCATCGAGTGGTACGACTTCTTCCTGTACGGCTCGGCAGCCGCTCTCGTGTTCAACAAACTCTTCTTCCCCGAGTCCGACCCCCTGACCGGCACGCTGCTGTCGTTCCTCACCTACGCCGTCGGATTCGTCGCCCGCCCGCTCGGCGGCCTGATCTTCGGCCACTTCGGCGACCGGCTGGGCCGCAAGACCCTGCTGGTGGTCAGCCTGCTGATGATGGGCGCCGCCACGTTCCTGATCGGCTGCCTGCCGACGTACGCCACCCTCGGCCCGTCGGCGGCGCTGCTGCTGACCGCGCTCCGGCTCGTGCAGGGCTTCGCGCTCGGCGGCGAGTGGGGCGGCGCGGTGCTGATCGTGTCCGAGCACGGCGACACGAACCGCCGCGGCTTCTGGGCCTCCTGGCCGCAGGCGGGCGCGCCCGGCGGGAACCTGCTCGCCACCGGCGTGCTGGCGGTGCTGGCCGCCTGGCAGTCCGACGAGGCGTTCCTGTCGTGGGGCTGGCGGATCCCGTTCCTGCTGTCGGGCGTGCTGGTGATGGTCGGGCTGTGGATCCGCCTGTCGATCACCGAGTCGCCGGTGTTCCAGCAGGCCGAGCCGGAGCCGACCGCGCCGATCGTGGGCGTGCTGCGGCACCACTGGAAGGACGTGCTCACCGCCATCGGCGCCCGCCTGGCCGAGAACATCTCGTTCTACCTGCTGACCGTGTTCGTCATCACGTACGCGAAGAACGCCAAGATCGACAACTCGACGGTGCTGGGCGCGGTGCTGGTCGCCTCGGCGATCCACTTCGTCACGATCCCGATGTGGGGCGCGTTGTCGGACCGGCTCGGCCGCCGCCCGATCTACCTGGCCGGGGCCGCCGGCATCGGTGTGTGGATCTTCGCCTTCTTCCCGCTGGTGGACACCGGCAACTTCCTGGCGATCACCCTGGCGGTCACCGTCGGCCTGCTCTTCCACGGCATGATGTACGGCCCGCAGGCGGCCTTCTTCTCCGAGCTGTTCGGCACCAGGACCCGCTACACCGGCGTGTCGATCGGCGCCCAGCTCTCGGCCATCGTGGCCGGCGCGCTGGCCCCGCTCATCGCGGTGGCGCTGCTGAAGAGCTACTCCAGCAGTGTGCCCATCTCGGTCTACCTCGGCCTGGCGGCGGTGCTCACGCTGGTCGCCGTCTACACCGCCCGCGAGACCCAGGGACGCGACCTGGCCGAGAGGATCCACGCGCGATGAAGGTCACCACCCCCCGCCTCACGCAGCACGTCCTGACCGTCGAGGGCAGGACGTCCGGCGAGCCCGTGCTGTTCGTGCACGGCAACGTCTCCTCCGGCGCGTTCTGGCGCGACAGCATGGCCGCGCTGCCCGACGGCTACCGCCCGCTCGCCCCCGACCTGCGCGGCTTCGGCGACACCGACCCCCAGCCGGTGGACGCCACCAGGGGCCTGCGCGACTTCTCCGACGACCTCGCCGAGCTGGCCGAGGCGCTCGGGCTCGACGGCGTGCACCTGGTCGGCTGGAGCCTCGGCGGCGGCGTCGTGCTGCAGTTCCTGCGCGACCGTCCGGCCCTGGTCAGAAGCGTCACGCTGGTCAACCCGATCTCCCCGTACGGCTTCGGCGGCACCGAGGGCCCGGACGGCACGCTCACCCACCCCGACGGCGCGGGATCGGGGGCCGGGGCGGCGAACCCCGACTTCGTGGCCCGCCTGAAGGCCGGCGACCTGTCCGAGGAGTCCCCCACCTCCCCCCGCAACGTGCTGCGCTCCGGCTACGTCAAGCACCCCGGGATCCCCGACGAGGACTTCTACCTGCGGTCGATGCTCACCACCCGGGTGGACGACGCCAACTACCCGGGCGACGCCGCCACCTCCCCCGCGTGGCCGGGCGTGGCCCCCGGCAAGCAGGGGGTGCTCAACGCCTGCGCCCCCACCCACTTCCGCCTGGACGACCTGCACGAGATCGACCCCAAGCCGCCCGTCCTGTGGATCAGGGGCGCCGACGACGTGATCGTCTCCGACACCTCGCTGTTCGACCTGGCCCACCTGGGCGCGATCGGCGTCGTGCCCGGCTCCCCCGGCACCCCGGCCCAGCCGATGGTGACCCAGACCAGGACGGTCCTCGACCGCTACGGCCGCTACCGCGAGGTCGTGCTGGACGACTGCGGCCACAGCCCGCACCTGGAGCGGCCCGCCGAGTTCCGGCGCCTGCTCGCCGAGCACCTGGAGGAGGTCTGATGTTCGTCGCCCTCACCCTGGTCGCGAGCCTGCTCACCGCCCCCGTCGCGCACGAGCTGACCGTGCCCGGCGCGGAGAGGCTGGTCAGCGCCACCCTCGACGACCTGACCACGGCCGGCACCACGCTGACCGGCCACACCGACCCGGCCGACTGGGCCGGCCTGCACTCCAAGGCCACCGTCAACCCGACCGGCGTGCCCGGCACGCAGCTCGACGGCTACTTCCCCGACACCTCGACCGGCAACGCCACGCACGGCTGGAACCACGACTCCCAGTTCGTGATCAGACTCCCCGACCGCTGGAACGGCGGCCTGGTCGTCAGCGGCACCCCGGGCAACCGGGAGCAGTACGCCAACGACTACACGATCTCCGACTGGGTCCTGTCCAAGGGCTACGCGTTCGCCGCCACCGACAAGGGCAACGTGGGCGTGGCCTTCCACGAGGACGGCCGCCGCCCCGGCGACGCCATCGCCGAGTGGAACGACCGCGTCACCCAGCTCGCCGTGGCCGCCAGGTCCGTCGTCAGGCAGCGGTACGGCCGCCCGCCGGCCCGGACGTTCATGGCCGGCCTCTCCAACGGCGGCTACCTGGTCAGGTGGCAGCTGGAGAACCGCGGCTGGCTCTACGACGGCGGCGTGGACTGGGAGGGCACGCTCTTCCGGGTCAAGGGCGACAACCTGCTGAACTTCCTGCCGCCGGCGCTGAAGGCGTACCCCGACGAGGCGGGCGTGCGGGCGGCCGGGTTCGCGCCGGGGTCGGAGTTCCTGTGGCCCTTCCACCGGCAGTACTACTGGGAGCTCACCCAGCAGCTCTACCAGAAGGAGCTGGACCCGTCGTACACGGGCGCCCCGGCCGACTACGACTACGACGCGCGCAGGCCGTACGCCGCGATGGCCAGGATCGGGCTGACCGGCAGGATCACCAAGCCGCTGATCACGATCCACGGGACCCTCGACACGCTGCTGCCGATCTCCCGCGACTCCGACGTCTACGCCAGGATGGTCGGCCCGCACCGCCCGTTCCGCTACCACCGGATCGAGGGCGGCAACCACCTCGACAGCCTCGTCGACGTCTACCCCGACCGGCTCAGGCCCATGCTCCCGGCCTTCAGGGACGCCTTCCAGGAGCTGGAGGGCTGGGTCACTCCTTGAGGTAGCGATGCCTGCCCGCACGCGCCCAGCGCACGATGTGCCGCGCTCCGGGCAGGCGCCTGCCGATGCGGTGGAGCACGGTGTCCCGGCCCATGGGCGAGCGCCGCTGGGGATCGACCGCGACGGCCGGGCGCGTCTCGACCCGGCCCCGGCGCACCTGGAGCCCGAACCGCAGCCCGGTCTCCTCGTCGGCCGAGCGCAACGACGACAGCCAGGCGCCGGGGCCGAGGTGGTCCTCGCCCGGCATGTGACGCTTGACCGGGATCTTGGCGACGAGCTGGCCGGCGAGCTTGCCCGGCACGCCGGCCTCGACCAGCGCGGGCGCGCACACCTCGCGTTCGCGGCGGCCGGTGCTGCGCAGCACCAGCTCCAGGGGCGGTCCGCCGCTCGGCGGCACGTACGGGACCGGCAGCACGACGTACACGTGGCCGTCGAGCTGGCGGACGGTCACCCCCGGCGACACCAGCGCGATCGACTCCGAGAACGAGCGCGGCTCGACGGCGAGCCCCAGCTCCCCCTTGTCCGACCAGCACGGCACCACCAGCCGCATCCTGGGCCGCTGCGCCAGCACGCCCAGGCAGTTGAGCGGGCCCTCGGCCCGGCCGACCCGGCTCCTGGCCTGGTTGGCGCCGCTGAACATGCGGACGTGCACCTCCCACTGCCCGGGGCTGAGCGGGCGGCCCATCGCCGCGCTGGTCACGTCCAGCCGGGCCTCGCCCCTGATCTGCACGCGGATCCGGCGGCGGCCGTCGGGCCCGCGCTCGACGTGCTGGGTCATCGGCAGGAAGTGCACCACGCCGGTCCCGCTGTGCCGGATGTAGACGTCCACGCGGGCCCGCTCGACGTCGGCGGTGATGTCGGTGACGTCGTCGGACAGCAGCCTGGCGTCGACCGAGCGCGGCGGGATCCAGTGCAGGCGCTCGCCGTCCACGCGGTACCGGTCGGGCAGGCCGTCGCCGGACATGACCTCCACGGTCAGGCCGAGCACGAGGATGTGGGCGTCCCAGCGCATCTCGGTGAGCTCGGCGCGCAGGCCCGCGCGCCGGGAGGAGTTGGCCAGCATGACGATCTGGTCCAGGCGTCCGTGCCTGACGAACGTGGCCACCGCCCGCATCTGGACGGGCAGGTAGCGGTCGATCCGCTCGGGGAAACGCTCGCCGATCAGCTCCTGGACGACCCGGAAGTGCATGCCCCGGTCCACCGAGGAGTCGGCGAACCTGGCGGTCAGCAGCGGCCTGAGCACGGCGGAGCGGAACCAGTAGGCGTACATGCGGTCGCGCTGGCGGCCTGCGCCGACGTAGGTGTCGATGTCGGTGAGCAGCGTGCTCAGCCCGGCCACGATCACCCGGGGGTCCTCCTCGGGCGCCTCGGGCCGCGGTCCGAGCTGGCAGCAGACGTCCTCGGCCAGTACGGCGATCACCTTGGCCTGTAGATACGCCCGCATCACGAACGCCTGCTCGGCCAGCCTGCCGCCGGGCATGGCGAAGCCCAGCTCGTGCTCCTCCAGGAAGGCCCGGCGGTAGAGCTGCTGCGGGACGAGCAACGTCATCAGGCGCTCGCGCAGGATGTCGGCGCGGGCCGTGCTGCGCTCGAACGCCACCATCGGCGGCCCGTAGTCGCGGGCCAGCCGGCCGATCAGCACGTCGGCGTCGGTCTCGACCGCGCGCTCGTGCATGCGGGCCAGGGCGTCGCGCGCCAGCCGGTCGGCCTGGTCGAGGAAGTAGACGTAGTCGCCCTCCGCCGCGGCCACGCCCATGTTGCGGCCGCGCGACGGCGACCCGGTGTGCGGCAGGTGCAGCACGCGGACGTTCTCGCGGAGATCGGCGATGGTGTCCAGCCGTCGCCCGATGCCGTCGGTGGAGCCGTCGTCCACGAAGATCACTTCGTAGTCGGCGGCCGGCAGCGTCTGCTCCAGCGCGGAGCGGATGCACGCGTCCGCGGTGTCACCCGGGTTGTGGACATTGATGATCACACTGACCTTCGCACCCATGCGGCCAGCGTGCGCCGCTCATACACGATCGGGTGAGACGGCTTGCCGATTACAGAAGGAAAGTTGACCCGTTAGTACCATCCTGTGGACTGTGAGTGGCCCCACGCGCCGCAAGGCGTGCCGTAGCGGCCCTTGATGTAGCCCAGGCCCCACGCGATCTGGGTGGCGGCATTGGTCTGCCAGTCGCCGCCCGCGCTGGCCATCTTGCTCCCGGGAAGGGCCTGCGGGATGCCGTACGCGCCGGAGTAGCGGTTCATCGCCCGCTCGTTCCAGCCGCTCTCCTTCTGCCACAGCAGCTCCAGGCAGCCCCACTGGTCGGCGCCCCAGCCCTTGGCGGCGAGCAACGACTTGGCGACGGCCTTGTTGCTGCCCGGCGAGGGGTTGCTGCCCGGCGGGAAGTTCGCGGGCGGGAAGCCGCTGCCGCCCGGCGCCTTCTTGGGCACGACCCAGTTGAGCTTCTTGGCGCCGCCGCGGCCCTTCTTGAGCTGGTCGGCCCGGTACGCCTGCTCGGCGGCGTTCTTCAGGGCGTCGGTCTCGGGGTCGGGGGCGAGCAGGTCGCCGCCGGCGAGCGCGCCCAGCTGCTCGGCCGTGAACGGGTCGACCGGCGGCTTGTTGGCGTTGTCGACGGCGCGGTAGGCGACGTAACCGCCACCGCCCACGACCACCACCAGCGACACGACGGCGACGGCGACGCGCTTGGGGGTGAAACGAGAAGGCCGGCGGCGCCCCGGGCGAAGGTCATCCTTCGGGGGGCGCTCACTCAACTGCGGACCGGGGCTCACGATCCATGAGCTTGCCCTGTCATGGGGGGTGGTCCGCAACCGGAACGCGGTATTCGGTTGACGTTCTCTTGGCCAACCAGCAGGTAACCACCTTTTTCACGAAAAATTGTGAAGTTGGTCACAGGTATGGCGCGCCTCCCTTCGAGCGCCCGCACCGAAGGGAGGCCGCTTTCAGGCTTCCGCCCCATCTTCAGGATCTGATCCGTACCGGGTCACAGTTTGATGACACAACCCGGGTATAGGGGACATGGAATAATAATGTGCGCGTGGCCGGCATCCTCCTTGTAGAAGACGATCCCTCCGTCCGCACAGCCTTGGAGCTGGCGTTGACGCGGCAGGGACACTCCGTCACGTCCTACGCGACGGGCGAGGAGGCTCTGGACCACATCCGCGCCCGCCGCCCCGAGATCGCGATCCTCGACGTCATGCTGCCCGGCATCGACGGCGTCGAGGTCTGCCGCCGCATCCGCAAGCTGGACCAGCTCCCCGTCATCCTGCTCACCGCCCGCGGCGACGACCTGGACGTCGTGGTCGGCCTGGAGGCCGGCGCCGACGACTACGTGGTCAAGCCGGTCGAGCCGCGGGTGCTCGACGCCCGCATCCGGGCCATCCTGCGCAGGGCCGAGTCCGCCACCTCCGACCGCATCACCTTCGGCGACCTCGTGATCGACCGTGGGGCGCTCAAGGTCACGCTGGCCAGCAAGGAGATCCACCTGACGCCGACCGAGCTGCGGCTGCTGCTGGAGCTCGTCCGGCACCCCGGCCAGGTGCTCAACCGCCGCTACCTGCTGCGGGTCGTCTGGGACCACACACACGTCGCCGACTCGCGGCTGGTGGACGCCTGCGTCCAGCGGGTCCGCGCCAAGATCGAGCCGAGGCCGGCCGAGCCCGTCTTCATCCACACCGTGCGCGGGTTCGGCTACCGGTTCAGCCCTCCGTGATCCCGCTGCCCACCGGGCTGCGGGCGCGCCTGGTCATCACGTTCACCCTCGTCGCGGTCACCGCGTCGGTGCTGGTCGCCACCATCGGCTTCGAGCTGGCCAAGACCGCGCTCGTGACCAGGGCCGAGACCACGTCCCTCGACCTGGTGGCCCGGGAGCTCGGCCGGATCACCTTCCCGGTGGGCAGGCTCAGGCCGGGCGAGGCCGCGCCGTCCATGAAGGAGCTCGACCAGGTCGTCCGAACGCTGTCCAGCCCAGGCCGCAGCGTCCTGGTCGAGTACGGCAACCTGCTGTCCGCCGACGGCCCGATGACCATGAAGGACGTCCCCAACGAGCTGTACGGCCGGGCCAAGCAGAACGTCGTCACCCAGCGCAAGGTGATCGGCAACGAGCTGTGGCTCGTCGTCGGCGCCGAGGTCCACCGGTACGAGTCCGGCACCGCCCCCGAGCCGACCGGGCTGCGCGCGTTCGTGTTCTTCCCGCTGCACGACGAGGAGAGCCAGCTCGCCACGCTGCGCAACACGCTCACCCAGGGCGGCGCGGTCATCGTGCTGATCGCGCTGGTGGTGGCGCTGCTGTCGGCCCGGCAGGTGCTGCTGCCCGTACGGCGGCTCAGCGCGGCCGCCCAGGCGCTCGGCCAGGGCCGGCTGGACACCCGCCTGCCGGTGCACGGCCAGGACGAGCTGGCCGAGCTGACCTCCAGGTTCAACGACGCCGCGGCGGCGCTGGAGCTGAGCGTGTCGGAGCTGCGCTCGCTGGAGGCCATGTCCCGCAGGTTCGTGGCCGACGTCTCGCACGAGCTGCGCACGCCGCTCACCGCCATGACGGCCGTGGCCGACATGCTGTCGGAGGAGGCCAACCGGCTTCCCGACGCGCCCGCGGAGGCCGTACGACTGGTGCTGCGCGAGATCGGGCGCCTGCGCGAGCTGGTCGAGCACCTGATCGAGGTCAGCAGGTTCGACGCCGGCACCGCCACGCTCAACGTGGAGCCCGTCAACGTCGCCGACGCCATCCTCGACTGCCTGGAGGTGCGCGGCTGGAGCGACGAGGTGGACGTGACCGCCTCGCAGGGGTTGACCGTGAACCTGGACCCGAGGAGGTTCGACGTCATCGTGGCCAACCTGGTCGGCAACGCGCTCAAGCACGGCCTGCCCCCGGTGGAGGTCACCGCGAGAGGCACCGAGAACGGCCTGGAGGTGAAGGTGCGCGACCACGGCAAGGGCATCCCCGCCGAGGCGCTGCCCCACGTCTTCGACCGGTTCTTCAAGGCGGGCGCGGGACGGGCCCGCAGCCAGGGCAGCGGCCTCGGCCTGGCCATCGCCCGCGCCAACGTGCACCTGCACGGCGGCACGATCTCCGTACGGGCCCAGCAGCCGGGCACCCTGTTCACGGTCTGGCTGCCGCACCAATGAGAGCGCGCCGGGCCCTGTTCGCCGCCGCCGTCCTGCTGGCCGCGGCGGCCTGCGGCATCTCGCCGACCGACGTCCAGACCAAGGGCGCCGCCCCCACCATCAAGCTGCCGCCGCCCTCGAAGACCATCTACCTGATCAGGAACAAGAAGCTCGTGCTCGAACCCGCCGACGTCGAGACCGACACCGTGGGGAGCCTGCTCGGCGCCCTCTTCGCCGCCTCCGACCAGCCGCTCGGCGACCGCACCACCGAGCTGCGCGGCCTGGAGTACGTCGGCATGAAGGACTCGCTCGACCCCGTGCAGCGCGACGAGATGCAGCTCCCGCGCACGTCCACGCTGACCGTCTACTTCAAGGGCGACCGGCCGCTGAGCAGGCTCGGCAAGGCCCAGATCGTCTGCACCGCGCAGCAGGACACCGCGTTCGAGCAGGTCAAGATCGTCCGGGAGAGCGACGGCCGCCCCTCCAAGGCGGAAGGGCGGCCGTACACCTGCGGCGAGCTCAAGTAGGCCCGCCGCGCCTCACATCGTGATGTCCTCCAGCATCTCCGTCACCAGGGCAGCGATCGGGGAACGCTCGGACCTGGTGAGCGTGACGTGCGCGAAGAGCGGGTGGCCCTTCAGCTTCTCCACCACCGCCACCACGCCGTCGTGCCGGCCGACCCGCAGGTTGTCGCGCTGGGCGACGTCGTGCGTGAGCACCACCCGGGAGTTGGCGCCGATCCGGCTCAGCACCGTGAGCAGCACCCCGCGCTCCAGCGACTGGGCCTCGTCCACGATCACGAACGCGTCGTGCAGCGACCGGCCGCGGATGTGCGTCAGCGGGAGCACCTCCAGCATGCCCCGGTCGAGCACCTCCTCGATCACCTCGGGCGAGGTGACCGCGCCGAGCGTGTCGTAGACCGCCTGCGCCCACGGGCCCATCTTCTCGCCCTCGCCGCCCGGCAGGTAGCCGAGCTCCTGGCCGCCGACGGCGTACAGGGGGCGGAAGACGACCACCTTGCGGTGCTGGCGGCGCTCCAGGACCGCCTCCAGGCCGGCGCAGAGCGCCAGCGCCGACTTGCCGGTGCCGGCCCTGCCGCCCAGCGAGACGATCCCGATCTCGGGGTCCATCAGCAGGTCAAGCGCGATGCGCTGCTCGGCCGAGCGGCCGTGCAGGCCGAAGACCTCGCGGTCGCCGCGGACCAGGCGGACGGACTTGTCCGGCGCCACCCTGCCGAGCGCCGACCCCTTGGCCGACAGCAGCCGCAGGCCGGTGTGCGCCGGCAGTTCCCTGCCCTCCTCCAGGTCGGCCGTGCCCTTCTCGAAGAGCGTCTCGACGTCCTCGGCCGTCACCTGCAGCTCGGCCATCCCGGTCCAGCCGGACTCGACCACCAGCTCGGCGCGGTACTCCTCGGCCGCCAGGCCGATCGAGGCCGCCTTGACCCGCATGGGCAGGTCTTTGGAGACCAGCACGACGTCGCAGCCCTCGGCCGCGAGTGAGCGCGCGACGGTCAGGATGCGCGTGTCGTTGTCGCCCAGGCGGAACCCGACGGGCAGGATGGACGGATCGCTGTGGTTGAGCTCAACCCTGATCGTTCCATCCCCCGTCGGCATCGGCTCGTCGAGCCTGCCGTGCTGAACCCGCAGGTCGTCGAGGTAGCGCAGGGCTTTCCTCGCGAAGTAGCCGAGCTCGGGATGGTGCCGCTTACCTTCCAGCTCCGTGATGACCACGATGGGAAGGACGACGTCGTGCTCGGCGAAGCGCGTCAATGCCGCCGGGTCGGCCAGCAGCACCGAGGTGTCCAGCACGTACGTGCGCTTGGCCGGCTGGTGAGTAGGGTTGCTCGAGGACACTGCCACACGTTCTCCCCCGGGTGCCCATAGGTGCGGGCACCCTGCAGACGAGGTGGGAACCGGACCGGACCCGCGTCCCCGACCGCAACCTGCCGGCGGAGCCGGACTCCGGCCCCCCTCAGCAGATTTCGGTGCAAAGGCGGGCCCTCTCCGGGATGCCCGGCCTGTGGCCGGACACTTCCAACGTTACGTCCTGGATACCCGAATGTCGCATCAAGAACCGTAACGCCGGTGTCTCGCAGCGTAATCGCGCAGCGCCCGCAGGAAATCGACCCTGCGGAAGTCCGGCCAGTAAGCCTCGTGGAAGTAGAACTCGGAGTGAGCGCTCTGCCACAACATGAATCCGGACAGACGCTGCTCGCCCGACGTACGGATGAGGAGGTCCGGGTCGGGTTGGCCGCGAGTGTAGAGATGCTCCGCGATGTGTTCGACATCGAGGACCTCCACGAGGTCCTCGATGCTGGCGCCCTTACTCGCATGCTCCTGGAGGAGTGAGCGCACCGCATCGGCAATCTCACGTCTTCCTCCATACCCAACTGCAACGTTCACAATCAGGCCCGGACGGTGTGATGACGCTTCTTTTGCGTTTTTTAGGACATTGGCCGTCCGGGCGGGGAGGAGGTCGAGCGCGCCCACCGGGCTGACCCGCCAGCCCTCGTCCACGAGCTCCTGGACCACGTCCTCGATGATGCGCAGCAGCGGCTCAAGCTCCTCGCGCGGCCGGTTGAGGTTGTCGTTGGACAACATCCAGACGGTGACGACCTCGACGCCCGTCTCGCGGCACCAGCCGAGCAGCTCCGATATCTTGTCCGCGCCCTTGCGGTGGCCGGTGGCCACGTCTCGCATGCCCATGGCGCGCGCCCAGCGGCGGTTGCCGTCGATGATGACCCCGACATGCCGGGGAACGCTGTCCTTGGACAGCTTGGTCTCCAGCCTGTGTTCGTACAGCCGGTAGACCAGGTCGCGCAGGCCCACGGAGTGCCTCCCCAGCGGTGCTGTGCCTTTGGTCGAATGACCCAACAGGCAATTATCACCGCGTTTCGCCCGTGCCTGCTCCCGCAATCGGATTCCTGGCGAGATCTCTTCCGCCGAGACACCCTTCGGCCTCATGGACCAGTTCGCGGACGAATTCGGACAATTCTGCCGACGTCAGGACCGCCCGCATGCCCACGCCGGTGGCTCCCCACGCCTCGACGTAGGCCCTGCGGGTCAGCCGCCACTGGCCGGGCGCCGGCTGCCAGATGGGGATGGTGCGCAGCTGGCAGCGCAGCTCGCCGCCGCCCACCAGCCCCGAGCGGGTGCGGTAGCGGAAGGAGAACAGCTCGCTCTCCGGCTCCTCGTCGGGGAAGCGGTCGTCGGGGTCGTTCCACCGCCGCGCCGCCCCCCTTCCCTGCCGGGCCTCGTCGACCCCGCGCGCCAGGCGCGCGAGCAGCCACCCGCACCGCTCCCCCACGCTGCCGTACGGCGTGCCGTCGCGATGGAGCTCAAGGGTGATCTCGTACGGCGTGCCGACGGTGTCCGTGCACGCCACGGGCGTTACGGTCAGATATGACCCATCGACACAGCGTAGTCCCCCCACGCCCTTCCCCGTTTCCGGCCCTAACTCAGCTAAACCCGTAGAAACCCCTGGCTGTGTCCCCGAGGACCAGGTCCCGGTCGGTTCCGCCGAGCAGCGCGGCGGTGACCTCCCAGACCGTCCGGTAGTCGGCCGCCTGCAGGGCCACCGGCCAGTCGCTCCCGGCCATCAGGCGGTCCGGGCCGAACAGCTCGACGGCGTGCTCCACGTACGGCCGCAGGTCCTCCACCGTCCAGTTCCGGTGGTCGGCCTCGGTGACCAGGCCCGAGACCTTGGCGTACACGTTGGGGAAGCGGGCCGCGCGGGCCAGCCCACCGGCCCACGGCTCCCATTCGTGATCCCTGATGCGCGGCTTGGACAGGTGGTCGACGACGATCCGCAGGGACGGGTGCCGCCCGGCCAGCGTGGCCACGTGGTCGAGGTGCCGGGGCAGGAGCGAGACCACGTCGAACGTCAGCCCGGCCGCCGCGAGCAGGCCCAGCGACTCCAGCACCTCGTCGCGGACCAGCCAGTCGGGGTCGGGCTCGTCGTGGATCAGGTGCCGGACGCCGCGGAACTTCGGATGTCCGGCGTACCGGGCGATCGCCTCGGCGGCCTCGTCCGGGCGGAGCAGCGGGATCCATCCGACCACCGCGCCGACGAAGTCGTGGGCGTCGGCCAGGGCCAGCAGGGCGTCGGTCTCGGCGTAGGAGTCGGCGGCCTGCACCAGCACCGTACGGTCCACGCCGGCCCGTAGCAGCTCGGGGGCGAGGTCGTCCGGCGCGTACGTCCGGTAGAGCACGCCCGCCTCGGGGGTGAGCCAGGGGTAGTCGCCGGTTTCGAGGTCCCAGAAATGCTGGTGCGCATCGACAATCACCCCCCAAACCTAGGATGTCTGGATATTTCAGAGCAAGGGGTGCCAGCCGTGCTCACGCCAGCCCGGCGGCTGGTGCCACTCCGTCCACCCGAAACCGGTGGCACCGTCGTCGGACTCCAGCTCGCACATCGCCCTCGGGAACTCGGCCACCGCCCCCTCGGGCGACACCAGCGTGACCGGGGCGAACGCGACCGGCCGCACGGTCACCGCGCGGCCGGGGAAGTTCAGCAGCGTCTCCGCCGGACGGTCGCCGTCGAACCGGGTGCCGGCCGCGAAGCCCCCGGCGTGCTCGATCTCGCCGCCGGGCGGCACGGTGAACGCCGGCCACGGCAGCGGCATTCCCAGGTTGACCTGCGTGCCGTGCAGGTGGGTGCCGTCGGAGAGGCGGCCGCTGCTCCACGTCCAGGAGATCGTCCACCAGTCCCTGACGCCCCAGCTGTGGTCGCGCTCGCCGTGGCCGTGGAAGGGCCGGCCGTCGACGGTCCCGGTCACCTCGCAGGGGATCTCGTAGCGGGGGGTGAGCTGGTAGCCGTACACGCCGCCGCGGGTGTGCCATTCGAGGTCGAGCGTCAGGTCCGGGGCGGCCAGGCGCAGCCGTGCGGTGCGGAGGGGGTCGGTCGCGGCCAGGTCCGCCTCGTAGGCGTCGGAGGCCATCGCCAGGCCGGTCGGCGGGGCCTCGTGGTCGGTGATCTCCACCCGCCCGCCGCCACGCCGGACGAGCCGGACCCAGAACCACGTGCGCTTCCAGTTGGGATAGAGCCCGATGCGGACGTATCCGCCCAGCTCGCCGTCGTCGGAGACGAAGTCGAGGTAGGAGGACTCGTTCCACAGCGGGTCGTCGCCCGGCTCGTGGAGCTGCTCGTCCTGCTCGCCGAGGGGCCAGTCGCCCATGTTGACGATCCGCACGCCGTACCGCCTCCCAAGCGCTTGCTACGACCAGCTTAGCCGCGATCCCGGCGGAACAGGCGGGTCCACCGACGCGGCTTCCCTGCCGGCATGAGCCCGCGGGCGCCCAGCCAGGCGGCGAAGTCGTCGGCGTCGGCCCGGTAGCCGGGCGGCGGAACGGTACGGGCCGTCGCGTAGGCGGCGAACTCCGCGGCCAGGGCGGGCCCCGCGGCACGGGCGGCGTCCGGGCGCAGCCTGGCCACCACGGCGCGCCGCTTGGCCACCAGGGCGGCCGCCTGCACGCGGAGCCGTCCCGCGTCGAAGCCCTCGGGCGGGGCCGCCCCGGCCACCAGGCTCGCGACGACCCGGCCCTGGGCCCGTGCCAGCCGCGCCCGCTCACTCATCGCGCCCGCCCACGGCCTGGGCCGGGGACATCGCGGCCTGGACCCGTGCCAGCTCCTCGGCCAGCACGGCGTCGCTCGGGTAGTCGTCGTCCCACTCCAGCAGCACCCCCGGCGGCGTGGTCCGGGCGCACAGCTCGGCCAGCAGGCCGAGGACGGGCGGCGGCACGGCCGAGGCGTGCGTGTCGTGCCAGATCCCGTGGTGCTCGTGCCCGCCGGCCACGTGCACGTACGCCAGATGCTCCAGCGGGAGCGTGTCCAGCGCCTCCATGGCCGACAGCCCCAGGTTGACCTGGTTGGTGTGGAGATTGGCCACGTCCACCAGCAGCCCGACCCCCGTACGTTCCACGACCTCGGCCAGGAAGCGGGCCTCGGTCAGCTCGTCGTCCGGCCAGCCGAAGATCGCGGCCACGTTCTCCAGGGCCAGCGGCACGGGAAGCGCCTCCTGGGCCAGCCGCACGTTCTCCACGACGATCTCCAGCGACTCCCGCGTACGCGGCACGGGAAGCAGGTGCCCCGCCTCCATGCCGCCCCCGCGGACGAACGCCAGGTGCTCGCTGACCAGCGGCGAGCCCAGGGCCCGCGCGCAGGCCGCGAGGTGGGCGAGCCGGGCCGGGTCCGGCGGCTCTGCGCCGCCGACGCCCAGCGAGACGCCGTGCGGGATCACCGGCACGCCCCTGGCCCGCAGTACGCGCAGCGACTCGGGCAGGTCGCCGGGGTCGATGTTCTCGGCGACCACCTCGACGAACCCGACGCCCGCCATCCGCTCGATCGTCAGGTCGAGCTCCGGCCGCCAGCCGATGCCGACGCCCAGGTCCGGCATGTCAGCTCCCCCCGCCGCCGCAGCCGCCGCCCCCGCAGCCGCCGCCTCCGCAACCGCTCCCGCCGCCGCAGCCGCCGCCGTGCCCGCTCGAACTGTGCGACTGGATGTGGCCGCCGGGGCCGCTACGCCGCCGCCCGGCCGTGACCGTACGGGCCGGGGAGCCGTTGAGCGCCAGGACCAGGTTGGCGTCGTTCAGCTCGCCCAGGCCGTACAGCGCGACGGCCACCGGGCCGCCGGACGTGCGCGGCGGGTGGTCCAGCTTGGCCCGGTCGAGCGCGGCCTGCCCGGAAGCGGTCAGGCCGGTCGGGAACGAGCGCCTGTGTCCGGCGATGGCGGTCGGCGCGCCCACGACCGTCCCGGCCAGGACGCCGAGCGCGGCCAGGGGAAGCGGGGACGTCCCCTCGACGGCCACCGACAGCGCCTCCACGACCGCCCCGGCGAGGGCCAGCACCGCCAGCACCCGTAACCGGACGATCAGCCGGTCGACCTGGGTGAAGGAGCCGGTGGGGTGGATGGCGCCGATCCTGCCCAGCCGGTACCTGAGCTCGTCCAGGGTCTCCCCCTGGCTCACGCGCTGCCCGATCGTGCTCGCCCAGCCTCCAGGGGCGCGCTCGACCTCGTCCAGGACGGCGTCCTCGACCGGCTCGCCGGTGCTCCGCGCGCCGGCCACCCGGTGCACCCGTCCGTCGCGGGACACGCGTACGGCCCCTGACGCGGCCAGCAGCCCGACGGCGGTGTCGGCGACGCGCCGCGCGCCGCCCGCCAGGAAGGCCAGCTCGTACGGGCCGAGATCGTGCGGCCGGGGTTCGACGGCCGCGCCTCGGATGGCGGCGTGCTCGCGCCGGACCGCGAGAACCGTGACGGCCGCCGTCGCGGTCAGCGCCACCGCGAAAATGAGAAGGAACAGATCCATACGCCCTCCCCTCGTACGGCCCGTCGGGCCGTGTACCGGGAAGACGTATAAGACGGGCATAAAGGTTCCGCGCGATCAGAACGCCCGCGCGCGGTGCGGCGGCCAGCACCGCCGCACCGCGGGCGCCCGCTCAGCCGAGCCGGTCGAGCAGGGCGTCGTACTCGTCCCACAACTCCTTCGGCAGGTGCTCGCCGAACTTCTCGAAGTGGACCGGGATCAGGGCCGCCTCCTCGCGCCACACGTCGCGGTCGACCGACAGCAGCGTGCGCAGGTCCTCCTCGGCCAGGTCGAGGCCCTCGGTGTCGAGTTCGGCGGGCAGCAGGCCGATCGCCGTGGGGTTCGCCTCGGCCTCGCCGTTGAGGCGGTCGACGATCCACTTGAGCACGCGGCTGTTCTCGCCGAAGCCGGGCCAGATGAACGCGCCCTCGTCGTTCTTCCTGAACCAGTTGACGTAGTAGATGCGCGGCAGCTTCGCGCCCTCGACCCGGCCGATGTCGAGCCAGTGGCCGAAGTAGTCGCCCATGTTGTAGCCGCAGAACGGCAGCATGGCGAACGGGTCGTAGCGCAGCTCGCCCACCTTGCCCTCGGCCGCGGCGGTCTTCTCGGAGGCGACGTTGGCTCCGAGGAAGACGCCGTGCTCCCAGCTCAGCGACTCCGTGACCAGAGGCACGGCGGTGGCGCGGCGGCCGCCGAACAGGATCGCCGAGATGGGCACGCCCTTGGGGTCCTGCCACTCCGGTGCGATGGTCGGGCACTGGGAGGCGGGGGTGGTGAAGCGGGCGTTCGGGTGGGCGGCGGGCTCGTCGCTGTCGGGCGTCCAGGAGCGGCCCTTCCAGTCGGTCAGGTGCGCCGGGGGCTCCTCCGTGAGCCCCTCCCACCACACGTCCCCGTCGTCGGTCAGGGCGACGTTGGTGAAGATGCTGTTGCCCCAGAGCGTCTTGATCGCGTTGGCGTTGGTCACCTCGCCGGTGCCGGGCGCGACGCCGAAGAAACCGGCCTCCGGGTTGATGGCGTGCAGGCGGCCGTCGTCGCCGAAGCGCATCCAGGCGATGTCGTCGCCGATCGTCTCGACCTTCCAGCCCGGGATCGTGGGCTGGAGCATGGCGAGGTTCGTCTTCCCGCACGCGCTCGGGAAGGCGGCCGCGACGTAGCGGGTCTCGCCGGTGGGCGGCGTGAGCTTGAGAATGAGCATGTGCTCGGCCAGCCAGCCCTCGTCGCGGGCCATGACGCTGGCGATGCGCAGCGCGTAGCATTTCTTGCCGAGCAGGGCGTTGCCGCCGTAGCCCGAGCCGTAGGACCAGATCTCACGGGTCTCGGGGAAGTGGCTGATGTACTTGGTGGAGCTGCACGGCCAGGCCACGTCGGACTGGCCCGGCCGCAGCGGGGCGCCGACGGAGTGGACGGCCTTGACGAAGCCGCCCCGCTGCTCGATCAGGCGCAGGGCCCGGTCGCCCATGCGGGTCATGATCCGCATGGACACGGCCACGTACGCGGAGTCGGTGATCTCGACGCCGAGCTGCGAGATCTCGCCGCCGAGCGGGCCCATGCAGAACGGGACGACGTACATGGTGCGCCCGCGCATGCAGCCCGCGAAGAGCTCGGAGAAGGTCTTGCGCATCTGCGCTGGAGCGATCCAGTTGTTGGTCGGGCCCGCGTCCTCCTCGCGCTCCGAGCAGATGTAGGTACGGTCCTCGACCCGCGCCACGTCGCTGGGATCGGACTTGGCGTAGAAGCTGTTCGGGCGCGCGGCGAGCCGGGTGAGCGTGCCCTGCTCGACGAGGAGGTTGGTCAGGCGGGTCCACTCCTCCTCCGAACCGTCGCACCACTCGATCCGGTCGGGCTGGGTCAGGGCTGCGATCTCGTTCACCCACGCGACCAATTCGCGATTGCTCGTCGGCGCGGGCACTTCCACGGAAACGGACACGACTGTGACTCCTCCACTCTCTCAGGGCCTAACATCATTAACGACGAAGGCGCATGAAAGCCAATTGGCATAGACCTATTGGCGCGACCGTCGCCGCAGGCAGCGGCCCTGACGATCCGAGAAGCCTACCCAGGGTTCGGGGATTTAAAAGAGGAATTTCAGAGGGTCGGCCCAGGCCAATTCCGGTGGTCTAAACCAATTACCGCAGTGGTTTAGTCCAATTCCCGAAGCCGTTTCCGCCGGTCTTCTCAGGAATTGACGTCGGGGCCCGCGCTGCGCACCCTGTCGACGTGCTGGAGCGCGTCACGCAACTCGGCCAGCCAGGTGTCGGTGTTCTTGCCGACCAGGCGTACGCACCAGGCGAGCGCGTCGCTGCGGCTCCTGGCCACGCCGGCGGCCACCAGCGTGTCGAGCACCTGACGCTCCGACTGGCGCAGTCGCGTCATGACGGGGACGGAGAGTGTGGTGAACATCACAGTCTCTCCCCCGCACCGCACGCCCCAGGAGACCTTCTGGCGGAAGCGGCGCTCGGCCTCGCGGGCGATCTCGATGCGCCGCTCGCGCGTCTCCTCCCTGAACCGGCGGGCCAGCCCCTCGATGAGGGCGAGACGCTCGGCCGCGGGGGTGTCGGCGGGCGGATCGGGCAGCGTGCCGAGCACCGCGATCTCCTCGCGGTCGTGGACGATCTCCAGGGCCCCGGTGAACCACCCGTCGGGGAGCCGGCCGGTGAACCAGCCGCGGACCTGCGCGCTCATCTCATCTGTTGACATGTAATCACGATTACACAGTTGCGCGCGAAATGCACGAGCCGAAGTGCGGATTCCGCTCGGAGGTCGGCTCAGCGGACGCGGGCGGCCGCGATCGGGCTGACCCGGACGACGCCGGCCAGGTTCCGGGTGCTCAGCGGTGAGATCTTGACGACGTCACCGGTGCGGGGTGCCTGCAGCACCTTCCCGTTGCCCCAATAGATCGCCACATGCGAGATGTAGGACGGGTTCGTCGGGTCGTTGCGCCAGAAGATCAGATCGCCGGGTTGCGCCTGGGACAACGGCACCTGCGGCCCGGCCACCCACTGCTGGTGCGTCACCCGCGGCATCCGTACGCCCGCCTGCCCGTACGCCCACTGCACCAGCCCCGAGCAGTCGAACGTGTCGGGCCCCTCGGCCCCCCACACGTACGGCCGGCCCAGCTTGGACACCGCGGCCTTCAGCGCCGCCGTGAGCTGTTCCACGGTCATGAACGACCCGGACGGCCAGTTCTTCGGGGTGTCGGCCCTGGGCCGCGGCTGGACGGGGTTGACGGCGGCCACCTGCGTGCCCTTGGGCATCGCGGCGAGGATGGCCCTGCGCAGCGCGTCGGAGTTCGTGCCCGGGGCGCTGACGATGAGCGCGTTGTCGCGCGGCAGGCGCAGCCTGCGCCCGGTCTCCTTGGACACGACCGCGTCGACCGCGCCGAACCCGGTGGTGGCGTACGCGCCGATCCGCAGCGGCCCGGCCGGCCCGCTCACGCGGCTGTGCAGCGCGAGCCCGCCGTCGTTGCCCAGCACGAACGAGACCGCCACGTCGCCGGAGGCCACGTTCCGCCACAGGGCGTCGGACGAGGCCGTCACCTTGGGGGTGTACGCCCGGAAGGTGGACGGGTTCACCGCGAGCGTCTGAACCCGCTTGCCGTCGAGCGAGATCGAGGCCGCGTCGGCCAGCTCAAGGGCCCGTACGCCGCGCAGCCTGGCCACCTTGCGCAGCAGCTCCTCGGTGAACGGCTTGCGGGTGAGCACGAAGAGGTTGGGTTTGCGCAGCTTGCCCAGCGGCGCCACCGGCTGGTCGGTACGGGACTGGGCCATGAGCGTCTGCTTCGGCACCGGCCGCGCCCGCACCACCTCGGCCGGCGCCTGCTCCTCCCCCGTCTGGACCAGCACCAGCACGTCGGTGGTCAGCACGGCCACCAGCATCACCACGATGAAGGGGATGAGCCTGGATAAGTCCCGTCGCTTCCGCGTCTTCACCAGGAAGCTGAGATCCTGCGCGATCCCGGGCGAACGCGAAAAGGCCGCCGGGCCGACGTGGGCCCGGCGGTCAGGATCTGCGGGGGTCAGTTGCCGATGTACGGCACAGCCTCAAGGATCTCGACGGTGTTCTGGCGGCCGTTGGGCATCGAGTACGTCGCCTTCTCACCGATCTTCTTGCCGTTGATCGCCGAACCGAGCGGCGACTTGGGCGAGTAGACGTCGATCGGCGCTCCGCTCTCCTCGCGGGAGGCGAGCAGGAAGGTGACCTCGTCGTCGTCGCCGACGAACCGGATGGTCACGGTCATGCCGGGGCCGACCACGCCTTCGGTCTTGGGGGCCTCACCCACCTTGGCGTTGTCGAGGATCTGGCGGAGGTGGAAGATCCGGGCCTCCATCTTGCCCTGCTCGTCCTTGGCGGCGTGGTAGCCGCCGTTCTCCTTCAGGTCGCCCTCCTCACGGGCGGCCTCGATCTTCTTGGCGATGTCGACGCGCCCGGGGCCAGAGAGATATTCGTACTCCGCCTTCAGGCGGTCGTACGCCTCCTGCGTCAGCCATGTGACGTTCTCATCGCGAGAGTCGGCCACGGGTTCTCCTTGCTTGCCTAGGGGGCCCTGAGATCACTTGAGGTAGCGGATGGTTGAATTGCGAAAGGCTAACAACTTAACCGACCGGACGCTTCCCCAAATGTCTCACTATACGAGATTGCAGTACTGGATGTGGACGGAAGTCGCCTGACCGCTGGTGTCGAGGCTCTCCTTGAGCTGCTTACTACCCTCACCAGCCGGGATTCTTACTTCCTTGATACCGACTTCCGCGTGGTAGACGTCCAGTGCCCTGATCCGGCAGACGGCCACTCTATCGTCGGGCTTGTACACCTCGAAGGTGATCTCCGCGCGCCCGGGCGCGTCGACGTTGAACGACACGACCTGAGCGGGGGCCTCCGAGCCGCCGGCCGTCATCGACCACATCACCCAGCCCCAGCCACCGGCGACGATGGCCACCAGCACGCCGATCACGACATGCACGACCAGCCGGCCACCTCTCCTGGGACGGTCGGTGAAGTCGTCGGGTGTGCCGAGAACGGGTCCGTTCCCGACATCTTCGGTGACCATGGCGGAATCTCCCTGCACTCCCTGAGCGTTATCCGAGACAATTGTCGCCCGCGGGGGGCGTGCCCTCGCGACCGCCCAGCAGAAACTAACCTCTCTGGACGAGTGACCGGTCCTCCACCGAGGAGACCCTGTGAGGAGAACGCGCCCGTGAGTGCACCCCTGAGGTTGATGGCAGTCCACGCCCACCCCGACGACGAGTCGAGCAAGGGCGCCGCCACGATGGCCCGTTACGTGCGTGAAGGCGTGGAAGTTCTGGTCTGTACCCTCACGGGCGGTGAGCGGGGTTCCGTGCTCAACCCGAAGATGGACCGGCCCGAGATCGTGGCCAACATCGGCGAGGTGCGCAGGGCCGAGATGGAGCGGGCCCGCGAGATCCTCGGGGTCCAGCAGCGTTTCATGGGCTTTGTCGACTCCGGCCTGCCGGAGAGCGAGGAGGAGGAGCTGCCCGAGGGCTGCTTCGCCGTGCAGAAGCTTGAGGACGCCTCGGCCCCGCTGGTGGCCGCCGTGCGCGAGTTCCGACCCCACGTGATCATCACGTACGACGACGACGGCGGCTACCCGCACCCCGACCACATCATGACCAACAAGGTCTCCGTCGAGGCGTTCGAGGCGGCCGGCGACCCCGACCGCTACCCGGGCACCGGCGACCCGTGGCAGCCGATGAAGCTCTACTACCAGATGGGCTTCACCAAGGAGCGCTTCGAGGCGCTGCACGAGGCCATGACCGAGCGCGGGCTCGGCTCCCCGTACTCCGACTGGATCTCCCGGTGGGAGGACCGGCCCGCCAAGTGGCCGGTGACGACGCGCGTGCCGTGCGGCGACTACTTCCAGATCCGCGACGAGGCCCTGCTCGCGCACGCCACCCAGGTCGACCCCGACGGTTTCTGGTTCGTCTGCCCGCGCGAGCTGCAGCAGGAGATCTGGCCGACCGAGGACTACCACCTGGCGCGCTCGCTCGTCGACACCGAGCTCCCCGAGGACGACCTGTTCGCCGGCATCCACGCCGAGGACGTCTCACCCGCCTGCCACTGACCGGACCATCGCGGGCGGGTGGCAGACTGAAGGTGTGACAGTTCTCGCAGCTGGTGATGTCAGTCCGGGTCTGCTCGGTTTCACCGTCGTCGCCCTCATCGGGCTGGCCCTCTACATCCTCATCAAGTCGATGAACAAGCAGATGTCGAAGATCCAGGTTCCGCACGAGGGCGACACGGACAAGAAGGCCGAATAGATGTCGATCGAAGTAGTCGACAACTCGATGGAGTGCCGCTTCGAGGTCCTCGTCGACGGCAAGGTCGCCGGGTTCGCCGACTATCGACTGCTGCCCACGAAAGTCGTCTTCACGCACACCGAGGTGCTGCCCGCCTACGAGGGCCAGGGCCTGGCGAGCAGGCTGGTGGAGTTCGCGCTGCGCGCGAGCGTCGACACCGGGCTGCGCATCGTGCCGCTGTGCCCCTACGTGGCCCGCTACATCGAGCGTCATCCCGAGTTCAAGGAGTACAGCGACCCGTCAGTCGCCGGGTGACCAGGCCCGTTCCAGCGCCTTGGGCAGGCCCCACCAGCCGAGCGGGGTCAGCACCTCGTCGGCGTCCACGATGCCGAGGTAGGTCCACAGGCTGACCACCGAGGCGAACAGGCCCTCGGTGGCGTCGAGGTCGTCGTCGTCCTGCTCGTCGGAGTCGATGTCGTCCGACTCGGCGATGAGCCTGGCCAGGCGTTCCGGCGAGGCCGGCACCCCCGGCCCCAGGCGGGCCAGCGCCGCCACCGCGGCCAGCCAGTCGGCGTGCTGGATGGCGCACAAATTCGCCAGGGCGGCGTCCTCGTGGCTGAGCTCCCCTTCCAGGTCGGCGAACTCCTCCGGCACGTCGCCCTCCTCCGCCAGGTCGGAGATCGGCCCGGCCACGCCCGCGGCCACCGCCAGCCACAACTCCCGGTCGTCGTCGGGCATCGGCCTGTCGTCGAACCCGGCGCAGGCCCGCAGCACGTTCGCGGGGTAGCCGGGCAGGCCCAGCAGCACGCGCAGGCGCGCGGCGGCCAGCTCCAGCTCGACCAGGGGCAGCTCGGGCGCCTTGGGCAGCTCGCCGACGATGCGCCGCAGCTCCGACAGCGCGAACGCCTCCTCCTCGTCGAGCGCGGCGAACAGCTCCTCGTCCTGCTCGTCGCTGACCGCGAAGCCGGGCACCCGGCCGTCGGGCAGCGGGGTGGCCAGCCAGTGCTCCTGGAGCTCCTCGTACGCCCGGCGGGCCGCGTGGTCGCCCAGGGCCAGCGCGTCGGGGTCGACCTCGCCGGACTCGACGCGCTCCTCCAGGAAGGCGACCAGGCGGCCGAACATCTCGGCCGCGACGGGACCGCGCTCGTCCTCCTCGGGCCAGACGAAGTAGCTGGGCGTCATGAGGATCGGCTCGGTGCCGGTGGACTCGACCCAGCGCTGCACGTCGCCGACGGTGGCCACACCCGCCTCGATGGAGCCGAGCGCGGCCTTGGCGGAGTCCCAGAACGGCTGCGAGAGCGGGTTGCCCGCCGACACCATGGCCCGTCGCAGATCGGGCAGCGCCACGAGTGCCACGCCCGAGGGCACGGCGAGCAGCGCGCGGGCGACGTCCCTGCGCGTGACTGCGGCCGGCGGGCGGTCGGCGTGGGCGCACACGTAGTCGATGTCCACGCCCGTAACCTACGCCGTCCGCCCCGCCGGAGTCAGCCGCGGGGTGGCGGGCCGGGTGCGGGGAGGCGGTTTAGGGTGAGCGGGGGAGGTCCTGATGAACCGCTTGAACGACGCCACGAGCCCTTACCTGCTGCAGCACGCGGGCAATCCCGTCGACTGGCACCCATGGGGCGAGGAGGCGTTCGCCGAGGCCCGGCGCAGGGACGTGCCGCTGCTGATCAGCGTGGGCTACTCGGCGTGCCACTGGTGCCACGTGATGGCCCACGAGAGCTTCGAGGACGCCGAGACGGCCGCCCTGATGAACGAGCACTTCGTCAACGTCAAGGTCGACCGCGAGGAGCGGCCCGACGTCGACGCCGTCTACATGACCGCCACCCAGGCCATGACGCAGCAGGGCGGCTGGCCGATGACGGTGTTCGCCACGCCCGAGGGCCATCCGTTCTACTGCGGCACGTACTTCCCGCGCCCCCACTTCCGGCGCCTGCTGGCCGAGATCCACCGCGTGTGGACCGGCGACAGGGAGTCGGTGCTGGCGCAGGGGGCCAAGGTGGTCGAGGCGCTCAACCAGAACACCGCGTTCCCGCGCGGCGCCACGCCCGGGGCGGACACGCTGGAGCGGGCCGTCGCCAACCTGCGGGAGTCGTTCGACCCGGTCGACGGCGGGTTCGGCGGCGCGCCGAAGTTCCCGCCGTCGATGGTGCTGGAGTTCCTGCTGCGCTGCGGCGAGCGCGAGATGAGCGGCCGGACGCTGGAGTCCATGGCCCGCGGCGGCATCTACGACCAGCTCGGCGGCGGGTTCGCGCGGTACAGCGTCGACGCCGGATGGGTGGTCCCGCACTTCGAGAAGATGCTCTACGACAACGCCCTGCTGCTGCGCGTCCTCACCCACTGGTGGAAGGCGGGCGGCGGCGACCTGGCCCGCCGGGTGGCGCTGGAGACGGCCGGCTGGATGCTGCGCGAGCTGCGTACGCCCGAGGGCGGCTTCGCCTCGGCCCTCGACGCCGACAGCGAGGGCGTGGAGGGCAAGTTCTACGTCTGGACGCCCGAAGAGCTGCGCGAGGTCCTCGGCGACGACGACGGGCGCTGGGCCGCCGGTCTCTTCGACGTCACCGGCACGTTCGAGCACGGCACGTCGGTGCTGCGGCTCCCCCACGACCCCGACGACCCCGTACGGTACGCCGGCGTGCGCGGCCGGCTGCTGGCGGCCAGGGAGCTGCGGGTGCGGCCGGGCCGCGACGACAAGGTGGTGGCCTCCTGGAACGGCCTGGCCGTCGCGGCGCTCGCGGAGGCCGGCGTGGTGTTCGAGCGCCCCGACCTGGTCGAGGCCGCCACGGCGGCGGCCGAGCTGCTCGCCGGCGTGCACATGGCCGACGGACGGCTGCTGCGCACCTCGCGCGACGGGCGCGCGGGCGCCAACGCGGGCGTGCTGGAGGACTACGCGAACGTGGCGGAGGGGCTGATCTCCCTCTACGGCGTGACCGGCGCGACGAAGTGGCTCCGGCTGGCCGGGACGCTGCTCGACACGGTGCTCGACCGCTTCTCCGACGGCTCCGGAGGCTTCTACGACACCGCTGACGACGCCGAACGGCTCTTCCAGCGCCCGCAGGACCCCACGGACAACGCCACGCCCTCCGGCCAGTACGCGGCCGCGGGGGCCCTGCTCTCCTACGGCGCGCTGACCGGCTCGGCCAGGTACCGGGAGGCCGCCTCGGCCGCCCTCGCCACGGTGTCGGTGCTGGCCGACCGGCACGCCAGGTTCGCCGGCTGGGGGCTGGCCGTGGCCCGCGCGGCGCTCGACGGGCCCGTGGAGGTGGCGGTCGTCGGCAGCCCCGCCGACCCGCGTACGGCCGCCCTGCACCGCGCGGCGCTGCTGGCCGACGTGCCGGGCCTGGTGGTCGCGCCCGGCGACGGCGAGACCGGCGGGGAGCCCTTCCCCGCGCTGCTGGAAGGGCGCGGCCCGGTCGGGGGCGCGCCGGCCGCCTACGTGTGCCGGGGGTTCGCCTGCCGGCTGCCGGTCACCACGGTCGAGGAGCTGCGGGCCGAGCTAGCCGGTGCCTGACGGCCGGCCCAGGTTGTCGCGCTGGGTGTCGCGGCCCTCGTCGGGCGGGCCGAGAGGCTGGTCGGGGGGCGCGGTGGGCGCGTCCTGGGGGCGCTCGTCCTGCCGGTCGCGGCCGGTCCTGCCGTTGTCGCCGGAGCCGTCGTCGGTGGGGGCCTCGGTGACCGCCGGGTCGCCGAAGGGCTGGTCGGTGTTGCCGGGGCCGGGGCTGTCCCACTCGTTCTGGTCGGCGGGCGGCGAGGACGGGTGGTCGCGGAGGTCGCGGCCGCGGTCGGGCGGCGAGTAGGAGGACTCGTAGCCGTACTGGGACGGCTCGGGGAACTCCTCGACGGGCTCGCCGGCCATGGCCTCGGTCATGAACGCCCGCCAGACCTGCGCGGGGAGCTGGCCGCCGAACTGCGTGCCGTAGCCGGGGATGGTGACGGTCTTGTCGTCGCTGCGGAACATGTTCACGGCGACGGCGAGCTGCGGGACGAAACCGTTGAACCAGACGTTCTTGGAGTCGTCGGTGGTGCCGGTCTTGCCGGCGACCGGGCGGTCGTAGAGACGGGCGGCGGTGCCGGTGCCGTACTTGACGACCTGCTGCATCGCGTAGACGGTGTCGGCGGCGGCCTGCTCGCCCACCACCTTCGTGGCGACGGGCTTGACCGACTTCTTCTCGCCCTTGCTGTCGGTCACCGACTTCACCACGTGGGCCTCCATGTGCACGCCCTTGTTGGCGAAGGTGGAGAAGCCCGAGGCGTTCTGGACGGCGCTGACCGACGACACGCCGAGCGGGAAGGTGGCGTACGCCTGCTGCCCCTGCAACTGCTCCTTGGGGATGCCCGCGGCCTCGGCCACGGCCGCGACCTTGTTCAGGCCGACCTTCTGGCCGAGGTCGACGAAGGCCGTGTTGACGGAGTTCTGGGTGGCGCTGACCAGGTTGATCTGGCCGTAGGAGCGGCCGCTGTCGTTGGGGATGGGCTTGTCGGCCGAGGCCACGCGCAGCGGCGAGTTGCCGTCGACCCTGGTGGACAGCTCGAAGCCGTTGTCGAGCGCGGCGGCCAGCGTGTACGGCTTGAACGTCGATCCCGCCATCCGCTTGGCCGAGAACGCGTTGTCGTAGTCGCCGACCTGGTCGTGGCGGCCGCCGTAGAAGGCGACGACCTCGCCGGTGGCCGGGTCGACGGCGGCCAGCCCGGTGCGGACGCTCTTCGGCGTCGAGGCCGGGATCACGTCCTTGACCGCCTGCTCGGCCGCCGCCATGAGCTTCTTGTCGAACGTCGTGACGATCTTCAGGCCGCCGCTGTTGATGGTCTCGTCGGAGTAGCCGCGCCGGTTGAGCTCGGCGGTGACCTGATCGAGCATGTACTGGCCCTGGCCCTTGAGCTCGAACGGCTTCTTGGGCGCCTTGAGCACCGGGAAGCGCTCGGCGGCCGCCTGCTGGCGCGACAGCGCGCCCGTCTGGCCCATGGCGTTGATCACGGCCTGCCACCGGGAGCGGGCCGCGGCGAGGTCGACGCCCTCGGGGTCGGCGAACCTGCTGGGCTGCTGGATGACCGCCGCCAGGTACGCGCCCTCGGCGACGGTGAGCTTGTCGACGTCCTTGCCGAAGTAGGCGCGCGCGGCCGACTGGACGCCGTTGGCGCCGCGGCCGAAGTAGATCGTGTTGAGGTACTGCTCCAGGACCCAGTCCTTCGACTTGGACTGGTCGACCTTCATCGCGATGAGGATCTCTTTGAACTTGCGGGTGACCGAGCGCTCCTGGCTGAGCCCGCTGTAGTAGTTGCGCACGAGCTGCTGGGTGATCGTGGAGCCGCCCTGGAGCTGCTGGCCGGTGACGGTGGACCAGACGGCCCGCGCGGTGCCCTTGAGCGAGACGCCGCCGTCGTTGTAGAACGAGCGGTTCTCGGCCGCGATGACCGCGTCGCGCACGTGCTTGGGCACCTTGGCCAGCTCGACGTTCCTGCGATCGACGCCCTGCCGGGCGAGCACGGTCTTTCCGTCGCGGTAGTAGATCACCGAGCCCTCAGCGGTGGCCGATTTCTGCGTGCTGTCGGGAATAGGAGTCATCGCCCAGGCAATGGCGAAAAGACCGGCAAGCACGGCGATTCCGGCACCGAAAGAGATCAACACAATTCGGAGTACGCGCCGTTTCCGCATGCCCTTTCCACCACCGCCCCGCATCCGAGACCCCCCTCTGAGACACCCTCGCCCAACCCCCGCAAGCTGGGCGAATGTCAAGGGTAAACGATCGATAACGGTGCCTCGTCCCTAAGCGATGGTACGTCTAGCGTCCCCCGCGGCGTGGAACGTCGGCGACCAAAGGCAGCACTCGGTAAGGAACCGGTGTGTCGAGTGCGATGATCGAAGAAGTCCTGAGCACCCCCTGAACATCCACGATTTGGTCGATGACGCGTTGCAGGTCGGCATTCGTCCGCGCGACCACCCGGCACAGCAGGTCCGCGCCGCCGGTGATGGTGTGCACCTCCAGCACCTCGGGGATGTGGGCCAGCCGGTGGGCGACCGGGTCGTGGCCGGAGACCTGCCTGATCTCCATGGTGACGAACGCCGTCACGTCGTAGCCCAGCGCCACGGGCGACACGTCGGGCCCGAACCCGGTGATCACACCCCTGCCCACCAGCCGGTCGAGCCTGGCCTGGACGGTGCCGCGGGCGACGCCCAGACGGCGGGAGCATTCGAGCACGCCCAGCCGGGGTTCGGCGGTCAGCAAGGAGATCAGCCGGGCGTCCAGTTCATCGATCGTCATGCTGTACACATTCTCCGACTCGGACGGGGAACGGGTGGACAGATTGTGCACTCGTTCAAGTAACTGTTGCACAACTCGTCCAGCTAAATCGAGAGTTGTCCGTATGACTGATGTCTTTCCGGTTAACGGCATGGATGCCGTGGTGTTCGCCGTGGGCAACGCCCGGCAGGCCGCCCACTACTACTCGACCGCGTTCGGCATGCGACTGGTGGCCTACCGAGGGCCGGAGAACGGCAGCCGCGACGAGGTCGCCTATGTCCTGACCTCGGGCAGCGCCACGTTCGAGTTCAGGGCCTCGATCCGGCCGGGCACGGACATGGCCAGGCACGTCGCCGAGCACGGTGACGGCGTGATCGACCTGGCCATCCAGGTGCCCGACGTGGAGGCCGGGTACGCCTACGCGGTCGCCCACGGGGCCGAGGGCCTGGTGGAGCCGTACACGCTGGAGGACGAGCACGGCAAGGTGGTGATCGCGGCCATCGCCACGTACGGCGAGACGCGGCACACGCTCGTGGACAGGTCCAACTACGGGGGCGCGTACCTGCCCGGCTACGTGCCTGCCGAGCCGCTCGTCGCGCCGCCCGCGACGAAGACGGGACGCCTGTTCCAGGCGGTCGACCACTGCGTCGGCAACGTCGAGCTGGGCAAGATGGACGAGTGGGTGGAGTTCTACCGCAAGGTGATGGGCTTCACGAACATGGCCGAGTTCGTCGGCGACGACATCGCGACCGAGTACTCGGCGCTGATGTCCAAGGTCGTGGCCGACGGCACGCGGAAGGTCAAGTTCCCGCTGAACGAGCCGGCGATCAGTCGCAAGAAGTCGCAGATCGACGAGTACCTGGAGTTCTACGGCGGCCCCGGCGTGCAGCACATCGCCCTCGCCACCAACGACATCCTCACCACCGTCGACCACATGCGCGCGGCGGGCGTGCAGTTCCTCGACACGCCCGACTCCTACTACGACGACCCCGAGCTGCGCGAGCGCATCGGGCAGGTCAGGGCGCCGATCGAGGAGCTGAAGAAGCGCAAGATCCTGGTCGACCGGGACGAGGACGGCTACCTGCTGCAGATCTTCACCCAGCCGGTGCAGGACCGTCCCACGGTCTTCTTCGAGCTGATCGAGCGGCACGGCTCGCTCGGGTTCGGCAAGGGCAACTTCAAGGCCCTGTTCGAGGCGATCGAGCGCGAGCAGGAACGCAGGGGCAATCTTTAGTTTGTCTCGACTTAGTGGTGATCATGTGGATTTCACGGGACCACCACCAGTTTCTGGGCTGATGAGGCGCCGGCGGCGGGCAGCCGCCGGCGCCTCCGTCTCGCCCGCCTCCACGGTGACGAGTAGTCGGGAGCGCGTGACCCAGCGTAAGATTCCGGTCACGGGTTGAAGGGGGCACGTTCACGTATGCGATTCACAAGACGCGGGGCAGCCGTGCTGGTGGCTCTGATCAGCATGCTCGCCTGCGCGCCCGCCGACGAGCCGCCGCCCCACGCGGCCACCGGCCGGCACGCGGGCGCGCCGGGCATCGGCGACACCGACTTCCCCCAAGACGGCAACGGCGGCTACGACGTCGCCCACTACTCGCTCACCGTCGACTACACCCCGACCGGCAAGCGGCTCACCGGCCTGACGAAGATCCGCGCCAAGGCCACCCAGGACCTGTCGAGCTTCAACCTCGACCTCACCGGCCTCGACGTCGCCAAGGTCAAGGTCGACGGCACGCCCGCCCGCTTCTCCCGCAAGGGCGGCGAGCTGACCGTGACCCCGGCCGCGCCGCTCGTCGCCGGGTCGCCGTTCACCGCCGAGATCTCCTACTCGGGCACCCCCACGCCCGCCAAGGACACCGCCAACCTGGGCACGTACGGGTTCATCCCCACCGCCGACGGCGCGTTCGTGGCCTCCGAGCCCAACGGCTCCAAGACCTGGTTCCCCAGCAACGACCATCCGGCCGACAAGGCCACGTTCGACTTCACGGTCACCGTGCCCGCCGGCCTGACCGTCGTGGCCAACGGCGAGCAGAGCGCGGCCCCGTCCACCGCGGGCGGCCGCACCACCTACCGGTGGAGCGAGCGGCACCCGATGGCCACCTACCTCGCCACGGCCACGATCGGCAAGTTCGAGGTGCGCCAGGGCCGCTCGCAGGGCGGCATCCCGACGTACGCGGCCGTCGACCCGAAGTTCAAGACCAGCCTCGACCACGTCTACAACGTCTCGGGCGAGGTCACCGACTACTGGAGCACGGTCTTCGGGCCCTACCCGTTCTCCTCGACCGGCGCCGTGGTCGACGACTACTCGGCCGGCTACGCCCTGGAGAACCAGACCAAGCCCCTCTACGGCGGTTTCGACCCCGACGAGGGCATCATCGCCCACGAGCTGGCCCACCAGTGGTTCGGCGACAGCCTGACCATCAAGCGGTGGAAGGACCTGTGGCTCAACGAGGGGTTCGCCACGTACGCCGAGTGGCTGTGGTCGGAGCACCGGGGCAAGAAGACCGCCGACGCCATCTTCAAGGACTTCTACAACCGCGACGCCAAAGACCCGATGTGGGCCTACCCGCCGGGCCGGGCCAAGCCCGGCGACCTGTTCGACGAGTCGGTCTACACCCGCGGCGGCATGGCGCTGCACGCCCTGCGCAAGGCGGTCGGCGACCCGACGTTCTTCAAGCTGCTCAAGACCTGGACCGCCGAACACCGCTACCGCAACGTCACCACGCGGCAGTTCGTCGACCTGTCCGAGCGGCTGTCCGGCAAGGACCTCGACCCGCTCTTCGACGCGTGGCTCTTCCAGCCGCGCCGCCCGACCCTCGCCTGACCTGCGCGGAAACGCTTCCCTTCGTCCAGTCCAAGTAAAGGTGTAAGGGCGAACGACGAAGGGAGCGAGGCCAGTGCGCCTCAACGAGGACCCGGTGGCCTTCGAGGCCTTCTATCGCCGCCATGTCGACGTCGTCATGCGGTTCGTGGTCCGGCGGGTGAGCGATCCTCATCTCGCCGCCGACCTGACCGCCGACGTCTTCCTGGCGGCCCTGGACTCGGCCCACACCTACGTGCCGGGCCGGGGCAGTCAGACCGCGTGGCTGTACGGCGTGGCCCGCAACGTGGTGTCGGCCCAGTTCCGCAGGTCGGCCCGGGAAGCGCGGGCGGCGACCCGGATCGCGGGGCGGCGGCTGATGGACGACGACGACCTCGTCCGGATGGAGGAGCGGATCGACGCCGAGCGCGAGATGCGCGGCGCCCTGGAGGCCATGGCGGGCCTTCCGGAGGGCGAGCGCGCGGTGCTGGAGCTCGTGGCGATCGACCAGCTCACCGTCTCCGAGGCGGCCGCCGCCCTGGGCATCAGGCAGGTGACCGCGCGGGTCCGCCTGCACCGGGCCAGACGTGCCCTTGAGAACGTCGCTTCGCCGTCGGCCGTGTACGTGGAGGGACAGGCATGAACACTTTCGAGGAGCGGTTGCTGGGCGCGCTCAAGGAGGAGATGGCGGCCGGGACGGGGCTCGTCACGACGCCGGTCGTCCGGCGGCCCCGGCGCAGGGTCGTGGGGCTTGCCGCCGCGGCGGCGGGGGTCGCCGTTGCCGCCACGGTGGCGGCCACCGGCCTGTTCGGCGGTGGGCCGGCGTACGCGGTGACCGGGACGGCCGACGGCGGGGTCGCGGTGGAGATCAACGCCTTCCGGGACCCCGGCGGGCTGGCGTCCGAGCTGGCGGCGGCGGGGGTCAAGGCGGTGGTGGACTATCTGCCGTACGGCCAGACCTGCAAGGAGCCGCGCGGGCGGCACGGGGGCGGCGAGGGGCGCTTCGAGGCGAGCATCGGCAGGAGCGGGGACGGGATCTCCTTCCGGATCGCGAAGGGCCAGGTCCCGGCGGGGCAGACCTTGGTGCTGGCGGTCACCCTGGACAGGAGCGGGCCGGAGGCCCCTCCGGTGTCCACCTCGTTGCAGGTCGTCAGGGGTGCGGTGACACCCTGCGAGCCGGCCGCGATGCCCCTCCCGCCGGCGGACGACCGGAACGACGACCGCTCCGGCACCCGGACGGGCACGGGCGACGGCGAGGGCTCCGGCGTGCACACCCAGCAGGGCTGACCTCCGACGAGGACGGCTCGGCCAGGGACACGGGCGGGTCGCGGGCCTCCGCACCCTTGGCTCGCCCCTGCCCGGCGCCTTTCCAGCGGGAGTCAGCCGCGGGAGTCAGTCGCGGGAGTCAGTCGCGGGAAGGCGGCCAGTAGGCGCCGCCGGCCAGGAGGAGGGCGGCGGCGCCCACCAGGCCGGCTTCCTGGCCGAGGGCGGCGGGCACGACCTTGAGGCGGCGGGCGAAGCCCATGCGGGCGTGTTCCCGCAGCGCCTCCTCCAGGGGGCCGAACAGCGGCTCGCCGGCCTGGGACAACCCGCCGCCGATCGTCACCAGGTCCAGGTCGCACAGGTGGGTGGCGGAGGCGATCGCGATCCCGAGCGCGCGTCCGGCCCGCCGCATCGCCAGCAGGGCCACGGGGTCGCCGGCGAGCGCGTCGGCCGCCAGTGCCCGCCCGGTGACCGCCCGATCCTCCCGGTACGCCGCCGCTCCCCCACCGGCCACGCCTTCGCCGTCCGGGGGCGGGTCTTCCGCGTCCTGTTCCAGGGGTTCCCCGGGGATGGGGGTCCAGCCTTGGGCGAGGGCCCAGGCGGTGAGGGCGGGGCCGCGGGCGACCGCCTCCAGGCAGCCGTGGCCGCCGCAGCCGCAGCGGGGGCCGCCGTCCGGTTCGACCACGACGTGCCCGATGTGGCCGGCGTTGCCCGTGCCGCCGTTGATGAGGCGTCCGTCCAGGACGAGGCCGCCGCCGACGCCCGTGGAGACCACCATGCCGAGCATGTCGGCGCTTCCTTGGCCGGCGCCCCGCCAGTGCTCGGCGATGGCCAGGCAGATGGCGTCGTTGTGGAGGCGTACCGGTAAACCGGGGAAGCGGGCGGAGAGGCGGGCGCGCAGCGGGAAGCCGCGCCAGCCGGGCATGTTGAGCGGCGAGACCTCGCCGTCGGGCCAGGTCATCGGCCCTCCGCAGCCCACGCCCACCCCTTCGGCGCGGGCCGACAGGGGGTCGATGAGGGCCGTGAGGGTGTGCCACAGCGTCTCGGCGCCGGCGTCCTGGGGGGTGGCGGCGCGCCTGGAGGTGATCACGGTGCCGTCATGGGCCACCAGCCCGGCGGCCATCTTGGTGCCGCCGACGTCGATCGCCAGGATCACGACAGCTCCGGCTCCGCGGCGCTGGAGAAGACCAGCACGGACGCCGTCAGCCCGTGCACGTGGTTGTGCCCGCCGACCGGCCCGACCTCGCCCGCGGCGAAGAAGCCCGCGACGCCGATGGGTCCCAGCGTGTCGCGCAGGGCGACCGGGTCGTGGTCGGCGGTGCCGAACATCGCCGAGCCCCGGCCGTTGCAGGAGAACAGCAGGGCGCCGTCCACCTTGCCCAGTTCCTCGCGGTGGGCGTCGAGCAGGTCGTACAGGTCCTCGTCGGCGGTGGCGGCGTCCCTGACCTGGAACCGCACGGTACGGCCGATCTCCACGATGTCCCCGATGGCCACGGCCTCGCGTTCGGGGTCGATGCCGATGACGCCCCGGATGAGGAAGTCGCCGCGTTCGTGGCGTTCGGCGTATTCGTCCATGGCCACGCCGATCTGCAGCCCGGCTGCGACCAGTTCGCGGTCGTCCTCGTCCAGCTCGCTGACGATGTCCTCCAGCCGGGCCAGCGCGGGCTGTCCGGCCAGTTCGAGCAGCAGGTTCTCCTCCGAGGCCGTGACCACCATGCTGGGGCCGATCGGGCGGCAGCCCTGGCTGACCACCGTACTGATCTTGACCGGCCCGCTGAGCAGGACGCCGATCGCGCCCTCGGTGTAGATCTTGCCGTCCGCGAACAGCCGTACGGACCCGCGGCCCTGGAGCCCGTTGGCCAGCCCGCCGATCAGCGGCAGGTCGCCGAGCACGTCGACCGAACGCTCCACGAACGCGTCGGTCGGGAAGGTGTACGGATCGGCCAGCAGGATCGCCACGTGGTCGTCCCCCGTGCGCTCGGGCAGGCCGACGACCACGAACCGGTCCTCGGCCGCCAGCGTCTCCAGCGCGAACGTGGTGAGCCTGGCCCCCTCCAGGGTGGCCGCCCACGCGCTCACCGCGGGCGTCAGCTCGACCCCCTGCCCGTCGCCGATCACCCCTGTGGCGCTGCAGCCGATCACGTGCGCCTCGGGCGCGAGCTTCATCGCCGCCTGGCCCGCTCTGGCGACGTCCTCGGGGTCCTCGCCGCAGATGAAGAAGCAGACCAGGTTCGCTTGCCCGCTGAGCCTCGACAGTGCCTGACCGACGGCGTTCTCCGCGGCCTCCACCAGGTCGGAACCCACGGCGAGGCCGTCGGCGAAGCGGCTTGTCATCAAGGCCACGCGTCTCGCCTCCCTCGACATGTGCATGTTCCCTAGGGCCGATTCTCCCCACTAAAGGGACAAGCACGCGTACGAACCGTCACGCAATGGGTCAAGATCCGAAATCTCCGCCAGATGCGAAACTCTCTGCCGCATTTCTCGCGGGGGACGTAGTCTCGTTCCCGTGCATCAGCCACGTATTCTCCGCGAGTTGCGAGAGAGCGGCCACGTTCATCGCAGCGTCAAAGCCGAGGTCCGGGAAAACCTGCTGGCCAGGCTGCGGGCCGGCGAGACCCGGTTCCCCGGCATAGTGGGCTTCGACGACACCGTTCTGCCACACCTGGAGCGGGCGCTGCTCGCCGGGCACGACCTGGTCCTGCTCGGTGAGCGCGGGCAGGGCAAGACGCGGCTCATCCGCACGATCACCGGCCTGCTCGACGAGTGGACCCCGGTGGTCGAGGGCTGCGAGATCAACGACCATCCGTACGCACCCGCCTGCACGCGCTGCAAGACGCTGGCGCGGGAGCTGGGCGACGAGCTGCCGCTGGCGTGGAAGCACCGCGACGAACGTTACGGCGAGAAGCTCGCCACTCCCGACACCTCCGTCGGCGACCTCATCGGCGACGTCGACCCGATCAAGATCGCTGAGGGGCGCACCCTCGGCGACCCCGAGACCGTCCACTACGGTCTGGTCCCCCGTACCAACCGCGGCGTGTTCTCCGTCAACGAGCTGCCCGACCTGGCCGAGCGCATCCAGGTCTCGCTGCTCAACGTGCTGGAGGAGCGCGACATCCAGGTGCGCGGCTACAACCTGCGCCTGCCGCTCGACATCCTGCTCATCGCCAGCGCCAACCCCGAGGACTACACCAACAGGGGCCGCATCATCACGCCGCTGAAGGACCGGTTCGGCGCGGAGATCCGCACCCACTACCCGCTCACGGTCGAGGACGAGCTCACGCTCATCCGCCAGGAGTCGGTGCCCGACATCGGGGCCGACGTGCCGGAGCACCTGATCGAGGTGATCGCCAGGTTCACCCGGCTGGTCCGCGAGTCCACGGCCGTCGACGCCCGTTCCGGCGTGTCGGCGCGCTTCTCGATCGCCGCCGCCGAGACCGCCGCGGCCTCCGCCGTGCGCAGGTCCGCGATCAAGGGCGAGGACCAGGCCGTCACGCGCGTCTGCGACCTGGCCTGCGTCGTCCACAGCCTGCGCGGCAAGGTGGAGTTCGAGGTCAGCGAGGAGGGCAGGGAGACCGAGATCCTGGCCCACCTGCTGCGCCGGGCCACGGCCGAGACGTTCAGGAGCAGGCTGGGCGGCATGGACCTGGCCCCGGTGACCGACAAGTTCGCCGAGGGCAACCAGGTGGAGTCCGGCGACATGGTGGCCGCGGCCGAGCTGCTGCACCAGATCGGGCCGGTCAGCGGCCTGGCCAAGGTCATGTCGAGGCTGGGCATGGGCGCCGGCGAGGAGTCCCCCGGGCACGCCGCGGCGGCCCTGGAGTTCGCGCTCGAAGGTCTCTACCTGATGCGGCGGCTGTCAAAGGAAGACCTCGACGGGGTCACGATCTACAGGACGTGAACAAACGGGCGGTTTCCCGCGTCGTAGTGTTTGGTTGATCACGACTCCGGGGGGAACCGCCCATGCGCCTGCTCATCCATGCCACCGCCGTCGGCCTCGTCCTGGGCGGCCTCGCGCTTCCCGCGCACGCGGCCCGCGTCAAGACGGCCGCCAAGACCGCCTACGGCTACGCCTGGGCCGACGGCAAGGGCAGCCTCCGGATCGTGCCCATGAAGCCCGCCAAGGTCCGACGCGGCGGCAACGTGCTCTACAAGCTGACCCCGGTCACGGGGGCCGAGGAGCTCAGGCTCGACTACACCCGTGCCGCCTACAGCCGGGTGACGACGGCCTGCGACCTGAAGGAGACCGAGGGGCGGGTCGCGCTCGACCGCGACGGGCTGGGCCGTACGGCGTGCAAGCCCTCCCAGCTCACCGCCGGGCTCCGGGAGGGCGCGGTCCCGCTGCGCGTGGAGTACGAGGGTGGCAAGGCCGTGAAGGCGCAGGAGTTCCTGCTCGACGCCTGGCCGGAGCCGGTCACCGCGCGCGGCTCGATCAGGCGGATCGACGACGCGACGGTCCTGTTCAGCACCGGCGGCAAGCAGATCAAGCTGGGCTACACGTACATGACGTCCTTCTACCGGGCCACCTCCCGCTGCGGCGACCGCTGGGTGTCCGGCAAGCCGGCCGGCGTCGACAAGCGCGGGCTCGGCACGCTGCCCTGCGGGTCGGCCGACCTCGCCAAGGCGCTCAAGGGGGCCGGGCGCGCCGTCCAGGTGCAGGTGAGTTATACGCCCGACGCGAACAGCGCGGTCGAGGTGTGGGAAGTGGCCAGGCGTCCGTAGACGGGCGGGGGCGGGTTGGGGTTAGCGTGGAAGCGTGATGGCCTTCCGCTACGGCGAATACCACAACGGCCCCGACCCCCTGGCCCCCCCTTATGACGTACGCGCGGCCCTCGACGAGATGGGCGACGCGATCCTGTCCGGTTCGACGCCGGTCCACGCGCTGCGCGACCTGCTCAAGCGCGGGCTGCCCGGCAGCCAGGACCGGCGGGGGCTCGACGACATGCTCAAGGAGGTCCGCAGGCGGCGCAGGGACCTGCGCGAGCGCGGGCGGCTCGACGGCACCCTGGAACGCGCGCGGGCGCTGCTGGACAAGGCGATCGGGCAGGAGCGGGCCGAGCTGTTCCCCGACCCGTCCGACGACGCGCGGCTGCGTGAGGCCGGGCTCGACGGGCTGCCGGAGGACACCGCGAGCGCCATCCAGGAGCTGAGCACGTACGAGTGGCGCTCGGCGGCGGCCCGGCAGACGTTCGAGGAGCTGCGCGGCCTGCTGCGGCGCGAGGTGCTCGACAGCCAGTTCAGGGGCCTGCGGGACGCGCTGGCCAACCCCGACCCCGAGGCCATGGCCCGCGTCCGGGAGATGATGTCCGACCTGAACGACATGCTGGACAGGGACACCAGGGGCGAGCACACCCAAGAAGACTTTGACGCCTTTATAGCGAAATATGGCGATTTGTTCCCAGAAAAGCCCCGGGACCTTGAGGAGCTCGTCGACATCCTGGCCCGGCGGGCCGCCGCGACCCAGCGCATGCTGGCCTCGATGACCCCCCGCCAGCGCGAGGAGCTGTCCAACCTCATCAACCAGACGCTCGACCAGGCCGGCCTGTCCGACCAGATGCGCCGCCTCGGCGAGGCCCTCCACGCCCGCCGTCCCGACCTGGCCTGGAACGCCCCCGAGCGGCTGACCGGCGACGAGCCCCTCGCCATGGGCGACGCCGTCACCGCCCTGGAGGAACTGGCCGACCTCACCCAGCTGGAGACCGCCCTGCGCCAGGACTACCCGGGCGCGCGGCTCGACGACATCGACGAGGCCGCCGTACGCCGCGCCCTGGGCCGGGCGGCGGTCGACGACCTCGACGCGCTCAAGCGCATCGAACGCGAGCTGGAGGAGCAGGGCTACCTGCTGCGCCGCCGCGGCAAGCTGGAGCTGACCCCGAAGGCGGTCCGGCGGCTGGGCGAGACCGCGCTGCGGCGCGTGTTCTCCTCCCTCGACGCGGGCCGGCGCGGCGACCACGACCAGCACGACGCGGGCTCGGCCGGCGAACTGACGGGCTCGACCCGCCCCTGGCGCTTCGGCGACGAGCAGCCGATCGACGTCGTCCGTACGCTGGTCAACGGCGTGCGCAGCGGCGGCGTGGCGACCGCCCCGCAGGACGGGCGGGCCCGGGTGCGGCTGTCCGTCGACGACTTCGAGGTCTCCGAGACCGAACGCCGCAGCGCCGCGGCGGTGTGCCTGCTGGTCGACCTGTCGTACTCGATGGCCCTGCGCGGCACGTGGGCCGCGGCCAAGCAGACGGCGCTGGCCCTCCAGGCGCTGGTGGCCTCCAAGTTCCCGCAGGACGCCGTGCAGATCATCGGCTTCTCCAACTACGCCCGGGTGCTGCAGCCCGACGAGCTGGCCGGCCTCGACTGGGACATGGTCCAGGGCACCAACCTGCACCACGCCCTCCTCATCGCCGGCCGCCACCTCGACCGGCACCCCGACTTCGAGCCTGTGGTGCTGGTGGTCACCGACGGCGAGCCGACCGCCCACCTCATGCGCAACGGCAGGTCCGCCTTCGAGTGGCCGCCGTCGCACGAGACGCTGGAGCTGACGCTGTCCGAGGTCGACAAGATGACGCGACGGCGCGCGACGATCAACGTCTTCATGCTGGCGGCCGACGACCGGCTGAAGGAGTTCGTGGACGAGGTGGCCCGCAGGAACGGCGGCCGGGTGTTCTCGCCCAGCGCGGACAGGCTCGGTGAGTACGTCGTCAGCGACTTCCTCCGCCTCCGCCGCTCCCGCTGACAAAAGAGGCGGCACGGCCTGCCGCCACTTCTCAGGCGTCTGGCGCGGCCGGCCCGCACCAGACGCTCACTCCGTCGTACGGCTGAACACTCGGCGAGGATGGGGGGTCGGAGGCCCTTGCCCTTCGGAAGGTGTCAGGCTTCGATCAGGCGGGCGTAGAAGTCGAGGGCCACGTCGAACCCGTCGCGGCAGTTGCGATGGGACCGGTAGCAGGGCCGCCAGGCCGAGCTGGCCCCCACCCCCGCCCTCGCGTCCACAAGAGCCGACGGCACGCGCTCCGGCCGGGGCAGCAGCCCATGGCCCAGGTAGCGGACGCCGGTCAGCTCGGTGTGCGCGCCCGCCCCGCCGGCGACGAAGCGGCCGAGCCGCCAGCCGCTCTCCTCGTCCCACACCAGCGCGTGGCCGTCGGTCAGCTTGACGGTGGCGTCGCGCGGATCGCACGGGCCCTCCCACCAGTCGGCCACCTCGGCTCCAAGCAGGTCGACGACGCGCTCCACATAGCCGGCCGGCTGCTGCAGCCACTCGTCGGTGTACGGCTCGACATGCCTGATGGCCACGGACGGCACCCCCTTGTGCCCTAAAGGTAAGAAAAAAGCGACGGTGACCAACCATACCCGTGGCGAACTTATTCCGTTGCACGTCCGTCTAGTCATTACGGACGATATTTACGTCAGACACGGGGAAGGAGGGGAGCCCATGATTGCCACGATCCTGCTGATCATCCTGATGGCCGTCGCGGTGGCGGCCACGGAGCTGATCATGCGTTGCTCCTCGCAGGTTAAAGAGAGTGTCGAGCCGCCGACCGAGATCGTCGGGGACTAGTCTCAGGCGCATGTCCCTGCTTCTGTGGCTGCACATCGGCTTCGCCATCTTCACGATCGGCCCGCTGACCGCCGCGACGATGGCCGCTCCCCGGGCCATCCGCAACAACAACGTGCCCGTCCTGCGGAACATCCAGCGCACGACGAGGATCTACAGCCTCGCCTCCTTGGGCGTGCTGGTGTTCGGGGTGGCCGTGGGCATCGCCGCCGGGAACGGCGTGCTCGGCCTGTGGTACATGACGGCGTCGATGACGCTGTTCATCGTGGCCATCGTGCTGCTGGTCATCATCGACCGCGACCTGCGCACCGCCCTCCGCGCTCTCGAGAGCGAGAACGCGGAGGACGACGCGAAGGTGCAGACCGGACGGATCGCGGCGATCAGCGGCCTGCTGGCCGTGATCTGGCTGGTGATCCTCTTCCTGATGGTCGTCCCGACGCCCTAGCCGAGGGCCTGGGTGAGGTCGGCGAGCAGGTCGTCGACCGTCTCGATGCCGACCGACAGGCGCACCAGGTCGCTCGGCACCTCCAGGGGCGAGCCCGCCGCGGAGGCGTGCGTCATCCTGCCCGGGTGCTCGATGAGCGACTCGACGCCGCCCAGCGACTCGCCGAGCGTGAACAGCTTGGCCCGGTTGCACACCTCCACGGCCTCCGCCTCGCCGCCCGCGACGCGGAAGGACACCATGCCGCCGAAGCGCCGCATCTGCTTGGCGGCGGCCTCGTGGCCGGAGTGCTCGGGCAGGCCCGGGTAGAGCACCTGGGTCACGCGCGGGTGCGCGAGCAGCAGGTCGACGACGCGTTCGGCGTTGTCGCAGTGGCGGTCCATGCGCACGCCGAGGGTCTTGAGCCCGCGCAGCGTCAGCCAGGCGTCGAACGGGCCGGCCACCGCGCCCATCGCGTTCTGGTGGTAGGTCAGCTCGTCGCCGAGGCCCTTCTCGCCCGCGATCAGCGCGCCGCCGACCACGTCGGAGTGGCCGCCGATGTACTTGGTGGTGGAGTGGACGACCACGTCGGCCCCGAGCGCCAGGGGCTGCTGCAGGTACGGCGAGGCGAAGGTGTTGTCCACGACCAGCAGCGAGCCGTTCCCGTGGGCCAGCTCCGCCAGGGCGGCGATGTCGGCGATGCCGAGCAGCGGGTTGGTCGGCGTCTCGACCCAGACGATCTTCGTCTTCTGCGTCATGGCCGCCGCCACCGCGTCGAGGTCGTGCAGCGGGACCGGGTCGTAGTGCAGGTCCCAGCGCTCGTGCACCTTGGCGAACAGCCGGTACGTGCCCCCGTACGCGTCGTTGGGGATGATCACGTGATCCTGCGGCCTGCACACCGTGCGCAGCAGGGTGTCCTCGGCGGCCAGGCCCGAGGCGAAGGCCAGCCCGCGCGCGCCGCCCTCGACGGCGGCCAGCGCCTCTTCCAGCGCCGCCCTCGTGGGGTTGGCCGAGCGGCTGTACTCATATCCCGAACGCAGGCCGCCCACGCCGTCCTGCTTGTAGGTGGACGTGGCGTAGATCGGCGGCACGACCGCGCCGGTCAGTGGGTCGGGCTCCTGACCTGCGTGAATCGCCAGGGTCTCAAAACCGTTGGTCATAGGCCCCACGTTAACGGAAAGCGGCCCGCGATCCGTTCCCCGACGGATCGCGGGCCGAAGGCGGGGCCGTCCCCCGACTGCGCCCGCCCGGACCCGCGCGCCATGCCCGCGCGGGCCACGTTCATGAGGGGCTCAGGCCGCCCTGGGCTCGCGGGCCGTCCCGGCCGTCGCGGCAGTCGCGGCCGGGGCACTGAGCCGTACGATCTCCACGTCGATGTGGCGGCCGCTGCCGCCCTCCGCGTCCTCCCCGTTGATGCGGGAGAGCAGCACCGGATCGGCCAGCGCGAGCAGCGCCGTGACGACCAGTCCCAACCCCAGCAGAACGAACCCGATGACAACCATGTCCTGTCCCCCTTCCGACGTGTTCCAGCATCGCCGAGTGGCCTCCGCCGCCGCCTCCGCTGAAGGGCTGGTCCGCGGGCGACCGGGTCGGCCGATCGGTTGATACGAGTTGTCCGACTTCCGGCCTACTCTCGTGGCGTGGGGGATTCGAAGGGCGTCGTGTACTGGGTCCGGCGGCTGAGCGAGATCGCGATGCTCGGCTGGCTCGGCATGATGCTGCTGCTCGACCTGGTCATCGCCGTCGGCACCGGCGGGCTGCAATGGTTCGTACCGGTCTGCGGCGCGGTCGGGATCGCGGTCGTCGTCCTGCGTCGCCGCCACCGGCTTGAGGGCTTCTGCGCGTTGCTGGGGCTGTCCTTCGCCGTGTCGGCGGTCATCGGGTCGGTCGACGCGCCGGGCGTGCCCGGCATGGCGGAGACCGGATCGCTGCTCATCCTCCTCATCGGCGTGCTGCGGCACGTGGAGCCGGTACGGCGGGCGGCGGTGCTGACGCTCGTGGGGCTGGTCGTGCTGATGGCCGAGTCGGCCGGGCGCGACTATCGCACGGCGGGGCTGGCGTTCTCGTTCCTGCTGTTCGCGGGGTGGTCGATGGCCGTGGGCATCGGCGGCTACCTCCGGTTCCAGCAGGAGCGCCGTACCGAGGCGGTGCATTCCGTACGGCGGTCCGAACGTCTCGAACTGGCCAGGGAGCTGCACGACCTGGTCGCCCACCACATCACCGGCATCGTCGTCCAGGCCCAGGCCGCCCGTACGGTCGCCGAGAACAAGCCCGAGGCCGTGCTGCCCGCGCTCGACGCGATCGCCTCGGCCGGGTCGGAGGCGCTGACCTCGATGCGGCGCATGGTCACCGTCCTGCGCACCGAGGACGAGGCGGACCGCAGGCCCGGCACGACGCTGGCCGACCTGCGGCTCCTGACCGAGCGGTTCTCGGTCGAGGGGCCGAGGGTGGCGTTCGAGATCGGGTCCGGCATCGACGACCGCACGCTGCCGCCGGAGGTGATGACGACGCTGCACCGGGTCCTGCTGGAGTCGCTCACCAACGTGCGCAAGCACGCCACCCGGGCCGCCTGGGTGGAGGCCGATCTGCGGCGGTACGAGCGGGTTGTCGTCCTGCGGGTGCGGAACTTCGGCTCAACCGCGTCGGACCCGCGGGTGTCCCGGCTGGGCGGCGGGTTCGGGCTGGTCGGCATGGCCGAGCGGGTGGAGGCGCTGGGCGGCAGGCTCTACGCGGGCCCGTCCCCCGAGGGCCCCTGGCAAGTGATCGCCGAATTCCCCCTGCCCTGACCCGGCCGCCCCATCGGAAGACCCCTCGCCGAGGTCCCGCTGGTCCGCGAGGTAGGGCACGTCGAGAGGTCCCTCGCCGAGGTCCCGCTCCCCGGCGGTGAAGGATCGGGCGAAGTGTTCCTCGCCGAGGGCGGCGCGCAGGCGGGCGGTGATCCGGTCCACGTCATGACGTTCGCCCGCTGGGAGGGGCGCGCCGACGGCTCGCCGGATCGCCGCCGCCCTCCCCAGCTTCCCGGCCGCCTCCTCCAGCCGCGCGTGGCCCGCGATCGACGGCGCCTCCTCCGGGCGCTCACGGCCCGCGATCGACGGCGCATCCTTGAGGTGCTCGTGGCCCGCGATCGACAGCGCGCCCGCCAGCCCCTCCAGGGCCAGTGCGACGGCCCGGGGGTCGCCCGTCGCGCGGGCGTGCCCGTACCCCTCGTTCTGGCGCGCCAGCGCGGTCTCGGCGTCGCCGCGCTGCTCGGCCACGAACCCCCACTCGGCCATGACGAACGCCACCCCGGGAGTCCCCCGTACCCGCCGCAGCCAGTCGAGCGCGGACAGCAGGTACGACTCCGCCTCCTCGTACCGCCCCTGCCTACGCGCGCTCATGGCCAGGCCGAGCAGCGCGTTCTCCTCCGCTGCCCGGTACGACTGCGCCACCGCCAGCCGCCTGGCCCGCCCGTGGTAGTCGTCGGACCGCTCGTAGTCGCCCGTGAGCAGCGCGAGCCGTCCGATCGCGGCCAGCTTGAACGACACGTCGAACCCCAGCCCCTCGGCCAGCCGCAGCGCCTCGTGCCGCAGCCGGGCCGCCCGCTCGTAGTCGCCGCGGATCTCGGCCAGCCGGTCGAGGACGTCCATGGCTTCGACCTGCCCCCATTCGTCCCCCAGCTCCCGGAAGATGGCCAGGCCGCGCTCGCCGTCGCGTTCCATCGCCGCCAGGTCGCCGTGGCCCACCGCGAGCTTGGCCCGCAGGCACAGCGCCGCCGCCACCCCCCACCGGTCCCCCAGCTCCTCGTACGCCGCCAGGGCCCGCCCCACAGCGGCCCGGTGCGCCGCGTGGTCGCCGTACGCCCAGCGGACGAAGCTCAGGAACCAGTCGGCCAGCGCGGCCCCCGTACGGTCGAGCGCGGCCCGGCGCACCGGCGGGGTGGGCTCGCCGAGCAGCAGCCCGATCCCGGCCAGCCAGACCGAGGCCAGGGCGGCGGCGCCCTCCTCGCCGCCCGCCGCCAGCGCCGCCTCGATCGACCGGCGGGCCTCGCGCAGCCTGCCGCGCAGGATCCAGTACCAGGCCAGCGCGTTGGCCAGGCGCAGGGCCTCCGGGCCGGACAGGGCCAGCCGCAGGTTGGCGCTCTCGGCGTCCAGCCTGTCCAGCCACTCGTGCTGGCGCGGACCGCGCAGCTCGGCGCGGGCGGCCAGGTCGGTGTAGTGGCGGGCGTGCCGCTCCCGCAGCAGGTCGTGCTCGCCGGCCTCGCGCAGCCGTTCGAGGCAGTAGGCGGTCACCGACTCGAGCAGCCGGTAGCGGGGGCCGCGCGACACGACCACCAGCGACCGGTCCACGAGCCTGGCCAGCACGTCGAGCACGTCCACGCCGGGCTCGGCGCAGACCGCCTCCGCGGCCTCCAGCGTGCAGCCGTCGGCGTGCACGGCCAGCCGCCGCAACACCGTGCGCTCCTCGGCGGACAGCAGCTCCCAGCTCCAGTCGATGGTGGCCCGCAGCGTGCGCTGCCGGGCCGGCGCGTCCCGCATCCCGGCGCTGAGCAGCCTGAACCTGTCGTCCAGCCGGGCGGCCAGCTCCTGTACGCCGAGCGCCCGCACCCGCGTCGCCGCCAGCTCCAGGGCCAGCGGGATGCCGTCGAGCCGCCGGCAGATGACGGCCACGGTGGGGCCGGGCTCGACGTCCGCGCGGGCCGCGAAGAGCCGTACGGCATCGGGTTCGGTCAGCGGGTGGACGACGCGGACCCGTTCGCCGGACACGCCCAGCGGCTCCTGGCTGGTGGCCAGCACGCGCAGGCCGGGCGCGGCCCGCAGCAGCCCCGAGACGAACCCGGCGACCTGCTCGACCAGGTGCTCGCAGTTGTCCAGGACCAGCAGCGCGCTCCCGCCCCCCAGCACCCCCGCCAGCCTGGACGCCAGCGGCACGGAGTCGTCGTCGCGCACGCCCAGCACGGCCGCCACCGCCTCGGCCACGTCCGCGGCCCCGGCCAGCTCCACCAGCCACACGCCGTCGGCGAACGGGCCCGGCCGCGCCTCGAACGCCCCGTCAGCGGAACCGTCGGCGAACCCGCCCTGCCGCGACTCGGCGCCCCCGTCGGCGGAACCGTCGGGGAAGGCCAGGCGGCGGGCGGCGGCGAGGGCGAGGCGGGTCTTGCCCACGCCGCCGGACCCGGTCAGGGTCACCAGCCGCGAGTCCGCCAGCAGGCCGGCGACCTCGGCGAGGTCGGCGTCGCGGCCGATCAGCGCGGTGAGCGGCGCGGGCAGATTGGTGGACGGCCCGGCCTCGGCGGCGGGCGGCGGGGCGGTCAGCGACGGATCGTGGCGCAGGATGGCCCGGTGCAGCGCGGCCAGCTCCGGCGAGGGGTCGAGCCCCAGCTCCTCGGCCAGCCTGACGCGCAGCTCCTGGTAACCGGCCAGCGCCTCGCTCTGCCTGCCGCCCCGGTACAGGGCCTTCATGTGGGAGGCGCGCAGCCGTTCGCGCAGGGGGTGGCGGGCGACCAGGTCGGCGAGGTCGACGTCCTGGCCGAGCGCGAGGCGCGTCTCGGCCTGCTCCTCCAGGGCCGACAGGCGCAGCTCGGCCAGCATGGCGATCTCGGGGCGGGCGAACCCCTCGTCGGCGAAGTCGGCGTAGGCCGCGCCCCGCCACAGCGCGAGGGCCTGGTCCAGCTCGCGGGCCCGCTCGCGCGGCGCGGCGCCGCGGCGGCCCACGAGGGCGCGGAAGCGGGCGGCGTCGGAGTCGTGGGCGGCCAGCCGGTAGCCGGCCGGGCCGTGGACGACCATGGCCGGGTCGCCGAGCGCGCGGCGGAGCTGGGAGACGCGGGCCTGGAGGGTGCCGACCGGGTTGCGGGTGGGCCGGTCGCCCCACAGGTCGTCGATCAGCCGGTCGGCGGAGACCGGGCCGCCGCCGGCCGCCAGCAGGGCGGCGAGCAGCGCGCGGACCTTGGGCTCGGCGACGTGGACCTCCTCGCCGCCGTCCGTCCAGACGGCCAGCGGGCCGAGCACCCCGAATCGCACCATGCAGAGACTAACCCGTAGCCGGTCATAAGGATTTCCGTAGGACGGTGCCGCAGGCTCCCTGTCATGACTCAGGTGACAGTTGTGGGGCTCGGCCCGATGGGGTCGAAGATGGCCGAGACGTTCCTCGGCGCGGGTTTCGACGTGGCCGTGTGGAACCGTACGGCGAGCAAGACCGAACCGCTGGTCGCCCGGGGAGCCCGGCGCGCGGCCTCGGCCGCGGACGGCGACCTGCTGGTGATCAGCCAGATCGGCTACCAGGCGATGTACGACAGCCTCGGCGAGGCCAGGCTCGACGGGAAGGTGCTGGTCAACCTCAGTTCGGGCACCCCCGAGGAACTACGCGCGGCGGCCCGCCGGGTGGCCGGACGGGGCGGCACGCTCATCACCGCCGGGATCATGGTCCCGCCGCCGGGCATCGGTCAGCCGGGCGCGTACTCCTTCTACAGCGGCCCGAAGGACGCGCTCGACCGGCACACCGCGACGCTCAGGGCCCTCGGCGACATCACCTACGTCGGCGCCGACGAGGGCCTGGCGATGATGTACTACCAGTCGCTGCTGCTGATCTTCTGGTCGAGCCTGACCAGCCAGATGCACGCCATGGCGATGCTGCGCACGGCCGGGGTCTCCCCGCTGGAGTTCCTGCCGTTCGTGCGGGAGGAATTCACCCAGCTCGGCGGCGACGGCGTGATGGGGTTCGCCAGGGTCCTGGCCGAGGAGTTCGCCGCCGGGACCTACCCCGGCGAGCTGAACTCCCTGCACATGCAGGCCGTCGGCCTCGGCCACGTCGTGCACGCGCTGGACGAGGCCGGGGTGGAGACCACGGTGCCGAACGCGCTGAAGGAGCTGTTCGAGCGCGCCGACGCCGAGGGACGGGGCCACGAGGGCCTCGGCACCGTGATCGAGTCGATCAGGAACCCCTGATCAGTGGTTGGCCAGGAAGGCGAGCAGGTCCTGCCGGGTGATCAGCCCGGCGGGCTTGCCGTCCTCCAGGACGACGGCCGCGTCGGCCTTCTCCAGCGCCTCGACCGCGCGCGCGACGGGTTCACCGCTGCCGATCGTGGGTAGCGGCGCCGACATGTGGTCGGAGATCGGGTCGTCGGAGGCGAGCCTGCCGTGGTAGAGAGCCTCCAGCAGGTCGCGCTCGACGATCGAGCCGACCACCTCGGCCGCCATGACCGGCGGCTCCTCCTTCATGACCGGAAGCTGGGACACCGAGTACTCGCGCATGATCGAGATGGCCGTGCCGACCGACTCGTGCGGGTGGGCGTGCACGAACTCCGGCATTCCCGGCCCCTTGCGCGCCAGCACGTCGCCGACCAGGCCCTCGTCCGAGCTCGTGGTCAGGAAGCCGTAGTCGGCCATCCAGTCGTCGTTGAAGATCTTCGACAGGTAGCCGCGGCCGCCGTCGGGCAGCAGCACGACCACCACGTCGTCGGGCCCGGCCTTGGCCGCCACCTGCAGCGCCGCCACCACGGCCATGCCGCACGAGCCGCCGACGAGCAGCCCCTCCTCGCGGGCCAGGCGGCGGGTCATGGTGAAGGAGTCCTTGTCGGACACCGCGATGATCTCGTCGCAGATCCCGGTGTCGTACGTGGCCGGCCAGATGTCCTCGCCCACGCCCTCCACCAGGTAGGGACGACCGGAGCCGCCGGAGTACACCGAGCCCTCGGGGTCGGCCCCGATGATCTTCACCCGGCCGCCGGAGACCTCCTTGAGGTAGCGGCCGGTGCCGCTGATCGTGCCGCCGGTGCCGATGCCCGCCACGAAGTGCGTGATGCGGCCCTCGGTCTGCTCCCACAGCTCGGGACCGGTCGAGTGGTAGTGGGAGTCGGGGTTGTTGACGTTGGAGTACTGGTCGGGCTTCCAGGCGTTGGGGATCTCGCGGGCCAGCCGGTCGGAGACCGAGTAATAGGACTCCGGGTGGTCGGGCGAGACGGCGGTCGGGCAGACCACGACCTCGGCCCCGTACGCGCGCAGCACCGCGATCTTGTCCTGGGCCACCTTGTCGGGCACCACGAACAGGCACCGGTAGCCCTTCTGCTGGGCCACGATGGCCAGGCCCACACCGGTGTTGCCGGACGTCGGCTCCACGATGACGCCGCCCGGCCGCAGCGCGCCCGACGCCTCGGCGGCCTCGATCATGCGTACTGCGATGCGGTCCTTGACGGAGCCGCCAGGGTTGAAGTACTCGACCTTGGCCAGCACCTGGGCGGAGATCCCCGCCGTTACCTTGTGCAGCCGGACGAGCGGAGTGTTCCCCATGAGGTCGACCAGGGAATCGTAAACGCGCACCGAGGTGTTCACCTTCTTTGCCGAAGCTTGATCAGCTTGCCCGAGGCCGAGATCCATTGGGGGTGGCAGGCCCTCGGCTAGTTTTCAAGCAAACGCTACCGCCGAGTTCGACCGGGAGGACACTACGTGGTCTGGGCAGCAGGCATGGCACGCGCGGCCAGGAGGATCGCCATGGCGGCCGCGCTCGGAGGTGGCGGGCTGACGGCGCTCGGAGCCACGGCGTACGGCCTGCTGATCGCTGAGGGACTGCTCGCGCGCAAGGCCATCGGCCGCCCCCACGGTCTGGACGGACCGCCCTCGGACGGCGTCTACGGCGATTTCCGCGGCATTCCCCTCAACATGGTCATGCTCGGCGATTCCACCTCCGTGGGCCTGGGCATGACCGATCCCAGCCACACCCCCGCCGTGCTGCTGGCCAACGGCGTGGCGGCCGTGGCCGAGCGCCCGGTCCACCTGCTGGTCGCGGGCAAGTCGGGCGCCCCCTCCGCGGAGCTGTCCGAGCAGGTGGACGCCGCCCTCGCCATGCGCCCGGACGTGGCGGTGATCTTCGTGGGGGCCAACGACATCATCACCCAGACGCCCCCGGCCGTCGCGGTCCGCCATCTGGCCAAGGCGGTGCGGCGGCTGCGCGAGGCGGGCGTCGAGGTGGTCGTCGGCACCTGCCCCGACCTGGGCACGGTGCGGCCCATCGCCCAGCCGCTGCGCTGGGTGACCCGGCGGTGGAGCCGTCAGCTCGCGGCGGCCCAGACCGTCGCCGTGGTGGACGCGGGCGGCCGGACGGTGGCGTTCGCCGACGTCCTGGGCCCGGAATTCGATACAAATCCGACAGAAATGTTCGGACCGGATCGTTTCCATCCATCTGACCGAGGTTACGCGCAGGCCGCTTACGCGGTGCTACCGTCGGTGTGCGCTGCGTTGGGGCTGTGGCCTGAGCCGCGGCCCGCACGGGGCGAAGGACTGCAACCGATCTACCTTGCGGCGGCAACGGCCGCGGAGGAGCCCGGCACCGAGGTCAGCGCGACCCGGGTCGACGGGCGGGCGACGGGGCTCCACGGCAAGTGGGCCACGCTGTTCCGCCGGCGGCTCGGCGAGACGCCCACCGACGCCTGAGCGCGCCCGGCGGGCGGCTCGGCGACCCCCCACCGACGCGCGAACGTGCGCGGCGGGGGGCTTGACGACGTCCGATCCGGTCACCCTCCGAGCCCTAGCCGTCACTCCTCGTTCTCTTTGGAGTGAATTGCCTGTGCTCCGGCCCCTCATGAAACCTTCCCTGGCCCTCGCCGGGACCCTCGCCCTGACCGCCTGCTCCGGCAGCGACGCCGCCACGGCGAACTTCCCCTCCTGGCAGAACACCCAGGTCAACGCGGTCAGCCGGATCGTGTCCGCGGCCGGGGTGGCGACCACGACCTCCATGAAGCCCGACGGCACGCTGGAGACCGTGGCGCTCGGCCTCGACGACGGGCGGCGCCTGTGGGCGTACCCGGCCACCATGGCGGGGCGCCTGCCCGGCATGGGCGTCTCGGCCCCCGCGATCGTGGAGACGGCCAAGGGCCAGGGGGTGATCGTGGCGCTCGACCCGACCAGGAAGGGCCGCTGGAACGCCACCCTCATCGCCCGCGACGCCCGTTCGGGGGCGCAGAAGTGGACCAGGCCGATGCACTCCACGTTCGGGCCGCAACGCTGCGGCCCCTACCTGTGCGTGTCGGAGCACACCGCCCTGGCCCACGCCCGCATGGTCGTGCTCGACCCGGCGACCGGCCGGGTGATGTGGCGGCTGCCCGGCATCTCCGAGGTCGAGTGGTCCGACCCGGCCCGGGTCCTGCTGCTGCGGATGGCCGCCAACCCCATGATCGAGTCGTACGACGTCAAGACCGGCAAGCTCCAGTGGCAGCAGCCGATCGAGCAGGCGCTCGGGCCGGGCATCGACCTGTCGGGCGGGTGGGCGTTCGGCTCGACCGGCGACAACCTGGTCGGCTACGTCGCCCCCTACACCAACCCCCAGACGAAGAAGGTCTCCACCTTCGGCCTGTTCTCCATCAGGATCGGCGACGGCACGGTCAACTGGATGCGTCCCTCGGTCGTGCGCGTCTACCCGAGCGGCAGCCCCGGCTACGCGCCCGTCGTACGCCCGGTGGACCGCCAGGGCGCCTACGGCGGTTTCGCCCGGCTCGACTCCGAGACCGGCCGGGTGGTCGGCCAGATCACCGCCTCCGACGTCCCCGGCTCGGGCTGGTGGCTGGCCTTCCCCGACCGCATGGACAAACTGGGCTTCCTCAAGCACGACGCCAAGGGCAGCGCCTTCGACCTGGTCTCGGGCAAGCCCGCGCAGGTGGGCGAGGAGCGGGGCTGGTCCTTCTGCGTCACCGACCCCAAGCCGCTGCCGCTGCGCGGCCAGGCCCCCGGCTTCTACTCCACGGCCGCCGTCTGCGAGTACGACCTCGGCAGCGGCACCCGCGTCTCCCCCATGAGCGCCCCGCCGCCCTGGTTCACCGGCAGCCAGGACGGCTGGCGCCTGTGGCGCGACGAGAAGGGCGCCGTGCACGCCGTCAACGACCACACCGCCACCGCCCCCGGCATGTACGGCTGACGCGGGGGCCCGGGGTGCTTGCGAGAAGGACTGGAATATAGTTCTAATATCAGCGCCGGACACAAGGAGGGGCCATGCCCGAGGCAGTCATCGTCGCAACCGCGCGTTCCCCGATCGGACGAGCCTTCAAGGGGTCGCTCAAGGACATCCGTCCCGACGATCTGACCGTACAGATGATCCAGGCGGCGCTGGCCAAGGTGCCCCAGCTCGACCCGAACACCATTGACGACATCATGCTCGGCTGCGGCCTGCCGGGCGGCGAGCAGGGCTTCAACATGGCCCGGGTGGTGGCGGTGCTGCTCGGGCTCGACACCGTGCCGGGCACGACCGTCACGCGTTACTGCTCCTCCTCGCTGCAGACGACGCGGATGGCCTTCCACGCGATCAAGGCGGGCGAGGGCGACGTGTTCGTCTCGGCCGGCGTCGAGACCGTCTCCCGCTTCGCCAAGGGCAACTCCGACTCGCTGCCCGACACCCACAACCCGCTCTTCCTCGACGCGCTGGCCCGTACCAAGCAGTCGGCCGAGGGCGGCCGGAGCTGGCACGACCCGCGCGGGGACGGCGCCGTCCCCGACATCTACATCGCCATGGGGCAGACCGCCGAGAACCTGGCCCAGCTCAAGGGCGTCAGCCGCCGCGAGCAGGACGAGTTCGGCGTGCGCTCCCAGAACCTGGCCGAGAAGGCGCTGGCCGACGGGTTCTGGCAGAAGGACATCACCCCCGTCACGCTCCCCGACGGCACCGTGGTGAGCAAGGACGACGGCCCCCGGGCCGGCACCACGTACGAGGGGGTGGCCTCGCTCAAGCCGGTCTTCCGCCCCGACGGAACGGTCACCGCCGGCAACTGCTGCCCGCTGAACGACGGCGCGGCGGCCCTGGTCATCATGAGCGACGTCAAGGCGGCCGAGCTGGGCATCACGCCGCTGGCCCGGATCGTCAGCACCGGCGTCAGCGGGCTCTCGCCCGAGATCATGGGCCTCGGGCCGGTGGAGGCCTCGAAGCAGGCGCTGTCCCGGGCCGGGATGGCGATCGAGGACATCGACCTGGTGGAGATCAACGAGGCGTTCGCGGCACAGGTGATCCCGTCGTACCAGGACCTCGGGATCGACCTCGACCGGCTCAACGTCAACGGCGGGGCCATCGCCGTGGGGCACCCGTTCGGGATGACCGGGGCGCGCATCGCCTCGACGCTGATCAACAGCCTGCGCCACCACGACAAGAACCTCGGCCTGGAGACCATGTGCGTGGGCGGCGGCCAGGGCATGGCGATGGTGCTGGAGCGCCTGTCCTAGATCGTGCCTGACGGCCCCGTACCGGTCTCACTGCCGGTGCGGGGCCGTTCGCGTCGTGCGGGTCAGCCCTGGCGGTCCGGGCCCGCCTGGAGCGGCGTCACGCGGACGATGACGCGCCGCTCGCGGGCCATGGCCTCGCGGTAGCCGTCCCAGTCGGGGTGTTCGCCGGAGATGTCGCGGTAGTAGGCGACGAGCCGGTCCATCGCCTCCGGCAGGGAGACGATCTCGGCGGTGCCGTCGACCTGGAGCCACTCCCCGAAGAAGCCGTCGGCGAGGACGCAGAGGGAGACGCGGGGATCGCGGCGGATGTTGTGCACCTTCATCGCCGTCTCGCGGGTGCTGATGACGATGCGCCCGTCGGCCACGCCCGCCAGCACCGGCGACATCTGCGGGTGCCCTCCGCGACGGCTGGTGAGCAGGACTGCGTGGTGGTTCTTCTCGATGAAGCCGAGTGCCTTGTCCAGATCCATGTGTTCATGATGACGCGCCCGTGCTCCGAGCACGGGCGCGCTGATGGGGAAGGGCTCTAGATCAAGCCCATTCGGGTACGGCGGTGCCGCTCGTGCTCCAGCACGATCGCGGCGGCGTAGCCGTGGGTCAGCCCGTGCTCGTCGGCGAGCCAGTTGGCCCGCTCGTCACACCTCAGGAAGGATGGGCCGTTGTCGATGGCTTGGAACCACTCGGGGAGTTCGCGTCCCGTTATCGTGGGGACCCTTGCGATGAGCTTCGTCTGCGTCTCCGGTGAGTGGTTCAAGGACATGGGCACCTCCGCGGATTAAGGTCCTTTGCTCGACACTGCAACACCGCGGTGCGAATGGCAACCCCCCAGCCAGGCATCATTCTGTGACGGCAGGTAGATTTCCGGTCGCACAAAGAGAGGGCCCCGCCGTTACGGCGAGGCCCCCAGGAAGTGAACGATCAGTCGTCGCCGGTGAAATAGCTGATGAACCGGAGCACCTCGAGGTAGATCCAGACCAGGCTCAGCGTGAGGCCGAACGCGCACTGCCAGGCGAACTTCTCCGGAGCGCCCTGGCGCACGCCCTGCTCGATCGAGTCGAAGTCGAGGAGCAGGAAGAAGCAGCCGACCAGGATCATGACGATGCTGAAGATCCAGCCGAGCGGGCTGTCGGTGCGCAGGCCGAGCCCGACGCCGTTGAAGATCCCGACGACCAGGTTGACCAGCACCAGCCCGACCACCGCGAGGGCGGCCGCCATGCCGAACCTGACCAGCTTCGGCGTGACCCGGACGACCCGCAGCGAGTAGACGGTCAGCACCGCCCCGAAGGCGAAGGCCGTGCCGAGCACCGCCTGGAAGACGATGCCGCTGATGGCGCCCTCGAAGACCTGGCTGATCTTGCCCAGGAAGACGCCCTCGAAGACCGCGTAGCCCAGGATGAGCGCCGGGTTGGTGCTCTGGGTGAACGAGGCGATCAGACCGAGGATCAGGGCCACGATGGCGGCGCCGATGGCCAGCGCCGGGGGGACGTCGAGCACCCAGGTCGCGGCGGCGGCCACGACGAGCGCTCCGAGGGTGAGGAAACCCCGGACCACGACGTCGTCGAGGGTCATCGCCCGGTGGGCGGGCGGGGCCGGGGGTGCGTACGACGGGGCGTCGTACATGTTCCGCAGGGTGTCGGGTGACGGGGCTGGGCCGGCCCAACCCGCGTGCTGCTGACGCGTCCTGCTGAAAATGGGGTTCTTGCTCTCCATCGCTGCCTCCTGTGGCGCCGAGCCTACGGGGCCTGGCGGCACCTAGGTCAACTCACGCTGAGATCGAAGTTCGTCGGGGGACTTCGGCAGCGAGGACAACGAACGTGACCGCGCGTGAGTTCCCGAGGTCGGGGCGGCCGTCCCGGGCGGGCGCGGGCGGGCGGGCGGCAGTAACTCCGGCGCGGCCAATTGAAACAGAGTTCTGTTGGGTTTCGTGATGAAAACGGAATCTTCCCGACGCGTCACCAGACCGGGTCTTCCCGGCAAACGACCGGAAGCATTGTGTGACGGGTTGATAGCAGTAGTGAACCATCGGATGCGACAAGATGCTTCACTCGGAGAAAACCCCAGGTCGGGGACACTTAAGAATGGTGCCCCCGGCGGGATTCGAACCCGCACTACAACCCTTTTAAGGGGTTTGCCTCTGCCATTGGGCTACGGGGGCGCCGCAATCATACGAAACGGACCATGCTTCCGAGGAGCACAACTTCGCATCAGGCGTCACAACTGTGAAGTCTGCGGTGAAGTGATAGCGCCCCTGGCACTCTGTCCAAGAAGAGTAGACCGTCCAGATGGTCCAGTTGGTGCTGAATGCAGCGAGCCTCGAAGGCGTCCGCCTCGATGACGACCGGCTCCCCTGTGCCCGGCAAATGCCCATGTACGGTGATGCGCGTCGCCCGGCGTACGTCGGCGGTGAGCCCCGCGATGGACGCGCACCCCTCGCGCCCACCGCCCCAATGGGAGGCACTCGTGAGGCGAGGGTTGACCAGGACGAGCTCCCCGGCCCACGACCGGGCCCGGGGGTGGGCCCAGGCGTTGAAGGCGATCAGCCGCCACCTCAGGCCGATCTGGGGAGCGGCCAGACCCGTCATGGCGATCTCGCCGCGCAGGGTCGCGAGGAGGTCGGCGGCGGCCGTCACGGTCTCGGGGGCCGCCGGATCGACCGGCGCGGCCCTGGCCGACAGCGCCGGGTGCGGCGCGCCGAGCACCTGGCGCGGGGTGCCTCTGGCGCCCGTCACAACAGGTCCGGCTCGACGGGACGGAAGGTGATCTCCGAGTCGAGCCCCGCCCCGACGGCCGCCAGCCGGCGCATGAGGGCGGCGACGTCGACGTCCTCGGGCAGCTCGACGTCGGCGATGAGCACGTAGAGGCGGCCGGTGAGCCGGGTGCTCATGCCGGTGATGTTGCCGCCGTCGGCGGCGAGCACGGCGCTGACGGCCGAGATGATGCCCGGCCGGTCGGGGCCGTGCACGGTCAGGACGTAACCGAGGCCGCCGCCGTCGCCGCCGCCGTCGCAGAAGTGCCGCCGCGCCTCGATCGCCGAGGCGGAGACCACCAGCTCGGGGGCGCACAGCCGCTTCGTCAGCTCGTCGGGTTCGAGATCGCCGGAGACCAGCAGCATCATCGCCACGTACCCGCCGAGCAGCGTCATGGTCGAGTCCTGGATGTTCGCACCGCAGTCGGCCAGCGAACCGGTGACGGCGGCGATCACGCCGGGCCGGTCCACGCCGAGCACGGTCACCGCTGAGAGCCCCACCCGTGGTACCCCTTCCGCATTTCGTTCCGGGGTGCCGAAAACGCCCCGGCGATGTTCGCCGGGGCGCTGCCGTGTCTGGGCTAGCGGCGGGTCGTCGCCACCGCGGCCCTGAACCCGTCGCGCGGATGCTCCATCTCACCGAGTGAGATGGTCTCTCGCTTGAAGAACAGGGCCAGGGTCCAGTCGACGACGACACGGACCTTGCGGTTCAGCGTCGGCACCCGCGACAGATGGTAGGTGCGGTGCATGAACCACGCAGGGAAACCGCGCAGCTTCACGCCATAGACATTCGCGACGCCCTGATGCAGGCCCAGTCCGGCCACCGATCCGACATACTTGTGGCGGTAATCGACCAGTTCCTCGCCACGCAGGTGACGGACGATGTTGTCGGCCAGCACCTTGGCCTGGCGCACGGCGTGCTGGGCGTTGGGGGCGCAGTACTGGCCCGGGTTCGTCACGTCGGGCACCCCCGCGGCGTCGCCGGCGGCGAAGGCGTCACGGGTGCCGGCGACGGTGAGGGCGGCGGTGGCCTTGATCCGGCCCCGCTCGTCCAGGGGCAGGTCGCTGTCGTTGACGACCGGGCTCGGCTTGACGCCCGCCGTCCACACCAGGGTCTCGGCGTCGAACTCGGTGCCGTCGCTGAGCACGACGTGACCGCCCTCGCACGACTCCAGCCGGGTGTCCAGCTTGACCTCGATGCCGCGCTCGCGGAGCTGCTCCAGCGTCCACTTGCCCATCTCGGGGCCGACCTCGGGCAGCACCCGGTTCGTGGCCTCGACGAGCACCCAGCGCAGGTCGGCCGGGGTGATGTTGCGGTAGTAGCGGGTGGAGTCCTTGGCCATGTCCTCAAGCTCGGCCAGCGCCTCGACGCCCGCGAATCCGGCCCCGACCACGACGAACGTGAGCGCCCTGCGCCGCACCTCGGGATCGACGGTCGACTCGGCCACGTCGAGCAGGTGGAGCACGCGGTTGCGCAGCGCGATGGCCTCGCCGACGGTCTTGAACCCGATGCCGATGTCGGTCAGCCCGGGGATCGGCAGCGTACGCGAGATGGACCCGGCGGCCATCACGATCACGTCGTAGGCCACCTGGCGCGGCTCGCCCTCGGCGGGCTGGAAGGTGACGACGCGCTCGGCGTGGTCGACCTTGGTCACCGTGCCGTTGAGTATGCGCACCTTGGGCAGGATCCGGCGCAGCGGGGCGACCATGTGCCGGGGTGAGAGGTTGCCCGCCGCCGCCTCCGGCAGGAACGGCTGGTAGGTCATGTAGGACTGGGGGTCGATGATCGTGATGCGCGCCTCGCCGCCGCGCAGCTCGCGGCGGAGCTTGCGCTGCAGCCGGAGCGCGGTGTACAGGCCGACGTAACCGCCGCCGACGATCAAGATGTGCTTGTTCATCCTGAGGCCCCATCCCTCGTGGAATGCTTGTGAAAGCATTCACAAGCTTACGTCGGCGCCTTCCGGTGAGTCCAACCCGGGGATGGTGGGACGCGTCACACCGCCAGCGACCTGGCCCGGAGGAAGACGTCGTCCAGCATCTGGGCGGTGACGCGGCCGGTGAAGGTGTTCTGCTGGCTCGGGTGGTAGCAGCCGAGCAGGGTGACGGGGGCGGCGTCGTACCGGACCTCGACCTCGACGCCGTGGCCGAACCTGGGCCGTACGCGCGGCAGCTCGTAGCCGGCGTCCTTGAGCGCGGGCCACATGGCCTGCCAGGCGAACCCGCCGAGCGCCACCACCGCCCGTACGCTCCCCGCCACCATCGCCACCTCGCGCGCCATCCACGGGAAGCAGGCGGCCTTCTCCTCGGGCGTGGGCTTGTTGGCCGGGGGCGCGCAGCGCACCGACGCCACGACCCTGGTGTCGATGAGCTCCTGGCCGTCGCCGGCGTACGTACTGGTCTCCTTGGCCGCCAGGCCGCAGCGGTGGAGCGAGGCGAACAGCCAGTCGCCGCTGCGGTCGCCGGTGAAGATGCGGCCGGTCCTGTTGCCCCCGTGGGCCGCCGGCGCCAGGCCCACCAGCAGCACCTTCGGCCGCTCGGCCCCCCACCCCGGGACGGGACGGCCCCAGTACGTCTCGTCCGCGAACGCGCGCCGCCTCACGCGCGCCACCTCCTCGCGCCACTCCACCAGACGCGGGCAGGCGCGGCAGACGGACTGCGCGGCCGTGAGCTCCGCGAGGGTGCTGGTGGTGGAGGCGAGGCGGCGCACGTCCGCGGGGTCGTGGGCCACCGGGGTGTCAGGGGTGGCGGGGTCACCGGGCCAGCCGGTGCCGGGTGGTACGAAGCTCATGACACCGATGGTGCCCGATCACCTGGTCTTCTCCGGCACGGGCGTGGCGGTGGTCGTCCCGGGGGTCGTCCCGGGGGTCGTCTCGGTGGCCGTGGCTGGGGTCGTCGCGGGGGTGGGGGCCGTCGCGGGGGTCGGGGTCGCCGTGGCGGTCGCGCACGCGGAGGGCGTGGCCGTGGGCATGCCGTTGTCGGCCAGGATCTCCTGCTCCTGGACCAGCGGCAGCGGGTAGCGGTTGAGCACCGGCTCGCCGCACGACCGGTCGACCACGTAACCGCGGCTCTCGGGGTCGAGCGTGATCGGCTTGCCGTCCTGGTCGTAGAGGTAGACGTCGGTCAGCGGGCTGCCGTCCTTGGCGTACGGCTTGATGTTGTAGATGTCGAGGCCGCCCCCGACGAGCATCACGTCGGCCGGCTCCGACATCGCGACCGGCTGGTCGTCCACGTCGGAGGCCGCCGCCATGCCGGCGAGCAGCGCCAGCACCGCCAGCGCGTTGACGCCCGTCGCCAGCAGCGCGGCGAAGCGCCCCCCGCGGGCCCGGCCGAACCACACCGAGACCCACACGGCCACCGCCACCAGCGCCCACTCCGCCAGGTTCCCCGGGACGACGCCGCCGCGCGCCGTGATCGCCAGCAGCAGCATGGCCAGCAGGTAGCCGCGCAGCACCCACCAGCCGGGCCGCAGCTCCGGCAGGAAGGCCACGAAGCTCCGGTACGGCTTGTGGCGCAGCAGCCCCGCATGCGCCCGCGCCGCCCACGCCCGAGGCCGCGGACGGCGCCTCTGGCGGCCCTGCGGACGCCCCCCGTAGGCGGCCACCAGTTCCTCCGCGTACGCGGCGGGCGGCCCGAGCCGATCCTCCAGCGGCAGGTCCGACTCGGCCGCGATCTCGGCCAGATGGTCGTCGAGGTCCTCGATCAGCTCCTCGCGGTCCGGGTGACCGGCCAGGGCGTCGCGGACGGCCTGCGCGTACTGTTCCGGCGTGGTCATGCGTGCCCCTCCTTGAGCAGGGAATCCATGGTGGCCGCGAACGACGTCCACCGCTTGGCGGAGGCGGCGTACAGGGTGCGGCCGACCTCGTTGAGCCCGTAGTACTTGCGGTGCGGGCCCTCGTCGGAGGCCACGACGTAGGAGTTGAGCGCGCCGGCCTTGAACAGGCGGCGCAGCGTGCCGTAGACGGAGGCGTCGCCCACCTCTTCCAGGCCCGCCTCCCTGAGTCTGCGTACGACGTCGTAGCCGTAGCCGTCGCGCTCGTCGAGCACGGCCAGGACGGCCAGGTCGAGCACGCCCTTGAGCAATTGGCTGCTATCCACGCAAAGGAGAGTACTGTGCAATGCACAATAGTGGCAACAAGAGAACCGGGCGGCTCCCCTGAGGGTGCCGCCCGGTCACGTGATCAGCCTAGGCGTCGGCCTTGGGCGGGCAGGTCGCCGAGTAGCTGGCGACGCCCGACGAGGCGGCGTTAGGGCTGGTGACGACGAGCTCGATGGTGCCCTTCGTCTCCTTGCTGTTGTGCGTGCCACCGACACCCCAGGTCACGGCGAGGTCGCCGTTGACCTGACGCTCCAGGACGTTGACGTCCTTCACGCCGTTGACCACCCAGTAGTACTTGACGGTGGTGGGGCCGGTGCTGTGCAGGGTGGCCGTGAAGTCCACGCCGGGACCGCGGTTGTCCTTGCACATGTCGTTGCGGTTGCCGGAGACCGACACGGCCGACACGGACGCGGTGGGCTTGGGAGCCTCGCACGCCGCGTACGACTGCGTGATCGAGTCGTTGTTGTTCGGCCCGGTGACCGTCAGGGTGATCTTGCCACCCTTGGCGGCCTCGCCGGTCAGCGCCCGGTCAGGGAGCTCGACGGTCTTCGAGCCGCTGCCCGAGAAGACGCTCTCGCCCTTGAGCACGGACTCGCCGTTGACGGCCCAGGTCCACTGGACGCGCGCGGCGCCGGTCGCGTTGACGTTGGCGTGCGCGCCGACCTTGCACCCGTCGTTGTTGGTGGCCGTCACCAGGTCGGTGGCCGACACCTTCACAGCGGGAGCGGGGGTCGAGTCCTTGCACCACACCTTGTAGTAGGCGCGGTTGGACAGGGCGTCGTCGGGGCCGACGATCTCAAGCTGCGCCCAGCCACGCTGGCTGTGACGCGGGGAGATGCCGAAGCCGACCTTGCGCTTGCTCCAGACCTTGACCTTGCCGTGGTCGACGACCTCGCCGTTCAGGACCCAGCGGTAGCGGACCCAGCTCGGACGGTTGACGCTGATCAGACCGGTGAAGTCGATCTTGTCACCCGGGGTGCACGCACCCTCGTAGGACGACGGGTTGGCCCAGGCGCGCGCCGAGACCGACACGTCCTTGTCCGTACGGACGCCACCGAGGTCGACACACGAGACCGAGAAGTAGCCCTTCTTGGACGTGACCTTCTTCGGACCGAGGACCTGGACGGCCTCCCAGCCCTTGACGTCACCCTTGAAGGTCACCGACTCCTTGACGGTGACCGACTTGGTGCCGTGGCCCTTGAGCTTGACAACCTGGACCTTGCCCTTGGACCCGTCACCGTGGAGCCAGCGGTAGGCGAGCTCGGTCTTGCCCTTGACCGGGACCTTGATCTTGGCCGCGAAGTTGACCTTGACCGGACAAGAACCCTGGTAGTCCTGGTCGGCCGCCTTCGGCGCGGTGACCGACACCTTGGCGGACTTGGCCGAGGTGGCCGTGGCGGCCTTGCCGGCCGCGGACGTGGTCGCCGCCTGTGCGGGGCTGGCTACCAGGCCCGCTGCCATGGCGGCCAGCACGGCAGCAGAGGCGCCGAACGCCGCCGCCTTACGTGCTAACCCAACAGACATCATGTGAGAGTGCTCCATTCCGTGAGGGAAAAGACGCGCTCGGGAACGGTCGCCACGCCGGCACCTTCCGTGCACAGCGATATGGCAAAGCCCCCGTTTTGCGCCTTTACCTAATCACAATAGTGATTGCACACTCAACACGGGACATAGATCGGAAATGTCCGGATTTGGCTATCTAGCCGGCGAGAGACCAGGCGATTCCATCCAAGATGTCGTGTTCGCTGACGACGACCTGCGAAAACGCGAATCGACGGACGATCCGGTCAAGAATTAGCGCACCAGCACCAATCACGTCAACTCGCCCGGGATGCATCACCGGAACCCGCGCGCGATCACCATGAGTCATCGCGAGCAGCCGTCGCGTCACCTCGTGGACCTGTTCTGCGGAGATCCTGGAGTGATGGATGCGCTCGGAGTCGTAGGCCGGCAGGTCGAGGGCGATGCCCGCGATCGTGGTCACCGAACCGGCCAGACCGACCAGCGTGTGCGCCCGCTCGACGGGCACCGCCTCCTGGACCCGGTCGAGCGCCGCCTCGATGTCGGCGACCACGGCCTCCAGCGCCGGGGCGGGCGGAGGGTCGCCGGCGTCCCGCAGATGCCGCTCGGTCAGCCGTACGCAGCCGATGTCCACCGACAGCGCGGCCTCGGCGTGCTCGGAGCCGACCACGAACTCCGTGGAACCGCCGCCGATGTCCACCACCAGGTAGGGCGGCAGCGGGCCCTGCGGCATCTCGGTCTCCGGCGAGATGCGCAGCAGGCCCCTGGTCGCCCCCCTGAACGACAGCTCGGCCTCCTCCGCCCCCGTCACGACCTCGGGCGCCACGCCGAAGATCTCGCGGACGCCGTCGACGAACTCCTGCCGGTTGCCCGCGTCGCGGGTCGCGCTCGTGGCCACCACCCTGGTCGCGACCGCGCCGTGCCGGTCGATCAGCTCCCGGTAGGAACGCATCGCCTTGAACGTGCGCTCCAGCGCGTCGGGCGCCAGCATGCCGGTGCGGTCGACGCCCTGCCCCAGGCGGACGATCTCCATCCGCCGCTCGACGTCGTGCAGCGTGTCGTCGCGGACGTCGGCGATGAGCAGGCGCACCGAGTTGGTGCCGCAGTCGATGGCGGCTACACGCATGGTCCGTCACTCCACCAGTCGGGGAGCGCGTCCAGCGCCTCCCTGCCGAACGGGTTGCTCCCCGGCGCCGCCAGTTCGTGCGCGACCAGGGCGTGCAGGCACTTCACGCGCAGCGGCATGCCGCCGGTGCTCTGCATGTCGCGGGGCAGCGGCTCCATGCCCTCGTCGTGGGCCGCCTTGTCGCGCCTGGCGACGTAGTCGTCGTGCGCGGCCTGGTAGGCGGCCGCCAGATCGGGGTCGGTCGCCAGCCTGGCCTGCATCTCGCGCATCAGGCCCGAGCCTTCGAGCGTGCCGATGGCCGAGGCCGCCTTGGGACAGGTCAGGTAGTACAGGGTCGGGAACGGCGACCCGTCGGGCAGCCGCGGCGCGGTCTCCACCACGTCGGGGTTGCCGCACGGGCAGCGGTGGGCCACCCCGCGCAGACCTCTGGGCGGACGGCCGAGCTGCCGCTGGACCGCTTCGACGTCGTCACTTTCCACTGCTGCTCTCCACCGCTCTGCGACCCGTGCCCTTGTCGGCGGCCTCCACCGACTCCCACAGCGTCTGGTACCACGGGGGCACCTCGACGGGCTGCTTCACGGCCGTCTGCTCCTTGCCCTGCTCGGGCTCCATCACCACATAGCACTTCTCGCCGGGGCCGCAGAAGTGCAGCCGTTCCTTGGCGGTGCGCCTGATCCAGTTGGGATCGTCGCTCTGCCGGTCGCGGGCCAGCAGCGTCTGCCGCTCGGCCTCGACCCTGGCCTTCTCCGCCTGCAGCTCGGCGATGCTGCGGCGCAGGCTGATGTACTCGCGCACAGGGTAGGCCAGGCTCATCGCGATCGCGCACACCACGACCGCGAGGATGGCGGCCCGCCCGGTCAGCTGCGGCCTCTTCGCCAATGCTGCACACCCCCTTCGACGTACGGCTCGCGGCCGTCAGACCTTCCCCGGCCGCGAGCCGTCAGTCGAAACTAGCGCCGGAACCGCGGAAAAGCCGCGCGACCCGCGTAGCGGGCGGCGTCGTCGAGAAGCTCCTCGATGCGCAGCAACTGGTTGTACTTGGCCACACGGTCGGACCGCGCCGGGGCGCCGGTCTTGATCTGGCCGCAGTTGACCGCCACCGCCAGGTCGGCGATCGTCGTGTCCTCGGTCTCGCCGGAACGGTGGCTCATCATGCACCGGTAGCCGCTGCGGTGGGCCAGGTCGACGGCGTCGAGGGTCTCCGACAGCGTGCCGATCTGGTTGACCTTGACCAGCAGGGCGTTGGCGGTGCCCTCGTTGATGCCGCGCTCCAGCCGCTCGGGGTTGGTGACGAACAGGTCGTCGCCGACGAGCTGGACCTTGGCGCCGAGGGCCTCGGTGATGGCCTTCCAGCCCTCCCAGTCCTCCTCGTCGAGGGGGTCCTCGATGGAGACGAGCGGGTAGTTGTCGACCAGGTCCTCGTAGAAGGCGATGAGCTCACGCGCCGACAGGCCCTTGCCGTCGATCGTGTAGACGCCGTCCTTGTGGAACTCGGAGGCTGCCACGTCGAGGGCCAGCGCCACGTCCTCGCCCGGCACGTAGCCGGCCCGCTCGATCGCGACCAGGATCAGGTCGAGGGCGTCGCGGTTGGAGGGCAGGTTGGGGGCGAAGCCGCCCTCGTCGCCCAGGCCCGTGGCGTAGCCCTTCTCCTTCAGCACGCCCTTGAGCGCGTGGTAGACCTCGGTGCCCATGCGCACGGCCTCGCGGAACGTCTCCGCCCCGATCGGCGCGATCATGAACTCCTGGATGTCGACGTTGGTGTCGGCGTGCGCGCCACCGTTGAGGATGTTCATCATCGGGACGGGCAGCACGTGGGCGTTGGGGCCGCCGACGTAGCGGAACAGGGGCAGGTCGGCGCTGTCGGCCGCGGCCTTGGCGACGGCGAGCGAGACGCCCAGGATGGCGTTGGCGCCCAGCTTGGCCTTGTTGGGCGTGCGGTCGAGGTCGATCATGATCTGGTCGATGATGCGCTGGTCCTCGGCCTCGACCCCGTTGATCTCCTCGAAGATCTCGTCGGTCACGGCGAGCACGGCCTTCTCCACGCCCTTGCCGCCATAGCGCTTGCCGCCGTCACGCAGCTCGACCGCCTCGAACTGGCCGGTGGACGCCCCGCTCGGCACGGCGGCGCGGCCGCTGCTGCCGTCGTCGAGCACGACCTCGACCTCGACCGTGGGGTTGCCCCGGGAGTCGAGGATCTCGCGAGCGTAAACGACCTCGATGGTAGCCACGGGTTGCGCTCCTAAATCGAAAGGCAATATGCCATCAGAGCCTATCGGTACCCCGGGGCACCGGCACGGCACGGTCACCCACCACGGTCCAGCCGGTGGGGCCGGGCGCGGGGCCGTCGGGGGTCAGCCGGTGGAGGCCAGGCTCCAGGCCTGGAGGCGGCTGCCCGTCGCGACGACCAGCAGGCCGTCGCCGGCTGCCAGCCCGGTGACCTTCCTGCCGGGCGCCAGGTCGCCCAGCCGCTCGCCGCGGTCGGCGTTCCACACGGTCACCCCGTCGCCGCCGCCGGCGATCATCCGGCGCCCTCCCGCGGCCGTGACGCCGACGCCCGCCGCGCCCGTGGTGAAGCCGCGCACGAAGGCGCCGCTGTCCAGGTCGTACACGGCGGTCGAGCCGCCCGTGGTGACGGCGGCGCGGCCGTCGCCGAACGCGGCGACCGAGCGCACCTCGCCCTTGCCGAGCGGCCCCGCGGGCGCTCCCAGCAGGCCCCGGCCGGTGCCGACGAGGGCCTTGCCGGTGGTCTCGTCCCAGGCCAGGGCGGTGACCGGGCCCGTTGCGGGCCGGTCGCGGGCGACGATCCGGTCGGAGGCCAGGTCGAGCGTCACGACCTGGCCGTCGGGGCAGCCGATCACCACCGCGGGCTGCTTGCGCCACTGGCCGGGCGCCAGGCGGGCCTCCGACCGGCACACCACGTGCCAGGCGCCGGGGCGGGCGTCGCCGATGCGCCAGCGCCGCACGATTCCGTCCGTGCCCGTCCAGACGGCGGTCTGCCTGCCGCCCACGGGGATCAGCACCAGGGAGCGCACCGGCGTGGGGCCCGCGTCCGGAAGCCGGTCGAGCGGCTCGCCGATGCGCGGGTCCCACACCTCGATCGAATTGCCGGACTTCTCGGCGTAGGCGACGACGGGCGCGCCCTTGTGGTGGCCGATGGCCATCGCCGCGACGTTCGCCCCGGACGCGGGCCCGAACTCGGGGCCGAGCTCGACGCCGAACGCCGCCTGCCCGCCGGTCGGCCCCTCGACGGCCGGAAAGCCGGCGTTGCGCCACAACACCCCGGCCACCACCCCCAAGGCGACGAGCACGCCCACCCCGGCCGCGGCCCACCCCCGCCGCGTCCCCGGCCCCGGCCCCGGCCCCGGCCCCGGCCGCACGTCCCGCGGCACCTCGCCAGCGTTACGCGGCAGCCTCCGCGGTTCACGCGGCCCCGCGTCGGCGTCCCGCCGCGACCTCCGCGGTTCACGCGGCGCCGCGTCCGGGTCGCGCCGCGCCCGCCCGGAGGCGTGGCGGCGCGGCGCCGCGGCGGTACGGCCCAGCAGCCGCGCCAGCACGTCGTAGGCCGACGGCCGCGCCACCGGCTCCTTGGCCAGGCACGCCCGCAGCACGGCCCGCAGCGGCTCGGGCACCTCGCGCAGGTCGGGCTCGGCGTGCAGGATGCGGTTCATCACGGCGGGGATCGAGTCCCGGCCGAACAGCGGCTCCCCCGTGGCCGCGAACCCGACGGTGGCCGCCCAGCTGAAGACGTCGGACGCGGCCGTCGCGCCCTCCCCCGCGATCTGCTCCGGCGACATGTACCCGGGCGTGCCGACGACGCTGCTCGCCGTGGTGGAGACGTCCATGTCCTTGGCGATGCCGAAGTCGATCACGCGGGGGCCGTCCTGGCCCATCAGCACGTTGCTCGGCTTGAAGTCGCGGTGCACGATGCCCGCGCCGTGGACGGCGGTCAGGGCCGTGATCGTGCCGGCCGCCAGCCGTTCCAGCTCGCCGACGGTCAGGGGGCCGCCGTCGAGGACCAGGTCGTGCAGGGACGGCCCGTCGATGAACTCGCTGACGATGTACGGCCGCCCCTCGGCCACCCCGCTGCCGTAGATCCTGGCCGTACGTGAGCCCGCCACCTTGGCGGCGGTCGTGCTCTCGCGCAGGAACCGGCGAGTGGCCCGCTCGTCGCCCAGCAGGCGCGGATGCAGGATCTTGACGGCCGCGTGGCCGCCGTCGGCGTCGCGGCCCAGGAACACCGACCCCTGGCCGCCGTCGCCCAGCCGGCCGAGCAGGCGGTAGCCCGCCACCTCCCGCGGCTCCCCCGAGCGCAGCGGTCTCAGCTCCACCACCAGTCCCCCTCGGCTCGCCGGTTCAAGCCCCCCAGGATCCTGGCATTTGGTGACTTCTCCCGACAACCAGGGCGGTCAGGCGTTCGACTCCCACGCGCGTACGCGGTCACGGTAGGCGCGGGCCGCGGCGCGCAGCTCGGCCTCGGGATCCAGCCCGGCCTCCTGGGCGCGGCGCACGAGGTCGAACAGCTCCCGCGCCACCCCCTGGCCGACCGCGGCCGCCAGCGCGTCGGGCGCGCCGGCCCGCTCGGCCCTGCGCAGCAGCTGGGCGGCCAGCGCGAGCGCGGGCTGGCCCATGGGGACGCCGTCGAGCACCGACGACTCGCCGCCCTTGGCCGCCCGTTCGGCCGCCTTGATCGCCTCCCAGTTGTCGTTGACCTCGTCCGCGCTCTCCGCCCGCACCGACCCGAACACGTGCGGGTGCCGCCGGACGAGCTTCTCGACGATCCCGGCGGCCACGTCGTCCATGTCGAACGTCTGGGCCACGCGGGCGTGGAAGACCACCTGGAGCAGCAGGTCGCCGAGCTCCTCGCGGAGCGCCGCGTAGTCGCCCTGCTCGATCGTCTCCAGGACCTCGTACGCCTCCTCCAGCAGGTACGGCACCAGCGACTCGTGCGTCTGCTTGCGGTCCCACGGGCACTCGGTGCGCAGCCGGTCCATCACCACGACGAGGTCGAGCACCCGCGAGCCGGGCAGGTCGTACGAACCGGGCACGACCTCGATGAGCGGCGGCTCGTCGAGCGCGATGGCCGCCCGCCCGATCGCGCGCATGAAGTCCTCGTCGTCGCCGGCGAGCCAGACCACCCGCTCGCGCACCGCCCGTCTGGACAGCGCGACCGCGTCGGGCACGACGACCTCCGCCTCGATGCCGGCGGCGGCCAGATAGGGAAGCTGCGGGTGGGCGCCGGAGCCGGTCAGGACGGGCCCCGAGCGCAGCGCCTGCCAGCCCTGGTCGCTCAGCAGGCCCGGCGCGACCCTGGGCGAGGTGGTGACGACGATCAGCGGCATCGGGCTAGCCCTGCTGCGGCTGCGCCTGCTGGGAGGACTTGCCGAACCGGCCCGGATCGACGAAGCCCTGCTGGGTGAACTCGCCGTAACGCGGGCTGTAGATCGGCTTGATGCTCGTCAGCTCCTTGACGAACTTCTCCTGGGCCGCCTGGTCCTGGGCGCCGCCGAGCTGGTTGCGCACCTTGACCGCGCCCAGCTCCGCACGCAGGTAGCCGCGCGCGTCGGCCGGGCTGACGCCCCTGGCGATCAGGTTGATCTCGGGCGACTGGTACTGGCCCGGGTCCTTGAGCGCGTTGTCGATCTCGCCCTCGCTGACCTGCACGTTGTGCTTGGCCGCGAGCTGCCTGAACGCGCTCTCGTTCGCCATCCGGTAGAGCACGAACTGGGTGACGGGCACCCCGAGCTGCTCGGCCGAGACGTTGGCGCGCTTGAGTGCGCCCTCGTACTCCTGAACGTTCCTGGTCAGGTCGCGGGCCGAGATGCGCTCGCTCCCGACCACGGCCGCTGCTCCGGCCTCCATGGGCGAAGAGCAGGCGGTGAGCGCGGTGAGTCCTACCGCGCCGGCGGCCACAGCCACTCGAATCGACTTCACATGCGTCCCTTTCCGAACAAAAACCGCGCTTAGCTTACCCGCGCGGGCTCAAGAAACATCGCCTCGACCAGGTCGCCGCACCATTTGAGCAGATCGAGGTCGCGCAACGGCTGCCCGCCCAGCGGCTTGGTCTTGGGAACCGGCACCAGCAAGGTCTCGGCCGCCTGCTTGTAGATGGCCTTCTTGTACAGCCGGTCGAGCCTGACCTGCTGCGACTCCCGCAGCCGTGCCGGGCCGAACTTGATGTTCTGCCCCTGCAGCGTGACGTCGGTGAGCCCGGCCGAGCGCGCTCTGATCCGGAAGCGGGCCACCTCCAGCAGGTTCTCCACCTCCACCGGCGGCTTGCCGTAGCGGTCGGTGAGCTCCTCGCGGACCTCGTCGATGTGGATCGGCGCGGTGATGGCCGCGATCCGCTTGTACGCCTCCAGCCGCAACCGCTCGGAGGTGACGTAGTCGTGCGGGATGTGGGCGTTGATGGGCAGTTCGACCTTGACGTCCTGCTGCTCCTGCTGGACCTCGGCCCCGGACAGCTTGGCCTTCTGCTCCTGCACGGCCTCGGCCATCAGGCGCACGTAGAGGTCGAAGCCGACGCCCGCGATGAAGCCCGACTGCTCGGCGCCCAGCACGTTGCCCGCGCCGCGGATCTCCAGGTCCTTCATCGCGACGTACATGCCCGCGCCCATCTCGGTGTGCTGGGAGATGGTGGCCAGGCGCTCGTGCGCGGTCTCGGTCAGCGGCTTCTCGGGCGGGTAGAGGAAGTAGGCGTAACCGCGTTCCCTGCCTCGACCGACCCGGCCCCTGAGCTGGTGGAGCTGCGACAGGCCGTAGTTGTCGGCCCGGTCGACGATGAGCGTGTTGGCGTTGGGCACGTCGAGGCCGGACTCCACGATCGTGGTCGAGACGAGCAGGTCGTACTCGCGTTCCCAGAAGCCGACCATGATCTTTTCGAGCTGGTGCTCGTTCATCTGGCCGTGGGCCACCGCGATGCGCGCCTCGGGGACCAGCTCGCGCAGCCGCGCCGCCACCCGGTTGATGGAGGCCACCCGGTTGTGCACGAAGAAGATCTGGCCGTCGCGCATCAGCTCGCGCCGGATCGCCGCCCCGATCTGCTTCTCCTCGTACGGCCCCACGAACGTGAGGATCGGGTGCCGCTCCTCCGGCGGCGTGAGGATCGTGGACATCTCGCGGATGCCGGTCAGGCCCATCTCCAGTGTGCGCGGGATCGGCGTGGCCGACATGGCCAGGACGTCGACCTGCGTGCGCAGGTGCTTCATGGCCTCCTTGTGCTCGACGCCGAACCGCTGCTCCTCGTCGATGATGATCAGCCCGAGGTCCTTGAACCTGACCTCCGGGCTGAGCAGCCGGTGGGTGCCGATGACGACGTCGACCGCGCCCGACCTGAGCCCCTCCATCGTGCCCTTGACGTCGCCGTCGGTCTGGAAGCGCGAGATCGGCCTGATCGCGATGGGGAAGCTGGAGAACCGCTCGGCGAAGGTGGACATGTGCTGCTGCACCAGCAGCGTGGTCGGCACCAGCACGGCCACCTGCTTGCCGTCCTGGACGGCCTTGAACGCCGCCCGCACCGCGATCTCGGTCTTGCCGTAGCCGACGTCGCCGCAGATCAGCCGGTCCATCGGGACGCCGCGCTCCATGTCGCGCTTGACCTCGTCGATGGCTTCGAGCTGGTCGCCGGTCTCGGCGTAGGGGAAGGCGTCCTCCATCTCGCGCTGCCACGGCGTGTCGGCGCCGAAGGCGTGGCCGGGCGAGGCCATGCGGGCCGAGTAGAGCCTGATCAGCTCGCCGGCGATCTCCTTGACCGCCTTCTTGGCCCTGGACTTGGCCTTGGCCCAGTCGGCGCCGCCCATGCGGTTGAGCGTGGGCGCCTCGCCGCCGACGTAGCGGGTGACCTCGTCGAGCTGGTCGGTGGGCACGTAGAGGCGGTCGCCCTTGGCGTACTCGATGACCAGGTACTCGCGGGTCGCGCCCTGGACCGTGCGCTGGACCATCTCGACGTAGCGGCCGACGCCGTGCTGCTCGTGCACGACGTGGTCGCCGACCTTGAGCTGGAGCGGGTCGACCATGTTGCGGCGGCGCGAGGGCAGCCGGCGCATGTCCTTGGTGGACGCCTTCTGCCCCACCAGGTCGAGGTGGGTGAGCACGGCCAGGCCGGGCGTGATGAACCCGTGCTCGATCAGGCCGGTCGAGACGTGCACGACCTTGGGCTCGGGCGCCTTGTCCAGGTAACGCTGCAACCTGGCGGGCACGTCGACGCCCTTGAGCAGCTCGACCATGCGCTCGGCCGGCCCGTGGCCCTCGCTGAGCAGCACGACCGCCTTGTCCTCGGCCAGCCAGCCCTTGATGTCGGCCAGCGCCTTGGCCGTGTCGCCCCGGTACGCCTCGGAGTCCTGGGCGTCGAGCTCGACGCCGTTGCCGAACGGCGCCATCGTCCACCAGGGCTGGCCCAGCGCGTCGGCGTGGCCGCGGATCTCCTCCAGCGTGCGGAAGGCCGCCGCGCCCAGGTCGATCGGCGCCTCGCCGCCGGCCGCCGCGTTGATCCAGGACGCCTCCAGGAACTCCTGCGAGGTGCGTACGAGCTCTTCGGCCCGGCTCCTGATGCGCTCGGGGTCGCACACGAACACCGCCGACCTGATCGGCAGGTGGTCGAGCAGCAGGTCCATCTCCCCCGCCAGCACCGGCGCGAACGCCTCCATGCCCTCGACCGGGCTGCCCTCGGCGAGCTGGTCGAGCACCTCGGCCAGGGCCGGGTGCTCCTGCGCCAGCTCCCGCGCCCGCGCCCTGACCTCGCCGGTCAGCAGCAGCTCGCGGCACGGCGGCGCGAACAGGCCGTCCTCGGCCGCCTCCAGCGAGCGCTGGTCGGCCACCTTGAACCAGCGGATCTCCTCGACCGTGTCGCCCCAGAACTCCAGCCGCAGCGGATGCTCCTCGGTGGGCGGGAACACGTCGAGCAGCCCGCCGCGCACGGCCACCTCGCCGCGCTTCTCCACCATGTCCACCCGGTGGTAACCGTTGGTGACCAGCCGCTCGACCACGGCGTCGAGGTCGGCGTCGTCGCCCGCCCTCAGCCTGGTCGGCTCCAGGTCGCCGAGCCCCTTGACGATCGGCTGGAGCAGCGCCCTGACCGGGGCGACCACCACGCCGAGCGGGCCCGCGGCGGCGTCGCCCTCGACCGGGTGCGCCAGCCTCCGCAGCACGGCCAGGCGCTGGCCCACGGTGTCGCTGCGCGGCGAGAGCCGCTCGTGCGGCAGCGTCTCCCAGGCCGGGAACACCGCGACCGAGCTCGGCTCGACGAGGCTGGTCAGCGCCGCCGCGAGGTCCTCGGCCTCCCGCCCGGTGGCGGTGACGGCCAGCACGGTGCGCTGATCGTGCGCGGCCAGCGCGGCCACGCCGAACGGCCGCAACGCCGAAGGCGCGATCAGTGAGACGTCGCCGCCCTCTTCGAGCGCGGCGGTCAACTTCGGGTCGGCCCCGGCCCCCAGGGCAACAAGGTCAAGCAGTCCGGAAAGACTCATCAGATACGCCCACAGCCCCACGACGGCAACACAACTACCCCCGGCCGGGTCAGGTCGCGGGGGTCTCCACCCAGCCTACTCGGGGTGCGGCACCCGGTAACCGGGGACCGACGGCCAGCGTACGGTGAGCACCACGGACTCCTCCTCGGCGACCCACGAGTGGTCCACGCCCTTGCCCCACACCACGTAGTCGCCGCGCTCGGCCAGCAGCACGCTGCGCCCCGGCAGCTCCACCCGGAACCTACCGCTGATCAGGACGAGCAGGGCGGTGCGCTGCTCGCCTGTGACCCACTGGGCACGCTCGTCGCCTGCCGGGTGCACACCCCACTTGATCTCGACTTCTTCACTGTGCCGTGGGTCGCCGAGGGGTTTGAAGTGCCCGAGCAGCCAGCCACGGTCGCCGGCGGCGTCGATATCGGCGTTCCCCACGTAAACCTGCTCGTCCACGGGGCAGGACGCTAGCAGGGATGTGCGTAACCGAGACCGCTCGATTGATTACTGTAGGTGACATGTCTGAGGTGCGATCAGTCGCCCAGCGAGGCGACATCTTCGGTCAACGGATCCGCGAGCACTGGGCCGGGCGGTTCAGCCGGCGGCTCGACATACTCGTCGCGGGGTGCGCCCACGACGAGCCGCTCGACCTGGAGCCGCTGGAGGCCAGGGCCACGGGTGCCGACGAGGACCATCCGGTCATCAGAGACGTCGTGGAGGAGCGCGCCGACCTGGTGGCCTGGTCGCTCGGCGACCTGCGCTGCGTGCCGCTGCAGCACCGGGCCTACGACGTGATCCACCTGTCCTTCCTGCTCGAACGCGTCCAGCACGCCGAGCTGGTGTTCGACCGCCTGCTCCAGTCCCTGCGCCCCGGCGGCCTGGTGCTGCTGCGCATGCGCGACAGGAAGTCGGCCTACGGGCTGCTCGACCGCCTCACGCCGTCGTGGCTGCGCCGGCTGTTGTGGCGCACGCTGGTCACCCCCGGCACGCCGGGCCCGCTGCCCGTCGTCTACGGGCCGCTGGCCTCCAGCGACGGCATGCACGCCTTCTGTCTCAGCCGCGGCCTGATGATCACCGACGACGAGCGCAGGGTCAGCGGCCCGGCCCGCGCCGGCCGGCTCGGCGCCGCCGCCGTCGCCCTGGTCGACCGGCTGAGCGGCGGGCGCTACACCGCCGCCCACGACGAGATCACCATGGTGATCAGGAAGCCGCAACATCACTTCGCCCGGCTGCTCTAGCGACACGACGCCATGAGTGAGTAGACTCCTTTCCTACCAATTCAATCGGAATAGTTGGGATGTCGGAAACCGTGGAGTGGACCCCGGACGCGCACGAGCTGGCCGACCTTGAGCTGCTGCTGTCCGGGGCGTTCGAGCCACTGACCGGCTTCCTGGGCCACGACGACCTGCACGCCGTGCACGAGCGCGGCACGCTCGCCGACGGCACCGCCTGGCCCGCGCCCGTCACCCTCCACCTGCCCGCCGAGGTCTCGCCGGGCGACGAGGTGCGGCTGCTCGACCCCGAGGGCCTGCCGCTGGCCGTGCTCACCGTGGCCGCGCGCGAGGCCGACGGCCTGGCCTCGGGCCCGCTCAAGGCGCTCGGCACGCCCGAGCACGGCCCGTTCGCCCGGCTGCGCCGTACGCCCGCCGAGGTCAAGCACGTGCTCGGCGACCGGCCCGCGCTGGCCGTCACGATGCGCGGGCCGCTCGACGACCTCACCGAGATCACCGCCACCGCCAAGGAGCTCGACGCGGTGATCGTGCTGCTCCCCCTCTCCTACGGCGAGGCGGGCCCCGGGGTCGTCCGCGCCGCGCTCCGCGCCAAGGAACGCCTGCCCGAGGGCACCCTCGTCGTCCCGGTCCCGCTCGCGCCCCGGGCGGAGCCCGAGATCGACCTCGAACTCCGCGAGCACGTCGCCACCGCCTACGGCGCCACCGAGCACTACGCGGGCCCCGAGCCCGTCACGCTCCCCGGCCCGCCGCACCGCCGCGGCCTGGTCGTCTTCTTCACCGGCCTGTCCGGCTCGGGCAAGTCCACCATCGCCCGCGGCCTGCGCGACGCACTGCTGGAGCTCGGCACCCGCACGGTCACCTACCTCGACGGCGACGTCGTGCGCCACCTGCTGTCCAAGGGTCTGACCTTCTCCAAGTCCGACCGCGACCTGAACATCCGGCGCATCGGCTTCGTCGCCACCGAGGCCGCCCGCCACGGCGGCCTGGCGATCTGCGCCCCCATCGCCCCCTACGCGGCCACCCGCGAGGAGGTGCGCGAGGGCGTCGAGTCCGTCGGGGCCGACTTCCTGCTGGTGCACGTCGCCACGCCGCTGGAGGAGTGCGAGCGGCGCGACCGCAAGGGCCTGTACGCCAAGGCCCGCGCCGGCCTGATCCCCGAGTTCACCGGCGTCTCCGACCCGTACGAGGAGCCGGACGACGCCGACCTGGTGATCGACACCACGCACATCTCGATCGAGGCGGCCGTCTCCCAGGTCCTGGGGACGCTGCGGTCCGGAGGGTGGGTACGTTGATCGACTTCGCGCTGGTCGCCGGGTCCTTCGTCGTCGCCGTCGTCGTCGGCCTGACCGGCATGGGCGGCGGGGCCCTGATGACCCCGATGATGATGTTGTTCTTCAACGTCCCGCCGCTGGCCGCGGTCTCCAGCGACCTGGTCGCCTCGGCCGTGATGAAGCCGGTCGGCGGCGTCGTCCACCTGCGGCGGGGCACGGTCAACCTGCGGCTGGTCGGCTGGCTGTGCGCCGGGTCGGTGCCGGCCGCGTTCTGCGGGGTGTTCCTGGCCCGCGCGTTCGCCGTGACCGACGCGGTCAAGTACGCGCTGGGCGTCGCGCTGCTGCTGGCGGTCGTGGGCATGGCGGTCAAAAGCTGGCTCGGCGCGCGGGGCGGCTCGTCGAGCGCCCACGACATCGTCGTGCGCCCAATTCCGACCCTACTGGTCGGTACGGTAGGCGGGCTCGTGGTCGGCGTCTCCTCCGTGGGCTCGGGATCGCTGATCATCGTGGCCCTGCTCGCGCTCTACCCGGCGCTCAAGGCCAACCAGCTCGTCGGCACCGATCTGGTGCAGGCCGTGCCCCTGGTCGCCGCGGCCGCGCTCGGCCACCTGCTGTTCGGGGACTTCAAGCTGGAGCTCACGCTCTCGCTGCTCGTCGGCTCGATCCCCGGCGTCTACCTCGGCGCGCGGATCTCCTCACGCGCCCCGGGCGGCCTGATCAGGGCCCTGCTGGCGATCGTGCTGCTGGCCTCCGCGCTCAAGCTCCTGGACGTGAACAACACCCTCACCGTCGCCCTCCTCGCCCTCGCCTCGGCCGTCACCGTCGTCGGTTGGAGGGTGCGAGGGAGTGCCGTCGCCTGGAGGAGCGGCGGGAGCGCAGCGACCAGAGCGGGGGAAGGCGGCGGCGTGAGGCGACCGAGCCCGCCTCACGAAGTGAGGCCATGAACCCTGCGAGGGAGTGCCGGCGCCTGGAGGAGCGGCGGGAGCGCAGCGACCAGAGCGGGGGAAGGCGGCGGCGTGAGGCGACCGAGCCCGCCTCACGAAGTGAGGCCATGAACCCT
>NZ_JBIUBJ010000010.1:265556-313785 GCF_044547985.1 Nonomuraea sp. NPDC052265
CCGGCGCCTGGAGGAGCGGCGGGAGCGCAGCGACCAGAGCGGGGGAAGGCGGCGGCGTGAGGCGACCGAGCCCGCCTCACGAAGTGAGGCCATGAACACTGTCAGGGCCGCGGCACGCGGGTCGAGCGGAAGTAGCGGTCGCGGGCGAGCTGGGTGAAGGCGCGGGCCGCGCCCGGATCGGAGTCGAAGCTCGTGTTGCCGCGCGGCGCCCGCGGCGAGTCGAAGTACAACAACGCCTTGATCTGCGGATACCGCTTGATCTGTCTCAGCACCGACTCGAAGAACCGCCGTTTGAACGCCCGGTCGGCCGGCCGCTCGAACACCCCCCACTCGGCCACCATGACCGGCTTGCCGGGGAAGCGGGCCTGCATCCACCGGTAGAACCCCGGCCACTGCCCGTACTCCTTGCGGGTCTTGTTCACCAGCCCGTCGAAGTCGTGCACCCGGTCGTCGGCGTACGGGTCCATGGCCACCCAGTCCACCACGTCGTCGCCCGGGTAGAGGTCCTCGAACCAGGGCTTGGCCGCCCAGTTGGGCGCCCCCATGTACGTCATGACCGTCACGGCGTTCTTCACCCCGCGCTCGCGCAGCCTGAGCACGACGTGCCGGAACATCGCCGCGTAGTCGGTGGCCTGCATGCCCGACCCCGAGCGGGCGTTCACGTCGTTCTCCGGCTCGTGGTGGAGGGTGAGGAAGAAACGTTCGGGGAAGGTGCGCCTGAGGTAGGCGGCCAGGCGGTCGATCCGGCGGTCGAGCGCGCCGTCGGCGATCTCGGCCCAGGTGCGGTCGAACGACGGCTTCCAGTTGATCATGAGCAGCCTGGGCCGGGCAGGGTCGCGGGCCAGGCCAACCTCCTGCGGGGTGGGGAACAGCTCGCTGCCGCGGTGGTAGACGTGCAGCACGTCGGCGCCGACGCCCATGCGGGACTCGGCCCCGCGCAGCGCCTCGGCCACGGGTGCGCCGGCGAAGACCTCGGGCGCCACTCCCCACCAGGCGCCGCAGGAGGGGATGAGCCTGGCGGTGACCGCGCAGGAGGGCGCGCCGGCCAGTTCGGCCGTGCTGGTGTCGACCCGGGCGGGCGCGCCCTCGGCCGTCGAGCAGGCGGCCAGGAGGGTGAGCACCGCGCAGATGATTGCGGTTTTCGTCGCGAAATGAGAAAAGCCCCGATGCTGCAACGCCTTCCAACCCCCTTGTCGACGGACCCCCGCCTTTCAAACCTGAACCTTGCCATGCCATTCCTCGAACTTCAGCCAGTGTGCTCGTCTGCCCAGCTCAACCCCACCGCCTACCCGCCCACCTTTTCTGGAAATATCCATTTAAAAAGGGGCAACCTGGCGGCCGTACCGGAAAAAATCTTCAGTATTCGACTTGGGTAATATCCGTCCGGCCTATAGTGGGCGCACACTGCGGCAAGTGACGCAGCGTTGCCCACCCGCGACAGCGCGCATCCCCTCCAGGAGACCGTCCTCATGAGCCCGTCGCCGGATCTCCAGGCGCGCCGCCCGCCGGGCGCCGACCTGGACGAGCACCTTTCGCTGCTGCGCAGGCGGTGGCTGCTCCTCGTCGGCTGCGTCGTGGTCGGCGGCACCGCCGGGCTCGCCCTGATGCGGGCCACCCCGCCGGCCTACACCGCGATCACCCAGGTCCTGGTCACGCCCGTGGACGGCCAGGACCAGGGCAACCAGGTGAGCAACCGGCAGCGCGAGCCGCTCAACCTCGACACCGAGGCCCAGATCGCCCAGTCGGCGGTGGTCTCCGCCCGGGTCGCCCAGGCCCTGCGGATCACCGCGCCCCGGCCGGTCGAGGTCTCGGTGCCGCCCAACTCCGCCGTGTTGTGGATCTCCGTGACCGACGCCGACCCCGTGGCCGCCGCCGCGCAGTCCCGCGCCTACGCCGACGCGTACCTGGCCAACAGGCGCGAGAGCGCGAAGGCCGCGATGGCCGAGCGGCAGCAGGCGGTGCTGGCCAAGCTCAAGCAGGTCGACACGGGCCTCGACACGGCCATCAAAGAGGTCGGCCGCCTGCCCAAGGGCAGCGCCGAGCACGCCATCGCCACCCAGCGCCAGAGCGTGCTCAACCGGCAGGCCGCCAGCCTGGCGCTCAAGTACGACGCGCTGCGCACGGTCGCGGTGACCCCCGGCTCGGTCATCAGCGAGGCGCTGCCGCCGACCCGGCCCAGCTCGCCCAGCCTGCCGCTCTTCCTCGGTACCGGCCTGATGGCCGGCCTGCTGCTCGGCGCGGCGGCAGCCTACGCCCGCGACCGGCTCGACACCCGGCTGCGCACGGCCGCCGACGTCGAGCGGCTGACCGGGCTGCCCGTGCTGACCGACCTGTCCGCCTCCCGCGAGCACGGCGTGCTGCACGAGCTGGCCTGCGCCGTGGTCGCGGCCTGCCCCGGCCAGCGGCTGCTGGTCCGGTCGCTGCCCCCCGACCTCTACGCCTCCTCGCTGGCCGAGCCCCTGGCGATCAGCGCGCCCCTGTCGGTGCTCGACGGCTCCGACGTCCGCGATCTGGCCAGGGCCGACGCGGCGCTGCTGCTGGTCGGGCTGGGCCGGGTCGGCGCGCCGGAGGTGACGGCGGCGGCCCGGCAGCTGGAGCGGCACGACGTCCCGGTCGTCGGCGTGGTGACGGCCACCGACGCGGTGCCGGAGTTCGTCCCGCTGCTGGAGCCGCGTACCCACACCTCGCTCGGCAAGCTCGTCGCCACCGGCGAGCTGGAGGTGAGCCTGGCGGCCGAGACCACGCCCATGCAGTCGTTCCACCACCGGCAGCGCAAGCAGACGTGACAGGACCAGCCTGGCCGATCGCGGCGCTCCTGCTCGGCTACCCGATCTGGTGGGCGCTGGGGTTCGGCGGCCTGTCGGTGATCGTGCTGGCCGTGCCGATGGCGGTGATCCTGTGGCGGCGCCGGCCGGTCCGGGTGCCCCACGGGTTCGGCCTGTGGCTGCTGCTGCTCGCCGGCTACCTGCTGAGCGCGATGATGCTGGACGAGCTGCCGCCCGGCACGTACGGCGACCTCAGCAGCGGCCGCCTGATCGGCTGGGCCATGCGCCTGGCCCTGTACGTGTCCGTCCTGGTCATGGTGCTCTACCTGGGCAACCTGACCGAGCGCGAGCTGCCGCAACTGCGCCTGGTGCGCTGGCTCGGCGTGCTGTTCCTGACCACGGTCGCCGGCGGCCTGCTCGGCATGGTCTTCCCGCACTTCGGCTTCACCTCGCCGGTGGAGCTGCTGCTGCCCGGCTGGATCAGCGAGAACTCCTTCGTCCAGAACCTCATCCATCCCACGGCCGCCCAGACCCAGAAGGTGCTCGGCTACTCCTCCCCCAGGCCGGAGGCGCCCTTCGAGTGGGCCAACGCGTGGGGCAGCAACGCGTCGGTGCTGCTGATCTGGTTCGTCGTCGGGTGGTGGACGTACGGCGGGCGGGGGCGCCGGGTGCTGGCGGTCCTGGTGATCGCCCTGGCCGCGATCCCGGTCGTGTACTCGCTCAACCGCGGCCTGTGGATCGGGCTCGGGCTGGCCGTGGCGTACCTGATCGTGCGGGTGGCGGGCCGGACCAGGGTCGCGCTGTGCGCGGCGGTGGCCGCCGGGCTGGTGGTGTTCGCGCTCAGCCCGCTGGCCTCGGTGTTCGCCCAGCGGCTGGACAAACCGCACTCCAACGACGTCCGGGCCTTCACCATGACCGCCACGGTCGCCGCGGCCCGCCACTCGCCGGTCATCGGCTACGGCAACACCCGCAACTCGCTGGGCAACCACCGCTCGATCACCACCGGCAAGACCCAGTGGTGCGCGGCCTGCGGGCACCCGCCGCTCGGCAGCGACGGGCAGCTCTGGCTGCTGCTGATCACCCAGGGCTTCACCGGGGCCGCCCTCTACGTGGCCTTCTTCCTCGGCGCCATCCGCCGCCACTGGGCCGACCGCTCCCCGATCGGGCTGGCCGGGGTGCTGGTGATGGGTCTCGTGCTGCTCTACATGTTCGTCTACGACGGCCTGGTGACGCCGCTGAGCCTGTATCTCATCTCGTTCGCCCTGCTGTGGAGGAACGCATGAAGGACGCCTCCGCGCGGCTCGGATACCTCCGTGAGACCGTGCGCCTGCTGTATCCGGGCACCGGGGCGCCACGGCCGTACTCGGTGCTGCCGCACCGGCTGCTGCCCCGGCGGCTGGCCCCGCGGCGCTGGTGGCACGTGGGGGGCGCGGTCACCGTGCCGGTCGAGGACTCCATCGCGGCCTACCTGGGCGAGGTGTTCGACGCGCCCGTGGAGACCGTGCTGCACGTGCGTCCCGCGCTGCGGCCCAACCGCAAACCGGTGCTGGAGGCGCGTACCGGGGGGCGGCTGCTGGCGTTCGTGAAGGTCGGCGACGGCCCGCTGGCCCGTGAGCTGGTCGGCCGCGAGGCGGCCGCCCTGCGCGGTCTGGCCGGGACGCCGCTGAAGACCGTCGTCGTGCCCGACGTGCTGCACCACGGCGAGTGGCGCGGCCTGCCCGTGCTGGCGCTCTCGCCGCTGCCCGTACGGCGCGGCCGGGTGCCTCCGTCCCTGCTGCACGCCGCGATCAGGGAGATCGCCGTCACCGGCGGCCCCGAGCCGGCCTGGCACGGCGACCTGTCCCCGTGGAACATCTGCCCGTCCGCCGACGGCCGGCTGCTCGTCTGGGACTGGGAGCGGTACGAGACCGGCGTCCCCTACGGCCTCGACGCCGTGCACCACTTCTTCCAGCGGGCGCTGCGCAGGATGGACCCGCCCACGGCGGCCCGCGCCTGCGTGGCCAGGGCGGCCCGCGAGCTGGCCCCGCTCGGCCTGTCGTCGGCCGCGGCCAGGCGCACGGCGCTGCGCTACCTCATCGTGCTGGCCGACCGGCACGCCGCCGACGGCCACTACCCGCTCGGGCCGCCCGAGACCTGGCTCAACCCGGCCGTCGACCACGAGGAGCTGCTGCCATGAGGACGATGAAGCGGCCGGTGTTGTCCTTCTCACGCCTGGCGGGCCGGTTCACCTCGGGCGCGCGGGTGTTGCCGTCGTTCCTCATCGTGGGGGCGCAGCGGTGCGGCACGACCTCGCTCTACCGGGCGCTGGCCCAGCACCCGCTGCTGCTCAAGCCCGTCCTGCACAAGGGCGTCCACTACTTCGACGTCGGCTACCACCGGCCGATGGCCTGGTACCAGGCGCACTTCCCGCTGCGGGCGGGCGCGGCGCTGCTCGCCCACCGGTACGGCGGTCGCACCCAGGCGTTCGAGTCGTCCCCCTACTACCTGTTCCATCCGCTGGCCGGGGAGCGGATCGCCGCCGACCTGCCCGGGGTCAAGCTGATCGTCCTGGTCCGCGACCCGGTGGCGCGGGCCTGCTCGGCCCACGCCCACGAGCTGGCCAGGGGCTTCGAGTCCGAGTCGCACTTCGAGTCCGCCCTGGAGCTGGAGGCCGAGCGGCTGGCCGGGACCGAGGAGGGCCTGCGCGTGTCGCCGTTCGCCGAGCACCACTCGCACCGCCACCACGCGTACGTGGCCCGCGGCCGGTACGCCGACCAGCTCGACCGCCTCGAACCGCTCTTCGGCCGGGACCGTCTCCTGGTGCTCGACAGCCACCGGTTCTTCGCCGAGCCCGAGACCGCCTACGACCGCGTGCTGGAGTTCCTGACGGTGCCGCACCTGGGCTATCCGGCGTTCGAGCGGCACAACGGCAGGCCGCTGCCCCGGCCCGTGCCGCGCGTGCTGGAACAGGCGCTCAGGGACCATTTCGAGCCCTACGACGCGCGGCTGACGCGCTGGCTGGGCGGTGAGCCGTCGTGGCGCCGGTGATGGTGCGGCGCGGGATCGCCGGGCTGACCGGGGCCGGGGTGAGCGCGCTGGCGCAGTTCCTGGTGGCCGTGGTGGTGACCAGGGCGTTCAGCCCGGCGCAGGCCGGGGCGTTCTTCAGCGTGACGGCCCTGGCCCTGATGGCGGCCGGCATCGCCAAGCTGGACGCCGGCAACGGGCTGGTGTACTTCATCGCGCGGGCGAAGACGTACGGCTATCGCGGCATTTCTGGATATTTCCGGGCGGCCATGGTGCCGTGCGCGCTGGCCGCCTGCGGGGCCGCGGTGCTGCTGGAGCCGCGCATCGGGCTGCTGGCCTGGGCCCTGCCGGTCATCGTGCTCGGGGACGTCGCCCTGGCCGCCACCCGCGGGTTCGGCTCGATGCGGCCCACCGTGCTGCTGGACGGCGTGCTGCTGCCCGCCGCGCAACTCGTGCTCGTCGCCTGGGCGGCTCTCGCGCACGCGCCGGAATGGCTGCCGGCGGCCTGGGCGCTGCCCTTCCTGCCGCTGCTCGTCCTGGCCCTCGCCGATCTGCGCGGACGGGCGCCGCGCACGCCGTACCTGCCGGGGACCGGGCGTGACCTGTGGCGGTACACCGCGCCGAGGTCCGTCGCCGGCGCCATCCAGGCCGTGTTCCAGCGGCTGGACATCGTGGTCGTCGCCTGGCTGGGCGGGCCGGCCCAGGCCGCCGTCTACACGGCCGCCACCCGGTTCCGGGTCGTCGGGCAGCTCGCCAACCAGGGGCTGGCGCAGGCCGTACAGGAGCGGCTGGTCCGGGCGCTGGCCGACGGGGAGCTGGGCCGGGCGCGCGAGCTGTACCAGGCCACCACGATCTGGCTGGTGCTGCTGACCTGGCCGGTGTGGCTGGGCTACGCCGTCCTCGCGCCGTGGCTGCTGCGCGTCTTCGGCCCCGCGTACGGCGCCGCCGCCCCCATCGCCCTCGTCCTGGCCGGGACGATGCTGGTGGCCACGGCCTGCGGCATGGTCGACGTCGTCCTGACCGCCGCCGGCCACACCCTGGCCAGCCTGCTCAACCTCCTGGCCGCGATCGCCTGCACGGTCGCGCTCGACCTGGTCCTGATCCCCTCCCACGGCGCGTTCGGCGCGGTCGTCGGCTGGTCGTGCGGGGTGATCGTGAAGAACCTGCTCCCCCTGTGGCAGCTCCACCACCGCTACGGCCTGCGCCCGTTCGGCCGCCACACCCTGCCCGCCCTGCGCCCGCGCACCTGGGCGACGGTCGCGTGAACGCGCCCGTCCTGGTCACCGGCCTGCCGAGGAGCGGCACGAGCTGGGCCGGCAAGATGCTCACCGCCGGGGGCGGCCTGGTCTACGTCAACGAGCCGCTCAACCCGCAGCACCCGCCCGGCCGCTGCCCCGGCGTGCTCCGGGCCGAGGTCACCCACAGGTTCCAGTACATCTGCGACGACAACGCCGCCGACTTCCTGCCCGCCTTCCACGACACGGTCGCCCTGCGCTACCACTGGCTCCCCGAGCTGCGCGCCAACCACTCCCCCTATGACCTGGCCCGCCTGGCGCGTTACGGCACCGCGTTCGTGTTCGGCCGCCTGACCGGGCGCCGGGCGCTGCTCGACGACCCGTTCGCGGTGCTGTCGGCCGGGTGGTTCGCCCGGCGGCTCGGCTGTGCGGTCATCGTCCTCGTCCGGGATCCGGTGTCGTTCGCGGCGAGCTGGCGGCGGCTCGGCTGGCGGTTCGACGTCCGCGACCTGCTGGGCCAGCCGCTCCTCGTCCGCGACCATCCCGGCCTGCTGGACCTGCGCCCGCTGCTCGGCTCCGCCGACGACCTGGCCACGACCGCCGCCCTGTGGCGGGCCGCCCGGTCGGTGCTGGCCGCCACGCCCGGCGTCCTGATCAGCTCGTACGAGTCCCTGGCCGAGGACCCGGTCACCGGCTTCAAGAGCCTGTACGCCCACGCGGGCCTGCCCTGGACGCCGTCCGCCGAACGCCGGATCGTCCGGGCCTGCACCACGCCGTCCCGCCGGTCGGCGGCCTTCGCCTGGTCGGGCCTGTCCCGTACGGCCTTCCGCCCGATGGACTCCCGTCACGCCCTGGCGACGGCGGCCCGGGGACTCACCGCGCAGGAGGCGGCCCGCGTCCGGGCGCTCACCGCCTGAGCCTGGTCAGCAGGCAGCCGGTGAGCAGGCGTACCGCGAAGGGGAGGTCGTCCACGAGGTAGCGCCGCGCCAGCCGTCCGGGCTCGCTCACCAGCCGGAACGCCCACTCCAGCCCGGCCCGCCGCATCCAGCGCGGGGCCCGCTGGACCGTCCCGGCGGCGAAGGCGATGGCCGCCCCGCATCCCACGAACCACGCCTCGGGCAGCTCCTCGCGCAGCTCAGCGATGAGCAGGTCCTGCCGGGGGAAGCCCAGCCCGACGAACACCAGGCGGGGCCGCGCCGCGACCACCCTGCGCCGCACCCGCTCCCTCCCCTCCGCCGTGTCGTCGAAGTGGTACGGCGGCGCGTGCACCCCCGCCACCTTCAGCCCGGGACGGCAGCTCCTGAGCTCGTCGGCGGCCAGCTCGGCCACCCCCGGCGGCCCGCCGAGCAGGTACACCGGCCAGCTCCGGGCCGCGGCCACCTCGCTGAGCGACCAGATCAGGTCGGCCCCGGTGACCCGTCCGGGCAGCGGGGTGCCGAGCAGCCTGGCCGCCCACACCAGCGGCATCCCGTCGGCCACCACGATGTCGGCCGAGCGCACGAGCTCCTGGAGGGCGGGGTCGCGGGCGACGGCCCGGCAGATGTCGACGTTGGGCGTCACGATGCGCCCGCCCCGGCCGGCCGCCGCCTCCGCCGCCACCCACCGCACCACGTCGGCCTCGGCGACGACGTCCACCCCGACCCCGCCGACCTGCACCCGCTCCCGGGCTTCCCGCTCAGGAGGGCTTCCCGCGCTCCCGCCCCGGGCAGGAGCAGCCGGCCCAGGACCGGCCAGGCCCAGCCGGGCGCCCCCGGCCGCGAATCCACGGGCCCTGACGGCACCGGACTCGGGGGCGTGGGCCCTGGCCGACGCCGACTCGGGGCCGTGGGGCCGCGCGGAGGCGGGTTCGGGGGTGGAGGGGTGGGTGGGGGTGGGTTTCGGGGTCGGGGGGCGTTGGGCGGGGACGGCCGGGGTCCGGGTTCTCGGCGGGGTCATATGCCGCGCCCCCGTCCGTGCAGCAGCCCGAGCACGGTCGCGGCCGGGACGAGCCCCGCCGCCACGGCCAGCGCGATCGGGGCGCGCGGCTCACCCGGCCGCGCCCCGAACGTCCGCAACGCCCACCGGACCGCCGCGCGCCGCCGTCCGAGGGCCGCGTACGCGAAGGCGAGCTGGCCGTAGACCCGTGCCGCGCCGCGCCGGTCGGCGGCCAGTTCGGGGTGGCGGGCGAGCATCCACTCGAGCCCCGCGATCCGGTCCGCCCAGCGGGCCGCGTAGTGGGACGTGCCGCCCCACCGCACGCGGACGAGCGGCCGGTCGACGTGCGTGATCGGCCGCCGCCGGGCCGCGCGCAGGGCCAGGTCCCAGTCCTCGTTCTGGCCGCCGGGGGCGCTCTCGTCGGCCCACAGGGCCCCGCGACGGAACAGGAACGTCGAGGAGTGCACCATCACCATGCGCGACCGTACGAGGTCGGCCGCGGTCACCGTGTCCGTGCCCGCGAGCCTGACCACCCGGCGCCGCCCGTGCTCGACCTCGATGGCGCAGCTCGCGAACTCGCCACCGGTGGCGGCCAGCGCCCGCGCCTGGGCGGTGAGCTTGCCCGGCAGCCAGAGGTCGTCGTCGTCGCAGAAGGCGACGAGGTCGGTGTCGAGGGCCGCGATGCCGGTGTTGCGCGCCCCCGGAAGCCCAGGGGTACGGCTGTTCGCCAGAACGGGCACGCCCAGCGCCGGCAGCGGATCAGGGCGACCGCGCACCCCGTCGGCGACGACGACCACGGCGAGCCGCCCCGGATAGTCCTGGGCCAGCACGCCCGCCACGGCCTCACGCAGCGGCCCGGACCGGTCGCCACAGGTCGGGATCACCACGCCCACGGACGGCATCGCGGTCACGCGGCGGCCTCCCGGTAGCCGTACCGGACCCGGAGCGGCCAGGTGAGCGCGGTGACCAGCCGCCGGTCGCGGACCGGCAGCCCCGAACGCCACGAGTCGTCGCACCGCAGCCGGATCCCCCCGACCTGGAAGCGCATCGGGTTGCCGGACGCGGTGTGCGCGGGCCCGAGCCGCGCCGTCGTGCCTTCCAGGAACGGCAGGCCGGGGACGTCGAGCCCGAGGAAGCCCGCCAGCGCGGTCAGCGTGGGCTCCGGGTGGGCGATCAGGTCCTCGTAGCGCACCCGGGTCACCAGGGCCCCCTGGCGGGCGAGGAGCTCAAGGCCGGCGTTCTGGGCCGTCCAGTGGAGGGCCGTGCGCAGCGGCCCCCAGCGGGTCATGGGACGCCCGTCCTCGGGCCGCTCGACGGTCCTGCGCCAGGAGTGCGCCACCGCCCGCGGATCCCTGACGACGTGCACGACGCGTACGTCCATCCCGGCCGCGACCAGGCAGTGGGCGAGCGAGGCGTGCTTGCTGGAGTCGATCACGACGGGCGCGCCGGTCGCCTCGTAGATTCTCCGGTAGGCCCGCGCGTACTCGGCCAGGTCGGGATGCGCGATGCGCCCCATCCGGTGGGTGCGATCGACCCGCTGCCGCAACGTGAGCATGCGCTCGGCCAGCGAAGGCCGCCATCCGCCGAACGCCGCCCGGCCCACCTGCCGCCAGAAGTCGCAGGAGGCGAAGGCCGCGCCGCAACCGCAGGGCTCCCCGGCCAGCACCCCCCTCGACCACAGGTGGACCACCTCGCCGAGCGCCACCACATCGGGCAGCTCCGCGAGCAGCCGCTCCAGCAGAGTGGTACCACTACGGCCGAGGCCCCCGAGGAAGATCACTCGGGTGGCGGATGCGCGATCGGTCACAGGGAAGGGCCTTCACGTCGCCGACACGGAACGCGACGACCCTAGCGCGGAGGGTAATCGAATGGTCAGGGAACCCCGCAAAGATCTACCGAAAAGGCGAACGGCCCGGCGTGGCGTCGCCGGGCCGTTCGGAACGGTTCAGCTGGCGTCGAGGATCATCCCGGCGCCGACCGTGCCGTTGGTGGCCTCGTCCACGAGGATGAAGCCGCCCGTCAGGCGGTTGCGGGCGTAGTCGTCGACGAACAGCGGCTGGGTGACCCGCAGCGACACCCGGCCGATCTCGTTCAGGCCGAGCGAGGTGGCCTCCTCGTCGCGGTGCAGCGTGTTGACGTCGAGCCGGTAGTGCAGGTCGCGCACCAGCGCCCGCGCCGTACGGGTGGTGTGCTTGATCGTCAGCTTGGTGCGCGGGGCCAGCTTGAGGCCGTCGGCCATCCAGCAGACCATGGCCTCGAGCTCCTGGGCCGCCTGCGGCTGGTTGTTGGGCCTGGCGATCATGTCACCGCGCGAGATGTCGAGGTCGTCCTCGAAGCGCAGCGTGACCGACATGGGCGGGAACGCCTCCTCCACCGGCCCGTCGAACGTGTCGATCGAGGCGATCCGCGTGTTCAGCCCGGACGGCAGGTGCGTCACCTCGTCGCCCGGCTTGAGCACCCCGCCCGCGACCTGGCCCGCGTAACCGCGGTAGTCGTGGAAGGCGTGGTCGGTGGCCTTCTGCGGCCGGATCACGTACTGGACGGGGAAGCGCACGTCGACCAGGTTGCGGTCGGAGGCGATGTGCACGTTCTCCAGGTGGTGGAGCAGTGAGGTGCCGAGGTACCAGGGCATGTTCTCCGAGCGCGAGACGACGTTGTCGCCGTTGAGCGCGGAGATCGGGATGAACGTCAGGTCGGTCACGTTGAGCTTGGAGGCGAAGGAGGTGAACTCCTCCCGGATCTCCTCGAACCGCTCCTGCGAGTAGTCGACCAGGTCCATCTTGTTCACGGCCAGCACCAGGTGCGGCACGCGCAGCAGCGAGGTCAGGAACGCGTGCCGGCGCGACTGCTCCAGCACGCCCTTGCGCGCGTCGATGAGGATGATCGCCAGGTCGGCCGTGGAGGCCCCGGTGACCATGTTCCTGGTGTACTGGATGTGGCCGGGCGTGTCGGCGATGATGAACTTGCGCTTGGGCGTGGCGAAGTAGCGGTAGGCCACGTCGATCGTGATGCCCTGCTCGCGCTCGGCCCGCAGGCCGTCGGTCAGCAGCGACAGGTCGGTGTACTCGGTGCCGCGGTCGCGGGAGGTACGCTCGACCGCTTCGAGCTGGTCCTCGAAGATGGCCTTGGAGTCGAAGAGCAACCGTCCGATGAGGGTGGACTTGCCGTCGTCGACGCTTCCCGCAGTGGCAAAGCGAAGAATGTCCATCAGAAGTAGCCCTCTCGCTTGCGGTCCTCCATGGCGGCCTCGGACGCGCGGTCGTCGGCCCTGGTGGCCCCCCGCTCGGTGATCCGGGTGGCCGCGATCTCCTCGATGATCTCCTCGACCGTGGCGGCCTTGGACTGCACGGCGCCGGTGCAGGTCATGTCCCCGACCGTGCGGTAGCGGACGACCGCCTCGAACAGCGGCTCGTCGTCGCCGCGCGACACGACGTCGGAGTCGGGCAGCAGCATGCCGTCGCGCTCGAACACCTTGCGGGTGTGCGAGAAGTAGATGGAGGGGATCTCGATGCCCTCGCGCCGGATGTAGTCCCAGATGTCGAGCTCGGTCCAGTTGGACAGCGGGAAGACCCGGATGTGCTCGCCCTTGCGGATGCGGGAGTTGTAGAGGTTCCACAGCTCGGGGCGCTGGTTCTTCGGGTCCCACTGGCCGAAGTCGTCGCGGAAGGAGAACACGCGCTCCTTGGCGCGGGCCTTCTCCTCGTCACGCCTGGCCCCGCCGAAGACGGCGTCGAACTCGTGCTCCTCGATCGCGTCGAGCAGCGTGGTGGTCTGCAGGCGGTTGCGCGAGGCGCGCCGCCCGGTCTCCTCGACCACCCGGCCGCTGTCGATCGACTCCTGCACGCTGGCCACGATCAGGCGCGCGCCCAGCTCCTCGGAACGGCGGTCGCGGAACTCGATGACCTCGTCGAAGTTGTGCCCGGTGTCGACGTGCATCAGCGGGAACGGGATGGCCGCGGGCCAGAACGCCTTCTCCGCGATGCGCAGCATGACGATCGAGTCCTTGCCGCCGGAGAAGAGCAGACACGGCCGCTCGAACTCCGCCGCCACCTCGCGCATGATGTGAATGGCCTCGGCTTCGAGTACGTCGAGCTGCGACGTCGTGTAGTCGCGCTGGAGCATGGGCGCTTCCTCCGGCGGTTAGCGATGCAGGTCCCGAATTCCGGCGAGCAGGGATGTCGCCAGCTCCGGTAGGGAAACCAGGATATCCGGTAGTGACGGGTCGGCTTGGTTGTAGGTCAGCTCCGAACCGTCGACGCGGCTGGCGAACGCCCCGGCGGCCTGCGCGACGGCGACGGGGGCCGCGGAATCCCACTCGTACTGGCCACCGGCGTGCACGTACGCCTCGACCTCGCCGGTGAGCACCGCGGAGATCTTCGCCCCCGCCGAGCCGATCGGCACCAGGTCGGCCCCCAGCAGGTAGGCCAGCTTCTGGACGAACTCCGGCGGCCGGGTACGGCTCACCGCGATGCGGAAGCGGCCCTTCTCGAACTCCGGCAGCGCGGGCGGCTCGGCGGTCGTCAGCGTACGGCCCTGCGCGGGCAGCGCCACGGCGCCCGCGGTCAGCTTGCCGCGCTCCCACAACGCGACGTGCACGGCCCAGTCGGACCGGCCCTCCTCGGAGAACTCGCGCGTGCCGTCGAGGGGATCGACGATCCACACCCGCTCGGCGCCCAGCCTGCGGGGGTCGAGCCGCTCCTCGCGGGTGGCCTCCTCGGACAGGACACTGTCACTGGGACGCAACCGCGCCAGCGCCTCCATGAGGAACACGTGCGCGGCCCGGTCGCCCTCCGCGCGCAACGCGGCGGAGTCGGCGAACCCGGTGTGCTCGCGGACCCGCAGCAGCCTCTCGCCCGCCTCTGTCGCCAGGTCGCCGGCCACAGCATGGTCGTCACGAATCGTCATCAATATGCTCCTTGCCCGCGGGCGACGGCCGACCAAGTCTTCCACAGGATCTGGAGGTCCAGCGTGAGGGACCAGTTCTCCACGTAACGCAGGTCGAGACGGACGGATTCCTCCCACGATAGGTCAGATCGTCCGCTCACTTGCCACAGCCCGGTCAGCCCCGGGCGCACCAGAAGCCTTCTGCGCACGTCGTCACCGTAGCGCGCCACCTCCTCGGGAAGCGGCGGGCGGGGGCCGACGAGCGACATGTGTCCGAGGAGCACGTTGATGAGCTGGGGCAGCTCGTCGAGGGAGTGGCGGCGCATCAGCGTGCCGAGCGGCGTCACGCGCGGATCGTTGCGGATCTTGAACAGCACCCCGTCGTGGTCGCTGACCAGGGTGATCTTCTGCTGCTCCGAGCCGCGCCGCATGGTACGGAACTTCAGGATCGTGAACGGCCTGCCGTCTTTCCCGATCCGGACCTGGCGGAACAGCGCGGGCCCCGGACTGGTGCCGCGTACGGCCACGGCCAGGGCCGCCAGCAGCGGCGACAGCAGCACCAGCAGCACGGCGGCGACGACCCGGTCGAAGACGTTCTTGACCAGTTGCCGGGCGCCGGTGAGCTCGGGGTGCTCGACGTGCAGCAATGGCAGCCCGGCGGCCGGCCGGATCATCGTGCGGGGGCCGGCGACGTCCATCAGGGCGGGGGCGACCACCAGCTCGGTGTGGGTGCGCTCCAGGCGCCAGGCCAGCCGGCGCAACGCGTCGCCGTCCATCTCGGGGCAGGCCAGCACGGCCACGGTGTCGGCGCGGACCTGGTCGACGACCAGCGGCACGTCGCCGAAGTCGCCCGCCACGGGCACCTCGGTCAGCACCCCCGGCGGCTCGCCGTAGGGCAGGCAGGCGGCCACGACGTCCATGCCGTGGTGGCGTTCCCTGCGGAAGAGGTGGACCAGTTCGGCGATCGAGGCCGGGTGGCCGACCGCGACCACCCGGCGCATGCAGGCCCCGGCTGCCCTGCGCCGGTTGAGCGAGCGCCGCAGCAGGTAACGCGCGACCAGGGTGAGCAGCGTGACCAGGGGCAGCGCGAGCACGACGTAGCCGCGGGCGACGTCGGTCTTGGTGACGTACGAGCCGATGGCGGTGGCCGCGGTCAGCGCCACGCCGGCGTGCACGACGCGGCGGAACTCCTCGGAGCCGACGCCGATCATGCGGGGCTCGTAGGCCCGGTTGAGGGCGACCGCGCAGATCCACACCCACGGCAGCACCACGCTGACCAGCAGGTACGGCAGCACGTAGGGGGTGAACCCGCCGAACCTGCCGCAGAAGGCAGCGGCGGACCCGATGCCCGCTCCGCACAGGTCGCCCACGACGGCACGCAACCGGTAAGAACGCATCCACGCCGGAGTCACCGGGCTGACCCGCCACGAGAGGGCCGCGCCGGACTTCACGAGCTCTCCTGCCTCACTCCGTGAGGCGGCCTCGGTCGCCAAATGCCGTCTTCCCCCGCTCCGCTCCCGCCGTTGCTCCGGGCGGTGGCACGCACGCCTCTGTGTGCCCGTTCCCGAACGGACAGTCACCGATGCTAGCCGCGCGTGCGCCGCGACAGGCGGCGAACGGTTCTATGCGGCGATCAGCGCGGAGGGCCGGAAATGTGCAGATCAGCCCGGTGGAAGTCGTTCTGGGTGGCTTCCAGGCCACGGGCCATGAGCGACTCGACGACGTCGGCGCCCCGGTCGACGAGGAAGGGCAGATCCTTGCGCTCGACGGTGACGAAGTCTCTGAGCACGAAGGTGGCCGGGTCCATGCGGCCGGGCGGCCGGCCGATGCCGAAGCGCACCCTCAGGTAGTCGCGGGTGCCGAGGACCTTGGTGATGGACTTGAGCCCGTTGTGGCCGTTGTCGCCGCCGCCGAGCTTGGCGCGCAGCGCGCCGTAGGGGACGTCGAGCTCGTCGTGGACGACGATCAGCCGGTCGGGGCCGATCTTGTAGAAGTCGGCGAGCGCCTTGACCGGCCCGCCCGAAAGGTTCATGAACGTCAGCGGCTTGGCCAGCACCGCGGCCCGCGTCTCCAGCACCTCGGACCTGCTCTTGTGCGCCTTGAAGCGCCCGCCGGCCCGCGCGGTCAGCTCGTCGAGCACCATGAAGCCCGCGTTGTGCCTGTTGCCCGCGTATTCGGGCCCCGGATTGCCCAGTCCGACGATCAGCCAGCGGTCCATGTGCTCCCCTTGCAGCGGAACGGGGGCGGCCTCGCGCCACCCCCGTTCGCGGGACGTGCTTACTCGGCGGCGGCCTCGGCGCTCTCGCCCTCGGCGGCCCCGGCGGCCTCGCCCTCGGCGGCCTCGGCCTCGGCGGCGGGCTCCTCGGTCGGCTTGCCGATGACGTGGAGGACCACGGCCTCGGGGTCGGCGGCCAGCGTGGCGCCCGACGGCAGCTGGAGCTGCGCGGCGGTGATCACGGTGCCGACCTTCATGCCCTCGACGTCGACCTCGACGCCGGTGGGGATGTGGGTGGCCTCGGCCTCGACGGCCACCGAGACGAGCTGCTGGTCGAGCAGGCCCTCGGAGTTGACGTCGCCGGTCGTGGTGACCGGGATCTCGACGGTGACCTTCTCGCCGCGCTTGACCAGGAGCAGGTCGACGTGCTCGACGAAGCCCTTGATCGGGTCGCGCTGCACGCCCTTGGGCAGGGCCAGCTCGTCGACGCCCTCACCCTGGAGGCGGATCAGCACGTTGGGCGTGCGGAGGGCGAGCAGCACCTCGTGACCGGGCAGGGTCAGGTGCTTGGGGTCGATGCCGTGCCCGTAGAGGACGGCGGGCACCTTGTCGGCGCGGCGGATCTTGCGGGCGGCGCCCTTGCCGAACACCGTGCGCGGCTCGGCGGCGATACGTACTTCAGACATGACATCTCCTAGGGATGCAGAGATCGGCTTGTGAGGCGCTCCCCCTCACCCGCCCTAGCGGAAGGCGTTACGAGCGCAACCCGTACAGCTTACTCGCTCAGGTGTCGCCCTCGAACAGGCTCGTGACGGAGCCGTCGGTGAAGACCTCGGTGACGGCGCGGGCGATCAGCGGGGCGATCGAGAGCACCGTCAGCTTGTCGAACCTCTTGGTCTCCGACAGCGGCAGCGTGTTGGTCACGATGACCTCGGAGATGCGGGAGTTCTTCAGCCGGTCGACGGCGGGGTCGGAGAAGACCGCGTGGGTGGCGGCGACGATCACGTTGGTGGCGCCCTGCTCGTAGAGGGCGTCGGCGGCCTTGCAGATCGTGCCCGCGGTGTCGATCATGTCGTCGATCAGCACGCAGGTGCGGCCGCTGACCTTGCCGACGACCTCGCTGACCTTCACGGAGTTGGCCACGTCGAGGTCGCGGCGCTTGTGGATGAAGGCCAGGGGCGTGCCGAGGGTGTCGGCCCAGCGCTCGGACAGGCGGACGCGGCCGGTGTCGGGCGAGACGACGGTCGTGTTCTCCAGGTCGAGCTTGTTCTTCAGGTAGCTCTCCAGGACGGGCATCGCGAACAGGTGGTCGACGGGACCGTCGAAGAAGCCCTGGATCTGCGAGGTGTGCAGGTCGATCGACATGAGCCGGTCGGCGCCCGCGGTCTTGAACAGGTCGGCCATCAGCCTGGCCGTGATGGGCTCGCGGCCGCGGCCCTTCTTGTCCTGGCGGGCGTAGCCGAAGAACGGCATGACCACGGTGATGCGCTTGGCGGAGGCCCGCTTGAGCGCGTCGACCATGATGAGCTGTTCCATGATCCACTTGTTGATGGGGCCGGTGTGGCTCTGGAGCACGAAGGCGTCGCAGCCGCGGACGGACTCAAGGTAGCGGGCGTAGATCTCGCCGTTGGCGAAGTCGATCAGTTTGGTGGGGGTGAGCGAGACGCCGACGTGCTCGGCAACCTCTTCGGCCAGCTCTGGATAGGCCCGGCCGGAGAAGAGCATGAGGTTCTTCTCGCCCGGCTGTTTGATGCTGGTCACTGTTCGTTCTCCTGCTGTGCTCGCTCGGCCAGCGCCCGTTCGGCGGCTGCGGCCGACTTCGTGCCCGCGCGCTTGCGCAAGACCCATTTCTCGATGTTGCGCTGTCGCGCCCTGGCCACGCCCATCGCCCCTGGGGGTACGTCGCTGACGATCACGGATCCGGCCGCGGTGTTGGCGCCGTCGCCGATCGTCACGGGGGCGATGAGCATGGTGTCGCAGCCGACGAACGCGCCGTCGCCCACGGTGGTGTGGTGCTTGTCGACCCCGTCGTAGTTGACGAAGACGGTGGAGGCGCCGATGTTGACGTCTTCCCCGATGGTGGCGTCGCCGGCGTAGGTGAGGTGGGGCACCTTGGAGCGCTCGCCGACCTTGGTGTTCTTCATCTCGACGAACGTGCCCGCCTTCGACCTGCGGCTGAGCACGGTGCCGGGGCGCAGGTAGGCGTAGGGGCCGACGTTGGCCTCGGGGCCGATCTCGGCGTTGTCGCAGACCGAGTTGCGCACCACGGCGCGCTCGCCGACGCGGGTGTCGGTCAGCGTGGTGGCCGGGCCGACCTCGGCGCCGGCGCCGAGGACCGTGCGGCCGTGGAGCTGGGTGCCGGGGTGGACGACGGCGTCGGGCCCGATCTCGACGCCCACGTCGACCCACGTGGCGGCCGGGTCGATGACGGTGACGCCGGCGCGCATGTGCTCCTCCAGCAGCCGCCGGTTGAGCACCTCGCGGGCGAAGGCGAGCTGGACGCGGTCGTTGACGCCCTCGACCTCGACGTAGTCGGCGGCCACGCAGGCGCCGACCCGGTGGCCGTCGCCGCGCAGGATGCCGAGGACGTCGGTGAGGTACTCCTCGCCCTGGGCGTTGTCGGTGGACACGCGCTTGACGGCGTCGGCGAGCAGCAGGCCGTCGAAGGCGTAGATGCCGGAGTTCATCTCCTTGATCGCGCGCTGCTCGTCGTCGGCGTCCTTCTCCTCGACGATCTCCAGCACGGCGCCGGAGGGGTCGCGGATGATCCGGCCGTAGCCGGTCGGATCGGGCACCTGGGCCGTCAGCACGGTGACCGCGTTGCCGTCGGCGGCGTGCTTGTCGAGCAGGGTGGCAAGGGTACGGGCGCGCAGGAGCGGCACGTCGCCGTAGGTGACCAGGATCGTGCCGGCGATCGTGCCGACCTCTTCGAGCACGGTACGGACGGCGTGGCCGGTGCCGCGCTGCTCACGCTGGACGACGGCGCGCGCGTCGGGGCTGGTGGCGGCCAGATGACCGCCGACCTGTTCGAGCGCATGGCCGATGACCACGATGAGCCGTTCGGGACCGAGGTCGCGGGCGGCGGCGAGCATGTGGTCGACCAGCGCGCGGCCGCACAGCTCGTGCAGGACTTTCGGGGTCTGGCTCTTCATCCGGGTGCCCTCGCCCGCGGCGAGGACGATGACGGCTGCCGGGCGCGGCACACTCACGGACTGAGACTCCCTGTGACTGGACGGATCAGGGTCGTCGGCGCGGCTACCGCACCGCAACCCTCCCGACACCGTGAGGATACCTGCCCGGTTCAGAACTCTCTCGCGCGGGGAGTCGCGGGATGACTGTCAAGGCTCCCGGAAGAGGACTCGAACCCCTACAAAGTGGACCAAAACCACTTGTCCTGCCGATTAGACGATCCGGGATGGACCGGACACCGTGGCGTCCGACACACAGCCCCTACGATACCGAGCCCGCGCGGGCGTATGCGCCCTCAATTCTCTCGCACATCTCCAGTGGCCGCGAATACCAGGCGCGTGCAGGGGTAGGCGGCACGCTGCGTACTTAACAGACCACCCCAAAAGCCGCAAGGTACGAAACCCACTCACCTCGCCGGGCCGGCCGTCAGCTATGTGACATCCACAGCTTAGGGCTTCCTTACTTACGATGGCGTAGGTTACGGTGGCGTAGCCTGGACATTCATCCTCATACATGTCGTCGGAGGTAGCCCATGACCGTTCTCGCCGAGCGTTCCTCTCCCACGCCGAAGCCCGACTTCGAACCCGAACCGAAATCCAAGGCAGAGCTCGTCACGTTCGCGCTCGTGGTGGGGCTGCCCCTGATCGCGATCGCGGCCGCGGTTCCCCTGGCGTGGGGATGGGGACTCGGCTGGACGGACATCGCCATCGCCTTCGTCTTCTACGTCGTCTCAGGGCTCGGCGTCACCGTCGGGTTCCACCGCTACTTCACGCACGGCTCGTTCAAGGCCAAGCGGCCACTGAAGATCGCGATGGGCATCGCGGGCAGTCTGTCGCTGGAGATGTCCGTCCTGGACTGGGTGGCCACGCACCGCAAGCACCACAAGTTCTCCGACAAGGAGGGCGACCCGCACTCGCCGTGGCGCTTCGGCCCCGGCTTCAAGTCGATGTCCAAGGGCCTGCTGTACGCCCACATGGGCTGGCTGTTCGAGAGCGAGCGCACGAACCGCGAGAAGTACGCCCCCGACCTGTGCAAGGACGAGGACATCCAGAGGCTGCACAAGTGGTTCCCCACGCTGGCCCTCACCTCGATCCTGCTGCCCGGCGTGCTCGGCCTGCTGCTGACCTGGTCCTGGCAGGGCGGCCTGACCGCGCTGTTCTGGGGCTCGCTGATCCGCATCGGCCTGCTGCACCACGTGACCTGGTCGATCAACTCGATCTGCCACGTCTTCGGCGAGGAGTCCTTCCAGGTGCGTGACAAGTCGCGCAACGTCTGGTGGCTGGCCCTCCCGTCCTTCGGCGAGTCCTGGCACAACCTGCACCACTCCGACCCGACCTGCGCCCGGCACGGCGCGCTCAAGGGCCAGATCGACCTCAGCGCCGGCCTGATCCGCCTCTTCGAACGGGCGGGCTGGGTGTACGACGTGCGCTGGCCGACGCCAGAGCGCCTGGCGGCGAAGCGCATTGCCTGACGAGAATCAGCCGATGAACGGCCATTCGTCCGTGGCCGTCATTATGGAAACCGTGACCGAACCCCGATCTCGCAGGCGCATGTCCGGTAGAGAGCGCAGAGAGCAGCTGATCCTGATCAGCCGCACGCTGTTCGCCGAGAAGGGGTTCGACGGGACCTCCATAGAGGAGATAGCCGCCACCGCGCAGGTGTCGAAGCCCGTGGTGTACGAGCATTTCGGCGGCAAGGAAGGCGTCTACGCGGTCGTCGTCGACCGCGAGATGCAGAAGCTGCTCGGCATGATCACCTCCGCCCTCGCCGCCTCCCATTCCCTCATCAAGCTGGAGCGGGCCGCCCTGGCCCTGCTGCAGTACATCGAGGAGAGCAGCGAGGGCTTCCGCATCCTGGTGCGCGACTCGCACGCGGCCTCGGGCACGGGCACGTTCGCGAGCCTGATCAGCGAGATCGCCAGCCAGGTCGAGGACGTCCTGGCCGACGAGTTCGTGGACCGCGGCTACGACCCCAAGCTCGCCCCGATGTACGCCCAGATGCTCGTCGGCATGGTCGCGCTGACCGGCCAATGGTGGCTCGACGTGCGCAAGCCGGGCCGCGAGGAGGTCGCCGCCCACCTGGTGAACCTGGCCTGGAACGGCCTGACCGGGCTGAACCCGAGCCCGGTCATCTCCCTGGCCACCCGCAACCAGGCCGCCGCCGCCAAGCCGCGCGTCAGCGACAAGGAGCTGCGCGACTTCGAGAAGGCGCGCGAGAAGGAGCTCAAGGAGGCGGAGAAGCTGCGCCAGCGCGAGTTGCGTGACGCGGAGAAGGCCAGGGTACGAGAACTGAAGGAGCGCGAGCGGCTGCTGAAGGAGGCGGAGAAGGTTCGCGAGCGCGAGGAGAAGATCCGTCAGCGGGAGGCCAGGCTCGCCGAGCGCGCCGCACGCCTGGAGCAGGCCGACCATCCGGAATGAGTCGTTGCGGCTACGTTAACGTTCCGTTCAACCAATCGGGGCAATATAGGCCATATGTCCGCGGAACCGCTGCAATCGGGAAACGACCTGCCCCTGCCACAGGAGCGGTTCCTCAACCGCGAGGAAAGCTGGCTCCAGTTCAACGAGCGCGTCCTCGAACTGGCCGAGGACCCGTCGCTCCCGCTGCTCGAACGGGTCCGCTTCCTGGCCATCTTCGCCAGCAACCTCGACGAGTTCTTCCGCGTACGGGTGGCCGGCCTGAAGCGGCGCATGGCCACCGGACTGCTCCTGCGCACCAAGAGCGGGCTCAAGCCGCGCGAGGAGCTGGCCAGGATCGCCACGATCGCCGACTCCCTGGCCAAGCGGCACGCCGCCGCCTTCCACGACCGGGTCTGCCCCCAGCTCGCGACCGAGGGCATCGAGATCGTCCGGTGGGACGACCTGGGCCGTGAGGAGCGTACGGAGCTGCGCAAGCTGTTCAGGGAGCGGATCAGGCCGGTGCTGACGCCGCTGGCGGTCGATCCGGCCCACCCGTTCCCCTACATCTCCGGGCTCAGCCTGAACCTGGCCGTGCTGGTGCGCAACCCGATCACCGACCACACCGTGTTCGCCCGGGTCAAGGTGCCCTCGCAGCTCCCCCGGTTCGTGCCGGCGTCGAAGGACCGGTTCGTGCCGCTGGAGGACGTCATCGCGGCGCACCTCGGGCAGCTCTTCAAGGGCATGGAGATCCTCCAGCACCACGTCTTCCGCGTCACCAGGAACGAAGACCTCGACGTCGACGAGGACGTCACCGAGAACCTCATGCAGGCGCTGGAGAAGGAGCTGCTCAAGCGGCGGTTCGGGCCGCCCGTGCGGCTGGAGGTCGAGGAGACGATCACGCCGGAGGTGCTGGCCCCGCTCATCGAGGAGCTGGAGCTGGCCCCGCACGAGGTCTACCGGCTGCCCGGCCCGCTCGACCTGACCGGCCTGCACGCCATCGCCGACCTCGACCGCGGCGAGCTGAGCTTCCGGCCGTTCGTGCCTGCCGAGGTGGTCAACGCCGAGGACGACATCTTCACCACGCTGCGCGAGCGCGACGTGCTTCTGCACCACCCGTACGACTCGTTCGCGACCAGCGTGCAGCGGTTCATCGAGGAGGCCGCGGCCGACCCCCGGGTGCTGGCGATCAAGCAGACCCTCTACCGGACCAGCGGCGAGTCGCCCATCGTCGACGCGCTGATCGACGCGGCCGAGGCGGGCAAGCAGGTCGTCGTGGTCGTGGAGATCAAGGCCCGATTCGACGAGCACGCCAACATCTCCTGGGCCAGGAAGCTGGAGCGGGCCGGCTGCCACGTGGTCTACGGCGTGGTCGGCCTGAAGACCCACTGCAAGCTGGCCCTCGTCGTACGCCAGGAGCCCTCGGGCGAGCTGCGCCGCTACTGCCACATCGGCACCGGCAACTACAACCCCAAGACGGCCCGCCAGTACGAGGACTTCGGCCTGCTCACCGCCGACCCGCTGGTCGGCGAGGACGTCACCGACCTGTTCATCCACCTGACCGGCTACTCCAACCACTCGGCGTACCGGCGGCTGCTGGTCGCGCCGCACTCGATGCGCAGCGGCCTGCTGGCCAGGATCGACCGGGAGATCGCCCACCAGCAGGCGGGCCGCCCGGCCCGGATCAGGATCAAGACGAACTCGCTGGTGGACGAGCCGATCATCGACGCGCTCTACCGGGCGTCCAAGGCGGGGGTGCCGGTGGACCTGTGGGTGCGCGGCATCTGCATCCTGCGCCCCGGAATCCCCAACTTGTCAGAAAATATCCGCGTAAGGTCGGTTTTGGGGCGCTTTCTTGAGCACTCCCGCGTGTACGAGTTCGGCCTCGGCAGGCGTCCCGAGGTGTGGATCGGCAGCGCCGACCTGATGCGCAGGAACCTCGACCGCCGCGTCGAGGCCCTGGTCAAGGTGACCTCCCAGCAGCACAAGGCGTACCTGATCGAGCTGATGGACCTGGCTATGGCCGACACCACGAACGCGTGGTGGCTCAACTCCGACGGCAACTGGATCCGCCACCCCGGCGAGGACCTGCAGAGCCATCTCATCGGCACCAGGCGTTGGAGGACCGTTGATGACTGACCTGCTCCGGGCCGCCGGAGCCGTGATCTGGAGGGGCGAGGAGAGCAGCCCCGAGGTGGCGGTGATCCACCGCCCGCGCTACCACGACTGGACCTTCCCCAAGGGCAAGCTGGAGAGCGGCGAGCACGTGATCGCCGCCGCCCTGCGCGAGGTCACCGAGGAGACCGGCCTGACGGTCGTCCTGGGCCGGGCTCTGCCGCCGATCCACTACCTCAGCGGCGGCCGGCTCAAGCGGGTCGACTACTGGTCGGCGCGGGTCGCCTCCGACGCCGGGTTCGAGCCGGGCGAGGAGGTCGACGAGCTGCGCTGGCTGCCGCTCGACCAGGCTCGCGAGCTGCTGACCTACGAATGGGACGCCGGGCTGCTGCGCGCCCTGACCGCCGCGCCGCTCGTCACCGTGCCGCTGGTGCTCGTACGGCACGGCTCGGCCGGGTCCAGGAGCGCGTGGGACGGCGACGACGCGCTGCGCCCACTGGACGCGAACGGCGGCTCCCAGGCCGCCGCCCTGGCCACCGCGCTGCCCGCGTACCGGCCCGAGCTGCTGGTCAGCTCGCCCAGCCGGCGCTGCGTCCAGACGCTGGAGCCGTACGGGACCGGCATCAGGACCGAGCCGCTGCTCAGCGAGGAGGGCCAGGACCCGCGCAAGACGCCGGACCTGGTCGGCGAGCTCGCCGTGCCCGCCGCCGTGTGCAGCCACGGCAAGGTCCTGCCGCACCTGATCCACGCGCTCAGCGGCAAGGACGTGCACCTGCGCAAGGGCGCGTTCGCGGTGCTGCACCGGCTGGACGGGCACGTCGTCAGCGTGGAGCGCTACGCGACCTGACGGCTCACCAGGTGACGGGCAGGCGGGCGAAGCCCTGCGTGAGCCTGCCCTCGTCGCGCGGCAGCCGGGCAAGGGGGACGGCCAGGCACAGGCCGGGGAAGCGCTGGAAGAGCCGCGCTGCGCGCCTTGCCGGAAGGTTGGTCATAGAACCTTCTTGACCGCCTTCACGGTTTCCGCCCAGACTCTGGGGAAATCGGCCTGGGCGCGTTCCGCCGTGTTGCGTTCGATGCCGATCAGCAGCCCGTACGTGAAGGTGTCCTCGCCCGCCTGCCGGGCGCCCTCGGCCTCCTTGGCCAGCCTCTCCTGGGCGACCACGCCGTCCCGGTGGGCCCCCAGGATCTCCTGGACGTTCTCGGCCAGCTCGGCGAGCTTGGCCATGTCCTTGCCGAGGGTGGGTTCGAGCGCTTCGGCGGTGTAACGAGCGCGTTTGGCCGCCTTGCGGACGTCGTGCAGGGCGGTCTCGCGGCGTTCGGCGTCCTCGACGGTCCGCGCGGTCTCGTACGCCCTGGTCACGCGGTCCCAGCCCGAGGAGGCGACGGCGGTGAGCTTCTCCTTCGCCGGCTTGGCGGCGGACTTGCCCAGCTCGGGGGTGGCGATCAGCGCGTCGAGGGCGTCCAGGAGGGTGTAGTAGCGGTCGCCGCTGAGGGCGTCCTTGATGCGCTCGTACGCCTCCTGCTCGCGTTTGTGCAGATCCGAGCCGAGACGGGTGCGGATGGGGCCGGTGACTAGCTCGGGGGCGAGGCCGGCCAGCTCCTCGGCGAACCTGGCCCTGATCACCTCAAGGTCGCGGGCCTCGCCGAGCACCGTGCCGAGCCAGCGCAGCTCCTCCTGGACCGTCTCCGTACCGGTCACCACCGATTTGAACGCCTTGAGCGCGCTGCGCAGCCTGCGCGAGGCCACCCGCATCTGGTGGACGGCGTCCTCCTCGGCCCTGCGTACCCGGGGATCCTGACCGAGCAGGGCGGCGACCTGGCTCGACAGGTAGTCGATGACGGTCTCGGCGGCCGTACCGGGCTCGGTGGCGGCCCTGGCGGGCGGGGTGGGGCCGAGGAGCCGGGCGAGCTTGCTGGCGCTCCCGGCGGGGGTCGCCCCCGCCTTGCGCAGCCGCTTGCCGACCTTGGCCAGCAGGTCCCGCCGGTCCTCGGCCAGGAGCTCGGCCTCGACCTCACGCCACCGGAGGACCGTGCCGTCCCGGTGGACGGTGCCCTTCACCCGGTCGTCGGCGATCTCGACCAGGCGGGTGCCGCCGTCGTGCAGCATGGTGACGCTGCGGCGGGTGTCGAGCTCGGCGACGACCTGGAGCTCCGCGCCCCTGGCGTAGGCCCGGACGAGTTCGGCCAGCTCCGGCGGCACGATCCTGGTGCTGCGGGTGAGCGGGCACGTGATCTCCTGGCGCACGCCCTTGGCCTGGGGCAGCTTCAGGTGCCAGCCCGCGTCGTCGCCGCCGCGCCTGCGTCTGAGCGTGACGCCCCGCGCGGCCAGCCGCAGATCGGGCGTGTCGTAGTAGAGCGCCACGAGCTGATGGCCGCGCGGGCCCGTGACCTGGGCCAGTCCGCTCAGGTCCGGGATCGTGTAGTCGGATGGAACGTCGAACTTGTCCTCGATCTCGATGCCCACTGCACCTCGCAAGTGTCCGATTTCGGACCATGATGCCACCTGGAGATGAACATCACACAGCTTGCAGGAGCTCGATCCGGTTGCCCACGGGGTCGGTGACGTAGATGCGGCGGTAGCCGGTGAACAGGTCGTCGGGCACGGCGTCAGGGATCTTGGCGGCGTACGCGTCGAGGTCGTCGACCAGGAACGCCGGGTGGGCCTTGCGCGCGGGCCTGAAGTCGTCCTCGATGCCGAGGTGGATCTCCACCCCGTCGCCGCGGAACCAGGCGCCGCCGCGTTTGGCCAGCTCCGGGGGCTTGGGGACCTCGCGCAGACCGAGCACACCCGTGTAGAAGGCGCGCAGTTCGGGCTCGCTGCCCGCGGGCGCGGCGAGCTGGACATGGTGCAGGGCTCTGATCGTCATTTCTGGGCCACCACGAAGATCCGTCGGAAGGGGAAGGGGGTGCCGTAGCTCCTGGCCGGGTAGGCCTCGGCGAGCGGTCCGGCGAGGTCGTGCTTGAACTGCCGCTGCTCCTCCGGGCCGAGCCGGTCGAAGATCGGGCGCAGGGCCGTGCCGGAGACCCAGTCGAGCACCGGGTTCTCGCCTTGGAGCAGATGCACGTACGTCGTCTCCCAGGCGTCCACCTGGCAGCCGCCGTCGTTGAGGAAGTCGAGATACTGGATCGGGTCGTCCACCGGGTTGCCTCTGTTGAGGTCGCTGAGCCGGTCGGACCAGGCGCGGGAGGCGCACAGCTCGCGGATGGCGACGTGGCTCGGGGCGTCGAAGTTGCCGGGCACCTGGAAGGCCAGCCAGCCGCCGGGGGCCAGCTCCTCCAGCCAGTGTTCGAGCACGCCGTGGTGGGAGGGCACCCATTGCAGGACGGCGTTGGAGACGATCACGTCCATGGGACGGTCGGGGTGCCAGGTGTCGACGTCGGCCACGGCGAAGTGCACCGGGGTGTCGAGCTTGCGGGCCTTCGTGATCATCGCGGGCGAGGCGTCGAAGCCCTCGACGGTGGCGCCCGGCCAGCGCTCGGCGAGCATCACGGTGAGTTCGCCGCTGCCGCAGCCCGCGTCCACGACATAATCGGGAGCCACCGCACCGACTCTGGATATCAGCTCGATGAACGGCCGCGACCGTTCGTCGGCGTAGACGGCGTACGTCACCGGGTCCCAGATATCTCTTGACATAGAGATAATTGATATCGAGAGAGATATCTCGATGTCAAGACAGTAGACTCTGTGTCATGACGCCACAGGATGACGAGGTCGACCGGCTGGTCGCGGCATGGCGGATCGAGCGGCCCGACCTCGACGTCGAGCCCCTCCAGGTCCTCTCCAGGGTGTCACGACTGGCCAAACATCTCGACCGCGCCAGGCGGGCGGCGTTCGCCGAACATGATCTGGAGCCGTGGGAGTTCGACGTGCTCACCGCTTTGCGACGGGCCGGGAAGCCGTACGAGCTGAGCCCCGGGGCCCTGCTGCGGGCCACCCTGGTCACCTCGGGGACGATGACCAACCGCATCGACCGGCTCGCGCAGGCGGGGCTGGTGCGGCGGCGGCCCGACCCGGAGGACCGGCGCGGCGTGCTGGTGTCGCTGACGGAGACGGGGGTGGCACGGGTGGACGCGGCGTTCGCCGACCTGCTCCGCCGTGAGCGCGACCTGCTCTCCGGCCTCAAGCTCGCCGACCAGCGCTCTCTCGCCGCCCTCCTGCGCCTCCTCCTCACCCCCTTCGACTCCCCCCAGTAGCCGCTCTTCTCTCCTTACGAGGTCCGTACGCGGATTTTGGCGGGGTCTTCGGCGAGGTCTTCTTCACGGTCTTGCTTTTACGCGGTCTTGCTTCTACGCGGTGCCGTGGTTGCCGGACCCGCCGTCGTCGGCGGGCGCCCATGCCGGCTCACCTACAGCTTCACTGTCAGTCGCCGAGACGGTCGGCGACTTCGAGCCATTCCGCCTCGACGGTGTCCTTCTGGGCCAGGACGTCGCGCAACCGCGCGTCGAGGGAGCCCAGCTTGGCGTAGTCGCTGGCGGCCTCGGCCATGGAGGCGTGGAGGCGGGCCTCCTGGTCGCCGAGCTTGTCGAGCTGGCGTTCCAGGCGGTTGAGTTCCTTGCGGAGCTCGCGTTCCTCCTTGGCCGACAGGCCGGGCTCCGGCTGGGCGCCGGAGGGAGCCGAGGCAGGGGCCGGAGCGCCGGACGCCGGGACAGGGGCGCTGCCGAGGCGGGCGGTCACGGCCGTGCCGGCACTGCGGCGTTCGAGGTATTCGTCGACCCCGCCCGGCAGCAGCACGAGCTTGCCGTCACCCAGCAGCGCCACGCACCGGTCGGTCACCCGCTCCAGGAAGTAGCGGTCGTGACTCACCAGGACCAGCGTGCCCGGCCAGCCGTCCAGCAGGTCTTCGAGCTCGTTGAGCGTCTCGATGTCGAGGTCGTTGGTGGGCTCGTCGAGGAGCAGCACGTTGGGGTCGTCCATCAGCAGCCGCAGCAGTTGCAGCCGGCGCCGCTCGCCGCCGGACAGGTCGCCGATGACCTTCCACTGCGCGTCGCCCTTGAAGCCCAGACGCTCCAGCAGCTGGGACGCCGTCCACTCCCGCTTGCCGAGCTGGAGGTACTTGCGGATCTCCTCCACCGACTCCAGCACCCGCCGTGACGGGTCGAGCTCGGTCAGCTCCTGGGACAGGTGCGCGAGACGTACGGTCTTGCCCCTGACCACCCGGCCCGAGTCGGGCTGGACGCTGTCGGCGAGCAACCGCAGCACCGACGACTTGCCCGAACCGTTGACGCCGATCAGCCCGATCCGGTCGCCCGGCCCGAACTGCCACGTGCAGTGGTCGAGCACCAGCGGCCCGTCGCCGGGGCCGCCCGCGTGCAGGGTGACGTCTTCGAGGTCGTAGACGGTCTTGCCGAGCCTGGCCGCGGCGAAGCGCATCAGCTCGACGGTCTCCCGCGCCGGCGGCTCGTTCGCGATCAGGGCCTGCGCCGCGTCGATCCGGAACTTCGGCTTGGACGTGCGGGCGGGCGGACCGCGGCGCAGCCAGGCGATCTCCTTGCGCATGAGGTTCTGGCGGCGTTCCTCGGCGGCCTGGGCGATGCGCGCGCGCTCGGCCTTGGCCAGCACGTACGCGGCGTAACCGCCCTCGTAGCGCTCGACCCGGCCGTCCACGACCTCCCACGTGCGGGTGGAGACCGCGTCGAGGAACCAGCGGTCGTGGGTCACGACCAGCAGAGCGCTCTTCCTGGCCGCCAGGTGGGCGGCGAGCCAGGCGATGGCCTCGATGTCGAGATGGTTCGTGGGCTCGTCGAGCATGACCAGGTCGTGGTCCTCGATGAGCAGGCGGGCCAGCGCCGTACGCCTGCGCTCGCCGCCGGACAGCGCGGCGGCCTTGGCGCTGAGGTCGAGGTCGCCGATCAGGTTCGTGAGGATCTCGCGGACCTGCTGGTCACCGGCCCACTCGTGCTCGGCCCTGTCCCCCAGGACGAGCTCGCTCACGGTGGCCTCGGGGTCGAGGGTGTCCTGCTGGGACAGGAACCCGACCCGCAGCCCGCGCGTGTGGGTGACCCGGCCGCTGTCGGGACGCACATCCCCGGCGATGACCGACATCAGGGTCGTCTTACCGCCCCCGTTGCGGCCGACGACGCCGATGCGCTCCCCGGCCTCGATGCCCAGGGAGACGTCGCTGAGGAGCGGCTTGGGCCCGTAGGCGTGGGAGACCGACTCAAGGTTGACCAGATTCATGACGTGTCCAGGGTATCGGTCCCCTCAACCGCTTCCCGACGCCCGCGACGTCCCTTGATCGTTTGCAGAGCAGGGATTGCCGGGCCGGATGCCCTCACGAGTGGCGCGCCGCGCCGCCGCGACAGGAGCGGCGGGTCCGTCTCCGGTTTTCGCGGTCCGCGGGGGTCAGAGAAGGGTGGCGCCGGTCACCGGGCCGTGGGCGGCGACGGTGGTGGTGGCGGCGCCCGTGGCGGTGAGGCTGTCGGCCAGGTCGCGGGCGTGGGTGGCGTCGATGGCCAGGAAGGCGCAGGTGGGACCGGAGCCGGAGACGATCGCGCCCAGGGCGCCGTGCTGGCGTCCGGCGTCGAGGGTGGTGGCGAGCTCGGGGCGAAGGGCCAGGGCGGCGGCCTGGAGGTCGTTGCTGAGGTGGGTGCCCAGGGAGTACGCGTCGCCGGTGCCGAGGGCCTCGATGAGCGGGGCGTCGAGCTCGGGCCAGGGCACGAGGGCGTTCGAGGCCTCGCGCCGGCGGTCGCACTCGGCGTAGACCTTGGCGGTCGAGAGACCTCCGTCGGCCAGCGCGAACACCCAGTGGAACGTGCCGCCCGTGGGCAGCTCGCTCAGCTGCTCGCCGCGACCGGTGCCGACCGCCGTGCCGCCGAGCAGCGAGAACGGTACGTCGCTCCCCAGGTCGCCGGCGATCTCCATGAGGTCCTCGAAGGGCAGGCCGAGCCCCCAGAGCTCGTTGCACGCCACGAGGGCGCCCGCCGCGTCGGCGCTGCCGCCCGCCATGCCGCCGGCGACCGGGATGGCCTTCTCGATGATCAGGTCGGCGCCGTACGAGCGGCCCGCGTGCTTGGCGAGGGCGCGGGCGGCGCGGATGGCGAGGTTGTCGTCGTCGACCGGCACCTGGTCGGACCATCTGCCGTTGACCGTGACGGTGATCGACTCGGCCTCCTTCGCGACCACCTCATCGAAGATCGACACTGCGTGGAAGACGTTGACCAGGTCGTGGTAGCCATCTTCCCGGAGCGGGCCGACTGAAAGCTGCACGTTGACCTTCGCGGGCACACGTACGGTCACCGAACTCATCGATCTTCTGCCACTTTCATCGCTTGCCGGGGTCAAGGACACTCGATGTTATCCGGGTGGGGTGCGTTGACATGCGGTTCTCGGAATTCTGCCGTCCACCGAGGTCGTCGGCACGGTCAGGGATCCGCTGGGCAGGAAAGGGCTGTCGGTGGACTTCGGCGGAACCGGGAGCCAGGTGTTGTCGCCGGGCAGGACGGTGACGGTCCGCGACAGGCACATCCGCGATCCCGGGACGGGCCAGACGCTCGCGTCGGTCTCGTACGCGGCCCGTACGGGTGCGGGGGTGGGCGAGGGTGAGGTCGTGAGCCATCGGGCACACGGCCCCGAATCCGGCTGGACCGGCCCGCCGGCTCCGGCGCCCAAGAGGTGCAAGCGGGCCAGATGACCAGGCCGGGAGTGGCTCCTTGGTGCTGGTCGTAGTGGGGCCCACCCGCCGTGCTGGTCGTGGCGGGTGGGCCGCCCAGAGTGTCGGTCGTGGTGGGTGGCCGCCCAGGGTGCCGGTCGTAGTGCGGGTCGCCCGGCGAGCTCGTGGCGCAGGGGGCACCTGGGCGGCGGTTGGGATGGGGCCGCGGCTGGAGGGGCGTCGGGCGCGGCCGGGGTTGGCCGGCGCCCGAGGTCGGGGGTGGGCGGGTTGGCGGGGATCAGGCGGGGCGGACGGTTCCTCGGTAGGCGGTTCGGTAGTAGGGGGAGTTCAGGAAGTTGGTTCTGCGGACTACGTCGCCGGTTCGGGGGGCGTGGATCATGACGTTGTCGCCGAGGTAGAGGGCTACGTGGGTGGGATCGCCGGTGCCGCCGAAGAACAGGAGGTCGCCCTTGCGCCTGGCGGCGAGGGGAACTCTGCGGCCTTGGCGGAACTGGGTGCCGGTGTAGTGGGCCAGCCTCACTCCGGCCTTGGACCAGGCGTAGAGGGCGAGGCCGCTGCAGTCGAAGCCCCTCGTGTGCGCGCCGGTGCCCACGCCGACGGTGGGGCCTCTTGAGGAGCCGCCGCCCCAGGAGAACGAGACGCCCAACTGGGTCAGGGCTGCGGCGGCCGCGATTTCGCCCTTGTGCCTCGGGCGCTTCCGAGGTTTCCCGGGGTTCCCGGGTTTCCTGGGCTTGGGTTTCTTGGGGTGGTGGAGAGCCGGGCACCGGGTGGTGGCGGTTGCCTCGGCGCCCGCCGCGGGGAGCGTGAGGGTGGCCCGGAGGCATGAAGCCGGTGTGGCCCGGGCGAGGGCGGGATGGGCGCCCGTGACGGTCAGGAGGCCGCCGGTGAGGATGATCGACAGCCGGGTGGCGTGGCGGCGAGCGGTCATGAGTGGCTCCTTCGTCGTGAGAGGGACGGGAGCCAGGATCATGCGAGCAAGCGGGGGGCGGAGGGGCCGAACGGCGTTCTGTGGACAGGCGCTCGTTGAGCACCGAGGGTTGTGGACAGTCGCGACGCGGCGAAGTACTGGAGGTCAGGGCTTCTGTTCGGCGATGCGGGCGAAGGATTCGACGGCGAGTTGTTCACCTCGGGCGGAGGGGTCCACGCCGGCGGCTCGCAGTGCCGTTTCGGCCTGGGACGGGCTGCCGGCCCAGGACGCCAGGGCGGCTCTCAGGGTCTTGCGGCGCTGGGCGAAGGCGGCGTCCACGACGGCGAACACCTCTTCCCTGGTGGCCGTGGTGGACGGGGGTTCGCGGCGGGTGAGGGAGACCAGGCCGGAGTCGACGTTGGGCACGGGCCAGAAGACCGTGCGGCCGACGGGCCCCGCACGGCGTACGTCGGCGTACCAGGCGGCCTTGACCGACGGCACGCCGTACACCTTGGAACCGGGACCGGCGGCGAGGCGGTCGGCGACCTCCAGTTGCACCATGATCAGGCCCTTGCGCAGCGAGGGCAGCGTCTCCAGGAGGTGGAGCACCACGGGGACGGCCACGTTGTACGGGAGGTTGGCCACCAGGGCCGTGGGGGTGTGACCGGCGAGGTCGTCGAGGGTGATCCTCATGGCGTCGGCGTTGACGACCGTGAGCCGGTCGGACGGGCCGCGGTCGGCGACGGTGAGAGGCAGTTGGGTGGCCAGGACCGGGTCGATCTCGACGGCCACCACGTGCGCGGCCTCGGGCAGGAGCCCCAGGGTGAGCGAGCCGAGGCCGGGCCCGACCTCGATGACCACGTCGTCGGACGACAACTCGGCCACGCGGACGATGCGCCGGACGGTCCCCGCGTCGATCACGAAGTTCTGGCCTAGCTTTTTCGTGGGGCGAAGATCTAGCTTGTTCGCCAAAATACGTATTTCTGCAGGGCCCAACAGCCTCATCATCCAACCAGTCTCCCGCATCGAAGAACCTGCGATGGCGGATGGGGGAGACCTAAGGAGAGGATGGCGTGGAACAGGAAGGGACGTCCCTGATGGAGCCAACGGGCGCCGCGCCGCTCCGTCCCACCGATCTGCGCGAGATCGGGCCGTACCGGCTGCTCGGACGGCTCGGTGAAGGCGGCATGGGGACCGTCTTCCTCGCCAGGGCCCCGACAGGGCGGTTCGTCGCGGTCAAGGTGGTGAAGGCGGAGTTCGCCAACCAGGAGGGGTTCGCCGGCCGCTTCCACGCCGAGGTGGACAACGCGCGCCGGGTGGCGTCGTTCTGCACGGCCCAGGTGCTCGACAACGGCGACACCGGCGACGGACGTCCGTACATGGTGACCGAGTACATCGCGGGCACTCCCCTTTCCGACCAGATCACGACCTTCGGGGCGCTCGACCCGGGGCCGCTGCACGGCGTCGCGCTGGGGGTCGCGGCGGCGCTGGCGGCGATCCACGTGGCCGGGCTGGTGCACCGGGATCTGAAGCCCGCCAACGTCATCCTGTCGCTGTCCGGGCCGCGGGTGATCGACTTCGGGATCGCCAGGGCCCTGGACAGGGAGACGGGGTTCACGCTCTCCGGCGAGCTGATCGGCAGCCCTGGGTGGTGGGCTCCCGAGCAGGTGCGCGGCGAGCTCGTGTCCCCGGCGGCCGACATCTTCGCCTGGGGGTGCCTGGTGGCGTACGCGGGCAACGGGCGGCATCCGTTCGGGCGGGGCGATCCCATCACGATGGCGACGCGCGTCCTGAACTCGCCGCCCGAGCTCGGCGCGCTCCCCGCGCCGCTCAACGAGCTGGTACGCCGGGCCACCGCCATGGACCCCGCCCATCGGCCCACGGCCCAGGAGCTCCTGATCGCGCTGGTGGGCGGGAGCACCCCGGTGATCGCCGACAATCCGCCCACGCTGGTCGCCACCGAGATGCTGACCGAATGGGAGCCGCCACAGAACGTCCTGGACGAGCCGGACATCACGGCCACGTTCACGACGCCGCCGCCGAGCGACGCGACGGGCGCGCGAAGCCCCGGCCCCGGGGCCGGTTCAGGCTCTGGCGCCGATGCCGGCGCCGGTGCCGGGGCGGGGCCGCGGCCGGGTGCGGGGTTGGGGACGGCTACGGGGTCTGGGGCGGGTACGGGGTCTGGGGCGGGGTCAGGGTTCGGAGAGAGGTCAGGGCGGCCCAAGGTGCCCGGGGCGTTCGGGGCGTTCGGGGCGGGGGCGGCGCCCGATCCCCAGAGCGCTTCAGGGGCCGGCTTACCTCAGGAGCAGGCGTCCCTGGAGGAGCTGGCGCGGCGCGAGGAGCAGGCCGCCCGCGAGGAGCTGGCCCGCTGGGAGGCGCAGGCGCAGGCTCGCCGCCAGGAACAGGAGCGCCAGTTGGAGCAGGCCCGCCTGCTGGCGCGCAGGCAGGCCGCCTCGGGTGAGCAACCGTCCCGGTCCCGGCCGGGCACCGCAGGCACCGGTGGCGCCGCGAGCACTCCGCCTACCGGAAGGACCGAAAGCACCGGAAGCACTAGAGGCACCGGAAGGACCGAAAGCACCGTGCGCCGGACCGGCGAGGGCACGGATCCGGGCGTCCTGACGTACGTCCCCAACGAACCGGACACCCTGGGCGGCACCCGTACGAAGGGCACCCGCTGGCTCATCGCCGCCGCCGCGGCCGTCCTGGCGATCGTGGTCACCGTCACGGTCCTGATCGTGAACTCCAGCCGCAACTCCTCCGGCGTGGCCGGCTCCAACAGCCCCTCCCGGGCGGTGACGACCCCGCGTACGGGCGACGTGGGCCGCAGGTTCGCCCTGGGCGGGAACTTCGACGACCCGGTCGTGGTCGTGCCGGAGGCGCCGGAGTGCGGGCTGAAGGAGTTCGAGGGGCGAACCACGACGAAGGGGCAGCTCTGCGTGGTCCACTGGACCATGATCAATCCAGGCGGCGAACGCCGTCCGCTCGGCCGGCCCGTCGTCACGATGGTCGACGACAAGGGCGGCGAGCACGCCCCCGCCCCGGTCACCCTGCCCCCGGCCGTCCAGCCGGGCGAGCGCGTGGACGGCGCCTTCGTGTTCGACCTGGCGCCCTATCGCAGGCCCGTGAAGCTGACCGCGACCATGCTGGAGAACGGCCGACAGATCGAGGTCGCCCTGTGAGCCCCGTACGACCGACCCCCGCCGGACCCGTCAGGACGGCCGTGGCGATGGCCATCGTGCTCGCCGCCGCCGTCCCGCTGCCCGCGCACGCCACAACGACGGAAGCCGCAGAAGGGGCGGCGGCCTGCGCCGGAGCCGCCGACTTCGACGGTGACGGCGCGGACGACGTGGCCGTGGGCGACCCGTTCGGCGACGGCCAGAAGGGGTCGGTCCACCTGCTGTCGGGCGACAAGGTGATCCCCGTCGCCGTGCCGGGGCCGGTCAAGGGGGACGGGCTGGGCTGGTCCGTACGGCTGGCCGACGTCAACGGCGACGCCTGCGCCGACCTCCTGGTCGGCGCCCCCTTCGCGGACGTGGACGGCGAGCAGGACGCGGGCAGCGTCTACGTCGTCTACGGCGGCAAGGCGGCGCCCCCGCAACGCCTGACCGCCCCGCAACCGCAGCGGTCCGCGCACTTCGGCTGGTCGCTGGCGGCCAGGGGGAACCTGACGGTGATCGGCGCGCCCTACGAGGACGACGGCCAGATCCAGGACGCCGGCGCGGTCTACGTACGCCAGGGCACGAACGCGCTGCGCCGCATCAGCCAGGAGACCGTGGACGTGCGCGGCAACAGCGAGGTCGGCGACCAGTTCGGCTGGTCGCTGGCGATCGGGCCGAAGAACGGCCTGGTCGTGGGCGTCCCGTACGAGAACGACGACGGCGCGGGCCGGCAGATCCAGACCGGCAAGATCGATTCGGGGTCGGTGGTCTTCATCGACGACGTACTGGCTCCCCGGATCGTGAGCCTGAAGCTCGACTCCCCCACCAAGACCTCCGGCGACCGGTACGGCTACGCGGTCGCCTACGCCGAGGGCCAGGGGTACGCGATCAGCGCCCCCGGCCCCGGTTACGTGCAGTTCCTCGACCCGGCCAGGAAGCAGACGCGGATGGTGAAGCAGGGCGGCAAGCAGGCGTTCGGCTTCTCGATGGCCGCCTCCTCCGACGGCAGGCTGGCCGTCGGCGCGCCCTATGGCGGCGGCGTCCAGGTGTTCTCGTGGCGGAACCCGGCCGACGACCGGAAGCTTCCGGCTGCGGAGGGGCTGTTCGGCTGGTCGGTGGCGTTCAGCGGGAACAAGCTCTTCGTGGGCCAGCCGGACGGCCCGCCGTACGGGAAGGTCGCGGTGGCGCCGCGCAACGCCGACGACCTCCAGTCGGTGCAACCGCCCAAGGGCACCGACTTCGGGACCTCACTGGCGGGGTGAACCGCCCCCTCCCCGACGGGCGGACGGGCGAGCAGGGCGGGCGAGCAGCGCCAAGCCAACCAGCCAGCCAGCCGGGCCGGTCAGCTGAACAGGTGGCCGCCGCAGTTCGGCCACTGGGTCTGCCACCGGCCGCCGACCCGCTGGTAGAGGAGTTGCGCCCGGTAGGTCTGCTCCTCCTCCGGCCAGGCGCTCGGCAGGCCCACACCGCCCACCGCCTGCCACATGGCCAGGCTGAACTGGTACATCCCGTAGTAGGGACCGTCGGGGTTGTAGGCCAGGGGGTCGCCGCGCGCCACGCAGTAGGCCAGCGCCTGCCAGTCGAGCCTGGTCACCTCCCATGGGATCTGTACGGCTCGCGGCGGCATGACCGTGATGACCGTCCCGTCCTTGGGGAAGGTGCCGAGCGGCGGTCGCACCATGGACCCGCGCCGGACGGCGACGCGCTCCTGCCTGAGCACCTGCCGCACGGTACGCGCCGTGGTGCGCGCGGCGAGCCGGGTGGCGCCCGCGACCACGTAGACCCTGCGCTCGGTGTACGCCGTGAGCGACATGCCCGACAGCGGCACCGGGCGGCCGGGCGGCGCGGACAGGCTGCCGGCCGCCGCCTCGACGTCGAGCTCGGCCAGGGCGTCCCGGACGTTCGTGGCGGTGACCAGGTGGGTCGTGGTGCGGCCGTCGAGGGTCAGGGTGATCAGGCGGGCGTGGCGTACCTCGATGGTGGAGCCGTCGGCGAGGACGGCGCTCAGGGCGGGACGCACGACGTCGCCCTGTCCCACGGGCACGCCGGCGTCGGCGAGCGCGTCGGCCACCCGCCCGGCGAAGCTGCGGACCGCGACGGGCGTGCCGTCGACGATCACGACGACGTCCTTGACCAGGTACGAGACCGCGACCAGCAGGCCGGCGGCCAGCGTACCCACGACGCACACCACCGGCGTCCACGGAGAACGCCAGGGGATCCGCGGACGCGGCGCACGCCTCCTGCCTCGCACGAACCACCTCCGGATACGGTCAGGGACCGCCCGAACGCTAGCGGCGGCGGCGCGCCCGCCTCCACCGCTTCACGGAAAGATGGTCACCACTCGCCGAAGACCGTGACTCCGTTCGTGCTGATCGCCTCGCACAACCCGTCCGGATGGACGCCCTTGACCTCGGCGAGGCAGCGCAGGGTGAGCGGGATGAGGTAGGGGGCGTTGGGCTTGCCCCGGTACGGGACCGGCGGCAGGTAGGGGGCGTCGGTCTCGACGAGCATGAGCTCCATGGGGGCGACGGCGGCGGCCTCGCGCAGGTAACCGGCGTTCTTGTAGGTGACGGGCCCGGAGAAGGACATGAAATATCCGGCTTCGGCGCACTTTTTCGCCATTTCGGCGTCGCCTGAGTAGCTGTGGAACACCACCTTGTCCGGCGCGCCCTGCTCGGCCAGCACCTTCAGGACGTCGTCGTGCGCGTCCCGGTCGTGGATGACCAGCGCCTTGCCGGTGCGCTTGGCGATCTCGATGTGGGCGCGGAAGCTCGTGTGCTGGTCGTCCTTGCTCGCCCAGTCGCGGAAGTAGTCGAGCCCGGTCTCCCCCACCGCGCGGACGTCGGGCCGGCCGGCCAGCGACTCGATCTCGGCCAGGACCTCGGGGGTCGCCTCGTGGGCCTCGTTGGGGTGGATGGCGACCCCGGCGTACACGCCTTCCTGCTCGGCCGCGACCTCGGCGTTCCAGCGCGAGGAGGGCAGGTCGTACCCGATGGTGACGAGCCTGGTCACGCCGACCTCGCGCGCGTCCCGCAGGATGGTCCGTACGGTGGCCGACGCCGCCTGGGCGGCCTGGGCCACCGGGTCGCCCGAGGACGCCTGCCTGTTGCCCACCATGATGTCCAGGTGGCAGTGGCTGTCGAACACCGGTGCGGAAAGCGGCTCGGGCGCGGCGGGAATCTTGCTCACGGATCTAAAGTAGCCTCCATGCGCTTCGGCATTCTCGGCAGCACCCGGGCATGGGACGCGGCCGGCGTCGACGTACCCCTGGGTGGTCCGGCCAGGCGCGCGCTGCTGGCGTTGCTGCTCGTCCGTCCGGGCGAGATCGTCAGCCAGGACCGCCTCGTCGACCTCCTGTACGGCGACCGCGCGCCGAAGAACGCCCAGCACGCCCTGCACTCCCAGGTCTCCCGGCTGCGGGGCGACGGGATCCCGGTCGAGCTGACCGCCGCCGGCTACCGGCTGGCGGTGGACCCCGAGGACATCGACGCCGGCCGTTTCCTCCGCCTCGCCGACACCGGCCGCGCCGCCCTCCTCGGCCACCCGGCCGCCGGCGCGTCGTGGGGGACGGGCCAGGCGGACGGCTCCGGGAGCGATCCGGTGCTGGCCGGTGGGCTGTTGCGAGAGGCGCTGGCCCTGTGGCGGGGGCCCGCGTTCGCCGACCTCGACCCCGTGCACGGCGCGCCGCTGGAGGAGCGCCGCCTGGCCGCGCTGGAGGACCGGATCGAGGCCGACCTGCGGTGCGGCGGCCACCGGGGCGTCGTCCCCGAGCTGGGCGAGCTGGTCCAGCGCCACCCGCTGCGCGAACGGCTGCGCGGCCAGCTCATGCGGGCGTTGCGTGCCGACGGCAGGCAGGCCGAGGCGCTGATGGTCTACGAGGAGACGCGGCGGCTGCTGGCCGAGGAACTGGGCGCCGACCCCTCCCCCGAGCTCGCCGCCCTCCACCAGTCCCTCCTGCGCGGCACCCCGCCCCCGGAGCCGCCCCCGCTCCCCCAGGCGCCGCAGGCGGGGACGGCGGTGCCGTTGCCGGGCAGGCTCACGAGCTTCGTCGGCCGCGACGGCGACCTGGCCGAGGTCGGAGCGCTGCTGGCCGCCGCCCGTCTCGTAACGCTGCTCGGCCCCGGCGGCGCGGGCAAGAGCCGGCTCGCGGTCGAGATCGCCAGGGAGCACCACGACGCCGTCCTGGTCGAGCTGGCTCCCCTCAGCCCGGGGGCAGACCTCGCGCGGGCGGTGCTCGCCGCGCTGGGCGTACGCGACGGCGCCTTGCTGGGCGGCCCGGCGCTGGGCGCGGAGCCCGATCCGCAGGCCCGCCTGGTGGCGGTCCTCGCCGGCCGCCCGGCCCTGCTGGTCCTGGACAACTGCGAGCACGTCGTCGGCGAGGCCGCGGCGCTGGCCGAGCGGCTGCTGTCCGCGTGCCCGGCGCTGCGCGTCCTGGCCACGAGCCGGGAGCCGCTCGCGATCACCCCCGAACACCTGTGGCCGGTACGCCCCCTCGCCCCCTCCGACGCCCGCACCCTCTTCACCGACCGGGCCAAGGCCGTACGCCCCGGTTTCACCCCTGGTGAGCCGGTCGAACGCATCTGCGCCGCGCTCGACGGCCTCCCGCTGGCCATCGAGCTGGCGGCCGCCCGCATGCGCACGCACGAGGCCGGCGAGCTGGCCGAACGCCTCGCCGGTCAGGGCCGGTTCAGCCTGCGCGGCAGCCGTACCGCCGACGCCCGGCACCAGACGTTGCGCGCGGTCGTCGCGTGGAGCTGGGAGCTGCTCACCGAGCCCGAGCAGGCCATGGCCATGCGCCTGACCGTCTTCTCCGGCGGGGCCACCGCGACCGCCGCCGCGGCCGTCTGCGGCCTGCCCGAGCACCTGCTCGACTCGCTGGCCGACAAGTCGCTCCTGGAGGTGGCGGACGGCCGCTACCGCATGCTGGAGACGATCCGGGCGTTCTGCGCCGACCGGCTCGGCGAGCAGGCCGCGCGCTTTCGGCGGGCGCACGCCGCGTACTTCCTCGCGCTGGCCGAGGAGGGCGATCCCCGGCTGCGGGGCGCGGAGCAGTTGCCGTGGCTGGCCCGGTTCGCCGCCGACCACGACAACCTTCAGGCGGCGCTGCGCTGGACGGTGGAGCAGGGCGAGGTGGCGCTCGGGATGCGGCTGCTGGCCGCGCAGACGTTCTCGTTGTGGATGCGCGGCATGCGCACGGTCCCGGCCAAGGCGGCGGCGGCCCTGCTGGAGGCGGCCGGTCCGCGGCCCGACCCCGCGCTGGGGGACGCGTACCTGCTGACCCTGCTCACGGCGGCGGGCGAGCGGCGCGAGCTGTGGGAGCGCCACAAGATCGACGCCGAGGCGATGATCATCGCGGACGGCCTGCGGAACCCGATCGTCACGTGCCTGTGGCCGATGGTCACCTCGGCGGCGGTCGACCCCAGCGCCACGATCGCGCTGATCAGGCGCGGCGAGCGCGGCTCTGACGCGTGGGAGCGGGCCGCCACCCGGCTGATCTGGGCCTATCCGCGGATGGCCGCGGGCGAGTTCGCCGCCGCCGAGGCGGACCTGGAGGCGGCGCTCCAGGGCTTCCGCGGGCTCGGCGAGCGCTGGGGCTCGGCGATGACGCTCGACGCGCTGGCCTGGCTGGCCAGCACGTGCGGCGACGAGGCCACCGCCCTGGCCCGCACCGAGGAGGCCATCACGCTGGCCGAGCAGCTCGGCGCGGAGGAGGACCTGGCCGACCACTACTGCAACCGGGGCGACTACCGCATCAGGCACGACCTGGCCGGCGCGCGGGCCGACTACGAGCGCGCGGCCGAGCTGGCCGGGCGTACGGGCGGCACGATCCTGCCCGCGGCCCTGCGCGGCCTGGGCGACGTGGCGGTACGCGAGGGCGACCTGGCACGGGCCCGCGAGCTCTACGAGGACGCGTTGCGGCGATCCGACCCGATCTGGGTGAAGACGTCCGGGAACATGGCCAGGCTGCTCGTCGGGCTCGGGCGGCTGGCCGCGGCCGAGGGGGATGCGGCCGCGGCGCGGGCCTCCTACCTGCGGGCGGTGGAGAGCACGGTCACGTCGGGCGCGCTGTCGGAGAGCGTCAGGGCGATCGAGGCGCTGGCGGCACTGGCCTCCGACGACGACCCGGCGGCGGCGGCCACGCTGCTCGGGGCCGCCATCGCGATCCGCGGCATCGACCTGCCCGAGGACGACGACCTCGCCGGGCTGTCGCGGCGGCTGCGCGAGGCGCTGGGTGAGCAGGCGTACGCGGGGGCGCGGCGGGCGGGCGCGCGGCTCTCCCACCGGGAGGCCCTGATGCTGGCCGGCGTCCCGGCGGAGGTCATCGACGCCTCCCCCCTGCGCTCGATGGACGACTTCCCGGCCGAACCCCCGCTCGGCCCCCCGGTGACCACGGGCTGAAGCACGCGGGCAGGCGGCCGAGCGCGGCGGTGAGCGTACGGTGAGGGGGCGCTGAACGGGCCCGGGCAGGCTCTGGGGCATGGACATCCTGATCTCCGGCGCGAGCGTCGGCGACGTCGAGATCCTGCGCGGCGACCTGGCCCGCATCCTCTACGACGCCACCAAGGACCGCACCGAGTACGTCTTCGGCGACTCCATCGCCTCCCTGGCCCAGGACGCGGACGGGGTGACGGTGACGTTCGAGCGGGGCGCGACGCGCAGGTTCGACCTCGTGGTGGGCGCGGACGGCCTGCACTCCAACGTGCGCTCGCTCGCCCTCGACGCGCCGGAAGCCGCCGTCACCAGCCACCTCGGGCTCTACTGCGCGGTGTTCACGCTCGACAACTACCTGGACCTCGACCACACCGGCCTGCTCCACAGCACGCCCGGCAAGACGGTCGGCCTCTACAGCGCCAGGAACAACACCGAGGCCAAGGCCATGTTCTACTTCGGCTCCCCGCCGCTGGAGCACGACCGCCGGGACGTGACCCGGCAGAAGGAGCTGCTGGCCGAGGCGTACCGAGGGGTCGGCTGGGAGACGCCCACGCTGCTGCGGAAGATGTGGGAGGCCGACGACTTCTACTTCGACTCGACCAGCCAGGTGCACCTGGACTCGTGGTCGCGGGGCCGGGTGGTGCTGATCGGCGACGCCGCCTGCTGCCCGTCGCCGCTGTCGGGCATGGGCACGGGCCTCGCCCTCGTCGGCGCGCACGTGCTGGCGGGCGAGCTGGCCGCGGCGGGCGGCGACCACCGGACCGCGTTCGCCCGCTACGAGCAGGAGGTGCGCGGCTACGCCACCGGCTGCCAGAAGTCGGCGGTGGGCGTCAGCAAGTTCATGGTGCCGGAGAGCCGGCTGATGGCCTGGTTCATGAACCAGAACTACAAGATCATGCCGTATCTGCCGTGGAAGGGCGTGATGGCGAAGTCCGTCAGGAAGACGGCCTCCGCCATCACGCTCAAGGACTACGGCCTCAGTCGGCCAGCCGGCCAAGCTCCTCTTCGACGACCTTCTGGTCGAGCTTCTTGAACAGCGGCACGGGCGGCGCGAGCGGGGTGCCCGGCTTGATCGGCCGGTGCTCCCAGCGCGCCGCGCCGTCGTACTCGCCGGTGATGACGGGGTAGGGGGTGCCACCGTCCTCGTCGACCTCGCGGATCTCCGGCATGCCCGCCCAGACGCCCTCGCCGCCGAGCATCGCGAAGACCTTGTTGGAGGAGCCCGGCAGGAACGGCGTGAGCATCGTCTTGGCGTCGTCGACGACCTGGAGGGCGACGTGCAGGATCGACTTCTGCCGCTCGATGTCGTCCTTGAGCTTCCAGGGCTCCTGCTCGGCCAGGTATTTGTTGGCCTCGCGGACGACGTCGAACGCCTCGGTGATCGCGTTCTTGAACCGCGACCTGCCCAGCTCCGCGCCCACGGGGGCGAACGCGTTGCGCGAGCGCTCCAGCATGGCCCGGTCGGCGTCGGTCAGGTCGCCGGCCTCGGGCACGACGCCGAAGTTCTTCGACGCCATCGAGATCGACCGGTTGACCAGGTTGCCCCAGGCGGCGACGAGCTCGCCGTTGTTGCGGTTGACGAACTCCTGCCAGGTGAAGTCGGTGTCCTGGTTCTCGGGGCCGGCCACGGCGATGTAGTAGCGCAGGGCGTCGGCGTCGTAACGCGCCAGGAAGTCGCGTACGTAAATTACTACTTGCCTGGAGGAGGAGAACTTCTTGCCCTCCATGGTCAGGAACTCGCTGGAGACCACCTCGGACGGCACGTCGAGCGCGCCCAGCCCGCCGGGCGAGCCGCCGCGCGCGCCGATGCCGCTGTAGCCGAACAACATCGCCGGCCAGATCTCGGCGTGGAAGACGATGTTGTCCTTGCCCATGAAGTAGTAGCCGCGGGCGTCGGGGTTCTGCCACCACTGACGCCAGGCGTCGGGGTCGCCGGAGCGCCGGGCCCACTCGATGGAGGCCGACAGGTAGCCGATGACCGCGTCGAACCACACGTAGAGGCGCTTGTTGGGCTGGTCGCGCCACCCCTCCAGCGGGATCGGCACGCCCCAGTCGAGGTCGCGGCTGATCGCGCGGGGCTGGAGGTCGCCGAGCAGGTTGAGCGCGAACTTCAGCACGTTGGGCCGCCACTCGCCCTGCTTGGACTGCAGGTAGGAGCCCAGGACCTCGGCGAAGGCGGGCAGGTCGAGCATGAAGTGCTCGGTCTCGACGAAGACGGGGGCCTCGCCGTTGATGCGGCTCTTGGGGTTGATGAGCTGGATCGGGTCGAGCTGGTTGCCGCAGTTGTCGCACTGGTCGCCGCGCGCGCCGTCGTAGCCGCAGATGGGGCAGGTGCCCTCGATGTAGCGGTCGGGCAGGGTACGGCCGGTCGAGGGGGAGATCGCGCCCATCGTGGTCTTGGGGAAGATGTAGCCGTTGTCGTACAGGCCCTTGAAGATCTGCTGCGTGACGGCGTAGTGGTTCTTCGTCGTGGTCCGGGTGAACAGGTCGTAGGAGAGCCCGAGACCGGTCAGGTCTTCGGCGATCACCCGGTTGTACCTGTCGGCCAGCTCGCGGGCGCTGACGCCCTCCTTGTCGGCCTGCACCTGGATCGGAGTGCCGTGCTCGTCGGTGCCGGACACCATCAGCACCTTGTTGCCCGCCATCCGCTGATAGCGGCTGAAGACGTCGGACGGCACGCCGAAACCCGAGACGTGCCCGATGTGGCGGGGGCCGTTAGCGTACGGCCACGCGACGGCGGTCAAGATGTGCTGGGACATGACCTAAGCCTACGGGGCGCGGCCCTGCTCCTCGTCCAAACCCCCAACCCCAGCGCGGAAAGGCGAGAGCCGGCGGCGGCACACGGCCGGCGCCGGCTCTCACCGGGGACGCGGAGGCCCCTAACGCTTGGACTCCTCCAGGGAGACCGCCTCGGCGGCCTCCTCGGCCGCCTTGGCGGCCACGTCGATCGAGCTCTCCTTGGTACGGCGGATGCCCAGGATGCTGATGAACAGCGAGGCGAAGATCGTCTGGAAGCTCATGATGAGCGCCGTGGCGGCCGGGACGACCATGCGCAGCGACTCGCGCGGGTCGAGCGCGCCGAAGCTGCGCACCTGCCAGTGGACCAGCGACATCACCAGGCCGACCAGACCGGCCAGCGCCAGCAGGCCGCCGACCACGAGGCCCTTCTCCAGCGTCACGATGTCGATGATCTTCCGGATCCGCCGCGACTCGGGCAGGAAGCCCTCCTCGGCCGCGTAGACCTTCGTGAACACCGCGAACAGCGCCGCCTGGAAGCCGATCACGACCAGCGCCGACGACCCGACCAGGGTGTCGACGTCGAAGGCCAGCTCGCCGATCTCCACCGGGCCGAACGTCAGCGCCGTGCCCGCGATCAGGCCGAGGACCATCAGGAACACGCCGGGGTAGAAGAACAGCCACTTGGGGCTGTAGAGCAGCAGGAAGCGCAGGTGGCGCCAGCCGTCGCGCCAGGAGCGCAGGTGCGGCGGGCGCGAACGGCCGTCGGGCGCGAGCGTGGTGGGCACCTCGCGCACGTCGAGGCCGGACAGCGTGGAGCGGACGACCATCTCCGAGGCGAACTCCATGCCGCCGGTCTGGAGGTGGAGGCGCAGGATCGAGTCGCGGCGGAAACCCCGCAGGCCGCAGTGGAAGTCGCCGATGGCGGACGGGAAGAACAGCCGCCCGACGAACGACAGCACCGGGTTGCCCAGGTAGCGGTGGAGCGGGGGCATGGCGCCGGGGGCGATGCCGCCCTTGAAACGGTTGCCCATCACGAGGTCGGCGCCGTCGCGGAGCTGCTCGACGAACGGGAGCAACGAGGTGAAGTCGTAGGAGTCGTCGGCGTCGCCCATGATGACGTACTTGCCGCGCGCGGCGCGGATGCCGCCCATGAGGGCGTTGCCGTAGCCCTTCTCGTCGACGTGGACGACACGGGCACCGGCATCACGAGCGAGCTGCTGCGAGCCGTCCGTGCTGCCGTTGTCGGCGATCAGGACCTCCCCTTCGATTCCGTGCTCCTCCATGCACGCCAAAGCCTTGCGCACACAGACTTCCACGGTCTCCGCCTCGTTGAGGCAGGGCATGACCACCGTCAGTTCCACGTCTCAACCCTTCAGTAATAAGGCTCTTCCAGTGAACCATCATGCCCTGTGCCCGGCGTGCTCGGGTCAAGACCTAAAAACGACTGGCATTCTTTACAGCATGGTGAGCGTCGCGGAGATTACCCCTGTGGACCACTCCGCTCCTGGCCGGACAGCTCGCGTGCTGTCCCTGGTGCGCCGTCATCGCGTGTTCGCCGTGGCCTTCGGCGTCGGCGCCGTGCTGCGGCTGATCACCATGCTCGGTTACGGCCCGGCGATGTGGTTCAACGACTCCTACGAGTACGTCAACGTGGCGCTGCACCCCAGGCCCCATCCGATCAGGCCCGACGGCTACAGCTTCTGGCTGATGCTGCTCAAGCCGTTCCACAGCTTCACGCTGGCCATCTTCACACAACACCTGATGGGCCTGGCCGCGGCCGCGCTCATCTACGCCCTGCTGCGCTGCAAGTTCGCGCTGCCCAAGTGGGGGGCGACGCTGGCGGCGGCGCCGGTGCTGTTCGACGCCTACCAGATCCAGCTTGAGCAGATGGTCATGTCCGACACCCTGTTCACGCTGCTGGTCGTGGGCGTGGTGACGCTGGTGCTGTGGAAGCGGCGGCTGTCCTGGCGGGCCGGGATCGTGGTCGGGCTGCTGCTCGCGCTGACCTGGCTGACCCGGTCGATCGGCATGCCGATCCTCGGGCTCGTGGTGCTCTACCTGATCGTCCAGCGCACGGGGTGGCGGCCGATCGTGGCGGTGATCGCGGCGTGCGCGCTTCCCGTCCTCACTTACATGGGTTGGTTTTCCACAAATTACGGAAAATTCGCTATGACCAACAGCGACGGGCTGATCCTTTACATGCGTACCGCGATCTTCGCCGACTGCGGCAAGATGAAGATCGACAAGTACAAGGAGGTCCAGCTCCTCCTGCTGTGCATCAACGATCCGGTCAACCAGCGCAAGGACTACGCCCAGTGGTACCTGTGGGGCCAGGGCAACGGCGACGGCACGGGCACCGGCGAGGTGCTCCACCGGTGGGGCATCGCCAAGAAGTTCAGCGGCATCACCAACGACGCGGCCAGCGCGTTCGCCACGCGGGCGATCCTGTCCCAGCCGGGCGACTATCTGAAGGTGGTCGCGCGCGACTTCTTCCGTTCCTTCCACTGGGGACGGCCGCGCTTCCCGGACGAGTCGACGTACAACATGTACCAGTTCAAGCCCTATTACGAGGTCGACGACACCGGGCGGCCCAAGCGGCTGCCGAAGTGGTCCTCCTACGGGGGCGGCCACACCGACACCGACGCGTTCAGCTACGAGCAGGGCCCGCCCGAGACCAGGATCGTCCACCCGTGGGCCGACATCATGAGCGGCTACCAGAAGGTCTTCTACCTACGCGGCATCATGCTCGGCGGCATCATGCTGATCGGCCTGTACGGCATCGTCGTCCGCTGGCGCCGGTTCGGCGGCCCGGTGGCGCTGCCCTGGCTGGGGGCGTTCGGGCTGTTGCTGGCCCCGGCGGCGACGGCCGAGTTCGACTACCGCTACGTGCTGCCGGCCGTCCCGCTGGCCTGTGTCGCGGCGGCCATCACGCTGCGCAAGGGCGTCACTTGGGGGCGGCGGTCACCCAAGAGCGCATCAGCATCCGAGCCCACCACTGCGTCTGCGTGACCGTCTCGGCCGTGAGCACCGGCTGCAGCCACCAGAAGTTGATCAGCACGATCATCGCGAACGCGCCCACGAACGCCGCCCCGACGGCCCTGCGCGTGGGCGGCCCGTCCGCCCGGCCGAGCACGAGCCCGGCCATCAGCACGACCGCCAGCACCATGAACGGCACGACCGGGAGCATGTAGAACAGGTACATCGTGCGGTCGTCGGCCACGGCGTAGTAGAACCAGGGCAGCCAGCCCATCGCGTACCCGATCAGCACCGCCCCGGCCCGCCAGTCGCGTGTCCTGGCGTACAGGACGGCGGTTCCCACCAGCGCGAGCAGCGCGCCGTACCAGAGGGCCGGGGTGCCGACGCCGTGGATCGCCTGCGCGCAGGAGGAGGCCCCGCACGCCGACGGCGGCACGTTCGCCGGGTAGTAGAACGACACCGGGCGGACGAGCAGCGGCCACGTCCAGGGGTCGGACATGTACTGGTGATACTCGTGCACCCCGTTGTGGAAGGTGAAGACCTGCCACTGGTAGTGGATCCAGGAGCGCATGGAGTCGAACAGGAAGAAGAAGGGGCCCGAGGAGGTGGCCTGGTCCCAGTTGCGGCCGTAGCCGTTGGCGGAGGCGAACCAGCCGGTCCAGGTGGCCATGTAGGCGATGAAGGGGACGACGGT